>NZ_JBGMWH010000002.1:0-728831 GCF_041514305.1 Salinarimonas chemoclinalis
TCGCGCTGCGCCTGCCGGAGGGAGCCCCGCCGGCCGCCCACGTCCTCGGTCGTCTCGCCGAGGAAGCGGCACGGCTCGTCGCCGACGGTGTCCTCGTCTCGGCGACGCTGTTCCTGCGTGACGACGCGCTCACGGATCGGCGGACCGTGGAGCACGACCTGCGCACGGAGACGCTCGCGACCCCGGCCGGCGCCCTGGTCGGCGAGGCCGCGGGAGAGGACCCGGCGGCCGTGGCCGCGACCCGTCTCGACCGCGCCTTCGGCACGGGGGAGGGCACGCCGGCCCGGACCCGGATCTATCGCGTCCAGTCCCGCCGGCGGCCCGCGTAGGGCCGCCGGTCGCGGGCGCGCTCACGCCGTCTCGACCACCTGCTCGATCGCGCCGAACAGCGAGTGGCCGGCCTCGTCCTTCATCTCGATGCGCACCATGTCGCCGAACTTCAGGAACGGCGTGCGCGCCTCGCCCGACGCGATGGTCTCCACCATGCGGATCTCGGCGATGCAGGAATAGCCGAGCCCGCCCTCGGGGACCGGCCGGCCGGGGCCGCCGCCCTCGTCCCGGTTCGAGACCGTGCCCGAGCCGATGATCGTGCCGGCCGACAGGGGTCGCGTGCGCGCGGCGTGGGCGATCAGGCGGGGGAAGTCGAAGGTCATGTCGACTCCGGCGTTCGGGCGGCCGAAGGTCTTGCCGTTGACGTAGCTGAGCAGCGGAAGCGAGACCTTGCCGCCGTCCCAGGTCGCGCCGAGTTCGTCGGGCGTCAGCGCCACCGGCGAGAAGGCGGAGGAGGGCTTGGCCTGGAAGAAGCCGAAGCCCTTGGCGAGCTCGCCCGGGATGAGGTTGCGCAGGGAGACGTCGTTGACGAGCATCACCAGCCGGATCGCGCCCGCCGCCACCTCGGGCGTCGCGCCCATGGGCACGTCGCCGACGACCACCGCGATCTCCGCCTCGAAGTCGATGCCGAAGGCCTCGTCCGCCATGCGTATCGGGTCGCGCGGGCCGAGGAAGGCGTCCGAGCCGCCCTGGTACATCAGCGGGTCGGTCCAGAAGCTCTCCGGCATCTCGGCCCCGCGCGCCCTGCGCACCAGCTCCACGTGATTCACGTAGGCCGATCCGTCCGCCCATTGATAGGCCCGCGGCAGCGGGGAGGCGCAGTCGTGCTCGTGGAAGCGGAAGGAGGGGACGGCCCCGTGCTCGAGGCTCTCGGCGAGGTCCGCGAGCCGCGGCGCCACGCGCGCCCAGTCGTCGAGCGCGGCCTGGAGCGTCGCGACCACCGGGAAGGCGTCCGTGGCGTGCGTGAGGTCGCGCGAGACGACCACGAGGCGGCCGTCGCGGCCGTGCTTGAGAGAGGCTAATTTCATGGCGTAGCGCGCACCTTTCGTGCTTGTCTGACCATCAGGGGAAACGACCGGAGAAGGACCCGCCCATGACCACCGATCCCAACAGGAGAGCGTTCCTCAAGACCGCCGGGCTCGGCGCCGGCGCCGCCGCCGCGACCACGATCGCCGCCCCGGCGATCGCGCTGTCCCAGCCGGCGGTGACCTGGCGCATGCAGTCGAGCTTCCCGAACTCGCTCGACACCATCTATGGCACGATGGAGACGTTCGCGCGCTACGTCTCGGAAGCGACGGACGGGAATTTCACCATCCAGACCTTCAAGCCCGGCGACATCGTCGGCGGCCTGCAGGTGCTCGACGCCGTCTCGAACGGCACCATCGAGGCCGGGCACACGCCGCTGTACTTCTACTTCGGCCGCGAGCCGGCGCTCGGCTTCGCCACCGGCGTGCCCTTCGGGCTCAACGCCCGCCAGCAGCATTCCTGGTGGCACTTCGGCGGCGGCGAGAGCCTGATCAACGAGGTGCTCGCGTCGATGAACGCGATCTCCCTCGCCTGCGGCAACTCGGGCGCGCAGATGGGCGGCTTCTTCCGCAAGGAGATCAACGCGGTCGCCGATCTCGAGGGCCTCAAGTTCCGCATCGGCGGGATCGGCGGGCAGGTCATGGCGCGCCTCGGCGTGGTGCCCCAGCAGATCGCGCCGGGCGACATCTACTCCGCGCTCGAGCGCGGCACCATCGACGCGGTGGAGTTCGTCGGCCCCTACGACGACCTCAAGCTCGGCTTCCACCAGGTGGCGAAGTACTACTACGCGCCGGGCTTCTGGGAGGGCGGGGCGATGCTGCACGCCGCCATCAACCTCGAGGCCTGGAACGCGCTGCCGGCGCACTACCAGGCGATCCTGCGCCACGCCTCGGAAGCCGCCAACAACTGGATGCTCGCCAAGTACGACTTCGTGAACCCGGGGGCGCTCAAGGAGCTGGTGTCGAAGGGCGCCGAGCTGCGCTACTTCCCGCAGGACGTCATGGAGGCCGCGCTCACGGCGGCGAACGCCTATTACGACGAGACGGCGGCCACCAACGAGGCGTTCAAGCGCTCGTGGGACAGCTACCGCGCCTACCGCGACGACGCGCTGCTCTGGTGGCCCGTGAACGAGCTCGCCTTCGACAACTTCATGGCGCGCACCCGCGGGCGGGGCTGAGGCGATCCGCTCCCGGCACGCGCCGACCGACTCCCCCCTCTCCACGAGGGAGGGGGGAGAGCCGACATCGCGGTCGCGGCAGGAGCGAGGCGCGGCGGTGGGACACATCGGGCGATGCGTACCGCTCGAGTCACTTCGGCTCGCGCCGCGTCGGGTCGAAGTGCTTCTTAAGGCCCTGCCAGCAGTCGATGTAGCTCTCCTGCAGCTCCGGCAGCCCCGCCGCCCAGGCGGTCACCCGCTGCGGAAAGCGGGTCTCGAACATGAAGGCCATGGTGCCGGCGAGCTTGGTGGGCCCGAGGTCGACGTTGGAGGCGTGCTCGAAGGCCTGCATGTCCGGCCCGTGGGGCAGCATCTGGTTGTGCAGCGAGAAGCCGCCGGGGACGAAGCCCTCGGGCTTGGCGTCGTAGACGCCGTAGACGAGGCCCATGAACTCGCTCATCAGGTTGCGATGGTACCACGGCGGGCGGAACGTGTTCTCCGCCACCATCCAGCGGTCGGGGAAGATGACGAAGTCGATGTTGGCCGAGCCGGGCGTCTCGGTCGGCGCGGTGAGAACCGTGAAGATCGACGGATCCGGGTGGTCGAACAGGAGCGCCCCCACCGGCGCGAAGCGGCGCAGGTCGTACTTGTAGGGCGCGTAGTTGCCGTGCCAGGCGACCACGTCGAGCGGGGACTGCTCGATCTTGGTCATGAACAGGTCGCCGCCCCATTTCACGTAGAGGAAGCTCTCCTCCTCGACGTCCTCCCACGCCGCCACCGGCGTGAGGAAGTCGCGCGGGTTGGCGAGGCAGTTGGCGCCGATCGGCCCGCGGTCGGGGAGCGTGAACTGGCCGCCGTAGTTCTCGCAGACGTAGGCGCGCGCCGGTCCGTCCACGAGCTCGACCTTGAAGATCACGCCGCGCGGGACGACGCAGATTTCGCCCGGGCCGAACTCGATGACGCCGAACTCGGTGCGAAAGCGCAGGCTGCCTTCCTGCGCCACGACGAGGTACTCCCCGTCGGCGTTGAAGAAATACTCGTTGCCCATCGAGCGCGTCACGAAGGCGAGGTGGGCGGCCATCCCCACCTGCGTGTCCGAATCGCCCGCCGTGGTCACGGTCCGCAGGCCGGTGACGAAGGTGAGCGCCTCGTCGGGGATCGCCACCGGGTTCCAGCGCATCTGGCCGATGGCGAGGTCGGTGTCCTCGCGGCACGGCCCGGTGCGCATGAAGCCGCGGTCGACCCGCGCGTAGCGGTGGGAGTGCTTCACCGAGGGACGGATCCGGTAGAGCCAGGAGCGCTGGTTCGTCGCCTGCGGCGCCGTGAAGGGCGAGCCCGAGAGCTGCTCGGCGTAGAGGCCGTAGTTGATCTTCTGCGGCGAGTTCATGCCCACCGGCAGCGCGCCCTCGAGCGCCTCGGTCTCGAAGGAGTTGCCGAAGCCGGACATGTAGTTCGGCACGATCGCGGTCTCGCGCCCCTGGAGGTCGGGGCTGGTGAAGCCGGTGGTCTGGTGGACGGTCATGGATGTCTCCCGTGCGGCGCGGGCGCCCGGCGCGATTTGCGACGCGCGAGCCGCCACGCTCGGATGCTGCCCTTGCCAAGATGGCCGCGATGGTCATAATGGTTGCACCAGCAACCGATTTCTGTCAACGATGCGGACATCCCCCCAACCCGAAACCCTCGCGGACATGCCAGCGAACGCTCCCACGGACGCCCCGCCGCACGCGGCGCCGCTGGCGCTCGAGCGCTTCCTGCCCTATCGCCTCAACGTCATCGCGACGACGGTGTCCAACGCGCTGGCGCGGATCTATGCCGAGCGCTTCGGCATCACGATCCCGCAATGGCGCATCGTCGCGACACTCGGCCAGTTCGAGACGCGCACGGCGCGCGACATCGCGGCGCATGCGGTGATGCACAAGTCCACCGTCTCCCGCGCGGTCGCCGCGCTCGCCGAGCGCGGCATCGTCGAGCGGCGGCCGAACGTCGAGGACATGCGCGAGGAGCTGCTCGCGCTGACGCGGGAGGGCAGGGGCATCTACGAGGCGGTGGCGCCCGAGGCGCTCGCCTTCGAGCGTGCGGTGTTCACCGGGCTGACGGATGCCGAGCGCGAGACGCTGTTCGGGCTCATCGACCGGCTCGACGCGCGCATGCGCAGCCTCGCGCCCGACCTCGACCCCGCCGACGCCTCGGAGGTCGCGCGATGAAGCTCCACGGCTATTTCCGCTCCTCCGCCGCCTACCGCGTTCGGATCGCGCTCAACCTCAAGGGCGTTCCCTACGAGCACGCGACGGTCCATCTCCTGAAGGGCGAACACCGCACCGAGGCCTGGCGCGCGCGGCATCCGCAGGGGCGGGTGCCCGCGCTCGAGACGGACGAGGGCGCGTTCCTGATCCAGTCGCCCGCGATCCTGGAATGGATCGAGGAGCGCTGGCCGCGGCCGCCGCTCCTGCCGGAGGACGCGCTCGAGCGGGCGCGGGTGCGCGCCGTATGCGCGATCGTCGCCTGCGACATCCATCCGCTCAACAACCTCGCGACGCTCGGCTGGCTGAAGGAGCGGCTCGGCGCCGACCAGGCCGCCGTCGACGCCTGGTACGCGCATTGGATCACGGAGGGCTTCGCGGCGATCGAGCGGCTGCTCGCGCCGGGGCCCTACGCCTTCGGGGAGACGCCCGGCATGGCGGATCTCCACATCGTCCCGCAGGTTTTCAACGCACGACGCTTCTCGGTGCCGCTCGAGGCCTTCCCGAGGATCCGCGCCGTGGACGAAGCCTGCGCCGCGCATCCCGCCTTCGCGGCGGCCGCGCCCGAGAACCAGCCGGACGCGGCCTGACGCCCGCGTCGCGCGACAACCAGACGACGAGGAGGATGCACATGGGTCCCTTTCCGCACGACGCCCCGCCGCCGCAGATCACCGACGACAACCCGATGGGCACGGACGGCTTCGAGTTCGTGGAGTACGCCCATCCCGAGCCCGAGAAGCTCGACGCGCTGTTCAGGCGCATGGGCTTCACCGCGGTGGCGAAGCACCGCTCGAAGAACGTGACGCTCTACCGCCAGGGCGACATCAACTTCGTGCTCAACTCGGAGCCGGAGAGCTTCGCGGCGAAGTTCGCAGCCGAGCACGGGCCGTCGGCGCCCGCGATGGCCTTCCGCGTGGTCGACGCGAAGCACGCCTACGAGCGCGCGATCGAACTCGGCGCCAAGCCGGCCCGCACGCGGATCGGGCCGATGGAGCTCGCGATCCCGGCGATCGAGGGAATCGGCGGCCTGCAGATCTACTTCGTCGACCGCTACGGCGCGAAGGGCTCGATCTACGACGTCGACTTCGTCTGGACCGGCGAGCGCGACCCGCATCCCCAGGGCGCGGGCCTCCACTACATCGACCATCTGACCCACAACGTGAACCGCGGGCGGATGAACGAGTGGGCCGGCTTCTACGAGCGGCTCTTCAATTTCCGCCAGATCCGCTACTTCGACATCTCCGGCAAGATGACCGGGCTCCACTCGCGGGCGATGACCTCGCCGGACGGCAAGATCCGTATCCCGATCAACGAGGACGCGGGCGAGTCGGGCCAGATCGAAGAATATCTCAAAGAGTACAAGGGCGAGGGCATCCAGCACGTGGCGCTCGGCGCGCTCGATCTCTACGAGACGATCGAGACGCTCATCGACAAGGGCGTCGAATTCATGCCCGCGCCCAACGAGATCTACTACGGCCGCATCGACAAGCGCCTGCCCAAGCACGGCGAGGACGTGGCCCGGCTCCAGCGCGACGGCATCCTCATCGACGGCGAGGGCGTGCTCGAGGGCGGCTTCACCAAGGTGCTGCTGCAGCGCTTCACCAAGACCGTGATCGGCCCGATCTTCTTCGAGTGCATCCAGCGCAAGGGCGACGACGGCTTCGGCGAGGGCAACTTCAAGGCCCTGTTCGAGTCGATCGAGGAGGACCAGATCCGCCGCGGGGTGCTCAAGGAGAAGGTGTGACGCTCGACGTGGCGCGGGCGGGGGAGCGGGGCGAATTGACCCTTGCAAACGCGCCCGCCGCGCTGATATGAACGTGGCCCGCGACGGAGACGCTGCGGGTGGGGCCTCGTGGCGGAGTGGTTACGCAGAGGACTGCAAATCCTTGCACCCCGGTTCGATTCCGGGCGAGGCCTCCACTTGTCCGTTCTCCGTGGTTGTCGCGGCCGGCAAGGCAATCGGCTGGCTGTCTCTTGTCATGTTCGCGAGGATCGCTCCATGATGTGCGTGGACGCCGATTTTTCGGCAGCTCGCAGGCGGTGGAGCGACACTTTCGACCTGTTACGAGCGCCCGCCGCAGCGTGCGTGGCAGTTTTCGAAGTCAAGCATCGTTCGGACGATGTTCTTGCCCGAAAACTCCTACATTTTCCGCAGGTTAGTTTCCGAAATTGAGCAAGTTGCGGGACTAAGCTGGAGGCAACGGTGAAGCACATCCGCGGCGACGTGGGTGAATTGCGCACGGATATGCGCGATGTTCGAGACCGGCTCACACGGCTGGAGGAGCGGGTCAGCCACCTGCCGACGAAAAGCTGGTCGATCATGATCGCTGCGGCCCTGATCACGATCGGTGTCGGTATCGTGACGTTCGCGCCGATCCTTCAGCGCTGGGCTGGGATCTCGTCGCCGTAGGCTAGGCTTTGCTTTGCGGGCCTTACCGGACGTCTGCGACACCCTCTTCGAGTCGTGCCCGCGTCGCTGCGGGTTCCGCAGGGAGGAGTCCCGTACTGTGGGTCGAATCCGATCGCCGGCGCCGGTCGAGGGCGTGGCTCTGCTCCCCGTGCAGACGCCGGCGCCCGCCGGGCGCCCGCTTGCCTTTTCCAGGCCGATCCACCAAAAGCCTCGACGTTCGCAGACAGACGCCGACCCGATCCGAGAGGCTCCGATGATCGACTTCTCCCGCGTGCGCCGTACGATGGTGGATCACCAGCTGCGCACCTACGACATCACCGATCTCGGCATCCTCTCGGCCATGAACGAGGTCCCGCGCGAGACCTTCGCGCCGGACGAGGCGAAGGCGCTCGCCTATTCCGACCAGAGCCTTCCCGTGGCGCCGACGCAGGACGGCGGGCGCTTCCTGCTGCCGCCGATGATCTTCGGGCGGCTGCTCCAGAATTTGAACCTGCGTGCGGGCGAGCGCGCGCTCGTCGTCGCGGGCGCGCTCGGCTACGAGGCGGCGGTGATGGGGCGGCTCGGCGCCCAGGTGACGATCCTCGAATCGGACGAGGCCGTCGCGGAGCGCACCCGGGCGCTCCTCGCCGAGCACGGTGCGGGGGCGGTGGAGGTCGTGGTCGGCCCCCTCGACGGCGGCTGCCCGGGCGCCGCGCCCTTCGACGTGATCTACGTGAACGGCGCGGCGCAGGTGCGTCCGCAGGCGCTGCTCGACTGCCTGGCGGAGGGGGGGCGGCTCGGCGTGATCGTCGGCGACGGCAGTCGCACGAGCCGGGCGAGCCTGTTCGTGCGCTCGGGCGACACGTTCGGGTCGCGCGCGATCTTCGACGCCGCCGCACCGTTGCTGCGGCCGTTCCGCAAGGAGCCGGGATTCGTCTTCTGATCGCTGCACGCGGCGGGTGTGGGCGAGGGTGGTCCCGGGGACGTCTCGCGGGCGTGGCTTCGGGGCAACGGGTGGCGATGAAATGGCGAAGCCGTGGCGCTTCGGCTTGCCCGACCCGGCGGCGACCGTATTCTGCGCACGCGCCCCGAGAATCGTCTCACCGATTGGTTAACGATCGGTGAATCGGCTCGCGCCTCGGACGCACTTGCGTGACGCTCGAAAGCCTGCGGGACGGCCTACCGTCGCGCGGGCCGGGCCAGTTCAGGAAACCCGTGATGCCCCGCGCCAGATCCGCCCGTTGGAACGCAGCGCTGATCGCCGCCGCGCTGGGCCTGTCGTCCGCGCTCTCGCTCGTGCCCTCCGGCACCGTGAAGGCGGAGACGCTCGCATCCGCGCTCGCGCGGGCCTATACCGCGAGCCCGATCATCAACGGCGAGCGGGCGAGCGTGCGCGCGACGGACGAGAACGTGCCCCGCGCGCTGTCGGGCTACCGCCCGCGCATCAGCGCGAGCGCCGACATCGGCCGTAGCTGGAGCGAGCGGGACGTGCGCGGCGTGCGCACCGAATCGGCACTGACGCCGCGGGGGATCGGGCTCCAGATCGACCAGTCGATCTACAATGGCGGACGCACCGCCGCGTCCGTGCGCCAGGCCGAGAGCCAGGTGTTCGCCGCGCGCCAGAACCTCGAGGCCTCCGTCCAGGACGTGCTGTTCCAGGCCGTGCAGGCCTACATGAACGTCTTGCGCGACACGGCGATCCTGAACCTGCAGACGAACAATCTCGACGTTCTGGGCGAGCAGCTGCGCCAGACGCAGGACCGGTTCGACGTCGGCGAGGTGACGCGCACCGACGTCGCCCAGTCCGAGGCGCGCGTCGCGGCCGCGCGCTCGCAGGCGATCCTCGGCGAGGCCAACCTGCGTTCCAGCATCGCCGTCTATCGCCGGATCGTCGGTGTCGACCCGCGCTCGCTCCAGCCGGGCAGCGTGCCGCAGAACCTCATTCCGGGCACGATCGACGCCGCGGTGCAGACCGCGCTCGCCGAGAACCCCAACATCATCGCCGCGCGTCACGCGCTCGACGCCGCGCAGGCGCAGGTGCGCCTCGTCGAGGGGGAGCTGCTGCCCAGCCTGGGCGTTCAGGGCTCCGTGAGCCATCGCTACAGCTCGAGCATCGCCGGCGACAGCGCGACCTCCGCGCAGATCGTCGCGCGGCTCGACGTGCCGCTCTACCAGGGCGGCGAGGTTTCGGCGCGGGTGCGCCAGGCCAAGGAGGTCGCGCAGCAGCGGCGATTCGACGTTGAACTGGTGCGCGAGCAGGTCCGCGCCGCGGTGATCGCCGCCTTCGGGCAGTACGAGGCCTCGACGGCGCAGATCGTCGCCGCGCAGGCGCAGGTGTCCGCCGCCGAGACCGCGCTCACCGGCGTGCGCGAGGAGGCCCGCGTCGGCCAGCGCACGACGCTCGACGTGCTCAACGCCCAGCAGGAGCTGCTCAACGCCCGCGTCAACCTGATCACCGCCCAGCGCGACCGTGTCGTCGCCGGCTATTCGGTGGTCCAGGCGATGGGACGGCTGACGCCGCCGCGGCTCGCGCTGAACGTCGAGATCTACGACCCATCGGTGCACTTCGAGCAGGTGGACGGCCTCTGGTACGGGACCCGCACCCCGTCCGGCCAGTGACCCGCGGTGGATGGCGTCGAAACCCGCTTTGCACGGCGCCACCCCCTCGCGTTAAGCTTTCGTTGACCATGCCGGCCGATGCTCGGCGCGTGGAATCGCGATACGTGAGTGCTTCATGAGCCCGGCCAGCCCCAAGAGCGCCAAGTCCGAAGAGCCGACGATGGAGGACATCCTCGCCTCCATCCGCCGGATCATCGCCGACGACCAGGCGGCCTCGGCGGAGCCGGAGGAGGAGTCCGAGGCGGACGAGCCGGAGGACGACGGGTCCGCCGGCAATTCCCAGTCCGCCGTCGACGACATGTTCGGGGACGATCCGGATCCCGAGCCGGAACCCGAGGAGGAAGAGGAGGAGGTCCTCGACCTCGGCGCGGTCGCCGAGCCGGTGGCGAAGGCGGCGCCCGAGCCGTCGCCGCTCGATCTCGAGCACGAGGACATCGACTTCCGCACCGCCGCCTTCGAGGCCGACACCGATTTCGACGCGCTCCCCGGGCCGGAGCCGGAGCCCGAGGTCGCCGCCTTCGAGGAGGACGAGGAGGAGGACGAGCCGGCCTTCGACGAGCCGGCTCCCTTCGTGCCGCCGCCGATGCCGGAGCCCCCGCCGCGCCGCTCCTTCGACCAGGAGCGGCTCCTCTCCGAGGCGACGGACGCCGCCGTCGGCGGCTCGTTCAACATGCTCGCCCACGCGGTGCTCTCGAACCAGGGCCGCACGCTGGAGGATCTCGTCAAGGAGATGCTGCGGCCGATGCTCAAGGACTGGCTCGACGATAACCTGCCGAGCATCGTCGAGCGCCTCGTACGTGCCGAGATCGAGCGCGTATCCCGCGGCCGCTGACCCGCGCGCACGCTCCGCCACCCGTTGACTCGCGCGCCCGCCTCCGGTTTCTAGCCGGGGCCCGAGGGCGCGCACCATGGGCGCGTTTTCGTTTCGAGACACGATCGGCCGACCTCATGATGGACAAGACGTTCGACCACGCCGCCGTCGAGGCGCGCATCTCCAAGACGTGGGAGGACGCGGACGCGTTCCGCGCCGGGCGCCCGGAGCGCGCGGACGCCAAGCCGTACACGATCATGATCCCGCCGCCGAACGTGACCGGCTCGCTCCACATGGGCCACGCGCTCAACAACACGCTCCAGGACGTGCTCTGCCGCTTCGAGCGGATGCGCGGGCGCGACGTGCTCTGGCAGCCGGGCATGGACCATGCCGGCATCGCGACGCAGATGGTCGTCGAGCGCAAGCTCGCCGCGGAGGGCCGGCCCTCGCGCCGCGAGATGGGCCGCGAGGCCTTCCTCGAGCAGGTCTGGGCCTGGAAGGAGGAGAGCGGCGGGGCGATCGTCAACCAGCTGAAGCGGCTCGGCGCGTCCTGCGACTGGTCGCGCGAGCGCTTCACCATGGACGAGGGGCTGTCCAAGGCGGTGCTGAAGGTCTTCGTCGACCTCTACCGCCAGGGCCTGCTCTACAAGGACAAGCGCCTCGTCAACTGGGACCCGAAGTTCCAGACCGCGATCTCCGACCTCGAGGTGCAGCAGGTCGAGCAGAAGGGCCACCTCTGGCACTTCCGCTACCCGATCGAGGGCCAGGAGGGGCGCTTCATCACCGTCGCGACCACGCGACCCGAGACCATGCTCGGCGACACCGCGGTGGCGGTCCATCCGGAGGACGAGCGCTACGCCGACCTCGTCGGCGAGTTCGCGATCCTGCCGCTGGTGGGCCGGCGCATCCCCATCGTCGCCGACGAGTACTCCGACCCCGACAAGGGCACGGGCGCGGTGAAGATCACGCCGGCGCACGATTTCAACGATTTCGAGGTAGGCAAGCGGCATTCCCTTTCGGTCGTCAACATCTTCGACCGTTCGGCTCGCGTGTCGCTCGAGGAGAACGAGGCCTTCCTCGCGGGTGCTGCGCCGGTTCCCGAGGCGCTGGCGCTCCACGGCCTGGACCGCTTCGAGGCGCGCGAGCGGGTTGTTGCGCTGATGGAGGCGCGCGGGCTCCTCGCCGAGATCACGCCCAACGTCCACGCGGTCCCTCACGGGGACCGCTCCGGCGTCGTCGTCGAGCCGTACCTCACGGACCAGTGGTTCGTGAACGTGAAGCCGCTCGCCGAGCGCGCGCTCGGCGCCGTGAAGGACGGGCGCACCCGATTCGTTCCGGAGACCTGGGAGAAGACCTACTTCCAATGGCTCGAGAACATCGAGCCGTGGTGCGTCTCGCGCCAGCTCTGGTGGGGTCACCAGATCCCGGCCTGGTACGACGAGGAAGGTGGCGTCTACGTCGCCTACGACGAGGCGGAGGCGAAGGCTCAGGCGCACGAGAAGCACGGCCACGACGTCGCGCTCACCCGCGACGAGGACGTGCTCGACACCTGGTTCTCCTCCGCGCTCTGGCCGTTCTCCACGCTCGGCTGGCCGGACGCCACGCCGGAGGTCGCCCGCTACTACCCCACCAACACCCTCGTCACCGGCTTCGACATCATCTTCTTCTGGGTCGCCCGGATGATGATGACGGGTCTGCACTTCATGGACGAGGTGCCCTTCGACACGGTCTACATCCACGCCCTCGTCCGCGACGAGAAGGGCGCCAAGATGTCGAAGTCGAAGGGCAACGTCATCGACCCGCTCTCGCTCATCGACCGGTACGGCGCGGACGCCCTGCGCTTCACGCTCGCCGCCATGGCGGCGCAGGGGCGCGACATCAAGCTCGCGGTCTCGCGCGTCGAGGGCTACCGCAACTTCTCGACCAAGATCTGGAACGCCGCGCGCTTCGCCGAGATGAACGGCTGCGCCCGCGTCGCCGGTTTCGATCCGACGGCGGCGACGCAGACCCTCAACCGCTGGGCGCTCTCCGAATGCGCCCGCGCCTTCGCCGACGTCACGGCGGCGATCGAGGCCTATCGCTTCAACGACGCCGCCGCGGCCGCCTACCGCTTCACCTGGAACGTGTTCTGCGACTGGTATCTCGAGCTCGCCAAGCCCGTGCTCCAGGGCGAGGACGGGCCCGCCAAGGACGAGACGCGCGCCACC
This sequence comes from Salinarimonas chemoclinalis, assembly GCF_041514305.1. Classification (NCBI taxonomy): domain Bacteria; kingdom Pseudomonadati; phylum Pseudomonadota; class Alphaproteobacteria; order Hyphomicrobiales; family Salinarimonadaceae; genus Salinarimonas; species Salinarimonas chemoclinalis. The sequence goes on from NZ_JBGMWH010000002.1 coordinate 12,779, forward strand.
GCGGCGTTCCTCGTCGACCAGGTCTGCAAGCTGCTCCACCCGTTCATGCCCTTCATCACCGAGGAGCTGTGGGCGGCGAAGGGGGCGGACGGGCCGGCGCGCGACGAGCCCGTGCTGGCGCTCGCCGCCTGGCCGGACCTCTCGGCGCTGCGCGACGAGGCGGCGGAGGCCGAGATCGGCTGGGTGGTCGACCTCGTCTCCGAGATCCGCTCGGCACGCTCCGAGACCGGCGTTCCCGGCGGCGCGCAGGTGCCGCTCCTCCTGATCGCGCCCTCGGCCGCGGTGCGCGCCCGCGCGGACGCGTGGTCGGACATGATCCGGCGCCTCGCGCGCCTCTCCGAGATCGGCACGGCCGACGCCGCGCCCAAAGCGAGCATCCTCCTCGTCGTGCGGGGCGAGAGCGCGGCGCTCCCGCTCGAGGGCATCGTCGACCTCGACGCCGAGCGCGCCCGCCTCGCCAAGGAGGACGGCAAGCTCGCGCAGGACGAGGCCAAGGCCAGCGCCAAGCTCGACAACCCCGCCTTCCTCGCCAACGCGAAGGAGGAGGTCGTCGAGGAGATGCGCGAGCGGCTCGAGGAGACGCTCGCGCGCAAGGCGAAGGTGGCGGAGGCCCTCGCTCGGTTGCAGGCATGACCCATCCGGGTTGCGCATCCGCGCATGGGTGTTGTTAACGCGCACTGCACCGTTGCGTGCGAAGCGTAGCCGTCATGCCGGCCTACGCCCTCAGCCCTTTCAGCGGAGAGTTCCGCGACCCTGGAACGGAAGCCGCCTTCCGGACCGAGCGCCTGCCGGAGACAGCCCGGCAGGCGCGGCTCTTCCTGATCGCGTCGGCGGTCGTCAACACGATTTTTCTCGTGTCGGACTGGCGCTTCGCCGGCGATCCGCATTTCTGGGTCGCGGTGCCCGCGCGGCTCGCCGTGATCCTCGCCTCGCTCGCCTGCCTCGCGGCGGTGCTGCGGCTCCAGAGCAGCGGCCGGCTCGAGCACGCGATCGTGCTGTGGCAGATCGTCGTCTCGATCGCCGTCGGTCTCCTCGTGACGCCGCGGTCCGATCTCGCGCTGTTCGTGGTCGTGGTCCTGCCGACGATGTTCTACCTCGTCGTGCCCAATCACTTCCGCACGGCGCTCGCCACCGGCGCCTTCGCTTCGCTGTGCATGCTCGTCGGCTTCTCGGTGCTGGGCCAGGGGCCTCCGGGAGTCAGGACCACCGGGCTCGGGCTCTCGCTCGGCATGCTGATGCTCAACGTCGCGCTTCTCCTTGTCGTCAACCGCTCGAACCGGCTGCGCCGGCTCGAATGGGCGGCCACCCAGCGCGAGCGGCTCGCCAACGGCGAGCTCGCCCAGAGCCGCGAGATGTTCGAGCGGATGTTCCGCACGGTGCCGATCCCGCTCGTCGTCTCCGAGCGTGCCGGCGGGCGCGTGCTCGCCGTCAACGACGCCGGGCGTGGCTTCCTCGGGGAGACGGCGCCGGAGACCTGGGCCACGCCCGGCTTCTACGCCGATCCGGCGGACCGCGACCGCTTCGTCGCCGCGGTGGCGGCGCAGGGGCGCGTCGAGGGCTTCGAGACGCGCCTGCGCCGGCCCGATGGGGAGGAGCGCGACGTCCTGCTCGCGGCCTCCGCCATCGATATCGACGGGCGCGCGGCGCTGCTCGCCGCCGTCGTCGACATCACCGAGCGCAAGCTCGCGGAGGGCCGGGTCTGGCGCGCCGCCAACCACGATGCGCTCACAGGCCTGCCGAACCGCGCGCATTTCCAGGCCCGGCTCGAGGTGATCGCGGCGCGGGCCGCGTCCTGCGGAGGTGGTGGGGACGAAGGCGTCCGCCCGGGCGCGGCGCTCCTCCTCCTCGACCTCGACGGGCTCAAGGAGGTCAACGACACGCTCGGCCACGACGCCGGCGACGCGCTCCTCGTCGAGGTCGCCCGGCGGCTGCGCGCGGAGGTGGGGATGGACGACGTCGTGGCGCGGCTCGGCGGCGACGAGTTCGCGGTCGTCCTCGCCTCGGCCGGCCGGGCGGACGCCGAGAGGACGGCGGCGCGTCTGCTCGGCGCGATGCGCGCGCCGGTGCTCTTCCGCGACCGGGTCCTCGTCGGGCGCATCAGCATCGGTCTCGCGCTGTGCCCGGAGCACGACACGGCGCCGGGCGAGCTCGTCAAGGACGCCGATCTCGCGCTCTATGCCGCCAAGCAGGGCGGCCGCAACCGGCTCGTCCTCTACGAGCCGCGGCTGCGCGAGGGTTTCCAGCGGCGGGTGACGCTCCTTCGCGAAGTCGGCGACGCACTCGGGGCCGACGCGATCGAGCCGCACTATCAGCCGAAGGTGAGCCTGGAGACCGGCCGCGTGACCGGCTTCGAGGCGCTCGCCCGCTGGCGGCGCGGGGACGGCACCGTCGTCACGCCCCACGGCTTCGCCGCCGCCTTCGACGACCCCGAGCTCGCCGTCGCCATCGGCGAGCGCATGCGGGCACGCATCTGCGCCGACCTGCGCGAATGGATCGACGCGGGCCTCGCGTGCGGGCGCATCGCGGTCAATTTCGCCCCCGCCGAGTTCCGCAGGCCCGACCTCGCCCCGCGCGTCCTCTCCCAGCTCGCCCATGCCGGCGTGCCCGCTGCGCGCATCGACGTCGAGGTGACCGAGAGCGTCTTCCTGGGCCAGGGCGGCGAGGCGGTCGAGGCGACGCTGCGCGCCTTCCAGGAGGCGGGCATGCGCATCGCGCTCGACGATTTCGGCACGGGCTTCGCGTCGCTGACGCACCTCAAGCGCTTCCCCGTGGACGACATCAAGATCGACCGCAGCTTCGTGCGCGACCTGATCGAGGATCCCGACGACGCCGCGATCGCGTCCGCCGTGATCGAACTCGGCCGCGCCCTGGAGATCGCCGTGACGGCAGAGGGCGTGGAGACGCGGGCGCAGGCCGCCTTCCTCGCCGAGCGCGGCTGCGCCCAGGCCCAGGGCTGGCTCTTCGGCCGCCCGATGCCCGCGGGCGCGGTGGCGGAGTTCCTGCGGACGAGGGCGCAGGCGGCCGCCTGAAGCGCGCCTCAACGCCCCCGCATCTGCACCTGGATCAACCCCATCAGCACCGCATCGAGCGCTGTCACCCCGGCGAGCGTCCAGAGCAGCGCCGTCGGGCCCGCGGCCTCCAGCAGCCAGGCGGCGGCGAGCGGCGCCAGGGCGGCGACGAGGAGCTGGGGGAGGGCGAGACGGCCCATCAGCGCCGCGTAGCCGTGCGGGCCGAACAGCGCCAGCGGCAGGGTGCCCTTGACGATCGAGCGGATGCCGATGCCCGCGCCGTAGCAGACGAGGGCGAGGGGAAGAACCGCCCAGCCGAGGGCGAGGATCGCCACGCCCGTGAAGGTGAGGGCGGCGGAGGCGCCCGCCGTCCAGATCGGGTGGTAGCGCCGGCCGATCCACGCCTCGAGCACGCGTGCGCCCACCTGGGAGGGCCCGACCATCGCGGCGAGGCCGACCGCCGCGGCGAGCGTCAGGTCGCGCGCCTGCAGCAGGGTGATGAGGTGGACGGAGATCACCGCGGTCGCGATCCCGCTGACTGTGAGCGCGGCGGAGAGGGTGAGGCGCAGCAGGCGGTCGTCCCCGGCGGGCCGCGCCGCCGACGCCGCCTCGTCGCTGCCGGTCTTCTCGCCTCCCGCCGGCAGCGCCGGCGTCGCGACCGGCGCCGGCGCGGGTCGGCGCGGCAGGAGCGTGAGGTAGAGCGGCGCGATGACGAGGACGTGCATCGCGGCATAGGCGAAGCAGGCGCCGCGCCAGCCCAGCGTCTCGACCAGGAAGGCCGAGAGCGGCCAACCCACCGTCGAGGCGAAGCCGCCGAACAGGGTGAGCGCCGTGATCGCGGAGCGCGCCGTCGATCCGTAGAGGCGGCCGAGCGTCGCGAAGGCGGCGTCGTAGAGGCCCGCACCCATGCCGAGCCCGATCACCAGCCAGGCCGCGAGGTAGAGCGTCCGGCTCGTCGCGAGACCGAGCAGCGCGAGCCCCGCCGCCATCACCAGCGCCGAGCCCACGAGGACCGGCCGCCCTCCCGTCGCCTCGACCGCGCGCCCGACTCGCGGCGAGACGAGGCTCGCCGCGACGAGGCCGAGCGTCAGCCCGCCGACGACGAAGGTCTTCGGCCAGCCCGTGTCCGCGGCGATCACCGGCGCGAGCACGGCGAGCAGGTAGAAGGTCGAACCCCAGGCCAGGATCTGGGTGATGCCGAGCACGGTGATGACGATCGCGCGCGACGGCCGCGTCGGTGCGGTGGTCGCTTCGGGATCGGCGGCGGCGGTACTCGCGGGGGGAGGGCTCACGCGGCGGCTCCGCAGCAGCCTCCGGCGGTCGCCGGGGCGGGGGACGTGGTCGGGGACGAGGATGGCCTGGAGGCCGCGATCGGGAGGTGGGCGGCGTCGCCGCCGCAGCAGCCGCGTGCAGCCTCCGGCGCGGGCGCGCAGCAGGCGTCCGTGCCGTCGGCGAGATCGGTCGAGCACACGCCGGTCTTCGGCAGCGCCAGCTCGACCCGGTCCGCCTCCTCGAGCGCCCCCGCCAGGGCGGCGACGACGGAGCGGACCTGCTCGTAGCCGGTCATCATCAGGAAGGTCGGCGCGCGGCCGTAGCTCTTGGCGCCGACCACGTAGAGGCCGGGCTCGGGATGGGCGAGGGCCGCGTGCCCGTGCGGCGTGACGCTGCCGCAGGCGTGGACGTTGGGATCGATGTCGGCGGCGAGCGCCCGCGCGCATTCGAGCCACGGGTCGAGATCGACGCGCAGCTCGCGCAGGAAGCCGAGGTCGGGACGCTGGCCGGTGAGGGCGACGATGCGGTCGACGGGACCGATCGTGCGCCCCGCCTCGTCCGCCACGACGAGCGCGCCGTCGGCGTCCGCGCGCACGGACGCCGCGAGGAAGCCGGCCTCGAGCCGCACCCGGCCCTCCGAGACGAGCGTCCGGAGCCGGGCGCCGAGCGCGCCGCGGGCGGGGAGCTCGTCGCCCGCCCCACCGCCGAAAGCGCGGATCGGCCGCGCGCCGCGGATCGCCCACGCGACCGCGCCGGCGCCGGTCTCCGCCGCGAGGCGGGCGAGCTCGATGACCGCGTTCGCCGCCGAATGCCCCGCGCCGACCACGAGTGTGCGGGCGCCCTCGTAGTGCGCGCGGTCGCGGCCGAGCGGGTCGGGGATGCGGTAGGCGATGCGCGCCGTCCCTCCGACGGCACCCACTTCCTCGCCGAGCGCCGGGACGCCCGAGCCGCCGAGCGGGTTCGGCGTGCCCCAGGTCCCCGTCGCGTCGATCACGGCGCGTGCGGCGAGCCGCGTCCGTCGTCCGTCGGCATGGGCGACGTCGACGTGGAACGCCGCCTCCTCCCGCCGAGCGCTCCGCACCTTGTCCATCCCGGCGCGGGTCACGGCGAGGACGCGTGCGCCGGTCTCGATGCGGCCATGGGCGGCGAGCGCGTCGGCGAGGGGCGCGAGATAGCGCTCGGCGAGCTCGGCCCCGGTGGGCAGCGCGTCCGGATCGGGCTCGGCCCAGCCGGTCCGCGCGAGCAGCCGGCGCGCGGCCGCGTCGACATCGTAGCGCCAGGGCGAGAACAGGCGCACGTGTCCCCAGTCGCGCACGTGCGTGCCGACCGCGGCACCGGCCTCGATCACGACGAAGGGCAGGCCGCGCGCCGCGCAGTGGGCCGCGGCGGCGAGGCCGATCGGGCCGGCACCGATGATCGCGATGGGCAGATCCGGCGAGGCGGTTGGGGTGCTCATGGCGGTGCTCCTACGATGTCGATCGTTCCAGAATTTTCGAAATAGAGGAGCGCGAAAAAGCGCTACACGGCTTCCTCGCGCGCGCTCCGCGCAGACGCGGCCCCGCACCCCGCGTCGACGCAGCATTCCTGGGAGAGGAAGGCGACGAGCTCGTTCATGACGGGGTAGTTCGCGCGGCAGATCAGCGTCGTGCCCTGGCGCTCCTGCGTCACCAGCGCGACGCCCACGAGGGCGCGCAGGTGGTGCGAGAGCGTCGATGCGGGGATGCCGATGCGCTCCTGCAGCGCGCCGACGGGGAGCCCGCCGTCGCCGGCCCGTACGAGCACGCGATAGAGCGAGAGCCGGGTGGGATTTCCCAGGGCCTCGAGGCGCTTGGCGATGGTGAGCGTCGTATCCATGGTCGAAGGATGGACCGGACGGGGAGTGGTGTCAACCGTATTTCCGGAATTACCGAAGTAAGCCGCATGACGGAATTTTCCGGTGCCGCGCCGACCATCCTCAGATGATCGTCGCGCGCACCTTGGCGGAGACCCACTCCGAGACGACGACGGTCGCGAGGATCACGACGAAGATCACCGTCACCTCCGACCAGGCGAGGCGGGCCAGCGAGGAGTTGAGCTGCACGCCGATGCCGCCCGCGCCGACGAGGCCCAGCACCGCGGATTCGCGGATGTTGATGTCCCAGCGGAACACGGACACGCCGGCGAAGGTGGGCAGGATCTGCGGGACGATGGCGTAGTCGATCACCTGCGCCGCGCGCGCTCCGGTCGCCTTCACGGCCTCGACCTGGCTCTCGTCGATCTCCTCGATCGCCTCGTAGAGCAGCTTGCCGATGAAGCCGATCGAGCGCAGCCCGATGGCGATGATGCCGGCGAGCAGCCCCGGGCCGATGATCGCGACGAGCAGCAGCGCCCAGATCAGCGAGTTGATCGAGCGCGAGGCGACGATGACGAAGAGCGCGATCGGACGCGCGAAGGCGAGGCTCGGCGTGGTGTTGCGCGCCGCCAGGAAGGCGATCGGGACGGCGACGACGATGCCGAGCAGCGTCCCCAGCGTCGCGATGTTGAGCGTGTCCCAAAGGGGCGCCCAGAGCCGATCGAGGTAGGACCAGCGTGGCGGCCAGGCCCGGCCGAGCAGGTCCCCGGCCTGGCGGGGCGCGTCCTGGACGAAGAACCAGATCGTGTCCTGCGTCATCACCTGGAAGGCGAAGACGGTGAGCGCCACGAGGGCGAGCCAGCCGGCATAGGCGGCGAATTGCTGGCGCGTGGTACGGCGCGTCCAGACCGGGCGATCGGCGAGGCGGGAGACCGGCATCACTGGATCCGCTTGCGCAGCCAGCTCGAGGAATACTCGGCGGCCATGACGATGAGGATGATGAGGAGCAGCACCGCGGCGGCGGTGTCGTACTCGTAGCGGTCCATGGCGACGTTGAGCGTCGCGCCGATGCCGCCGGCGCCGACGATGCCGATCACCGCCGACTCGCGGAAGTTGATGTCGAGCCTGTACATCGAGAGCCCGACGAGGCGCGGCAGGACCTGGGGCTGGATGCCCCAGTTGAGCACCTGCCACCAGCTCGCGCCGGTGGCGCGCATCGCCTCCGCCTGCGCCTCGTCGATGTCCTCGATGTCCTCGGCGAGCAGCTTCGCCATGAAGCCGATCGTGGCGAAGGTCAGCGTCAGGAAGCCGGCGAAGGGACCGAAGCCGAACATGGCCACGAACAGGATCGCGATGATGATCTCCTGGAAGGAGCGCGACAGCGCGACGATGGCGCGACAGACGGCGTAGATCGGCAGGGGCGCGATGTTGCGCGCCGCACCGATGCCGATCGGGATGGAGAGGATCACGCCCGCGACGGTGGAGGTGAGCGTCATCGTCAGGCTTTCGACGAAGCCCTTGACGATGTCCCGCGAGCGGGAGGTGAAGTCCGGCGAGAAGAAGGCCTGCACGAAGCGCCAGCCCCGCTCCATGCCTTCCGCGACGCGCGTCCAGTTGACGTCGACGGTGGAGATCGCGAGCGCGAGGTAGACGACGAAGCCGCCGTAGACGACGAGCCGGAGCCAGGGACGCCGGATGAAGATCGGCGGGCGCTTCCAGCGGCGCCCGGCGAGCGGGGCGGAGCCGCCCGCGGCGAGCGGGGAGGGCGCGTTCATGCCGCGCCCGCTTTCGCACGCGCCTCGAAATCGGCGGCGTCGGCGGCGTCCTTGGCCGTGTCGTCCGCCTCCTTGCGCATCGCCTGCCAGTCCTCCGAGCCGTAGATGGCGGTGAGCGCCGCCTCGTCGAGCGCCTCGGGCGTGCCGTCGAACACGACCTCGCCGGCGCGCAGCCCGACGATCCGGTCGACGAACATCTTGGCGAGCAGCACGTCGTGGATGTTGATGATCGCCGGCAACTGCCGCTCGCGGCAGATCTCGCAGATGAGCCGCATGATCTGGCGCGAGGTCTTCGGGTCGAGCGAGGCGGTGGGCTCGTCCACGAGCAGCAGCTCGGGGTCCTGCTCGAGGGCGCGGGCGATGCCCACGCGCTGGCGCTGGCCGCCGGAGAGCGCGTCCGCGCGCTTGTCGACGTGGTCGGTGAGGCCGACGCGCTCGAGCAGGCCGAAGGCCTTGTCTACGTCGGCTTGGGGAAAGCGGCGCAGGAAGGAGCGCCAGAACGGCACGTAGCCGAGCCGTCCGGAGAGGACGTTCTCCATGACGGTGAGGCGTTCCACGAGCGCGTATTCCTGGAAGATCATGCCGATGCGTCGGCGCACCCGCCGCAAGTCGCCGCGGCCGGCGCGGGTGATCTCGCGATCGCCGAGGAAGACCTTCCCGGATGTGGGCTCGACCAGGCGGTTCACGCAGCGGATCAGCGTCGACTTGCCGGCGCCGGACGGGCCGATCAGGCCCACGACCTGGCCCGAGGGCACCTCGAAGGAGACATCGGTCAGGGCCTTGTCCCCGGTCTTGTAGCGCTTGGTCAGGCCCTCGACGCGCAGCATGCGGCGCTCTCCCGGTAATGCGAAAACGACGGCGCCCCGGGGCCCGCCGGGCCCGGCGCGCCGGATAGGCGAATCAGTTGCAGGTGTACTCGACGCCGTTCGCCTCGTCGATCTGGCGGATCACCGCCCAATCCTCCTGGAAGGTGATCGGGATGAACTGATCCTCGCCGTTGCGGCCGAACTCCTCGGCCAGCGGCGTGCCCTCCCAGTCGTAGGAGAAGAAGGCCTCCTGGATGGCCTCCTGCAGCTCGGGCGTGAGGTTGTAGACCACGCCGTAGCCGGTCGTCGGGAAGGTCTGCGAGGTGTAGATCACCGACAGCTGGTCCTCGGAGACGACGTCACGATCGATCATGCGCGCCTTGACCGAGTTGGCGATCGCGGCGGCCGGATAGTCCTTGTTGGCGACGCCGAGGATCGAGTTGTCGTGCGCGCCCGAGAAGACCGGCTCGTAATCCGTTCCGGCGACCATGCCGAACTCGCTCGCCAGCAGGGCCGAAGGGGCCTTGAAGCCCGAGTTCGACGTCTCGGAGGTGAAGGCCATCTGCTTGCCGCGGATGTCCTCGACGCTCTCGATGCCCGAGCCCGGATAGGTGATGATCTCCATCTCGTAGCCGAAGGAGCCGTCCTCGGCCGCCATCATGGCGAAGGGACGGAAGCCCGCGCAGGCCACGGCGATGGGGTTCGAGCCCGTGTTGAAGCCCGCGATGTGCAGGCGCCCGGCGCGCATGGCCTCGAGCTGAGCGGCATTCGACTGCACGGGGAAGAACTGCACCGGCCTGCCGGTGGCCTCCTCGAGATGGGTGAGGAAGTCGGCCCAGACCTCGGCGTACACCGCGGGGTCCTCGACCGGGGTGTAGGCGAAGACCAGCGTGTCGGGATCGACGAGCTGCGAGGCATCGGTCGGGATGTCGGCGATCATGTCGCCGTCGGCGTCGGTGAAGCGCGAGTCGAGCGCGAACTCGGCCTGGGCGGCGCCCGTCGCGACGAGCAGCGCCGCGGCGGCGGCGAAGGTGCGGAAGTACATCGGCGTGACCCCTGTCGATTACGGCCGATCACCGGCGCCGCGCGCGGCTCGCGCGACGTCCCGTGCGGCTCTTGCCCCGGAGTAGTTTCCGACGATGACAGGTCCGTGACAAGCCTGCGGCTACGGGCTCCCGGATCGTCACGTCGGGCGGCGCGCCGAAGCTTGCCTTCGCGGGCGGTTCGGATAGAAGCCGCAGCGGGGCCGCCCCCGCGGGCCCGGGAGTGACGCCGATGGCCTTCGCCCTGCGCCTCGCGCGCGGCATCGACGCCCTGAACGAGCGCATCGCGCGGCTCGCGGCGTGGCTCGTCGTCGCAGCCGTGGCGATCTCGGCGGGCAACGCGATCTCGCGCAAGGCCTTCTCGCTCTCCTCGAACGCCTGGCTCGAGGCGCAATGGTACCTGTTCGGGGCGGTGTTCCTGCTCGGCGCCTCGTGGACCCTGAAGCGGAACGAGCACGTGCGAATCGACGTCGTCTCCTCGCGGCTCTCGCCGCGTGCCCGCGGCTGGATCGACGTCGTCGGCCACACGCTGTTCCTGATCCCCTTCGCGCTCGTCCACGTGATCACGGCCGTGCCGTTCTTCCTGCTCTCCTGGCGGACGGGGGAGGTCTCGGCGAACGCGGGCGGGCTGCCGCTGTGGCCGGCGAAGATCCTCGTGCTCGTCGGCTTCTCGATGCTGCTGGCGCAGGGCGTCTCCGAACTCGTCAAGAAGATCGCGGTCCTGGGCGGGGCGCCGCCCGACGAGGCCCAGGGCGGGCCGCCCGTGTCCGGGTTCGGGTCATGAGCGCCGTCCTCGTCGAGAACCTCGCGCCGATCATGTTCGGCTCGCTCGTCCTGTTCATGCTGCTCGGCTACCCGATCGCCTTCTCGCTGGCGGCGCTCGGGCTCGGCTTCGGCTTCCTGGGGATCGAGCTCGGCCTGTTCGCGCCGGGCTTCTTCCAGGCGCTGCCGGACCGCGTCTTCGGCGCGATGGCGAACGAGACGCTGCTCGCGATCCCGTTCTTCACCTTCATGGGCATCGTGCTCGAGCGCTCGCGCATGGCCGAGGACCTGCTCGACACGATGGGTCAGCTGTTCGGCTCGGTGCGCGGGGGGCTCGCCTACGCCGTGATCTTCGTGGGCGCGCTGCTGGCGGCGACGACGGGCGTGGTCGCCGCCGCGGTGATCTCGATGGGGCTGATCTCGCTGCCGATCATGCTCCGGTACGGCTACGACCGGCGCCTCGCCACGGGCGTGATCGTGGCATCCGGCACGCTCGCGCAGATCCTGCCGCCCTCCCTCGTGCTGATCGTGCTCGCCGACCAGCTCGGCCGCTCGGTGGGGGACATGTATGCCGGCGCCATGCTGCCGGCGCTGATGCTGACGGCGGCCTTCGCGCTCTACGTGTTCGTCAATTCGCTGCTGCGCCCCGCCATGGCGCCGCCGCTGCCGAAGGAGGCGAGACGCCTGGGTACGGGGATCGCCTCGCTGCTCGTCCTCGCCGCCGCGGCGATCGGCGTCGGCTGGGGCGCGACGCTCTGGTTCGAAGGCCGCGTCGAGCAGGCGCCCTACGTCTGGGGCGCCGCGGCGGGCGTGCTCCTCGCCTTCGCGGTCGCCTGGGCGAACCGGCGGCTGAAGCTCGGCGTGCTGTCCCGGCTCGCAGAGCAGGTGACGCTGGTGCTGGTGCCGCCGCTCGCTCTGATCTTCCTCGTGCTCGGCACGATCTTCGTGGGCCTCGCCACGCCCACCGAGGGCGGCGCCATGGGGGCCGTCGGCGCGCTCGCGCTCGCGGTGCTCAAGGGGCGCCTGTCGCTGCGGCTCACCCGCGAGGCGGCGGAATCGACGCTGCGGCTCTCGGCCTTCGTCATGTTCGTGCTGATCGGCGCGCGGGTGTTCTCGCTCACCTTCTACGGGGTGAGCGGCCACATCTGGGTAAAGGACCTGCTCTTGGCGCTGCCGGGCGGGGAGGCGGGGTTCCTGCTCTTCGTCGGCCTGACCGTCTTCTTCCTCGGCTTCTTCCTGGACTTCTTCGAGATCGTCTTCATCCTCGTGCCGCTGCTCGTCGCGCCGGCGCAGGCGCTCGGCATCGATCTCGTATGGTTCGGCGTGCTGCTCGCGGTGAACTTCCAGACCTCGTTCCTCACGCCACCGTTCGGATTCTCGCTGTTCTACCTGCGCTCGGTGACCCCCAGCGGCGAATACGAGGATGCGGTGACGGGCGCGCGGGTGCGCGGGGTCGACACGCTGGAGATCTACCGCGGCGTGATCCCCTTCGTGGCGATCCAGGTCATGATGATCGTCGTCGTCTACCTCGCGCCCGGCCTCGTGACGCACTACCGCTCGGACGCGCCGGTCCTCGACGAGGACCAGGTGCGCGAGCGGCTCGACCGTCTGATCATGCCGGGCCTCGGCGACGGGGGAGGGGGACCCGGCGGCGGCTTCGGCCCCGGTTTCGGCCCGCCGCAGATGCCGAGCTTCGCGCCGCCGGCTCCGCCGCAGTGACGCTCATGCGCCCGAGCGCAAGGCACGCTCGATCGCAGCCAGGATCCGCGGGTCGGTCGGTGCCGTGGGCGTGAAGAACGCGGCGGCCAGCGTGCCGTCCGGGGCGACGAGGTACTTGTGATAATTCCACCGCGGCGCCTCGCCGGGGCGCTCGCGCGCGGCCCAGGCGTAGAACGGGTGCGCCGCCGCGCCGACGACATGCGTGCGCGCCGCGAGTGGGAAGGCGACGCCCCAGGTGCCCTGGCAGAAGGCGGCGATGGCGGCGTCGTCGGCGAGCTCCTGGCGGAAGTCGTTCGACGGCACGCCGATGACGACGAGCCCACGCGGCCCGTAGCGCTCGTGCAGCGTCTGCAGGCCCGCGAGCTGGTTCACGAAACCGCAGCGCGAGGCGGTGTTGACGACGAGGATCGGCCGGCCGGCGAAGGCGGCGAGGTCGATGCGGCCGCCGTCGATGGCGTCGAAGGAGAAGGCGTGGGCCGTGGGGCGCGAGGCGAGGGCGGCGTCCCCGGCCTGCCCGTCGGCGGCACGCGCGGCGTGGGTGGTCGCGGCGAAGGCGAGCAGAAGCGCCGGAGCGAGGGCGACGGCGGACGCGAGTGCGATCGATCTCAGTGAGCGTTTCGGCACGGGGAACCTCCCGAGGCATCTCCAGGACGGCACCGCCCGAGAGGGGCCGCTACACGGAGATGGTGCGCGCCGCCTCGCCGTAAAGCCGCGCGCAGGACTCTCAGAGCGCGACCCAGAGCCCCACCCCGGCCACGGCGCCGAGCGCGAGCCAGATCGCCGTCGTCGCGCTCCGGCCCCGCGGCACGGGGGCGGCCTCCTCGGCGCTCCAGGCGAAGGCCTCGCCCGCGGATTGCGCGGCGCGCTTGAGATGGGAGGCGTGCGCGTCGAGCGCGACGGCCTTGGTCTCGATGCGGGGATCGGGTGCGCGCGGGGAACGCGCGGCGGCGCTCGTGCGGCGGCTCGACGGGATCGTCGTCATGACCTCCTCCACCCGACGGCGGCGGTGTCCCGCCCCGTGGCCTCGCGCGTCGCCCACCCGGCATCGATCTTGTTGCTTGCCGATGACGCTAGCACGACATCGTAAACGAGACGAGATCCGTCGCAGCGCGGATCGCGGGGGTCGGGACGGGTCCGCGGCGTTGCCAGCGGCGACGCGCGACCCTAGAACTCGGACGCATCCCCCGAATCGCTCAAGGAGTGCGCATGGCAGAGGCCGACGACACGCTCGCGCCCGAGACGGCGCCGCTCGGCCCCTCCGAGCCCGCGCCGCCGCCCGTCTTCCGCGACGAGGAGCACGGCGGCGTCTCCCGCGGCTTTCTCGAGGCGGTGCGCGAGGCGCTGGAGGCGCAGGACGCGGAGCGCCTGCGCGCGCTCGTCGGCGACCTGCACGAATCCGATCTCGGCGACCTGATCGAGGCGCTCTACCAGGAGGAGCGCCTCGCCCTCATGGTCCTGTTCGGGCCGGACCTCGACTTCACGGCGCTCACCGAGGTCGACGAGACCATCCGCGTCGCGCTGCTGCGCGAGCTGCCCACCACGCTCGTCGTCGAGGGCATGCGCGAGCTCGACATCGACGACGCCGTCTACATCCTCGAGGACCTCGGCGACGAGGAGAAGTTCGAGATCCTCCAGCAGCTGCCCGTGATGGAGCGGGCGGCGCTGCAGCGCTCGCTCGACCTGCCCGAGAACGCGGCCGGCCGGCGCATGCAGACGCAGTTCATCGCCGTGCCCCCGTTCTGGACGGTGGGGCAGACGATCGACTTCATGCGTGAGAGCCAGGACCTGCCGGAGACGTTCTACGAGATCTACGTCGTCGACCCCACGGTGCGGCTCAAGGGCTCGGTCTCGCTCGACCGCATCCTGCGCACGCAGCGCCCCAAGCGCATCGCCGAGATCATGAACCCGGCCGAGCACGCGATCCTCGCCACGGACACGCAGGAGGAGGCGGCGCGCGTCTTCCAGCGCTACAACCTCGTCGCCGCCGCCGTGGTGGACGCAGCCGGCCGCATGGTCGGCGTCATCACCGTCGACGACATCGTAGACGTGCTGGAGGAGGAGGCGGACGCCGACATCAAGGCGCTGGGCGGCGTCAAGGCGGATGAGGAGCTCTCGGATTCGGTGTGGTACATCACCCGCTCGCGCTTCACCTGGCTGTTCGTCAACCTGCTCACCGCGATCCTCGCCTCGGTCGTCATCGGCGTGTTCGCGGACGCGTTGGAGCAGATGGTGGCGCTCGCCGTGCTGATGCCGATCGTCGCCTCCATGGGAGGCAACGCCGGGACGCAGACCATGACGGTCGCCGTGCGTGCGCTCGGGACGCGTCAGCTCAGCCGCGCCAACGCCATGCGCATCGTGCGCCGCGAGATGGTCGTGGGCCTCCTCAACGGCACCGCCTTCGCGGTGGTGATGGGGATCATCGCGGCGGTCTGGTTCGACCTGCCGAGCCTGGGGCCCGTGATCGGCCTCGCGCTCGTGATCACGCTCGTCTCCGCGGCGTTCGGCGGAATCGTCATCCCGCTCCTGCTCGACCGCTTCAAGATCGACCCGGCGGTCTCGTCGGGTCCGTTCGTGACGACGGTCACCGACGTGGTCGGCTTCTTCGCCTTCCTGGGGATCGCGAGCGTCTGGTTCGGGATCTGAGGCGTTCGCTCGCCGGGAAGCGTCGTCGCAGGCTCGCTTTTCCGCGCCGTGGCGCTATCGTCTTAACCGGATCGTAGGGATCGCCGAACGAATCCTCGGCGCCGTGCGTCCCCGTCCGGAAGTTCCCATGCCCTTCGCGTCAGCCCGCGCCTTCGCCCGCCTCGCCGCGCTCGCCCTCGGCCTCGCCGTCGCGAGCTGCTCGATCGCGCCGGACTTCTATCCGGCCAAGGGCGACAACGATCCCCATCCCGGGGTGCGGCGCGTCCACGCGCTGCCGGTGCACGGCATCGACGTCTCGCGCTGGCAGGGCAACGTCGACTGGCACCGCGTACGCCAGGCCGGGACCCGGTTCGCCTTCATCAAGGCGACGGAGGGCGGCGACCACCTCGACCCGAAGTTCCGCGAGAACTGGGAGGGCGCCCGCCGCGCCGGCGTCCCGCGCGGCGCCTACCACTTCATCTTCTGGTGCCGCCCCGCCCACGAGCAGGCGCAATGGTTCATCGACAACGTGCCCAACGAGCCGGACATGCTGCCCCCCGTGCTCGACATGGAGTGGAACAACCATTCCCGGCTGTGCACCCGCCGGGTGCCGCGCGAGGAGGCGCTGGAGAAGACGCGCATCATCCTCGCCATGCTCCACCGGCACTACGGCCGCCTGCCGATCATCTACACCGACATCAACTTCCACCGCGACGTGCTCCAGGGCGAGCATTTCGACGCCACCTTCTGGCTGCGCTCGGTGGCCGCCGAGCCGCACGAGCGCTACCGCGACCGTCGCTGGACCTTCTGGCAATGGACGCAGACCGGCACGGTGCCGGGCGTGCGCGGCGAGGTGGACCGCAACGCCTTCTACGGCAGCGAGCGGGAGTGGCAGCAGTTCCTCGCCAGCGACTGCGACCCGCGCGACCGGCCGCGCTACGAGGCGCTGGGCTATTGCCGCGACAAGGGGGTTTGACGGGGCGGGCGACGGGGGGCGTCAGATCCAGCGCCGCACCCGCGCCGCGTAGGCCTGCCACTGCGCTCCGAAGCGCCGCGCGAGGTGCGCCTCCTCGCGCTCGATGGCGAGCTTCTGGACCGAGAAGGCCGCCACGACGGCGAAGCCGACGAGCCAGAGGTTGTCGAAGACGAGGCCGAGCCCCGCCACGAGCATCGAGTTGCCGAGGTAGATCGGGTTGCGCGAGAACCGGAAGGGTCCCGACGTCACGAGCGCCTTCGCACCGCGGTGCGGCAGGATGGTGGTGCGCGCCCGCGAGAAGGTCGACGCCGTCCACAGGTCGAGCCCGAGCCCGCCGAGGATCATGGCGACGCCGAGCACGCCGAGCGCCATCCCCCCGCCGTGGCTGGTGGGGGCGAGGTTCCGCTCGATCGTGAACCCGGCGACGATCGCGGCGAGATAGACGATCGGTGGCCAGGGCCAGCGGTTGGGGGCGTCGTTCTCGGCCGGGCTCATCGCGCGTCTCCTGGCGCCGGCGCGACCACCGGACCGGTGACACGCCACGCCCGCCTGATATAACCCGCTCGAGAGCAATCGCGCGAGGAGCGCCCCCGATGATCCCCAACGCCGCACCCGCTTTCGACTTCGACCTCGGCGAGACCGCCGACGCCATCCGCGAGAGCGTCGCCGCCTTCGCGCAGGAGACGATCGCCCCGCGCGCCGCCGAGATCGACCGCACCAACCAGTTCCCCCGCGATCTGTGGGTGCCCATGGGCGAGATGGGCCTGCACGGCATCACCATCGCGGAGGAGGACGGCGGCACAGGGCTCGGCTATCTCGAGCACGTCGTGGCGATGGAGGAGATCTCCCGCGCGTCCGCCTCGGTGGGGCTGTCCTACGGCGCCCACTCGAACCTGTGCATCAACCAGATCGGGCGCAACGGCACCAAGTCGCAGAAGGAGAAGTACCTCCCCAAGCTGATGTCCGGCGAGCACGTCGGCGCGCTCGCGATGTCGGAGCCCGGGGCGGGCTCGGACGTCGTCTCGATGCGCACCCGCGCGGACCGCAAGGGCGACCGCTTCGTGCTCAACGGCACCAAGATGTGGATCACCAACGGGCCGATCGCGGAGACGCTCGTCGTCTACGCCAAGACCGACCCGGACGCCGGCCCGAAGGGCATCACCGCCTTCCTGATCGAGAAGGGGATGACGGGCTTCTCGACGCACCAGAAGCTCGACAAGCTGGGCATGCGCGGCTCGGACACCTGCGAGCTCGTCTTCGAGGATTGCGAGGTGCCCGAGGAGAACGTGCTCGGCGAGGTCGGCCGGGGCGTGCGGGTGCTGATGTCGGGGCTCGATTACGAGCGCGCCGTGCTGGCGGCGGGCCCGCTCGGCATCATGCAGGCGGCGATGGACATCGTCATGCCCTACGTCCACGAGCGCAAGCAGTTCGGCCAGCCGATCGGCACGTTCCAGCTCGTCCAGGGCAAGGTCGCCGACATGTACGTGCGCATGAACGCGGCGAAGGCCTACGTCTACGCGGTCGCCAAGGCCTGCGACCGCGGCCGCACCACCCGCGAGGACGCCGCCGGCGCCATCCTCTACGCGGCCGAACTCGCCACCCAGATCGCGCTCGACGCGATCCAGCTGCTCGGCGGCAACGGCTACATCAACGAGTACCCCACCGGCCGCCTCCTGCGCGACGCCAAGCTCTACGAGATCGGCGCCGGCACGAGCGAGATCCGCCGGATGCTGATCGGGCGGGAGCTGTTCGAGAAGACCGCGTGAGGGGGAAGACACGCGGCGGGAGGAAACTCCCGCCGCCGGCGTCGTCACGTTCGCCAGGACCTTCAGTCTTTCAGCGGGACGACGTAGTGCTCGATTCGCGCGACGAACTCCATTTCGGTCATCCGCCCGAGCACGAGCGAGACGACCTCGTCGCCCCAGATCGCGCGGTCGGGAATGTCCACTGCATAGCCGTTCAGCTCGAGGAACATGTTGAGTGCAGTGAAGGCGGTTCGCTTGTTGCCCTGTGCGAACGGATGATTCGGCGCGATCGCGAGGAGAAGGCACACGCCGAGGACGAGCACGTCCTCCTCGCCCTCGTAAAGGCGCCTGTTCCGCGGAGCGTCGAGCCCGCTTTCCAGCATGTCCGGTCTCGCCAGCGCGAACAATTCACCCGTCTCCGCCACCTCGGCTTCGTTGATCGCCACGACGTCTGCGACGTTCAGCCAGTTCGGCTCCATGGTTCGCCCGGTGACTCCGCCAAGCGAGCCCTGATGTTCGGGAACTTGGCCATGACCTTGTCGCGCAGGGCGTCCCGGTCTACGCCCACGGCCGGTCTCGCCGGCCGCTTCGGAGCGCCGGGTGCAGAGCCGACGGCCGCCCCTTCGCCGCCGCCGGAGTGGCCCGGCGTCGTGACGCTCGTCGACATCTCGTCCCGCTTACGCTCGGCCACGCACGGACCTCCAGTTTTCACCGTTGCACAATAGCGCACCAACGCCGACGCCGTCCACCGGTTCTGCGCACTGCGGAACACGCCGTTGACATCTAGGATGAGAGAAATATTCTCTCATCATGGAAATCGCCGCCACACTCCCCGACCGCATCCGCGCCGCCCGGCGCGCGCGCAACATGACGCTCGAGGCGCTCGCGGAGGCCTCCGGCGTGTCCCGCGCGGCCTTGTCCAAGATCGAGCGCGGCGAGGCGAGCCCGACCGCGGCGCTGCTCGCACGGATCGCCGCGGGGCTCGGCACCAGCGTCGCGTCGCTGTTCTCGGATGGTGGAGAGAACGGGGAGGCCGGCGGCGCGCCGCTCTCCCGAGCGGGGGACCAGCCCGCCTGGACGGACCCCCAGAGCGGCTACGTCCGCCGCAACGTCTCGCCGCCGTCCGCCCGCGGCGCGGCAGAGATCGTCGACGTGACCTTTCCGCCCGGCGGGCGCGTCGTCCTCGACAACGCGCTCGGCTTCCACGGCCTCGCCCAGCAGGTCTGGCTGATCGAGGGCCGGCTCGATCTGACGGTCGGCGAGGAGACCACGCGGCTCGAGGCCGGCGACTGCCTGTTCATGCGCCTCGACGCGCCCATCGCCTTCCTCAATCCCGGTGAGACGCCCGCCCGCTACGCGGTCGTGCTCTCGCGCCTGCCCGCCCGAGGGACGCCTGCGCCATGACCGCGTTCACCATCCGCCGCCTCGACGCCGCGGCGGCCCGTGCCGCCTGCGACGCGCTCGCCGACATCCACCGCGCCTGCGTCGCGGACGGCGCCTCGGTCTCCCTGATGGCGGACACGCCCCGCGAGGAGGCGCTCGCGTTCTGGCAGGGCGTCGCGGAGAGCGTCGCCGCGGGCGGCACCATCCTGCTCGTCGCCGAGGACGGAGACGGGCGGGCGCGCGGCACGGTGCAGGTCTCCTTCGCCGACAAGCCGAACCAGCCCCATCGCGGCGACCTCGCCAAGATGCTCGTCCACCCGGACGCGCAGGGCAGGGGCCTCGGCGCCGCCCTCCTCGCCGCCGCCGAGCGCGAGGCGCTGGCGGCGGGGCGCTGGCTGCTGGTGCTGGACACGACCCCGGGCACCCCCGCCGAGCGCCTCTACACGCGCGGCGGATGGGAGCCGGTGGGGGTGATCCCCGATTTCGCCCTGTGGCCGCAGGGCGGGCTCGGAGCGACGAAGCTGTTCTACAAGGATCTGCGGGGTCGGTGACGGGATCGAGCGGATTCGCGGCGCGCATGCGGCGCGCGCCCTCGTCCACCCCTGCGGGGAGGAGCCGGTCGGCGGCCTTCATTCGCCGTTCGTGATCCGCGTCACCAGCGAGAGCCGCGTCTCACGCCCCCGCGACCCAGCCGAAGCCCCACCAGGCGAGCGCGGTGAGCGCCACGAGCCACATCACGGCGCCGGCGAGGGGGCGCGCGCGGCCCCGCGGCAGGGGCGGGCCGCCGGCCTCGACGCGGGCGCGGTGATCGGCGAGCTGCTCGGGCGGGATCAGCCGGGCGATGGCCGCGAGACCGCCCGCGACCACGAGGAGGTCGTCGGCGAGCCCCGTGAGCGCCCGCCAGTCGGGCACGAGGTCGAACGGGCTCACGACGTAGAGCACGATCAGCACCGCGAGCAGCTTCGCCGCGCGCGGCGCGTGCGGATCGCGTACGGCCCGCACCAGCGTCGCGACGTCGGCGCGGATCCGGCGGGCGCCGTCGCGCAGGCTCACGAGGCCGCCTTGCGCGCCCGCGGCGGAGCCTCGGCGACGTCCGCCGGCGCGGCCTTCTTCGCGGCCGGCTTCTTCGCGGGAGCCTTCTTGGCTGCGGCCTTCTTCGCGGCCGGCTTCTTCGCCGGCGCCTCGCCGTCGGCGTCCGCCTTCTTGCGCGTTGTCTTCGCCGCGCCCGCCTTGCTCCCCGCGGCCTTGCCGCCGGCCCCCTTGCGCGCGGACGTCTTCTTCGTCCCGCCCGCGGCGCGGCGCGCCTCCAGCACCGGCAGCGCCTCGGCGAGGGTGACGGCGTCGGCCGACATCTCCTTGGGCAGCGTGGCGTTGGTCTTGCCGTCGGTGACGTAGGCGCCGTAGCGGCCGGCCTTGACCACGATCGGCTTGCCGCTCGCGGGATCGTCCCCGAGGGTCCGCCCGGGATCGCCGCCGCCGCGCCGACCCCCGGCGCCGCTCTCCTTGGCGACGATCAGGTCGATCGCGCGGTTGGCGCCGATCTCGAGCACGTCGTCGTCGCGCCCGAGCGAGGCGTAGGTCTTGCCGTGCTGGACGTAGGGGCCGAAGCGGCCGATGCCGGCCTTGATCGGCTCGCCGCTCTCGGGGTGCTTCGCCACCTCGCGGGGCAGCGAGAGGAGCGCGAGCGCCTTCTCGAGGTCGACGGCGGCCGGGGTCGTGCCCTTGGGCAGCGAGGAGCGCTTGGGCTTCACGTCGCCCTCCGCCTCGCCGAGCTGGATGAAGGGGCCGAAGCGCCCGTCACGCAGCGTGACCTCGAGCCCCGTCGCCGGGTCCTTGCCGAGCGCCCGCGTGCCAGGCTGGCCGCCCTCCGCGTCCCCATCTGCCGCGGCGGCGGAGAGCTGGCGGGTGTAGCGGCACTCGGGATAGTTCGAGCAGCCGATGAACGAGCCGAACTTGCCGAGCTTGAGCGACAGCTGGCCGTCGGCGCAGGACGGGCAGGCGCGCGGGTTCGTGCCGTCAGCCTTGGGCGGGAAGATGTGGGGGGCGAGGTAGTCGTTGAGCGCGTCGAGCACCTGCGTGGTGCGCAGGTCCTTCGTGTCGCCCACCGCGGCCGAGAAGTCCCGCCAGAAGTCGCGCAGCACCTGCTTCCAGTCGATCTCGTGGTTCGAGATCCGGTCGAGCTGCTCCTCCAGCGCGGCGGTGAAGTCGTACTCGACGTAGCGCTTGAAGAAGGCCTCGAGGAAGGCGATGACGATCCGGCCCTTGTCGTGCGCGTGCAGCCGCTTCTTGTCGAGCGTGACGTACTCGCGGTCCTTGAGCACCTGCAGGATCGAGGCGTAGGTCGACGGCCGACCGATGCCGAGCTCCTCCATGCGCTTGACGAGGCTCGCCTCGGAATAGCGCGGCGGTGGCTCGGTGAAGTGCTGCGTCGCGGCGATGCGCTCGCGCTTCAAGGGGTCGCCGGCCGACATCGGCGGCAGGCGGCCGGATTCCTCGTCCTCCTCGTCGTCGCGCCCCTCCTGGTAGAGGGTGAGGAAGCCGTCGAACTTCACCACCTGGCCGGTGGCGCGCAGCTCCAGCGTACGCGGCCCGACCTTCGCGGCGATGTCCGCGGTGGTGCGCTCGAGCTGGGCGGATTCCATCTGCGACGCGATGGTGCGCACCCAGATCAGCTCGTAGAGCCGCGCCTGCTCGGCGTCGAGATAGCGCGCGACCTGCTTGGGCAGCCGGCCCATGTCGGTGGGGCGCACGGCCTCGTGCGCTTCCTGGGCGTTCTTGGCCTTGGTCGTGTACTTGCGCGGCACGTCCGGCACGTAGCGATCGCCGAACTCGCGGCCGATCACCGCGCGGGCGGCGCGCACCGCCTCCGGCGCCATGTCGACGCCGTCGGTCCGCATGTAGGTGATGAGGCCCACTGTCTCGCCGCCGATCTCGACGCCCTCGTAGAGGCGCTGGGCGACGCGCATCGTCTGCGCCGGCGCCATGCCGAGCTTGCGCGACGCTTCCTGCTGGAGCGTCGAGGTGGTGAAGGGCGGCTGCGGGTGGCGCTTGGCGGGCTTCGCCTCGATCGTCGAGACCGCGAAGGTGGCGAGGTCGAGATCCTTCTTGAAGCGCTCGGCGTCCTCGCCGTTGCCGATGTCGAGGCGGGTGATCTTCTTGCCGTCGGCGCCGACGAGACGGGCGTCGAAGACGCCGCCGTCCTTCGTGGCGAGCGTGGCGACGAGGGACCAGTACTCGCGCGCGACGAAGCTCTCGATCTCGCGCTCGCGGTCGCAGACGAGGCGCAGCGCCACCGACTGCACGCGCCCCGCCGAGCGCGAGCCAGGCAGCTTGCGCCAGAGCACCGGCGAGAGGGTGAAGCCGACGAGATAGTCGAGCGCGCGGCGGGCGAGATAGGCGTCGACCAGCGCCTGGTCGATCTCCCGCGGCGCCCGCATGGCGGCGGCCACCGAATCCTTGGTGATCGCGTTGAAGGTGACGCGCTCGATCGGCACACCCTTCAGCACGCGTTTCGCGTTGAGCGCCTCCAGCACGTGCCAGGAGATCGCCTCGCCCTCGCGGTCCGGGTCGGTGGCGAGGATGAGCTTGTCGGCGCCCTTCACGGCCCGGGCGATCTCGGAGAGCCGCTTCGCGCCGCGGTCCTCGAGCTCCCAGAGCATGTGGAAGTCGTTCTCCGGGTCCACGGAGCCGTCCTTGGCCGGCAGGTCGCGGATGTGGCCGAAGCTCGCCAGGACCTCGTAGTCCCGACCGAGATACTTGTTGATCGTCTTGGCCTTGGCGGGCGACTCGACGACGACGACTTTCATCGAATGGGATTCCCGGACGGGCGCGGCGGAGACGGTGCGCGCGCCGCCGCAGCCCCGGGGCGACGACGCGAAGGGTCTAAGTGGGCGAGCGCGGCGGCGCTGTCAAATCAGGGACGGGCCGGACTTGCTCTCGAGCACCGTCTCCGGCCCTCGCCCTCACCCGGGCGGCTGCGCGTCGATGACGCGGTCGGTCGGGAAGTCGTAGATGCGGCCGGTCTCCTGCCAGGAGGGCAGGGCGAGCGCGAGGATCTTCGGCGCGAGATCCTCGGGCGTCGGCAGCGTCAGCGGGTCCTCGCCGGGCATGGCCGAGGCGCGCATGCGGGTGCGCAGCGGGCCGGGGTTCACCAGCATGACCTTGATCGCCGTGATGTTGCGGATCTCGTCCGCCCAGGTCCGCGCCAGCACCTCGAGCCCGGCCTTCGAGACGCCGTAGGGACCCCAGTAGGCCTTGGCCTTGTGGGCCGCGCCGGAGGTGACGAAGATCGCCCGGCCGGCGTCGGAGGCGCGCAGCAGCGGGTCCAGCGAGCGGATCAGCCGCCAGTTGGCGGTGAGGTTCACCGTCATCACCGCGTCCCAGGTGCCCTGGTCGACCTGGTTGATCGGTGCGAGCTGGCCGAGCAGGCCGGCATTGCCGAACAGTACGTCGACCTTCCCATGGCGCTCGTGGAGCGCCGCGCCGAGCCGGTCGAGCGCGTCGAGGTCCTTCAGGTCGAGCGGCACCAGCGTGGCCGTGGAGCCGGCGGCGCGGATCTCGTCGTCGAGCTCCTCGAGCGCGCCCTGCGTGCGGGCGATCGCCACGACGTGCGCGCCGGCGCGGGCGAATTCCAGCGCCGCTGCGCGGCCGATGCCGCGCGATGCACCCGTGACGACGGCGATGCGGCCCTCGAGCGGCTTGTCCATCGATGTCTCCCCCGTCTCGGTCAATCGGCTTCGGCGAGCAGCGCCAGGCGCTTGGGCGACTCGATGCCGAGATCGGTCAGCCCCGTCGGGTACTCGCCGGTGAAGCAATGGTCGGTGAATTGCGGCCGGTCGGGGTCGCGGCCCTCGAACCCGAGCGCGCGGTAGAGCCCGTCGATCGACAGGAAGGCGAGGCTGTCGGCGCCGATGTACGCGCGCATCGCCTCGAGATCGTGCGTCGCCGCGAGCAGCTTGTCGCGCTCGGGCGTGTCGATGCCGTAGAAATCGGGGTGCTCGATCGGCGGGCTCGCGATGCGGAAATGCACCTCCCTGGCGCCGGCCTCGCGCATCATCCGCACGATCTTCACCGAGGTCGTGCCGCGCACGAGCGAGTCGTCGACGAGGATGATGCGCTTGCCCGCGATGACGCCGCGATTGGCGGAGTGCTTCATGCGCACGCCGAGCTCGCGCACCGACTGCGTCGGCTGGATGAAGGTGCGCCCGACGTAGTGGTTGCGGATGATGCCCATCTCGAAGGGCACGCCCGACGCCTGCGCGTAGCCGATCGCCGCCGGCACGCCGGAATCGGGCACCGGCACGACGACGTCGACGTCGGCGGGCGCCTCGGCGGCGAGCTGCGCGCCGAGGTTCTTGCGCGCCTCGTAGACGCTCTTGCCGTTCACGATCGAATCGGGGCGCGCGAAATAGATGTACTCGAACACGCAGGGGCGCTCGGGCACGGTGGGGAAGGGCCGCAGGCTCTCGATGCCGTCCTCGGTCACCACCACGACCTCGCCGGCCTCGACGTCGCGCACGAAGCGCGCGCCGATGATGTCGAGCGCGCAGGTTTCGGAGGCGAGGATGAACCGCCCGTCGAGCTCGCCGATGACGAGCGGGCGGATGCCGAACGGGTCGCGCGCGCCGATGAGCTTCTTGTTCGACAGGCACACCAGCGCGTAGGCGCCCTCGAGCGCGCGGAGCGCATCGAGGAAGCGCTCGACGATGCGCGGCTTGCGCGAGCGGGCGAGCAGCTGGAGGATCACCTCGGTGTCGGTGGTCGACTGGCAGATGGCGCCCTCGCGGATCAGCGCGCGCCGCAGCGTCAGGCCGTTCGTGAGGTTGCCGTTGTGGGCCACCGCGAAGCCGCCGGCGTCGAGCTCGGCGAAGAGCGGCTGGACGTTGCGCATCACCGTCTCGCCGGTGGTGGAGTAGCGTACGTGGCCGATGGCGTTGCCCCCGGTCAGCCGCTCGATGACGTCGCGCTGCGAGAAGGAGTCGCCCACGAGGCCGAGCTTGCGCTCGGCGTGGAAGCGCGCGCCGTCGAAGGTGACGATGCCCGCCGCCTCCTGGCCGCGATGCTGGAGCGCGTGCAGGCCGAGCGCCGTGATCGCGGCGGCGTCCGGATGGCCGAAGATGCCGAAGACGCCGCATTCCTCGCGCAGCGTGTCGCCGTCGAGATCGTCGTCGCGGGGAACGGCGCGGGAAACGGGATGAGATTCGCTGAGCATGGCGGATCCTCGGGCGATCGTGCGGGGGCGTCGGGTGCGCGGCGCGGGACGGCGGAGCGGAAACGGGAGCGCCCGCGCCGACCCGAGATGGGAGCGCGGGAGCGTTTCGGGTAGGCCCGGCCTCAGCTGCGGTCGGGCAGGGCCGGGTCGTCCGGCTCGCTCGGGTCGCCCTCGACCCGCGGCGTGCGGAACTGCTGGAGCACGCCCTCGGGGTCCTCGGGCATCATCGCGATGAGCGAATCGCCGGTGGACTGGAGCAGCGCGCGGGTGCGGGCGGTCTCCGCCCATTCGGGCATCTGGCCCTGCACCAGCCAGGCGAAGAACACCCAGCCGATGACGCAGATCAGGAAGCCACGCGCTGCGCCGAAGACGAAGCCGAGCGTGCGATCGAGCGGCCCGATGCGCGAATCGAGGATGAAGTCGGACAGCTTCACCGTGATCAGCGAGACGATGATCAGGGTGAGGATGAAGATGCCCGCGATGGCCGCGACGAGCGCGATCGTGGCGTTGGCGATGTAGTCCTGCGCGAGCGGCAGCGCGAGCGGGTGCAGGAACCACGCGGCGGCGGCCGCGCTCACCCAGGCGACGATCGCGAGCACCTCGCGGGTGAAGCCGCGCACCATGGCGAGGAGGGCCGAGATCAGGACGACGCCGATGACGACCAGGTCGAGGATGGGTACGGACATGATCTCGCGGGCCTGAGGGCGAAGAGAGTCGTTTCGACGGCGCCGCCGTCTCGCGTTCGGGCAAAGCGTATAGCCGACGATTTCATGCCCGTCATCCTCGCTCGACCGAGCGCGCGCGCGAACGCGCGCCGCGCGCCGCGACGGTGCCGACGAGGTCGCCGATATGCGCCATCTCGCGTGCCTCGAGGCCGCCGGTCTCGCCGCGCTCGCCGCGGGCGGCCGGGGTCACCGCCGACGAGAAGCCGAGCTTCGCCGCCTCCTTCATCCGCGTCGCCGCCTGCGACACCGGGCGCACGGCGCCGGAGAGGCCGATCTCGCCGAAGAAGACCGCGTCCGCCGGCAGCGCCGCCCCCGACAGAGAGGACACGAGCGCCGCCGCCGCCGCGAGGTCCGCCGCCGGCTCGGTGATCTTCAGCCCGCCGGCGATGTTGAGGTAGATGTCGTGCATGCCGAGCTTGAGGCCCGCGTGCGCCTCGAGCACCGCCACCACCATCGACAGCCGCGCCGGATCCCAGCCGACGACGGCGCGCCGCGGGGTGCCCAGCGAGGAGGGCGCGACCAGCGCCTGGACCTCGACGAGGAGCGGGCGCGTGCCCTCCATCCCGGCGAAGACGGCGGTGCCCGGCGCCGCGACGTCGCGCCCTTCCAGGAACAGGGCGGAGGGATTGCCGACCTCGGCGAGGCCCTTGCCGGTCATCTCGAAGACGCCGATCTCGTCGGTGGGGCCGAAGCGGTTCTTGACCGCGCGCAGGATGCGGAAATGGTGCGCCGAATCGCCCTCGAAGGAAACGACCGCGTCGACCATGTGCTCGACCACCCGCGGGCCGGCGATCTGCCCGTCCTTGGTGACGTGGCCCACCAGGATCACCGCCGCGCCGGTGGTCTTCGCGAAGCGGATCAGCGCCTGGGCCGAGGCGCGCACCTGCGTCACCGTGCCGGGCGCGGACTCGACGGTCTCCGTCCACATCGTCTGGATCGAGTCGATCACGGCGAGTGCCGGCGTGCGGCCCTGCGAGAGGGTGGCGACGATGTCCTCGACGTTGGTCTGCGCCGCGAGCTCGACGGGCGCGTCGGCGAGGCCGAGCCGCTCGGCGCGAAGCCGCACCTGGCCGACAGCCTCCTCGCCCGAGATGTAGGCGACCCGCTCGCCCGCGCGGGCGAGCGCCGCGGAGGCCTGCATCAGCACCGTCGACTTGCCGATGCCCGGATCGCCGCCGATGAGGATCACCGAGCCGCGCACGAAGCCGCCGCCGGTGACCCGGTCGAGCTCGGACATGCCCGAGGGCGTGCGCGGGGGCTCCTTGGAGGAGCCGGCGAGGCCCTCGAGCGGGAAGACGCGGCCCTTGCGCGAAAGGCGCGTCGCGGCGGGGCCCGCCATCGGCGCGGCCTCGGTCGTCTCCTCGACGACGGAGTTCCACTCGCCGCAGGCCTCGCACTTGCCCTTCCAGCGATTGTAGACCGCCCCGCAGTTCTGGCAGATGAAGACGGCGCTGCGCTTGGCCATGTCAGCCGCCCGCCCCGCTTCCGTCGCCCACGTAGACGCGGCGGTAGCGATCGCCGAGCCCGGTGAGGATCTCGTAGCCGATCGTGCCCGCGCGCATCCCGACCTCGTCGATCTCGAGCCCGTCGCCGATCAGCACCGCCGTCTCCCCCCGCCGGGCGGAAGCCTCCGGCGCGTCGCCGACGTCGAGGATGGTGAGGTCCATCGAGAGCACGCCGGCGAAGGGGCAGCGCACGCCGCCGACGAGCGCCTGACCATAGGGCGTGCCGGCGGCGATCTTGGCGTCCGTCCCGCCCGCCGCGCGGGGGTAGCCGTCGGCGTAGCCGAGCGCGATCGTGGCGAGGCGGCGCGGGCCGGGCGCCGTCCAGTGCGTGCCGTAGCCGGCGCCGGCTCCGGCGGGGATCTCGCGCACCTGCAGGATCGTCGCCTCGAGCCGGATCACCGGCCGCATCGGGTTCTCGTGATGCGGGGTGGGATTGCCGCCGTAGAGGCTGTAGCCCGGCCGGGCGAGGTCGCAGGCCGGCGCGTCGGGCAGGAACCCGCCCGAGGAGTTCGCGAACGAGGTCCGCGCCCCGGGGAAGGCCCGCATCAGAGCGCGGAAGGCCTCGGCCTGCCGGGCGTTGATCGGGTGGCCGGGGTCCTCCGCCACGACGAGGTGCGTCATCAGCAGCGTGTCGCCGAGCCCTGCGAAGGCACCCTCGCCGGCGAGGGCGAGCGCCTCCTCGACGGGGAGCCCGAGCCGGTTCATGCCGGTGTCGACGTGCAGCGCCGCCGGCAGTGCGCTGCCGCCGCAGGCCGCGATCCACTCGCGCACCTCCTCCGCCGAGCCGAGGACGGGGCGCAGGTTCGCCGCGACGAGCTCCCCGGCGCCGCCGGGCGGGAGGCCGTCCAGGAGGTAGATCTCGGCCGCGGGATCGACGCGGCGCACGCGCCGGCCCTCGGACACCTGGGCGACGAAGAACGTCCGGCAGCCCGCTTTCGCCAGCGCCGGCACCGCCCGCTCGATCCCGGTGCCGTACGCGTTCGCCTTGACCACGGCGGCGCAGGCGCCGTCGCGCGAGCGGTCGCGCAGGAGGCGCCAGTTCGCGCCGAGCGCGTCGAGGTCGATCGTGAGCGTGGCGGCATCTGCGCCTGGAAGGTCGTTCGAAGGCGCGGCGGCTTCGTCGTGCGGCAGGGTCATCGCGTCCTCAATCGCCCATCCGCTCGGGCAGCTTGTCCTCGTCGGCGAGGTTGCCGAAGCGGGTGATGTCGGCCTGGAAGGAGAGCTGGACCGTACCGGTTGGGCCGTGGCGCTGCTTGCCGATGATCACCTCGGCCTTGCCGTGGGCGGCGTCCATCTCCGCCTGCCACTTGAAGTGCTCCTCCGTGCCGGGCTTCGGCTCCTTGTTCTTGAGATAGTACTCGTCGCGGTAGACGAACATGACGACGTCCGCGTCCTGCTCGATCGAGCCGGATTCGCGCAGGTCCGAGAGCTGCGGGCGCTTGTCGTCGCGCGACTCGACCTGGCGCGAGAGCTGGGAGAGCGCGACGATCGGCACCGCGAGCTCCTTGGCGAGCGCCTTGAGCCCGGTCGTGATCTCGGTGAGCTCCTGAACGCGGTTCTCGCCCTTCTTGCCGGAGCCCGAGAGCAGCTGGAGATAGTCGACGATGAGGATGTCGAGCCCGCGCTGGCGCTTGAGCCGGCGCGCCCGCGCGGTGAGCTGAGCGATCGAGATGCCGCCCGTCTGGTCGATGTAGAAGGGCATCTGCTGCATCTCTCGGGCGGCGTCGGTGATCCGGTAGAACTCGTCCTCGCCGATGTCGCCGCGGCGGATCTTGTAGGAGGGCACGCCCGACTGCTCGGCGATGATGCGGGTGGCGAGCTGCTCGGCCGACATCTCGAGCGAGAAGAAGCCGACGATGCCGCCGTTGACGGTCTCGAGCGTGCCGTCCTGGCGTTTCTCGCCTCGGTACGTCTTGGCGATGTTGAAGCCGATGTTCGTCACGAGCGAGGTCTTACCCATGGCCGGGCGCCCCGCGAGGATGACGAGGTCTGAGGGCTGGAGCCCGCCCATCATCCGGTCGAGGTCGACGAGGCCCGTCGAGATGCCCGACAGCTTGCCCTCGCGCTGGTAGGCCTTGGCCGCCATGTCGATGGCCGCGGTCAGCGCGTCCGTGAAGCGCTGGAAGCCGCCGTCGTAGCGCCCGGTCTCGGCGAGCGCGAAGAGCTTGCGCTCGGCCTCCTCGATCTGCTCGCGCGGCGAGGATTCCACCGGCGCGTCGAAGGCGGTGTTGACCATGTCCTCGCCGATGCCGATCAGCTGCCGGCGGGTGGCGAGGTCGTAGATCGTGCGGCCGTAGTCGAGCGCGTTGATGATCGTCGTCGCCTCCGCGGCGAGCCGCGCGAGGTACTGCGAGACGGTGAGCCCGCCGAGGTCGGCGTCGCCGAGATAGGTCTTGAGCGTGATCGGGGTCGCGACCTTGCCCGCCTTGATCAGGCTCGCGGTCACCTCGTAGATGCGCCGGTGCAGCTCCTCGTGGAAATGCTCCGGCGCGAGGAAGTCCGAGACGCGGTAGTAGGCCTCGTTGTTGACGAGGATCGCGCCGATGAGCGCCTGCTCCGCCTCGACGTTCGACGGCGCGAGGCGATACTCGCGGTCGGGCTCGTCGAGCCGCGCGACGAGTGCGGAGCCGAGGAGGGCGCCTTGGGCCATGGTGCTGTCCGTGTTCCCGAATCGTTTTCCTGTCCGGGGTCACCCTAGACCGGCGATCGTGGCCGGGGAACGGCGTGGCGCACATCCCGCCCGCACCCCCGCGCAATCCCCGTTCTCCACAGCGCGAGCGGCGTGCTCCGGCAGAAATCGCACGAGGGGGCTTGCCCTGGATCAAGGCGGTGTGCCGCCGCCCGCGCGTATCAGGGTCCAGCGGGGCCTGGACGAGGAGCGAGACATGACGAAGAGCGAGCGCGAGGGCACCGGCGCCCTCCGGGCCCGGGTGGAGGCGCAGACCGTCCTCCTCATGGAGATGATGCGCCGCCTGGGCGTACCGCCCGCACACGCGAGGGACGAGGCGGCGCGCGCCGCGCACGGGGAGGCGCAGGCCGTCTGCGAGGCCTGCGCGAAGAAGGCCGCCTGCTCCGCCTTCCTCGACGGCTCGGAGCCGCTCGTCGAGCCGCCGCTGTTCTGCGCCAACTCCGACTACGTCCGCGGTGCGCGGGGGCACTGACGGCGAGGGTGCGCCCTGCGGCGATTCGCGCGGGGGGCGATCCGCGCTTCCGCGATGGGCGGTCATGGATTAACCTTTGTTCCGCACGTATTTGCCGCGCGTTCGCGTCCCCCGGCGACGCCCCCGCGTCGTCTATCGCTCACCGCGGCTGCGGATCAGGAACGCATGGTCAAGACAAGCGCTCTCTTCGCCCTGGCGGGCCTCGCCCTCATGGGGCTCTCGCTCCTCACGGACCTGCCGGTCTCGCCGCTGGTGCCGATCGCGACGCTGACGCTCGCGGCGGTGCTCTACCTCGCCCGCGAGGTCTCGGCCTTCATCCGCATCCTGATCGCGCTCATCGCCGGGGCGCACGCGCTGCTCGCCGCGCTCTACCTCGTCGATGCGCTCGGCGCGATGCCGGCCTTCATGGCGGACTTCACGCCCCCGGTCTCGATGCCCGCGGCCGCGGGCATCTTCGCGGCGGTCGTCGCGGGCGTGGGGCGGCTGCCCGTCATCCGCCAGATCACGATCCTGACGGACCCCTACTTCACGTCCCGCGATGTCGGCGAGGTGCGGATCTGGCCGTTCCCCATGGTGCGGGCGCAGGAACGCACCATCGGCACGACGTTCCTCGCGATCGTGGTGATCATGCAGTTCGCGCTCGTCGCGATCTCGGTGCGGCTCTCCTACTGGAACCGCGACTGGTTCAACGCCATCCAGGAGCGCGACGCGGAGACCTTCTGGCGCCTGCTGCTCACCGTGTGGGTGTTCTGGGTCGTCGTCGCCGTGACGATGGCGATCTACCAGTATGCGATCCGCATGACGCTGGACATGCGCTGGCGCGCCTGGCTCACGGAGCACTACACGGCGCGCTGGCTCTCCGAGGCGACGCAGTACCGGATGCAGGTCTTCGGGAACCAGACCGACAACCCGGACCAGCGCATCCAGGAGGATCTCAACAAGTTCACCTCGATGACGCTGTCGCTGACGCTGGGCGTGCTCGCTCAGGTCTCGACGCTGGTCTCCTTCTCCGTGATCCTCTGGACGATCTCGGCGGACTTCACCTTCCCGGGCACCGACGTCGAGGTGCCGGGCCTCCTGTTCTGGATCGCGCTCGTCTACGCCGTCGTCGCCACCTGGGTGACGCACCTGATCGGCCGGCCGCTGATCCGGCTCAACTTCCTGCAGGAGAAGTACGAGGCCGACTTCCGCTTCTCGCTGGCGCGCATGCGCGAGTACGCGGAACAGGTCTCGCTCCTGCGGGGCGAGCCCGCGGAGCGGGCCTCGCTCGGGCGCCAGTTCGGCCTCATCATGCAGAACTTCTTCCGTCAGGTGTCGATCTCGAAACGGCTCATCGCCTTCACCTCGTTCTACGACTACTCGAACTCGGTCGTGCCCTACGTGATCGCCGCGCCCTTCTATTTCGCCGGCACGATCCAGCTCGGCGTCATGACCCAGACCGCCGGCGCCTTCTCGCGTGTGGAGAACGCCTTGTCGTTCTTCATCAACGCCTACCAGACCCTCGCGGCGTACAAGGCCGTGGTCGACCGCCTCACCTCCTTCGCGACCTCGATCGACCGCGCGCGGACCGCCGCGAAGAAGACGGGCGAGATCGCGCTGCTGGACCACGACGGCGCGGACTTGGCTCTCGACGGCGTCGTCGTGCGCCTGCCGGACGGGCAGGCGATCGTGCGGGCCGACGGGGTCTCCCTCGTGCCGGGGACGTCCGTGCTCGTCGCGGGTCCGTCGGGCACCGGCAAATCGACGCTGTTTCGCGCGATCTCCGGCATCTGGCCCTTCGGCGAGGGCGCGGTGAAGCGCCCGCGGGGGGCCGCGATCATGCTCCTGCCGCAGCGCCCCTACCTTCCCGGCGGCACGCTGCGTGCCGCGGTCGCATACCCGGCGGCGGAGGACGTCTACGACGACGCGGCGATGATCACGGCGCTCGAGGCGGTGCGCCTCGCCCACCTCGCGCCGCTCCTCTCCGAGGACCGGATCTGGGCGCAGACGCTCTCGCTCGGCGAGCAGCAGCGCCTCGCGGTGGCACGCGCGCTGCTGGCCAAGCCCGACTGGCTCCTGCTCGACGAGGCGACGGCGGCGATGGACGAACCGACCGAGGAGGCGATCTACGCCGTCCTGATGGAGCGCCTGCCCGCCACGACCGTGGTCTCCATCGGCCACCGCTCGACGCTCAACGCGTTCCACCAGCGGCGCATCGACATGGTGCTGGGCGAAGGCGGGCTCTACGAGCCGGCGGACGTGCGGGAGAAGGCGGCGGCGGAGTAGGGGGTCAGAGGCTGAATGCCGGGGCGGCTGGCGCTCTCCAGTCGTAGGGGTGCCGCAGGAAGTCTGCGACCTGCGTCACCACCTCTTCTCCACCGACGCTCCCGATCGTTCGAATTCGAGACGATCCTAGCGAGCTGGAGTTGGCATTCTGTTTACTCTTCTCACCCCACCAGCAGCAGCACCCCCATCGCCGCCACCACCCCACCAGCGCCCCGCGTCGCCCAGAGCGGCAGGTCCCGCGCCATCAGCCGGCCCGCCAGGACGCCGACCGCGTGCAGCGCCGCCGTCGCCAGCACGAAGCCCGCGACGTACCCCGCCGCGCCCGCGCCGAGCGGCAGCTCCGCGCCGTGGGCGTATCCGTGCGCCAGCGCGAAGGCGCCGCAGGCGGCGGCGCCCACCACGAGCGGCGCCGAGAGGCGCAGCGCCACGGCGAGGCCGAGCGCGAGCACCGAGCCGGCGATGGCGAGCTCGACGCCGGGCAGCCATGGCCCGACCATGCCGTAGAGCGCCGCCGCCGTCATCGCCGCGACGAAGGCGGCCGGCCAGCCCCAGGCGGCGCGCCCACCGACGATGCCGGCCCAGAGGCCGACCGCCAGCATCGCGAGCAGGTGGTCGAGCCCCGTCGGCGGGTGCGTCAGGCCGGCGAGGAAGCCGTTCGTCGGGTGGTGGCCGACATGCGCCAGCGCCGGCGTCGCCGCCAGAACGAGCAGCGCCGCGGCGCCGAAAGCGCCGATCTTGGCGCCACTCTTCGCGGAAATCTTCATCATCGCCCCAACTTCCTTCGTCCTGGAGTCGCCCCCCGGGCGGTCGCCCGCAAGAACCGGACCGGTCACGCCGCCTTCGCCGAGAGCCCGCCCGCCTCCTCGATGAAGCGCGCGATCGCGTCCACCCCCTCGCCCGTGCGCATGTTGGCGAAGACGAAGGGCCGCTTGCCGCGCATGCGGGCGGAATCCGCCTCCATCACCGCGAGGCTCGCGCCGACGTGCGGGGCGAGGTCGATCTTGTTGATGACGAGGAGGTCGGAGCGTGTGATGCCCGGTCCTCCCTTCCGGGGAATCTTCTCGCCGCCGGAGACGTCGATCACGTAGACCGTGATGTCCGCGAGCTCCGGCGAGAACGTGGCGGCGAGGTTGTCGCCGCCGGATTCGAGCAGGATCAGGTCGAGGCTCGGGAAGCGCTTCGTCATCGTGTCGATGGCGGCGAGGTTGATCGAGCAGTCCTCTCGGATCGCCGTGTGCGGGCAGCCGCCGGTCTCGACGCCCATGATCCGCTCCTCCGGCAGCGCGCCGGCGACCGTGAGGAGGCGGGCGTCCTCCTTTGTGTAGATGTCGTTCGTGATCGCGCACAGGTCCCAGCGCCCGGCGAAGCGCTTGCACAGCGCCTCCATCAGCGCCGTCTTGCCGGTGCCGACCGGGCCGCCGATCCCGACGCGCAGCGGGCCGTGGGGGGAGGGGGACATCGGGGCCATCGCGAGGGTCTCCTCAGGAGCGGAACAGGCGGGTGTACTGCGTCTCGTGGAGCAGGGCGCCGAGGTCGGCGCGGAAAACCGCGGCGCCGAGATCCTCGAGGCTCTCGCCCTCGGCGGCCTCGGCTCGCGCGCGGATCGCAGGCAAGAGCGAGGCCACCACGGCCTGCGCGCGCGTCTGCCCGACGATGCCGAGCCGCACCGCCGCCGAGACGAGGTTCTGCGCGAAGCCCAGCCCGAGGGCTTCCAGGGTCTCGCGCAGGGGGATCGCGTGGCCGCCTGCGACGAGGCCGAAGGCGATCGGCAGCGGCGTGTCGGCCTCGCCGATGTGCGCGCGGTGGGCAGCGAGCGCGGCGCAGGGCCAGGACGCGGCGCAGACCGCGAGGAAGGCGTTGCCCTGCGTGATCGTCTCGAGCCGCCGCTCGGCGGAGGGGGAGAGCGCCACCGCGAGCTCCGCCAGCTCGGCGAGCCGCGGCGGGTCGCCCGCGGCGCGCCAGGCCTCGGCGCACAGGATCGCGTCGTTTCGTGGGGCGCCGTGCGCGTAGAGGTCGCGCAGCCACGCCTCGAGGCTCTCGGCATCCGTCACGTCGCCGGCCTCCTGCGCCCACTCGAGCCCGTGCGAGTAGGCGAACGCGCCGATGGGGAAGGCGGGGGAGGTCCAGATCAGGAGGGGGAGCGAGAGAGTCATTCGCCCGCTCTCCCGTCGACGGGGCGCCGCACGGCCGGTGCCGGCTCTCCCCTCTCAACCGTGGCTACGAGTTTCACGCATCGCTGCCGGTTCCTGTTCCAGGCGCGACGTCGGCGCAGTCCTTTCCTTCCCCCTTGTGGGGAAGGTGCCCCCGAAGGGGGCGGATGGGGGTCGTGATGCAGCGCGAGCCACGTCCGAGCTGTCGCGACCGTGCTCGCCGCTGCATCCGCGTCGAGATCGTCCTGGACGACCCCCACCCCCGGCCCCTCCCCACAAGGGGGAGGGGAGGATGTCGGCGAGCTGCATCCAAGGCGTGCATGACGACTGCTGCCGTTGTCTGCTCCTGCGAGAACAGTGCACTGGATTGCCCCGAGGGAGAGGGGGCGGGCGTGTGGGGCGTTCAGGATCGCGCGACCAGGCGATGCAGGCCGGCGCGGGCGAGGTGCGTGTCCGTCACGCGGCGCGTATCGCCCGGCGCCCCACACCCCCCACCCCTCTCCGAGAGAGGCTCTTCTCGGGAGAGGGGAGTTCCCGCGGGCTCTACGATGGGCGTCGAGACCGGCTGCCACCGTCTTCCCCCGGCCGATCAATGGTCGTGATGATGATGGCCGTGGCCGTGCCCATGGCCATGGTCGTGCGCATGATCGTGGCCGTGGTGGTGATGCCCATGATCATGCGCATGCCCGTGCGAATGCCCGTGATCGTGCCCGCAATCGTGATCGTACGCCCCGCGCTCGGGCTGGAACGGGCGCTCCACCTCGCGGGCGAGGCCGCCCTGGCCGCGGACCATCTCGGCGAGCACGTGGTCGCGCTCGATGTAGATCGCGTCGGGCGCGATTTCGGCGGGCGTGTGCCGGTTTCCGATGTGCCAGGCGAGCCGCAGGAGGCGGAGCGGGTTCTCGGCGGTGATCTCGAGGAGCGGCTGCGCGGCCGCATTCACCCGCACGAGCCCGCCGTCCTCGAGCTTGACGGCGTCTCCGTCGTTGAGGGCGGTGGCCTTGTCGAGGTCGAGCAGGAAGGCGAGCCCGCCGTCGCCGGTGAGCGCGATGCGCCGGCGGTTGCGACCCTCGTGGTCGAGGGTGACGGTGTCGACGACCTTCTCGGGCTTGACGGCGGCGCGGCGGACGACGGAGGTGGCGCGGTGCATGATCTCTCGCGGCGAGGTGCGTGTCTGGTCGCGAGACGATAGACGAGCCGGGCGCGCGAGGAAAGCAGGCGCGCGCCCGGCCCGACGGCGTCATTCGGCGGGGGCGCAGACCCAGTCGCCGTCGGTGAAGCGGCACTCGGGGCCGCCGTTCGCCGCCGCGGGACGATCGCCGTCGCGCACCGCCGGGATCGACTGCGTGCTGTCCGTGTCCGCGCCTTCGGTCGTGGGCGTCCCGCCGGCGGCCGCATCGGTCCCGCCGGCGGCCGCATCGTCGCCGGAGCGCTGGCCGCCGAGGCTCGGGGTGATGCCGCGGCGCGCGGCCTCGACCTGGGCCTCCAGCGCCTGGAGCTGCTCCTCGAGGGCGGCGATCTGCTCGCGTGCGGAGGCCTCCGCCTCGCGGGCGGCCTGGATGCGCGACTCCGCCTGCGCGGCCGCCTCGCTGCGCGTCGCGGCCTCCTCGGTCAGGGCGGAGAGGCTCTCGCGGGCCTGTGCCTCCTCTCCACGCAGCGATTCCAGGCGCGCGCCGACGTCGGCGACCTCCTGCGAGCGGGCGGCGAGATCGTTCTCGAGCTGGGCGAGTTCGGCGCGGGCCGCCTCGATCTCCTCGCGCCAGCCGCCTATCTCCTCCTCGCGGGTGGCGTAGGTCTCCTCCTGCGCGGCGAGCTCCTGCTCGAGCCCGGCCAGACGCTCCTCGCGCTGTGCGATGTCGGCGGCGAGGGTCTCGGCGCGGGACGTCGCCTCGGACTCGGCGGCCTGCGCTTCCTCGAGCCGGGCCTCGCCCTCCTCGATCCGCACGAGGATGGCGTCGAGGTCGCCGGCGGCGGAGCGTTGCTCCTCCAGCGCGCCGACGGCGGCGGTGCGCTCCTCCTGGAGGGTGGCGAGGCGCGTGGCGTAGTCCTGCTCGGTGGAGCCGGCGGAGACGAGCGCCCAGATCGCGACGACCCAGCCGATCGCCGCGACGATGGCCAACGTCAGGGGTATCGGGCGGGTGAACTCGGTCTTCGTCTCGTCTGGCATCGCGCGTCTCCTCGATTGCGGCTCCCGCGGTCCGTCGGGGTCCTCGGGACGCGAGCGTGACGGCAACGCCCCGCGGCGCGCGACCGTTCCGCACGCCCGGGGACCTCGCCGCGGGGACCGCGATCCGAGGTCGGAAACGTCTCGGCCCGGCCGGGAGGGTCGTCGGCCGGCGGTACTCTCTCCGACCACGAGTCCGGTCGATCACGCCGGGGGCGGGTCGACGAGGCCGAACTCGCCCGCCTGCGCCCGGATCAGGGCCGTCGCCTCCGCCGGCCGCTCCTCGTGGGCGAGGTGACCGGCTCCCTTCATCGTGGCGAGCGTCGCGTGGCGCACGAGCCGGCGCACGCGCCGCGCGTGCTCGGGCGGAACGGCCTCGTCGCGGTCGCCGACCACGAGCAGGAGCGGCGTCGCGAGCCTCGGCAGGTCGGAGACGAGCGCGTCGAGGTCCCAGTGCGCCATCATCGCGAGCGCGCCGTGAACGTGGCCGGGGTCGGCGACGAGCCGCCGGTAGAGCTCGACGCCGCGCGCGTCGAGGGTCGAGCCGGTGTTGCGGATCAGCCGCTCGACGCCGCTGCGTTCCGCCGCGCTCGCCGAGACGAAGCGCGGCACGAGCGGGTTGAGCGCCATCAGCTTCGCGAGCGGCGAGAAGATCCGCCCGGCCATGCCGTCGAACGGCATCAGCGCGCCGTTGATCGCGACGATCCCGGCGGGCGCGGCTAGCCGGTCGAGCACCATGCGGACCATCAGCGCGGCGCCCGCCGAATGCCCGACGAGGAGCGCGGGGCGGGCCTCGAGCGCCGCGAGCAGATCGGCGAGCGCGCGCGCCATGCCGGAAAGGCTCGGGCGGCCGTGGGCCATGGGCTCGCTGAACCCGTGGCCGGGGAGGTCGCAGGCGATCACGTCGAAGTCGGTCGCGAGGAGCGGCATCGGGTCGCGCCAGGAATGGCTGGAGGCGGCGGTGCCGTGGGCGAGGAGGAGGGTCGGTGCATCGGGCGGGCCCATGCGCTGGACGTGCCAGGTCGCGCCCGCGGCGCGCACGAAGCGCGAGGCCTCGCGGTTGGGCCAGTCCGCCCCGTCGCGCGCCCAGTCGAGCCGCCCGCCCACCGCGATCACCCGCGCTGCGCGGGCAGCGCCGCGGCCACCGCGGAGGAGAGCGTCGCGGCGTCGGCGTAGGGCAGGGCGAGATAGCGCGCGCCCATCGCCGCCGCGATCTCCCGCGCCAGCGGCTGGCCGGCGCGGGAGATGTCGACGACGAGGGCGACGATCCCGCCCGCCCGCGCCTCGCCGGCGGCGGCGAGCGCGTCCTCACGGGCCGCCTCGCGGCCGGGCTCGCCGGAGCGGCCGATGTTGGTCTTGCCGTCGGTGAGGAGCACGATCGCGGGATCCTCGCCCTTGCGGCGCACGCCGTCGGCGCAGGCGAGCGCCGCGTCGATGCCCCGGGCGAGCGGCGTCGCGCCGCCGCCGGCGAGGCCCGCGAGCGCCTTCTTGGCGCGGGCGAGGGAGCGCGTCGGCTCGAGCACGAGTTCGGCGTCGCGGTTGCGGAAGGCGACGAGGGCGACGCGGTCGCGCCGCACGTAGCATTCCGCCAGCAGCAGCTCGACGGCGCCCTTCGCCTCCGCGAGCCGATTGAGCGCGGAGGAGCCAGACGCGTCGACCGCGAAGATCGTGGTGCGGCGGATCGTGGGCTTGCGCACGCCGACGCGGAAATCCTCGCGGCGCACCGCGACGCGGGGACCGCCGGCGCCGGGGTCGCGACCGCGGGTGCGCAGCGGCTGCCAGGGCGCCGCCGCCCGCAGGGTCGAGACGAGGTCGAGCCGCGCGCCGCGCCGTGGCTCGCCCGGACGGGAGCCGGCCGGGCGGCCGCCGACGCCTGGGCGGGCGCGTGCGCCGGTCTCGCCGCGCGTGCGCGTCGTCTTCAGGCCGGACATGCCGGCGCGCAGCTGTGCGAGCAGGTCCTCCGGAAGGATCGCCTCGGCGGCCTCGAGCACCAGATTCTGCAGTTCCTCGGCCGTGAGCGGACGCTCCTCGGTCTCCTCCGGCCCCTGATCCTGCGGCATCTCGTCCGCGCCGGGAGGGTCGTCCGGGGGCGGCGTTTGGTCCCCGCGGTCGGCCTCGTCGGGCGGCGCCTCGGTCTCGTCCTCGCCCTCCTGCGGGGGGGGCGGCGGAAAAGCGCGGGCGCGCGGGGCGAGCACCAGTCGGAACGCTTCCGCCACGTCCTCGTCCGTCACCTCGCCGCGCCCGTCGAGCGCCGCGAGCGCGCGCGCGGCGCGCAGGGCGAGGATCGGCGCGCGCAGGGAGGCGATCGCGACCGCGGCGGCGGAGCCGCACAGGGCCTCGAGCCGAGCGTCCGAGACCGCCACCGACGACAGCCGCGCCCGCGCCGCCGCGATCGCGGCCGGGTCGATGCCGGGGTCCCCGGTCTCGCGGTGGGAGACCGCGGTGAGGTCGATCAGGAAGGCGAGCCGGTCGAGCAGGGCGTCGGGCGGCCGCTCGTCGGCCTCGCGGCCCTCGTCGAGGGCGACGATCCCCAGATGCGTCTCCAGCGTGGCGGCGAGGCCCTCGCGCTCGAGCCGCACGGCGCGCCCGTCGAGCACGGAGGCGAGCCGGCCGGCGACGGCGCCGGGCAGGCGTTCGGCCATGGCGATGACGACGATGCCGCCGTCCGCCTCGGCGAGGATGCCGCGCCCGATCACCGGGCGTCCGGCCTGCAGCGTGGCGACGAGGTCGAGGCCGCCCAGGAGGCGGTCGTCGTCGATGCCCGCC
Source organism: Salinarimonas chemoclinalis (assembly GCF_041514305.1). Lineage (NCBI taxonomy): Bacteria > Pseudomonadati > Pseudomonadota > Alphaproteobacteria > Hyphomicrobiales > Salinarimonadaceae > Salinarimonas > Salinarimonas chemoclinalis. The sequence continues at coordinate 52,668 of NZ_JBGMWH010000002.1, forward strand.
GGCGCGCGCCGGAAGGGCGTGCCCTCGGGCAGGAGATGGCGAAGCCAGGCGAGCCAGCGGTCGCGCACGGGCCCGGCGGCCGCGCGCAGCGACGCTCCGCCGAGGCCGACGGGGTCGATCGCCACGAGCGCCGCGGCCCGGGCGGCGGCGCGCCAGGTCTCCGAGAGCGTCCGCGGCGCTTCCGCGTTCACGACGCGAGAACCTCCGCGGGGATCACCTCGGCGAGCGCCCGCTCCACCCGCACCCCCGACCCCGCGTCGTCGAGCGGGTTGCGGCGCAGGCGGTGGCGCAGCGCCAGCGGCGCGACCGCGCGCAGCGTGGCGAGGCCGACCTCCTCGACGCCCTCCAGCGCCGCGAGCGCGCGGGCGGCGCGGATCAGCGTGATCTCGCCGCGCAGCCCGTCCGTGCCGAGCGCGACGCACAGCCGCGCGGCCGCCTCGAGCGCGGCCTCGGAGACGATCGTCTCCGGCAGCCGGCCGCGGGCGGCGGCGATCCGCTGGCGCAGCCGCGTGTCGGCGTCGGCGTAGTGCGCGATGAAGCCCGCCGGATCGCGCTCGAAGGCGTCGCGGCGGCGCACGATCGACACGCGTGTCGGGATGTCGACGGGCGTCTTCACGTCGACGGAGAGGCCGAAGCGGTCGAGCAGCTGCGGGCGCAGCTCGCCCTCCTCGGGGTTGCCCGAGCCGACGAGCACGAAGCGCGCCGGATGGCGCACGGAGAGCCCCTCGCGCTCGACCACGTTCTCGCCCGAGGCCGCCACGTCGAGGAGGAGGTCGACGAGGTGGTCCTCGAGCAGGTTGACCTCGTCGATGTAGAGGAAGCCGCGATGCGCGCGGGCGAGCAACCCGGCCTCGAAGGCCTTCTCGCCCTTGGTGATCGCGCGCTCGAGGTCGAGCGCGCCGACGACTCGGTCCTCGGTCGCGCCGAGCGGCAGGTCGACCACGGGGACCGGCACCTCGACGGCGGTGAAGGAGGCGCCCGCCGCCTGCCGCGCCGCGCAGGACGGGCATTCGCCCCGCGGCTTGGCCGGATCGCAATTGTAGGGGCAATGCTCCACGACCTTCATCGGCGGGAGCAGGCCCGCGAGCGCACGAACGGCGGTGGACTTGCCGGTGCCGCGGTCGCCGAAGACGAGCACGCCGCCGACCGACTGGTCGACGGCGGCGATCTCCAGCGCGAGCTTCATCTCGTCCTGGCCGACGATCGCCGAGAACGGGTAGACCTGACGCATGTCCTCTCCTCGATCCGGACCTTCGGTGGTCCGTTCAGGTCGAGGCTAGCGGCGCGCGCGCGGGCGCGCCATTCGCGCTTACACCGATACCTGTCTCGCTCGGCTGACGATCAGGCGCCCGGCTCGTCGGCGTTGGGGAAGAACAGCGGCTCGCCGTCGATCGTGTGGTCGGCGATGGCGCCCTGGCCTTCGGGGGAGACGAGCCAGTCGATGAAGGTCTGCGCGTCCTCCGTCTTCACGTGCGCATGACGCTCCGGCGAGACGAGGATCACGCCGTACTGGTTGAACAGCCGTCGGTCGCCCTCGACGACGATCTCGAGATCAGCCTTGTTCTCGAAGGCGAGCCAGGTGCCGCGGTCGGTCAGCGCGTAGGCCGGCATCTGCGCGGCGATGTTGAGCGTGGCGCCCATGCCCGAGCCGGTCTCGCGGTACCAGGAGCCCTCCGGCGCGACGCCGGCGGCCTCCCACAGGCGCGTCTCGGCCTGATGCGTGCCCGAATCGTCGCCGCGCGAGGCGAAGGCGGCCTGCGCCTGCGCGATCGCCGCGAAGGCCGCTACCGCGTCGCTCCCGCCGGCGATCCCGGCCGGGTCCGCCTGCGGGCCGACGACGACGAAGTCGTTGTACATCACGGGGATGCGCGCGACGCCGTGCCCGTCCGCCACGAAGCGCTCCTCGGCGGGACGCGAATGGACGAAGACGACGTCGGCGTCGCCGCGCCGGCCGGTCTCGAGCGCCTGGCCGGTGCCCTGCGAGAGCACGCGAACCTCGATGCCGCTCGCCTCGGTGAAGGCCGGGAGGATGGCCTCGAACAGGGCGGAATTCACCGTCGACGTGGTGGATGCCACGGTGATGAAGCGCTCCTGCGCCACGCTCGCGCCGGCGAGCGGCAGCAGGGCCGCGGACGCGACGACGGCCTTCAGCAGGGTACGACGATACATGGGGTGTCTCCTCTCGGGCGGCGGGCTCCAGGCCCGCTCTGTGGGACGCTCGTCACCGATCTCCCCTCACCACAGCAGCTCGCCCGCGACGAAGGCGCGGCCCTCGGGGGTCTGCGGCCGGGTGAAGAAGCCCTCCGCGGGGGCGCGCTCGACGATCCGCCCGCGGTGCATCAGCACGATCTCGTCCGCCAGGCGCCTCGCCTGTGCGAGATCGTGGGTGGTCATGACGATGGCGACGCCTTCCGCCTGGAAGGCGCGGATCACGTCCTCCACGCCGCGGGTCGCGGCGGGGTCGAGGGCGGCCGTCGGCTCGTCGAGGAAGATCAACTCGGGGCCGAGCGCCCAGGCGCGCGCCATGGCGAGGCGCTGCTGCTCGCCGCCCGACAGGACCCGCGCGGGCGAATCGCCGAGCGCGGCGAGGCCGAAGCGGGCGAGGGCGTCGTCGGCGCGCCGCCGGCGCTCCGCGCGCGCGAAACCGTGGAGCGCCAGCGCGTGGGTGAGGTTGGCGCGCGCCGAGCGGCGCAGCAGGACGGGGCGCTGGAACAGCATCGCGTGCCCACGTCCCGCCCGCGCCGCGCCCGCCGCCGGTCCGGACCAGGCCACCCGCCCGCTCGTCGGCGCGAGAAGCCCGTGGGCGATGCGCAGGGTCAGGCTCTTGCCCGCGCCGTTGGGGCCGACGATCGCGATGCGTGCGCCGCGCGGCACGGCGAGATCGACGCCGTCGAGGAGGCGGCGCCCACCGGCCTCGAAGCCGATGCCCTCCAGGCGCAGGGGCAGGATCGAGGGCGTCTCACGCATGGATGCCGCCCCCCGCCAGCCGGGCGCCGAGACGGGCGCTTCCGTACGCGCCCGCATTGAGCGCGAGCGTGATCGCGAGCAGGATGATCCCGAGCCCCAGCGCCAGCGCCAGGTCGCCACGGCTCGTCTCCAGCGCGATCGCGGTGGTCATCGTGCGCGTGTACCCGGCGATGTTACCGCCGACGATCAGCACCGCGCCGACCTCGGCGCTCGCCCGCCCGAAGCCGGCGAGGACCGCGGTCGTGAGCGAGAAGCGCGCATCCCAGAGCAGGGTCGGGATGGCACGGACCCGCGAGGAGCCGAGCGAGGTGAGCTGCTCGCGATACTCCCCCCAGAGGTCCTCCACCGTCTGGCGGGTGAGCGCGGTGACGATCGGCTGGATCAGCGCCGCCTGGGCGAGGATCATGGCGGTGGGCGTGAACAGGAGCCCGAGATCGCCGAGCGGCCCCGAGCGGGAGAGGAGGAGGTAGAGCGCGAGCCCCGCCACGACCGGCGGCAGCCCCATCAGCGCGTTGACGAGCACGATCACCGCGCCGCGGCCGGGGAAGCGCGCCAGCGCGAGGCCGGCGCCGAGCGGCAGGCCGATCGCGCAGGCGATCACCACGGCGCTGAGCGTCACGCGCAGCGACAGCGCGACGATCTCGACGAGCGCCGGATCGCGCGCGAGGACGAGGCCGAAGGCGGCGGCGAAGGGGGACTCGGACATCGGGAACTCTGCGTAGGGTGCCTCTCATTCTGGATTCCGCCGCAGAAATCGGCAAGAACGGAATCCTCGCAAGAAAACGGAGAAGGACGCAGTGGATCTGATGACGACGGCCGAGGTCGCCGCCTACCTGAGGCTCAAGGAGCGGACGGTCTACGAGATGGCCGCGCGCGGGCAGATCCCCTGCACCCGCGCCACCGGCAAGCTCCTGTTCTCGCGCCGGCTCGTCGATCGCTGGCTCGAGGCGCACACGGAGGCGCCGAGCCGATTCGCGGCCCCGCCGCCGGCGATCTACGCGGGCTCGTCCGATCCGCTGCTCGAATGGGCGCTGCGCACCTCCGAATGCGGCCTCGCGGTGCTGGCCCGCGGCTCGGCCGACGGGCTCGAGCGGCTGGCACGCGGGGAGGCGGCGCTCGCCGGCATCCACCTGCTGGAGCCGGACACGGGGACCTACAACGTCGATGCGGTGCGCCGGGCCCTGCCGTTCCCGGACATCGTGATGGTGCGCTTCTGCACCCGCGAGCAGGGCCTCGTCGTCGCTCCGGGCAACCCGCTGGGCATCCGTGACGTGGCCGATCTCGCGGCCTCCGGCGCGCGCCTCGCCCAGCGCCCGGACGGTGCGGGTACGCGGCTCCTCACCGACACGCTGCTCGCCCGCGCCGGCATCCCGGCGGATGCGCTGCCGCGCGCCGAGAGGCCGGCGCAGACTCAAGGAGATCTCGCGGGCCTGATCGCCGCCGGCGAGGCCGACGCCGGCTTCGGGGTGCGCGCGGCCGCCGCCGCCGCGGGGCTCGGCTTCGTGCCGGTCGGCGTGGTCGAGCCTTTCGACCTGGTGATGCGCCGGCGCGACTTCTTCGAGCCGCCGGTCCAGGCGCTGATGCGCTTCCTGCGCGACCCCGCGCTCGCGGCGGCGGCGGAGCGGCAGGGGGGCTACGATCTCTCGGAGGCGGGGCGCGTCGTCTTCAACGCCTGACTCGGCGCCGCCCAGCGGCCGAGGCGCCGCGCCCGTTCCGCGCTTCGGGCGGGCGCCGTCCCTCGCGTCGCGTCGCGTGCCAGCATCTCCCCCGGCGTCCCCCGCCCCACGATACGCCCCTCGCGCATCAGCACGACGGTGCCCGCGAGCCGCGTCACTTCCGCGCGCGAGTGGCTGACGTAGACGATCGGCACCCGCGCCTCGTCCCGCAGCCGCTCGAGATAGGGCAGGATCTCCTGCTTGCGGGCGTCGTCGAGGGAGGCCAGCGGCTCGTCCATGACGAGGAGGCGCGGCGACGAGAGCAGCGCGCGGCCGATGGCGACGCGCTGGCGTTCGCCGCCGGACAGCCCGCCCGGCCGGCGCCTCAGGAGATGGCCGATGCCGAGGAGTTCGACGACCGGCTCCAGCGCCGGCCGCGGCGCCGATCGCGGCGCGAACCAGCGCCCGAACAGCAGGTTCGCGCGCACCGACAGGTGCGGGAACAGCCGCGCGTCCTGGAAGACGACGCCGATGCGCCGGCGGTGCGGCGGCACGACCACCCCCGCCTTCGTGTCGGTGAGAGTCTCGCCGCCGATGCGCACGAGCCCCGCCTGCGGGCGCACGAGCCCGGCGATCGCGTTCACCACCGTCGTCTTGCCCGATCCCGACGGGCCGAACAGCGCGGTGACGCCCGCGTCGCTCGCGAAGGCGACGTCGAGCGCGAAGGCGCCGAGCGTATGGCCGAGCGCGATCTCCAGCGTAGGCGCGTGGTCTTCGCTCATGCGATGCCCACCCGCGCCTGCGCCCGCCGCGCCAGCAACTCGGACACCAGCAGCGCCCCGAAGGCGATCGCGACCGAGACGAGCGTGAGCCGCAGCGCGCCCGCCTCGCCGCCGGGGACCTGCGTGAAGGTGTAGATCGCGGACGGCAGCGTCTGCGTCTGGCCGGGGATGTTGGAGACGAAGGTGATCGTCGCGCCGAACTCGCCCATGGCCTTGGCGAAGCACAGGATCATGCCGGCGATGATGCCGGGCAGGATCAGCGGCAACGTCACGACGAGGAAGGTCGCCACGCGCCCGGCGCCGAGCGTCCCCGCCGCCGCCTCGAGCCTCGGGTCGACCGCCTCTATGGCGAGCCGGATGGCGCGCACCATCAGCGGGAAGCCCATCACCGCGCAGGCGAGCGCCGCGCCGGTCCAGCGAAAGGCGATGACGATGCCGAACGTCTCCTCCAGGAAGGCGCCGATCGGCCCGCGCCGGCCGAAGAGCAGCAGCAGCACGTAGCCGGTGACGACGGGCGGCAGGACGAGGGGCAGGTGGACGAGCCCGTTCACCAGCGCCTTGCCCGGGAAGGACACGCGCGCGAGCAGCCACGCGACCGCGATGCCGAAGGGCAGGCTCGCGATCGTCGCCCAGAAGGAGACGAGGAGGGACAGGCGGACCGCGTCCCATTCCTGCGGCGAGAGCGCGAGCCAGTCCATGGGAGCCTAGTCGACCAGCACCGCGAAGCCCTGGCTCCCGAAGAGCGGCCGGGCCTCGGGCGTGCGCAGGAAGGCGAGGAAGTCGGCGGCGACCGCGCTCTCGCTCTCGCGCGTGAGCGCCGCCGGGTAGACGATCGGCGGGTGGGTCTCCTCGGGGAAGAGCGCGACGACCCGCACGTCGTCGTCGGCGGTGGCGTCCGTCGTGTAGACGATCCCGAGCGGGACCTCGCCGCGCGAGACGAGGGCGAGGGCCGCGCGCACGTTCTCCGATTGGGCGAGGCGGTCGGCGACGCTCCCCCACACGCCGAGATGCTCGAGCGCCGCGCGGCCGTAGACGCCGGCGGGCACGGCGGTCGTCTCGGCCATGGCGAGGCGTCCGTCGGGGCCGAGCGCGCCGGCGAGGTCGAAGCCCGGCGCGATGGCGATCTCGACCTCGGAGGCGGCGGGCGCCACGAGCGCGATGCGGTTGCCCAGAAGATCGACGCGGCTCTCCTCGCGGATCAGCCCGGCCGCGGCGAGGTGGTCCATCCATTCCACGCTGGCGGAGACGAAGAGATCGGCCGGCGCGCCCTGCTCGATCTGGCGCGCGAGGGCGGAGGAGCCGGCGTAGGAGAGGGCGATCTCGGCCCCGGTCCGCTCCCGGAAGGCGGCGGCGGCGTCGTCGAGCGCGTTCTTCAGGCTCGCGGCGGCGAAGACCACGGCGGTTTGGGAGCGGGTGTCCTGCGACCACGCGGCGGGGGCTGCGAAGGTAAGCGCAGCGGCGAGCGTCGCCAGCAGCGCGAGCCTCGGGGCGTGCCTCGTCACCGTCTCCTCCTCGATTGGTTCGAGAGAACATATCGACGCGCGCCGTCGCGTCCAGCGTTATTTTCGCCCGGACATATCGCCCCGCGCGGCGGGATCGCGGAGCATGGCGCGCATGGCCTCCATGTCGGCGGCGACCGCGCGCTCGGTCTTCTCCTGCATGGCCCGGTAGAGCCCGAGCACGCGCGTCCCCTCGGCGGTCAGCCGTGCGCCGCCCTGCTCGCGCCCGCCACGGCTCGTCTCGACGAGCGGGGCCTCGAAGCAGCGGTTCATGGTCTCGACGAGCATCCAGGCGCGCTTGTAGCTCATGCCCATGCGCCGCCCGGCGGCGGCGATCGAACCCGTCTCGCGGATGCCCTCGAGCAGGTCCGCCTTGCCGGGGCCGACCGCGATGTCCGGGTCGAGCCGGATGCGCAGGAACGCGCCGGGTCGCCCGCCCTCGTCGATCGCGTTCGTGTCCCGCGCCATTTCGCCCTCGTCCCTCACGCGTCCGCCTGCCCAGCATAGAGGCGTGTGGACCGAAAGTTCACCCGTCCTGCCCGCACGTGCGGCGGCTTTTACCCTGACGGGGGGGCGCGGGTCTGGTATCGTCCCCCGAACTGTCCGGACAAGGATGCGCGATCCCGTGATCGTCGGCGTGCTCAACCAGAAGGGTGGCGTGGGCAAGACCACGATCGCCGTCAACCTCGCCGCGGGCCTCGCGGCGCAGGGGCGGCGCGTGCTGCTCGTCGACGCCGACCCGCAGGGCTCGGCCCTCGCCTGGTCGAGCGCGCGCGAGCGCGATCCGCTGTTTCCGGTGGTCGGCATGGCCAAGCCCACCCTCCATCGCGACCTGCCGAGCCTCGCCGCCGGCTACGACGCCGTCGTCATCGACGGCGCGCCGCGCGCCAACGACCTCGCCCGCGCCGCGATCCTGGCGAGCGAGACGGTGCTCATCCCCGTCCAGCCGTCGCCCTACGACATCTGGGCCGCGCGGGAGACGGTGGAACTGATCCGCGAGGCGCAGATCTACAAGGAGACGCTCACGGGCGCCTTCGTCATCAACCGCAAGATCGCCAACACCGCGATCGGCCGCGACGTGACGGGCGCGCTCGAGCCCTTCGAGATGCCGGTGCTCGAGTCGGCGCTGTGCCAGCGGGTCGTCTATGCCGAGAGCGCTGCGCAGGGGCTCTCCGTCGCCGAGGCCGCGCCGTCGAGCGAGGCCGCCCGCGAGATCGCCGCCCTCGTCGCCGAGATCGCCCGGCGTCATCTGCGAAAGGACGCCGCGTGAGCACCGTCGTCGAGTTCGGTCCCGCCGCCGCGCGGCGCGCGGCCGCCGCCCGCCGGACCGCGCCCGCGGAGGCGCGCCGGCGCCGCCCGGCCGAGGCCGCGGCCGATGCCTGGGTCGCCGCCGCGGCCGCGTCGTCGGCCCAGACCGGAGGCCCGCGGCACGATCCGCTCACGCTGTCCGAATGCGTCGGCCGCCTTCAGCGCGACTGCGTCGGCGCGCTCCGCGCGCCTGCCGAGCGTCACGTCTCCGGCCTCTCCCGCCTCGCCGCCTGCCGCACGCCCCAGGACCTAGCCGAGGCGCAGATCGCCCTGGCGACGGAGGCGGCCGCCCGCGGCTTCGAGGATGCGGCGCGTGTCGCCGAGAGTTGGGCGCGGGTGCATCGCGCGGTGGCGCGGGCGTGGATGGGCGGGATTCTCTAGCCTCCGTGCGCGGCGTCCCAGCGCGCCAGCGCGTCCCGCAGCACGATCGCCGCGCCCGGCTTGAAATCCTCCGCCGTCACGAGCGCGCGCGCCAGATCGGGAACCGGCCAGGGCTCGAAGCCCGCGATCTCGTCGTCCTGCGGCATCGGCCGCTCGTCGGGCGTCATCGCGAGGTCCCAGACGAGGAGATCCTCGCGGGAGAGCCCGTCCGGCCCCGGCGCGACGCGGTCGAGCCGGGCGGCGGGGCGGGCGTCGCGCAGGCGCTCGGGGGTGAGGCCGGCCTCCTCGCGCGCCTCCTCCCGCAGCGTCTCCTCGGGCGTCGTGCCCGCCGGCACGCCGCCGGCGACGGTGGTGTCGAGGAGCCCCGGCGCGGTGCGCTGACCCGTCCCGCGCCGCGCGAGCCAGACGTGCGGCGTCTCACCCGCGACATGCCCGACGAGGCAGACCTTGCGCACCAGGAGCCCCAGCGGCCCGGCGGCGGCCCGATCGATCCGCGCCAGCTCCGCCCCGTCGCGCCCCGCCCGCACGCCGATCGCCTCGCCCCGCAACGGCGGGCACAGGCCCGCTTCGAGGAGCCGCGCGAGCGCCGCGTCGAGCGCGCCTCGCAGGTCGCGAGCGGGCAGGGCGAAGCCGTCCGGCCGGGACGCGACCAGCCGCGACAGCACCCCGGCGGCGGCGGTCGTTACGGCGCCGACGGGCTCCGTCACGCCGTCGACGAAGAGCGGTGCGTAGCCTTCGGGCAGCTGCATGGCGCGGTCCTCTTCGCAGACCCAAACGCGCGACGCGCCCGATCGTCGACGTTCCGGCTCCGGCCGCCGGCTCAGCGGTAGCGGCCGTGCCGCTGGAGGACCTCGATCTGGTAGCCGTCGGGGTCCGCGACGAAGAAGAAGCGTGCCATCAGCGCGCCGTCGCGCTCGAACGCCACGATCCTGCGCGGCGCGAGGCCCCGAGCCTCGAAGCGCGCGTGCTCCGCGTCGAGGTCGTCCACCGCGAAGGCGACGTGGCCGTATCCGTCGCCGATCTGGTACGGCTCGGTGCGGCCGTGGTTGATCGTCAGCTCGAGCTCGAAATCGGCCTCCCCGTTACGCAGGTAGACCAGGGTGAAGTCGTCGAAGGGGAAGCGGTCCGCGACCTCGAGCCCGAACGCCGTACGGTAGAACTCCACCGAGCGCGCCTCGTCCAGCACGCGGATCATCGCGTGTATCGCCTTCGCCATGCCGATCCTCCGGGTCGCCTCGCATCCGATGCGACCGGCAGAGAACCGCCGTGCGCCGGGCGGCGCCATGCGTCGCGAGGTCGCGCGCCGCCGGGCTGCGGCCTCTCGCGGTGTGCTCATCCCCTCACCGCCGGGCGATCGCGTGGAAGAACGTCCCGCTGACGGTACCGACGCGGTGACCGGCCGCTCCGAGATCCGTGCCCTCGGCGTCCACCATGTCCGCGAACGCCGCCTCGCGGGCCTCCTCGCGGGCCACCACCGAGGCGTAGTGGAACTCGTGGCCGACGAGGCGGGAGCCGGCCGCGCCGAGGGGGGCGTCGTGGATCAGGGTGGCGATCCGGTAGCCGAGGTTGAACCTGCGCCTGGCGAAGCTCGTCTCGACGGGGAGCAGCCCGAGCATCGCGTGGGCGATGCCGTCGGCGCCCGTCAGCGCGCGGCCCAGCGTCATGTAGCCGCCGCACTCCCCGTGGACGGGCTTCGTCTCCGCGAAGGCCCGCACGCCGGCACGGAAGCGTTCCGCCGTGGCGAGGCGACCCGCGTGGAGTTCGGGGTAGCCGCCGGGCAGCCAGCAGACGTCGCAATCCGTCGGCGGCGGTTCGTCGGCGAGCGGCGAGAACGGCACGATCTCGGCGCCCGCCGTCCGCCAGGCGGCGAGATGGTGCGGGTAGACGAAGGAGAACGCGGCGTCGCGGGCCAGTGCGATGCGCTGCCCGGGCGGGGGTATCGCGGCCGCGTCGGCGGCGACGGCGAGACCGCGGGTCGGCGTGGCCGCGGCCAGCACCGCGTCGAGGTCGACCGCCGCCTCGATCGCGTCCGCGAGCGCGTCGAGCCGCGCCGCGAGATCGGCGGTCTCGTGCGCCTGGACGAGGCCGAGATGGCGCTCCGGGAGCGCGAGCCCCGTGTCGCGGGCGAGCGCGCCGAGCACCGGCATGCCGATGCGCGAAAGCCCGTCCTCGACGAGCCGGCGGTGCCGCGCGCTCGCGACCTGGTTGAGGACGACGCCCGCGATCGCGATGCGCGGATCGAGCCGCGCGCAGCCGAGCGCGGTCGCCGCGGCGGACTGGGCGTGGCCCGAGACGTCGAGCACGAGCAGGACCGGCCAGCCGAGCAGCGCGGCGAGGTCCGCGCTCGCGCCGGTGCGGCCGGTCTCGCCGCGCACGCCGTCGAACAGGCCCATCGAGCCCTCGGCGATCACGATCTCGGCTCCCGCCAGGGCCCGCGCGGCGACCGCCGCCATCGTGGCGTCCGTCATGGCGAACGAGTCGAGGTTGACGCTCGGCGCACCCGTCGCGGCGGCGTGGAAGGCGGGGTCGATGTAGTCCGGCCCGTTCTTGATCCCGCGCACGGCGAGGCCGCGGCGCGCCAGCGCGCGCTGGAGGCCGAGCGTGACGGTGGTCTTGCCCGAGCCCGAGCGCGGGGCGGCGACGAGGAGGCCGCGGGGCGCCTGCGCGGTCATCCGCCGACCGCCGTGCGGAAGTCCTCGAGATGCGCCGCGATCGCCTGCCGGAAGGCCGCGATGGCGCCGACGGCGACGATCGCCGGGGAGGCGACGGCACCGGCCTCCGCCAGGGACGGCAGCTCCGCGAGCGGAGCCTCGAGCAGCGTCTCGCGCGGGGTCGTCGCGCCGTGGACGACGAGGGTCGGCGTCGCCGGCGAGAGCCCGCCGCGGATCAGAGCGCGGGCGATGGGCGAGAGGTTCGCCACCGCCATGTAGAGCACGATCGGCACGCCCGCGCGGGCCAGCGCCGCCCAGTCGACGCTCTCGTCGTCCTCCGCGCAATGGCCGGTCGCGAGGATCACGGCGTGGTTCGTGTCGCGGGTCGTCGCGGGCACGCCGTGCTGGGCGAGCGCCGCGAGGCCCGAGGAGACGCCGGGCACGATCCGGAAGGAGATGCCCGCCTGCGCCAGCGCGAGCGCCTCCTCGCCCCCGCGCCCGAATACGAACGGGTCGCCGCCCTTGAGCCGCAGCACCCGCTTGCCGGACCGGGCGAGCGCGATCAGCCGATCGCAGATCGCGTCCTGGCGCGCCGAGGGCTTGCCGCCGCGCTTGCCGGCGTATTCCAGGACCGCGCCCTCGCGGGCGAGGCCGAGCACGCCCTCGCCGATCAGCGCGTCGTGGACGACGACGTCGGCCTGGGCGAGGGCGTTCATCGCGTGCACGGTGAGCAGGCCCGGATCGCCCGGGCCGGCGCCCACGAGCCAGACGGTCCCGGGCGAGAAGACGGGGGTGAGGCGCGAGAGGTCTGTCATGCGGGCCTCCGGACCGGCTGCGTGCGCTGATTTCGGCGGTGAAGTCCCGCCCTGCTTCGTGTACAGGACCGCGGATGAGCGATCCATCCCGTGGAACCGGGGAGACTGCCGCGCAGAGCCCCTCCGATCCCGACGCGGCCCTCGGCGCGCCGCCCCCGGGGCCGCTGCGGCGCGGCTGGACGACGGGAGCCTGCGCGACCGCGGCGGCGAGGGCGGCCTTCGTCGCGTTGCGGACGGGGGCGTTCCCCGATCCCGTCGAGATCGTTCTGCCGCACGGGGCGCGCGTCGCGTTCGCGCTCGCGCGCCACGAGACGGTGGAGGGGGGCGCGGTCGCGGGGGTGATCAAGGACGCCGGCGACGATCCCGACGTGACTCACGGCGTCGAGGTGCGCGTCACGGTACGCCCGGGCGCGCCGGGCAGCGGCGTCGTGTTTCGCGCCGGCGAGGGCGTGGGCACCGTGACCCGCGCCGGCCTGCCGATCCCACCGGGCGAGCCGGCCATCAACCCGATGCCCCGGCAGATGATCCGCACCAACCTCGCCGAGGCCGCCACCACGCTGGGGGAGGCCCCCCCGGACGTCGAGGTCGAGATCGCCATCCCGGGCGGGGAGGCGATCGCGCTGAAGACGCTCAACCCGCGGCTCGGCGTGCTCGGCGGGCTCTCGGTGCTCGGCACCACGGGCATCGTCGTGCCCTATTCCTGCGCGGCCTGGATCCACTCGATCCACCGCGGCATCGACGTCGCCCGCGCGGGCGGCCTCGTCCATGTCGCGGGCGCGACGGGCGCCACCTCCGAGGAGGCGGTCGCGCGGTTGCACGGGCTTCCCGATCAGGCGCTCATCGACATGGGCGATTTCGCCGGCGGCATGCTGAAATACCTGCGCAGGAACCCCGTGCCGCGGGTGACGATCGCCGGAGGCATCGCAAAGCTGTCGAAGCTCGGCCAGGGCATGCTCGACCTGCATTCCCGCGCCGGGCCGGTGGATCTCGCCTGGCTCGCCGAGCGCCTCGCCGAGGCCGGGGCGCCGGAGGACGTCGTCGCGCGGGCGAGGGAGGCGAACACCACGCTCGAGGTCCTGCGCCTCGCGCAGGGGTTCGCCCTGCCCCTCGGCGACGTCGTCGCCGCACACGCCTGGAAGACCGCCGCCAAGGCCCTGCGCGGCGCGCCGATCGCGCTGGAAGTCGTGGTGTTCGACCGCGACGGCGCGCTGGTGGGGCGGATGCCCTTCCACCCGGTGGTCTAGGGCGCGCGCCACCTCCCCGCAGGGGAGGACGGAGGCCGCAGGCCGGAGGGTGGGGCGGGCGGCGATGCGGTTCGCAAGACTGGTCGAACGGCCCCACCGCCCGCGCTGCGCGCGGACTCCTCCCCTCCGGGGAGGACGCGGGGTCGAGCGCGGCATCGACGTCACTCCCCGCTCTCCCATCCCGGCCGGAACCGCCGGTCGTAGTCCGCTGCGTATAGCCGCGAGCGGGCCTCGCCCGCGCCCGCCAGCGCCGGGCCGACGAGGATCAGCGCGGTGCGTTCCAGCTTCGCCGCGCGCACCGCCGCGGCCAGCGCCGCGAGGGGTGCGCGGATCACGCGCTCGTCGGGCCAGGAGGCGCGCCAGACGACCGCCGCAGGGCAGTCCGGCCCGTAGGCGGGCAGCAGGTCGTCGACGACGTCCTCGATGCGATGGATCGAGAGGTGGATCGCGAGCGTCGCCCGCGTCTGCGCGAAGGTCGCGAGCCGCTCGGTCTCCGGCATCTTCGAGGCGCGGCCGGGCGTGCGGGTGAGCACGACGGACTGCGCCACCTCCGGCACGGTGAGCTCGCGCCCGAGCGCGGCGGCGGCGGCGGCGAAGGAGGGGACGCCGGGGGTGACCGTCCAGGGGATGCCGCGGGCGTCCAGCGCCGCGATCTGCTCTCCCATGGCGGACCACACCGAGACATCCCCCGAATGCAGCCGCGCCACGTCGTGGCCGGCGTCGTGGGCCGCCGCGATCTCGGCGAGGATGGCGTCGAGGTCGAGCGGCGCGGTGTCGACGACGCGCGCGCCCGCGGGGCACCAGGCCAGGATCTCCGGCGGCACGATCGAGCCGGCGAACAGGCAGACCGGGCAGCGCTCGACGAGGGCGCGCCCGCGCACCGTGACGAGGTCGGCCGCGCCGGGGCCGGCGCCGATGAAATGGACCGTCACGGCGCGGCCTCCCGGGAGCGCGCCAGCGCGCAGGTGACCCGCGCGCCGGTGACGCGCGGCAGAAGCAGCGTCGCCCCCGCGCCGGCGGCGGCCAATGCCGCCGCTTCGGCGACGGAGCCGACGTCGTGGGCCGCCTGCGCGCGGGTGGAGCAGGAGACGACCCCGCCGGACGCGCTGCGCAGGACCTCGGGCGGGACGACCTCGACCGCCAGCCCGAGCAGCGCCGCCGCCTCCCCGAAGGCGGGGAGCGCCGCGCGCGGCTGCGCCGTCGCCAGCCGATCCGCGCGGGCGTCGGCGCGCGCCAGCGCCTGGCGCACCAGGTCCGCGATCTCGGCGGCGCTCGCCGCGGAGGAGAAGCCCACGCCCGCCACGATCACGGCTTCACCCCGATCCACTGCGTCACGGGCATCGCCGCCCGCCAGCCGTGCATGCCGCCGACGGGCTCCAGCCGCGAGACCGCGAGACGGCGCATCGTCCCGTCATGCGCGGCGAAGAGCGCGGCGAGGCGCGCCTCGGTCTCCAGCGTCACCGCGTTGATCACGAGCCGCCCGCCGGCAGGGAGTGCCGCCCAGGCGGCCTCGCACACCCCCGTAACGGTCGCCCCGCCTCCGATGAAGACCGCGTCCGGCGCGGGCAGGCCGGCGAGGGCGTCGGGCGCGCGGCCGGCGACGACGCGCAGGTCGGGCGCGCCCAGCCGCGCGGCGTTGGTGGCGATCCGCTCGGCACGGTCCGCCCGCGCCTCGATGGCGACGGCGCGGTTCGCCGGGTGCGCGAGCATCCATTCGATGCCGATCGAGCCCGCGCCCGCGCCGACGTCCCACAGCAGCCCGCCTGCGCGCGGCGCGAGCGCGGCGAGCGTGACGGCGCGGATCTCGGCCTTGGTCAGCTGGCCGTCGGTGTCGTACCAGGCGTCGTCGCGCCCGGGGACGAGGGGGACGACCCGGGCGTCCGGGCCGCCGGCCACGGCGATGGCCACGGTGTTGAGCGGGTCGATCGCGTCCAGCGCGAAGCCCTGCGCGCGTGTCCGGCGCACCAGTTCCCGCGGCCCGCCCATCGCCTCCAGCACGACGATCTCCGAGCCGCCCATGCCGTGGTCCGCGAGCAGCGCCGCGAGCCGCGCCGGCGTGGTCTCGTCCCAGGACAGCGCCAGCACCCGCGCGCCGGGTTGGAGATGCGGCACGATCCGCTCGAAGCTCCTGCCGTGCAGGCTCACGCAGGCGACCTCCGGCAGGGACCAGCCGAGCCGCGCGGCCGCGAGGGAGAAGGCCGAGGGCTGCGGATAGGCCGCGATCTCGTCGGCCGGGATGCGGCGCGCCAGCTCCGCGCCGATGCCGTAATGGAACGGGTCGCCGGTGGCGAGGACGCAGATCGGCCGGCCGCGGCGGGCCTCGATGGCGGCGTAGCCCTCGGCGATCGGGCTCGGCCAGGTCATCGTCTCCGCGCGCAGCGGCGCCGCCAGCGCGAGATGGCGCGCGCCACCCACCACGAGCCCGGCCCTGTCGAGCGCCGCGACGGCGGCGGGGGAGAGGCCGGCGCGGCCGTCCTCGCCGATGCCGACGATGGACAGCCAGCGTGCGTCAGAGGATATGTCGGGCATGACGATCCTCCTCCTCGGCGGCACCACGGAAGCGACCGCACTCGCGCATCGCCTCGCCGCGCGCCCGGACCTGCCCGCGATCCTCTCCCTCGCCGGCCGCACGAGCACCCCGCGGACCGCCCCGCTGCCGACGCGGATCGGCGGCTTCGGCGGCGTCGAGGGACTCGTCGAACACCTGCGGCGGGGGGGCGTCCGCGCGGTGGTGGACGCGACGCATCCGTTCGCGGCGCGGATGTCCCTCAACGCGGCGCAGGCCTGCCGCAGCGCCGGCGTGCCGCTCCTCGCCCTCGTGCGCCCGGAATGGACGCCCGGCCCCGGCGACCGCTGGACGATCGTTCGGGACATGGCGGGCGCGGTCGCGGCGCTCGGAGCGGCGCCGAAGCGCGTGTTCCTCACGGTGGGCCGCCTCGAGCTTTCCGCCTTCGAGGCCGCGCCGCAGCACGCCTATCTCGTGCGCACCATCGATCCCATCGGGGATGTCGCCCTGCCCAACCTCGCCGAGATCCGCCATCGCCCGCCCTTCGACGAGGCGGCGGAGCGCGCGCTGATGCAGGCCGAGCGCATCGACGTGCTCGTCACCAAGAATTCCGGCGCCGCCGCGACCCGCCCGAAGCTCGACGCCGCGCGCGCGCTCGGCCTGCCGGTCATCGTAATCGCGCGCCCGCCGCGCCCGGACGGAGTCGAGACGGTTGCCGCCCCCGCAGAGGCGCTCGCCTGGCTCGAGCGGGTTCATGCGCCGGCTCCGTAGCTGCGCGGCGTGAGCACGAAGGGCGGTGCGTCGCCGGAGCGGGTGATCAGCCGTGTCGTCGAGGCGCCGATGATCACGAGCGTCGCCATGTCGGCCTCCTCGGCGCGGGCCTCGGCGACGGTGCGGATCGTCAGCCGCTCGTCCGGGCGGCCGACGGCGCGGGCGAGCAGGATCAGGTGCTCGCGCGCGCGCACCTCGCGCACGATCTCGAAGGCGCGGCCGAGCTGCCAGGGGCGGGCCTTCGAGATCGGGTTGTAGAGGCAGATCGCGAGATCGGCCTCGAGCGCGAGCCGCAACCGCTTCTCCACGATGTCCCAGGGTTTGAGGTTGTCGGAGAGGGACATCACGCAGAAGTCCCCGCCCAGCGGTGCCCCGAGCCGGGCGGCGGCGGCGAGCATGGCGGAGATGCCGGGCTCCACCCGGACGTCGAGCGCCCGCCAGCCGGGCTCGCCCGCTTCCAGCGCCTCGAGCACGGCTGCGGCCATGGCGAAGACCCCCGGGTCGCCACCCGACACGACCGCGACCCGCCGGCCCTGGGCGGCGAGCCCGAGCGCCCGGCGGGAGCGGTCGAGCTCGACGCGGTTGTCGGAGGCGTGCTTCGTCCGCCCGGGGCGGTCCGGGAGGCGCGCGACGTAGGGGCCGTAGCCGACGACGTCGGTCGCCTCGTCCAGCGCCCGCTGGGCGGCGGGGGTGATCCAGTCGGGATCGCCGGGACCCAGGCCGACGATGGTGAGGCGTCCATTCGGGAGGGGATCGGTCACGGCCGCCTCCCGTCGCCCGGCACGATCACGAGCGAGAAATACGGGGCGACATGCCCGGCGGGCACCTCCGCCACGGGGATCACCCGCTCGCCCGCCATGGTCGCGCGCTCGACATAGACCGCCCGGCCCGTCAGCCCTGCCTCGGCCAGCGCGTCTCGGACCTTCGGCCAGTTGCGGCCGAGCTTCATGATCACCGCGGCGTCGGTGTCGCGCAGGCGGCGCGCCAGCTCGGCCGCGGGGAGCGTGCCGGGGAGAACGGTCAACACGTCGTCGCCCCAGGTGATCGGCGCGTCCGCGGCGGTCCAGGCGCCGGACATGGCGGTGATCGCGGGGATCGTCTCGACGGGGACGCGTTCGCGCAGCCGCCGCCACAGATGCATCCACGAGCCGTAGAAGAAGGGGTCGCCCTCGCAGAGCACGCCCACCGTGCGCCCGGCCTCCCGCTCGGCGAGGAGACGTGCGACGCACGCCTCGTAGAAGCCGGCGAGCGCCTGCGCATAGGCGGGGTCCTCCACCGCGATCTCGGTCGTGACCGGGTAGACCATCGCGATCTCGCGGGCGGGATCGGCGCCCACGATCGCGTCGGCGATGGTGCGGGCGTTGCCACGTCGGCCGCCCTTGCAGAAATGGGCGAGCCGGTCGCAGCGCTCGAGGGCCGTGCGGGCGCGCACGCTCGTCAGGTCCGGATCGCCCGGGCCGAGGCCGATGCCGAGGATGGGGGTGAGCGCGCTCATGCTCTCGGTCATTCCGTGGCGCTCGCGAGCGCGTTGATCGCCGCTGCCGTCATGGCCGAGCCGCCGCGACGGCCGTGGACGACGACGAAGGGCACGCGCCCGTCCCTCGCCAAGGCCTCCTTCGATTCCGCCGCGCCGACGAAGCCCACGGGGATGCCGATCACGGCCGCCGGCCGCGGCCAGCCGGCATCCAGCAGCTCGAGGAGCCGGAACAGCGCGGTCGGCGCGTTGCCGATGGCGACGAGGGCGCCCTCGATGTGCGCGCGCCACAGCTCCATGGCACCGGCCGAGCGGGTGTTGCCGATCGCCTCGGCGAGACCCGGGGTTCGCGGGTCGTCGAGGGTGCAGATCACGTCGTTGCCCGCGGGTAGCCGCGATCGGGTGACGCCGTTCGCCACCATCTTGGCGTCGCAGAGGATCGGCGCGCCCCGCGCCAGCGCCGCGACCCCGGCCTGCGCGAAATCCGGCGACATCTCGACGTCCTTCGGCAGGTCGGTCATGCCGCAGGCGTGGATCATGCGCACCACGACCCGCTCGGCCGCGCCCTCGAAGTGGGCGAGATCCGCCTCCTCGCGGATGATGGCGAAGGAGCGGGCGTAGATCGCGCCGCCGTCGCGGATGTAGTCGTGGGCACTCACGTCCGATGGTCTCCGAAGGCGGCGGCGAGGCCGCGCGGGTCGCTCGTGTGCCGCAGGACGCCGGCGACGGCGGGCAGGGGGAGGGCGGTCATGGGCGCGTCCCCCGCCGCGCCGCCGGGGATCACGTCGTAGCGCCCGTCCGCACGGCCGACCAGTGTGAGATCCGACGCCCGCGGATGCGCGCAGCCCTTCGGGCAGGCGGAGACGTGGATGCGAGCACCGGCCTCCGCGAGGTCGCGCACGGCGTCCGCCAGGGTGAGTGCGTCCTGCGGCGCGGGGGTGTTCCCGCGCCCACAGGCCGGCGCGCCGGGGCAGGCGACGAGCGCGAGGCGCGGGTCGGCGGGGTCGGTGACGAAGCCCGCGGCCTCGGCCGCGCGGGCGACGACATCCGCGGCCGCGAGGCCCAGGTGCGGGATCAGGATGCCTCGGGTGAAGGAGAGGCGGATCTCGCCCGCGCCGTGCGCCTCGGCCCACCCCGCGGCCAGGCGCAGCTGCGCGGCGGTAGCGCGCCCGAAGGGCAGGGCGAGGAGGAGGGCGGATTCGGTGATGAAGCCCGCGACGTAATTCTCCTTCCCTGTAGGGGAAGGTGGCTCGGCGGAGCCGAGACGGATGGGGCGCGCGGGACGCGCGTTCGGCGAAGCCGAAGTGGACGGTGCGAGGCCGGACACGGCGGTTTCCGCTGCGCGGAACGCGTCGCTTCGCGCCGCGCCCCATCCGTCACCGGCTCCGCCGGTGCCACCTTCCCCTACAGGGAAGGAGAGGGGCGTCGCGTGCGCCATCGCTGTGGCGATCATGCCGGCGGCGTCGGGGGAGATGTCGCGCATCCGGCGGGCGTCGCCGCGCTTCTCGCGGAAGGCGACGAGGGCCGCAGCCACGGTCTCCGCCGCCGTCTCCAACGGAACGGGCCCATACCACACATACCCGTCCTCCACCGCGAGCCCGATCGCCACGCCGCCCTCCGCCGGCGCGACCCACACGTCCGCACCCGGCTCGAGCCGCAGCGCCCCGCCGCCGTCGATCGCGACGAAGAATTTCGCCGGCAAGGCGGACGCCACATCCCCGACCCGCGCCTCGATCCCGGCCGCCAGGGCCGCTGCGTCGAAGGCTTCCGCAGGGTCGATGCCCGCCAGAGGCGAAACGAGCGTCAGGCGGTAGGGCCCGTCCTCCGCCGCCTCGAGCAGGGCGATACCCGAAAGCCGTTCCAGGACGGCGCGATGCGTCACCTCGTTCACGCCGCGGATCTGGAGGTTGCCCCGCGCGGTGACGTCGAGGAGGCCGTTGCCGCAGGCCTCCGCCGCCTCCGCCAGCGCCCGCGCCTGCACCGCGGAGAGACTCCCGCCCGGCGGGTGGACGCGCACGAGGAGCCCGTCGCCGGTCTCCATCGGCCGGCGCGCCCCGGGGCACCAGCCGCGCCTGAGCGGGAGCGCCGTCATTCCGCCGCCTCCCGCGCACCGTCGGCGAGCGCCGCGGCGACCGAGTTGGAGCGCGTCTCCCACAGGCCGCGCCGCAGCGCGTCCTCGAGCCGCTCGCGGATGGCGGCTTCCGCCGGGGCGTTCGCCTCGCGCAGCCGCGCGTTCACCGCCTCGTCCGCGACCAGTGCCGAGAACACCGCCTCGAAGGCGTGGGAGGACACCGCGTCCGTCGTCGCGGCGAAGGCGTAGAGCGCGTCGACGCCCTGTGCCAGCTCCGCGGCCCCGCGCCAGCCGTGGCGCAGGCAGCCCGCGATGAAGCGCGCGTTGGTCAGCCGCCCGCGCACGATCCGGTCGATGTCCTCGGCGAGCGTGCGGGCCTTCGGGGCCGCGCGCGTCGTGTCGAGGCTGTAGAGGGCGGGCGCGGCGCCGAGCGTCTGCGCGGCGGCCGCGAAGCCGCCGATCGCATCGGGTATGGCGTCGCCGTCGAGGAGGTCGCGCTCGGCGACGTCCGTCGTGTGGACGAAGGCGTCGGCCGCCGCGACGCGGGCGTCGAACGAGGGCTCCGCCGCCCCGGCGCCGCCCGCCCCGTAGGCGTGCGAGGTGTTGGCGAGATAGGCCCGGCCGAGATCGGCGCGGGTCTCCCAGCTGCCGTCGAGCGCCAGGCTCGCGACGCCCGCGCCGTTGTCGCCGGGCGCCGGCCCGAAGACTCGCGCGAGCGACGCGCCGGCGCGGCGGGCGGCGGCGAGCGCGTTCCAGTCCTCGGCCTCGTCGCGCGCCGCGACCGCGCGGGCGGCCTGGTCGAGGAGCGCGAGCTGGTCCGGGAACGTGTCGCGGAAGGCGCCGGAGACGCGCACGGTGACGTCGGCGCGTGGATGGTCGAGCCTCGCGATCGGCAGGATCTCGAAGCCGGTCACCCGGGTCGTCGCGGGGTCCCACACGGGCGCGACGCCCATCAGCGCGAGCGCCTGGGCGATGTCCTCGCCGCCCGTCCGCAGGGTCGGCGAGGCCCACAGGTCCATGACGATCCGGCGCGGATGGTCACCCTCCTCCTGCAGATGCCGTCGCACGATCTCGGCGGCTGCGCGCCTCCCCAGCTCGGCGGCGGCGCGGGTGGGGATGGCCCGCGGGTCGAGCGTGGTGAGGTTGCGCCCCGTCGGCATCACGTCGACGCGCCCGCGCGAGGGCGAGCCCGCCGGCCCGGGCGGGACGAAGCGGCCGTCGAGGGCTGCGAGCAGGCCCGCGCGCTCGCCCGCGGCGCTCGCGGGGTCACCCGACACGCCGAAGACGTGGAGCCCGTCGCGGAAGGCGGTCTCGGCGAGATCGCAGAGATGGGCGTCGAGCCGGGTGAGGGCCTCGTCCATGGGCGTCTGCGCGTCGACGCCGCAGGCCTCGGCGAGGCCGCTCGCGCGGGCGCGTTCCAGAATGTCGGCGGCGACGAGGGTTGCGCGGCGCGGGTCGAGCACCTGGGCGGAGGAGAATTCCTCCACCCGCTCCTTCAACGCCGCCGTCTCCCCGTCGAGCCCCGCCTCGACGACGTCCGGCGTCAGGTGGCCGATCGTCACCGCGCCGATCCGGCGCTTCGCGGGCGCCGCCTCGCCGGGGTCGTCGACCACGAACGGGTAGACGACGGGCGTCGCGCCCGTCAGCAGCCGCGGCCAGTCGTCGGGGGCCAGCGCCACCGCCTTGCCGGGGAGCCATTCGGTGGTGCCGTGCGTGCCGAGATGAATCAGCGCATCGATGCGCTCGGGCTCCTGCCCAAGGGCCGCGTAGAAGGCGCAATAGGCGTGCGTCGGCGGCAGATTCGGGTCGTGGTAGGACGCCTTGCGGTCACCGCGCCCGCGATCCGGCTGGAGCGCGATCAGCACCTTCCCGGCGCGCACGACCCGGAAGACGAAGGCGTCGCCGTCGCAGGCGGGGTCGTCGGACGGTGCGCCCCAGGTCTCGGCGAGTTCCGCCCGGCGGCTGGCGGGGAGGCGGGCGAGCCGGGTCTCGTAGACGGGGAGGGGGACCCGCATCGCCTCCGCCCCGGAGAGAAGAAGCGGGATCAGCGCCTTGGCGTCCACCGCTCGCGCGATGTCGTAGCCGGCGTCCGCGAGGAGCTCGAGGATCGCCGCCGTGCTCGCCGGCGTGTCGAGCCCCACGGCGAAGCCGGTGCGGCCGCCGCGGGCGGGGTAGTCCGACAGGACCATCGCGAGCCGGCGCTCGGACCGCGGCGTCGCGGAAAGCCGCGCCCAGGCGGCGGCCTGGTCCGCCACGGCGGCGATCCCGGCCGGATCGGGCGCGCTCTCGCGCCGAGCGAAGGCCAGCGCCGGGTCCGGCGCGGCCTCGGCCTTGAAGGCGATCGGTCCGGCGACGATGCGGCCGTCGAACTCGGGCAGCGCGATCTGCATGGCGAGATCGGCGGCCGAGAGCCCGCGCTCGGACGCCGCCCAGGCGTCCCGCGTCGTGCCGACGGGGATCGCCTGGAGCACCGGGCAATCGGCGGCGTCGAGGACGAAGGCCGTGCCTTCGCGGGCGGAGAAGGCCGTGGTGGCGAGCATGACGGCCGGCTTGCGGGCCGCGAGCGCCCGGCGCACGACGCCGACCGCCTCGGGGTCCTTCAGGCTCGACACCGCGAGCACGAGCGGCGCGAGCCCCCGTGCCGCCAGCGCCTCCGAAAGCGCCCGGGCCGGGCCGGTCTCGCCGGCGAGAACGGCCGAGCGGTAGACCAGGATCGGCGCGAGCGGCCGCTCCGTCGGCAGGCGGGCCAGCGCCGCCTCGGGCGTCTCCGGCCCGTGCTCCGGCGACCAGGCGAAGCCCCGCGGCGTCGGGATCGGCGGTGCGATCGCCGCGCGCCGGCCGGCGAGCCAGGCGTCGATGCCGGCGAGCAGCCGGCCCATGTTCTCGACCCCGCCGGCGATGAAATAGGCTTCGAGCGCGTCGCAGCAGGCCCTCGGCACGGTCGAGAGATCCGCGAGGCGCGGATCCGGCCGGTCGTCGCCGGGGATCACCGCCAGCGCGATGCCGTTCGCCCGCGCGGTATCGGCGAGACGCTCGACGCCGTAGCGCCAATAGTCGAGCCCGCCGAGGCAGCGCACCAGCACGAAGCGGGCCTTCGCCGCGGTGTTCTCCACCCACAGGTCGACCGAGAGCGGGTGCTTGAGCCGCCTCAGCGAGGCGAGGCGGATCGAGGGCCCGTCGGCCGCACCCCCGCGCGACGCGGCACTCGCGGCGGCGAGCGCCGCGAGGTCCGAATCGGCGAAGGAGAGCACGACGACGTCGCCCGGCGGCTGGGCCAGGTCGACGGCGCTCTCACCCTCGTCGAGGGAGACCGTGCTCGCGGGGAGAAGGTGCATGGCGGGCGGACCGCGTCCCTCAGCCGGCGAGCGCGCGCGCGACGGCGGCGTGGTCGAAGTCGTGCAGCCCGATCACGACGAGCGAGCCGGCCCGCGGCTCGCCCGGCTTCCACGCCCGGTCGTAGTTCTGCGACACGCGCGTGCCCACGCCCTGGACGACGAGGCGCATCGGCTTGCCGGTCACCTCGACGAAGCCCTTGATGCGCAGCACGCCCGCGACCTCGGCGGCCTCGGCGACGCGCCGCATCAGGACGTCGGGGCTCTCGACCGCGGCGACGGGGATGGCGACGCTGTCGAAGTCCTCGTGATCGTGCTCGCCGGCGTCGTCGTGATGCGATGGCCGCGCGGCGAGGTCTCCCTCCGCCGCGGCGCCGAGCCCGATCAGGGCGGCGGGATCCGCCCGGCCGTGGGCGACCTCGAGGATCTCGACGGCGCGCGGCAGGTGCCCGCGGATGTCGGCGGCGACCCGGCGGCGCTCGTCGACGCTCATCGCGTCGACCTTGTTGAGGACGACGACGTCGGCGCACAGGAGCTGGTCCTCGAACACCTCCTCCAGCGGGTCGTCGTGGTCGACCGAGGCGTCGCCGGCGCGCTGGGCGGCGAGCTTCGCGGGATCGTGCGCGAACAGCCCGGACGCCACGGCGGGACCGTCCACCACGGCGACGACGCCGTCGACGGTCACGCGCGAGCGGATGGCGGGCCAGTTGAAGGCGTTCACGAGCGGCTTGGGCAGCGCCAGTCCCGACGTCTCGATGAGGATGTGCTCGGGCGGGTTCGCCTGGTCGAGGAGCTTCTCCAGCGCCGGGACGAAATCGTCGGCCACCGTGCAGCAGATGCAGCCGTTGGGCAGCTCGACGATGTCCTCGGCGGTGCAGCCCGCGATGCCGCAGCCCTCCAGGAACGAGCCGTCGAAGCCGAGATCGCCGAACTCGTTGACGAGCACGGCGATGCGGCGCCCGCCGGCGTTCTCGACGAGGTGGCGCACGAGGGTGGTCTTGCCGGCGCCGAGGAAGCCGGTGAGGACCGTGCAGGGAATTTTCGACAGGCTCGCCATGGGGACGGCTCCTATTCGGCGGCCGCCGGGGCGAGGCCCGGCAGCGGGGGGATGCGGGCGACGACGCCCGTCTTGAAGATCCGCGGACGCTCGCGCCAGGGCACGATCCCGTCGGCGCTCGCGGCGTATCGGGCGAGGCCGTCGAGGATCTCGTCGACCTGCGTCGCCGGGTCGAGGTCGCCCCAGACGTAGGTCCAACGATCCGGCGCGGTCGCCGCGACGGTGCAGGGGCGTTTGCAGACGGAGAGGCACGCGACCGGCGCGAGGCGCACCGGCAGCGGCGCGCCCGCCGCCGCGCGGGCGGCGAGCGCGTCCTCCAGCATGCGCAGGAGGATCGCGCCGGGCCTCTCGTCGGCCGCGTCCGGCCCGTCGGCCGGACGGCAGGTGGTGCAGACGTGGACGACGACGTCCACGGGGGCGGCGGTCATGGCCGTGCTCACGCGGACCCGACGAGGCCGGAGACGAGGAAGCCGGCGCCGACCACGGCGAGCGCCAGGCCCGCGGCACGCAGGCCGGCCGGCTGGGCCGGCTCGCGGCCGAGGCCGCGCGCGACGAGCGCGATGCCGGCTGCGAGCGCGATCTGGACGATGGCGAGACCCGCGAGATAGGCCACGAGCGGCGTCGCCTCCGCGCCGATGATCGATTCGGCCAGCGCGTGCCCGTGCATGAAGCCGCCCGCGGCGACGAGGGCGAGCACGGCCGGGCGGGAGAGCGCGCCGGGCGCCACGAGCGCGAGGCCGAGCGCGAGCACCGTGCCGGCGACGAGCGCCTCGCCGAACGGCAGGCCGACGCCCGCCATGTGCAGCGCGACGCCGGCGAGCATCCCGAGCACCCAGCCGCCGGGCGCCGCGAGCAGCCCCGCGCCGCGCGCCGCGATCAGGCCGACGGCGACGAGGGCTGCGAGGTGATCGACGCCCAGGATCGGGTGGGCGAGGCCGGACATCAGCCCGTCCACGAGCGTTCCGGGGACGTCCCCGCCCAGCGGGTGGTGGGCGAGGGCCGGGGTCGCGGCGAGCACGCCGGCGAGGGCGACGAGGATTCGCGTTTCGGTGGAGCCTGGTCCGGTCATGTCTCTTCTCTCTCCGTCTGCGCCCGAGGGCGCCCGTGCTTCGTGCTTCCACGGAGAGAGGCGGCCGACGGAGAACACCGTGCGGCCGGCAAACCCCCCGGCGCACCCCGGCCGGAAAGCCCATGAAAGCGGTCGACGGCAGGTCTCCTGGCTCGCGGGTCGCGGCCTCGTCGCTCAGCCTTCCCGGGACGAGCCCAGTGGACTATGAGAGCGACGGGCTCTCCGCTCACAGTTGCGGGGGCAGCTGCGGTGTCTCACCGCATTCCCTTTTCACCCCGTCTCCGGGGCACCGTCGCCACCATGATTAGCCGTCGCGCCAACGAACTTCAACGGCCTCGCGCATGACCCCGGAGAAGCCCGTACGGGGCGCCTCGCCTCGCTTGACGTTCGTGCTCGGCGGCGCACGCTCCGGCAAGAGCCGGCATGCCGAGGCGCTCGTGGAGGCGTACGCGCCGCCGTGGGTCTACGTGGCGACGGCGCAGGCCTTCGATTCGGAGATGGAGGCGCGCATCGAAGAGCACCGCGCGCGGCGCCCCGAGGGCTGGATCACCCGCGACGCGCCGCTCGCCCTGCCCGAGGCGATGAGCGAGGGGCCGGCGGGGGCGCCGATCCTGGTCGATTGCCTCACCTTGTGGGTGACGAACCTGATCCTCGCCGAGCGCGACGTCGCCGCGGCCGGGGCCGCGCTCGAGGCGGCCTGCCTGGACGCGCCGGGGCCGGTCGTGCTCGTGTCGAACGAGGTCGGGCTCGGCATCGTGCCCGACAACGCCCTGGCGCGCCGGTTCCGCGACGAGGCCGGCCGGCTGCACCAGCGTTTGGCGGCGCGGGCGGACGCCGTGACCTTCATGGTCGCCGGTCTCCCGATGAAGGTGAAGTGACATGACGATCGAGGACGACGAGGCCCGCCGCCATCGCGAGAAGATGGCCAAGCGCAAGGCCGTGCAGGACGCGGAAGTGGCGGGAAAGACGCTCGAGAAGGGGCTTCTCGTCGTCAACACCGGCCCCGGAAAGGGCAAGTCGACGGCCGCCTTCGGGCTGATGCTGCGCGCGCTCGGTCGCGGCTTCCGGGTGGGCGTCGTGCAGTTCGTCAAGGGCGCCTGGGAGACCGGCGAGAAGCTCGCGCTCGCGCGCTTCGACGACCAGATCTCCTGGCACACGATGGGCGAGGGCTTCACCTGGGAGACGCAGGACAAGGCGCGCGACGTCGCCGCCGCCGAGCGCGCCTGGGCCAAGGCGCGCGAGCTGATGGACGATCCCGGCATCCGGCTCGTGATCCTCGACGAGCTCAACATCGCGCTGCGCTATTCCTATCTCCCGCTGGACGAGGTGGTCGCCACGTTGAGCGCGCGCCGGCCGGATCTCCACGTCGTGGTCACCGGCCGCAACGCCAAGCCCGAGCTGATCGAGGCCGCCGATCTCGTCACCGAGATGGCGCTGGTGAAGCACCATTTCGCCGCCGGCGTGAAGGCGCAGGAAGGGATCGAGTTCTGATGGCGCGTGCGCTGATGGTGCAGGGGACCGGGTCGAACGTCGGCAAGTCGCTGCTCGTCGCCGGCCTGTGCCGCCATTTCGCGCGCCGCGGCCTCGTGGTGCGGCCGTTCAAGCCGCAGAACATGTCGAACAACGCCGCCGTCACCGCCGACGGCGGCGAGATCGGCCGCGCCCAGGCGCTGCAGGCGCGCGCCGCCTGCGTCGCACCGTCGGTGCACATGAACCCGGTTCTCCTCAAGCCGCAGAGCGAGATCGGCTCGCAGATCGTGGTGCAGGGGCGCATGGTGGGCACCGCCAAGGCGCGGGAGTACCAGGCCTGGAAGCCGCGGCTGATGGAGGCCGTGCTCGACTCGTTCGGCCGGCTGCGCCGAGAGGCCGATCTCGTCGTCGTCGAGGGCGCGGGCTCGGCCTCGGAGGTGAACCTGCGCTCCGGCGACATCGCCAACATGGGCTTCGCGCGCGCCACCGGCACGCCGGTGATCATCGTCGGCGACATCGATCGGGGCGGCGTGATCGCGAGCCTGGTGGGGACGAAGGTGGTGATCGACTCCGCCGACGCGGCGCTCGTCGCGGGCTTCGTCGTCAACCGCTTCCGCGGCGACCCGTCGCTCTTCGCCGACGGCATGCGGCTCATCGCCGCCCATACCGGCTGGGCGCCGCTCGGCCTCGTGCCGCATTTCGCCGACGCCGGGCGGCTGCCGGCGGAGGACCGGCTCGGCCTCGAACGCGAGCCGCGGGACGAGACGGGGAAGGGGGTGACGATCGCCGTGCCCGTGATGCCGCGCATCTCCAACTTCGACGATCTCGACCCCCTGCGCGAGGAGCCCGGCGTGCGCCTCGTCCTCGTCGAGCCCGGGACACCGATCCCGGCCGAGGCGGCGCTGGTGCTGCTGCCGGGCTCGAAGACCACGATCGACGACCTGGCCTTCCTGCGCGCCCAGGGCTGGGACATCGACATCGCCGCGCACGTGCGCCGCGGCGGGCGGGTGCTCGGGCTGTGCGGCGGCTTCCAGATGCTGGGCCGCTCCATCGCCGATCCCGACGGGATCGAGGGGCCTCCGGGCCGCGTCGTGCCGGGGCTCGGGCTCCTCGACCTGGAGACCCGGCTCACCGGCGTGAAGACGCTGGAAGCCGTCAGCGGGACGGCGCTCGCCGACGGCGCGCCGTTCTCCGGCTACGAGATGCACGTGGGCGAGACCACCGGCCCCGACGCCGTGCGGCCCTTCGCCCACCTCGCCGACGGGCGGCCCGACGGCGCGGTCTCTCGCGATGGGCGGGTGGTCGGCACCTACGTCCACGGCCTCTTCGCCGACGATGCGCAGCGCGCCGCCTGGCTCGACCGGCTCGGCGCGAAGACGAGCGGTCTCGCCTACGAGGCGCTCGTCGAGGACATCCTCGACCGCTTCGCCGACCATCTCGCGGCGCATGCGGACTGCGACCGGCTCCTCGCCATCAGCGAGACAGCGCGAGCGCCGTGACGGCGAGCACGGCGGCGAGCCCGATCAGCAGCGCGCAGGCGGTGCTGTAGAGGGCGAGCGCGCGGTCGACGTCGTCCGCGGTCGCCTCGGCGCGGCCGTCGCCCATCCAGGCGTCGACGACGACCGTGTCGCCGTAGATGCGCGGGCCGGCGAGCCGCAGGCCTAGCGCGCCGGCCATCGCCGCCTCGGGCCAGCCGGCGTTGGGGGAGCGGTGCCTGCCCGCGTCGCGGCGGACCGCGGCCCAGGCCTTCCGCGCCGACGCCTGCGGATGCAGGCCCGCGGCGGCGACGATCAGGAGAGCGGTCAGCCGCGAGGCGGGGAGGTTGATGGCGTCGTCGAACCGCGCCGCAGCCCAGCCGAAGGCGGCATGGCGCGCCGTTCGGTGGCCGATCATGCTGTCCGCGGTGTTCGCCGCCTTGTAGAGCACGCCGCCGACGAGACCCCCGGCGCCGATCCAGAAGGCGGGGGCGACGATGCCGTCGGAGAAGTTCTCGGCCAGGCTCTCGATGGCGGCGCGCGAGACCCCCGCCTCGTCGAGGCTCTCGGGGTTGCGCCCGACGATCATCGAGACCGCGCGGCGCCCGCCCGCCAGCCCCTCCGCGCGCAGCCCGTCGCGAACGGCGGCGACGTGCTCGAAGAGCGAGCGCTGGGCGATGAGCGTCGAGGCGAGGATGGCCGCGGCGAGCAGGCCTAGGAGCCCGAGACCGGAGAGGATCGTCTGCAGCGCGACAGCCAGCGCGCCGGGCACGGCGAGGATCGCCAGGAGCGCCACAACCCCCATGGCGCGGCGGACGGCGGGGGACGCGTCCTCGCGGTTCAGGTCGCGGTCGAGCGCGGCGATCAGCGCGCCGATCCAGGTGACGGGGTGGCCGATCGCCGTGTAGACACGCGCGGGATAGCCGACCGCCGCCTCCACGAGGAGCGCGAGCACGAGGAGGGCGAGCGGGTCGGCGAGCATGGGGAGCGGCCGGATGGTCGAGACGCGGATCTGGCACGGAGGCGACCTCGGCGAGGCGCGCGCGCTGTTCCCGCATGCGCCCGCGCCTTGGATCGACCTCTCGACGGGGATCAACCCCATAGCCTATCCGCTGCCCGCCCTGCCAGCCTCCGCCTTCGCGCGCCTGCCCGAGCCCGCCGACCAGGCGGCGCTCGAGGCGGCGGCGGCGCGGGCCTACGGCGGGGTCGATCCCGCCTGCGTGGTCGCCGCCCCGGGGACGCAGGTGCTGATCAGCCTGCTGCCGTTCGTCGTGCCGGCGCGGGCGGTGGTGCGGGAGGTCGCGATCGTGACGCCGACCTACGGCGAGCACGCGCAGGCCTGGCGGGCGGCTGGCGCACGCGTGCGCGCGGTCGCCGCTTCGGACGAGGGTGGAGGGGCCGACGTCGTCGTGGTGGTGAACCCCAACAATCCCGACGGCCGCACCTGGCCGGCCGCGACGCTGCGCGCGCGCGCGGCCGACCTCGCCGGGCGGGCGGGCCTGCTCGTCGTCGACGAGGCCTTCGCCGACCTCGAGCCCGTCGAGAGCCTCGCGGCGGACCTGCCCGGGAATGCGATCGTGCTGCGCTCCTTCGGCAAGACGTACGGCCTCGCCGGCATTCGCCTCGGGTTCGCGCTCGCCCGCGGCGCTCTCGCCGAGCGGCTGCGTGCGGCGCTCGGGCCCTGGTCGGTCTCGGGGCCGGCACTGGCGATCGGCCGCGCGGCGCTCTCGGACGCGGGCTGGCGCACCGAGGCGCGCCGTGCCCGCGCCGTCGACGCTGCCCGCCTCGACGCGCTCCTCGCCCGACACGCGCCGAGCGGCGTGCGCGGCACGACGCTCTTCCGCACGATCGAGACGGACGCCGCGCCCGCCCTCTTCCGCCGGCTCGGCGAGGCGGGGATCTGGGTGCGCCGCTTCGCGGACGACGAGCGGCGTCTCAGGTTCGGCCTGCCGGGCGGGGACGGGGCGTGGGAGCGGCTGGACGCGGTTCTCGGTAATGGGGCATGACGGGTAATGCAATTCAGAAGTGAATTTCAAAGACAACCACAAGCGCGTTTACGGGTTGCCGGGGCGGGTGCTACATTGGCGTCGAGGTGAACGCATGACCGATCAGCCCACGACCAGCCCGGCCGCCGTCCGGGTCGAGCTCTCGCAGGAGATGCTCCGCGACATCGAAGACAGCGTCGAGGCGGGCAAGTATCGCTCCGTCGAGGAGGCGGTCGTCGACGCCGTTCGGCTGTGGCAGCGCGAGCGTGCCGATCGTCAGGAGCGGCTCGAGGCGATCAAGGCGGAGATATCCCGCTCCATCGACGATCCACGCCCGAGCCTTTCCGGCGAGGAGGTCGACGCCTACCTGGAGGCGCTGCTCCGGGAGGTGGACGAGCGAGTCGCGGACGCGGATCTCGGCCGGTGAGATGCGGCGACTGCCGGTCCGCTTCCGACCGGAAGCCCTCCGCGACTTGCACGCCATATCCGTGGCGATAGCGGAGAGCAGTGCGAGCGCCCAGGTCGCGTCGGCCTACACCAAGCGTCTGCGCGAGCGCTGCGAACGGATCGGCGATGCACCGTTCGGCGGTCGTGCACGCGACGAGCTGAGGCCGGGGCTGCGCACGATCGCGTACAAGCGCTCCGTGGTGATCGCGTACACCATCCGCGATGATCATGTAGAGATCGCGAAGATCTTCATGCGCGGACGAAAGTACGAGGACCTCTTCTCGAGCTGAAGCCTTCGCGGGACATGTTCGGGGGCTGAATGCGCCTACGCCAGCACCCCATGCAGGTCGTACGCGTCCGCGCGCTTCACCATCACGTCCACCACGTCGCCCGGCTTGATCCTGGTCGAGCGCGTCCGCACGAAGACGTTCCCGTCGATCTCCGGCGCGTCCCACTGCGAGCGGCCGACCGAGACCGTCGGGCCGACCTCGTCGAGGATGACGGGGATGGTGCGGCCCACCTTGCGGGCGAGGATGCGCGCGGAGATCGCCGCCTGCGCCTGCATGAAGCGATGCCAGCGCTCCTCCTTCACCTCGTCGGGCACGGGCTCCGCGATGGCGTTCGCGGGCGCGCCGGTGACGGGCTCGTACTCGAAGCAGCCCACGCGCTCGAGCTCGGCCTCCTCCAGCCAGTCGAGCAGGAGCTGGAAGTCCGCCTCGGTCTCGCCGGGGAAGCCGACGATGAAGGTCGAGCGGATGGCGAGGTCGGGGCAGACCGCGCGCCAGGCCTTGATCCGATCCAGCGTCTTCTCGACGTTGCCGGGGCGCTTCATGGCGCGCAGCACCTTCGGCGAGGCGTGCTGGAACGGGATGTCGAGGTAGGGCAGCACCTTGCCCTCGGCCATCAGCGGGATCACCTCGTCCACGTGCGGGTAGGGATAGACGTAGTGCAGCCGCACCCAGGCCCCGAGCGTTCCGAGCTCGCGGGCGAGGTCGAGGAAGCGTGCGCGCACCTCCCGGCCCTGCCAGGTGGAGGAGGCGTACTTCACGTCGACGCCGTAGGCGGAGGTGTCCTGTGAGATCACCAGCAGCTCGCGCACGCCCGCCTTCACCAGCCGCTCGGCTTCCCGCAGCACGTCGCCCGCGGGGCGCGACACGAGATCGCCGCGCAGCTTGGGGATGATGCAGAAGGAGCAACGGTTGTTGCAGCCCTCCGAGATCTTCAGGTAGGCGTAGTGGCGCGGCGTGAGCTTCACGCCCTGCGGCGGAACGAGATCGAGGAACGGGTCGTGCGCCGGCGGCACCGCCGCGTTCACCGCCGAGAGCACGCTCTCGTAGGCCTGCGGGCCGGTGATGGCGAGCACGTCCGGGAAGCGCTCGCGGATCTGCTCGGGCTCGGCGCCCATGCAGCCGGTGACGATCACCTTGCCGTTCTCGGCCATGGCCTCGCCGATGGCGTCCAGCGATTCCGCCTTGGCGCTGTCGAGGAAGCCGCAGGTGTTGACGATCACGAGATCCGATCCGTCGTGCTCGCGCGAGAGCTGGTAGCCCTGCGCCCGCAGCTGCGTGATGATCCGCTCCGAGTCGACGAGGGCCTTCGGGCAGCCGAGGGAGACGAACGAGATCTTGCGCGCGGGTGCGGTCATGCGGAGAGGGTCGCCGAGAATGCGGAAGGTTGCCGGGGAGAGTGTCACATAAGCGAGAACGCGCCCGCACGCCAGTGGCGCGTCGACACGCCCCCGCCCGCGTGCTAGGCGCGCACCGCCCCGGATCGGGGGCGACGGGGAGCGGGCCGCATGCGGGACGGGGAGGACGAGCCGGTCGGCGTGCGCCGGGACGCGCGCCCGGTGCGCCGCCGCGCCGCCTTCTACCTGCCGGGCTACGACCCGCGCCGCCCGCGCGTCTACCACGCGCTCTTCGCCGGGGAGCTCGCCGCCGCCGCGCGCCTTCGCGGCTTCGTGGCGCAGGCGAGCCCTCTCGACGGCGAGGACGGACCGACGCCGGCTTTCGCGATCGAGGCCCGCGATCCCCTCGGCGCCTGGGACACCCGCACCGACGTGACCATCCTGCGCTGGGACGATCTCGCCCGTCCGGCCTTCCGCGCGCCGCTCGCACTGCGCCTGGCCAAGCTGCTGCGCGTGGGTGCGGACCTGGTGCGCCGCGGCGTCGTCTCCCGGCTCGCGCGGATCGACCGGCAGTTCGCCGCCTTCGTCCTCTATCCCTATGCGGGGACGCTCCTGCTCGCGCTCACCGTCCTCGCGGCGGCCTTCGGCGCCGGCGCGCTCGGCTGGCGGATCCATCCGCTGGCGGCCCCGCCGGCGGCGCTCGCGGCGGGCGCGCTCGCCGCATGGCTGGCGCTGCGGCTCGATCGCCCGCTCTTCCTGCGGTACCTGCTGGAGGACTGGCTGTTCTCCTTCGCCCACGAGCGCGGCGGCACCGACGTGCTGCACGCACGGCTCGCGGTCTTCGCCGACGCGGTCGTCGCCGCCGCGCGCGATCCCGGGATCGACGAGGTGCTCCTCGTCGGCCATTCCTCGGGCGCTTTCCTGGCGCCGGAAACGCTGGCGCTGGCGCTGGCGCGCGATCCCGACCTCGGGCGCCGCGGGCCGGCCGTGTCCCTCCTGACGCTCGGCACGGTCGCGCCGCTGATGCTCGTCGACGAGACCTGCATGCGCTACCGCGCGGCGGTGGGGCGGCTCGCCGACGAGCCGTCGGTCGTCTGGCACGAGGTCCAGACCCGGCACGATGCGATGAACGTCTGCCCGGTCGACCCCGCCGCGCTGAGCGGGCTCTTCGCTGCGCGCACGCTCTGGCCGCGCACGCTGCGGCTGTCCATGCCGCAGCTCGTGGCGCCCGGCCGGCTCGGGCTGTTCCGCGAGCGGCTGTTCTTCTTCCGCACGCATTTCCGCTTCCTGCGGGCGAACGAGCGGGTCCACTGGTACGATTTCTACGGCATCCTCTCCGGCCCGACGACGCTCGCCGCGCGGCATGCGCCGGTGCCGGACATGCGCGACGCGGGCGGCTGAGCCCGGATCATGCGGCGCGATCGGGCGACGCCCGCCTCCCGCCGTCCAGCTCGCCGCGCCGCAGCGCCTCGCGGCCCGGCGCCACGAGGTCGGCGACCTCGACGATGTTCTTGCGCAGCTCGTCGACGGCGAAGCGCAACGCCGAGACCGCCCGCTCGCGATCGGCGTCGTCGGTGAGCGCCGTCTCGGTCGGCGCGTGGCGCAAATGGTCCTCCGCGTCGCACAGGCGGCGCACCACGGCCTCGGCCCGCGGCGGCTCGCCGGCTCGTCCCTGCAGGTGCGCGACGAGATCTCCGAGATAGGCCGCGACCTCGTCGTTGATTCGGTCGATGGGCAGGTGGACGCCGCCCGGGTCGTCGCGCCTGAGGCTCGAGCGGCGTTCCTCCGCCGCGCGGTCGAGCACGATCGTCGCGTGCCACAGCCGCTCGATCGCGATCAGCCCGTCGGCCAGGGAATGGCCGCCCTCGAGCCCCGTCTCGAAGCGGGCGTCCCCGGCGATCTCCCGGGCGGTGCCGATGTGTCGCTGGAAGTCCTGGTCGATGCGCCGCGTGTCCTCCGCGTCCGCGCCCGCGAGGCCGCGGAGCGAGGCGTCGACGAGCCGCCGGCAGTCGTCGAGGGCATAGGAGATGTTGCGCACCGCGCGCGAGCGGGCGCTCTCCGGCCAGACGATCGCCGAGGCGAGCGCGGCTCCCACGGAGCCGATCATGATGGCCAGCGCCCGCTCGAGCGACGTCATGACGTCGGCGTCCGCGTTGAGCGCCACGATGGCCGCGGCGACGGCGATGTAGTTGAGGTTGGGCCAGAGCGTCGTCATCAGGTTCGCGACGATGCTCGCGACGACGACCGAGGCGAGGATCGACCAGCCTCCCGGGAGCACGTCCGAAAAGAGCACGACGGTCGCGAGCCCCAGCGCCGTGCCGATCAGCGCCGCGGTGACGCGGTAGACGCCGACCGAGACGGTCGAATCCGAAGCGAGGCGGATGGAGAACAGAGCCGAGATGATCGCCCAGGAGAGGTGATCGATGCCGTACCAGCGCATGACGACGTAGACGAGCGTCACCGCCGCGCCGGTCTGGAGGCCGACGCGAGCGAGATCGCGCGCGCGTTTTCGGTCGATGCGGGGCAGGACGCCCGTCGGCAGCCGGATCACGGGAGGGTACCTCCAGGCTCGACAACGTCGCTCCCCCCGTCTCGTTTCGCCGCGGACGGCTCGTCGGCTTGCCGCGGCCGGCGCGATCGCCATATGTGGCGCATGACCCACAGCACCATGCCGAACCGCCGCCTGTTCCTGGGCGGCGTCGCGGCCCTCGCCCTCGCCGGGTGCGGCGAGGGCGTCGGGCGGACCAGGGACGAAGCGAGCGAGGGAGCAGCGACCGTGAGCGTGTCCGATACCGAAGCCTGGAGCCTCTCGGAGGCCGAGTGGCGCGAGCGCCTGACCCCCGAGCAGTTCCACGTGCTGCGCAAGGAAGGCACCGAGCGCGCCGGCTCGAGCCCGCTCGACCGTGAGTACCGCACCGGCACGTTCCACTGCGCCGGCTGCGACCTGCCGTTGTTCGCCTCCGGCATGAAGTTCGATTCCGGCACCGGCTGGCCGTCCTTCTACGACGTGATCGACGGCGCCGTCGGCACGAAGCGGGACTTCAAGCTGATCCTGCCGCGCACCGAGTACCATTGCGCGCGCTGCGGCGGGCACCAGGGCCACGTCTTCAAGGACGGCCCGGCGCCGACGGGGCTGCGCTACTGCAACAACGGTGTCGCCCTGCGCTTCGCGCCGGCGGACGAGGCGGCGGGCTGAGCATGGGGCGCGCGCGCCGGCGTGATGGTTTTCGAAGGGTGGAGACGGTGCGCGGGGCTTCGCGGAAACGTCACATGAGTGTCACGGGGCACTCCTAGGGTCCGCCACGCGTCGGGGGGGCGCAATCGGCGTCGCCCGCAGCCGCAACCGCGGTCCCACGTCTCGGGATCATGGCCGAAGCATCATCTCGACAGGGAGATCACCCGTGAAGTTCTTCACCTACACGAGCGCGTTCGCGATCGCCGCCGCCGGCGTGCTGGCCGCCGGCGCCGCCAACGCCCAGTCCCGCGAGCAGATCCGCATCGTCGGCTCCTCCACGGTGTTCCCGTACTCCCAGGCCGCGTCCGAGGAATACGCCGCGCAGACCGGCAGCCCGGCTCCGATCGTCGAGTCGACCGGCACCGGCGGCGGCATGCAGATCTTCTGCGAGGGCGTCGGCCCGCAGACGGCCGACATGACGGGTGCCTCGCGCGCCATGACCGCGTCCGAGTGGGACCTGTGCAAGTCGAACGGCGTGACCGACATCACCGAGGCGCTGATCGGCTCGGACGGTCTCTCGCTCGCCCATTCGGTCGACGCGGACGGCATGAACCTCACCAAGGCGCAGATCTTCCAGGCGCTCGCCTCCGAGGTCGAGGTCGACGGCGAGATCGTCGCAAACCCCTATACCCGCTGGAACGAGATCGACTCCTCGCTCCCGGACATGGAGATCGTGGTGCTCGGCCCGCCGCCGACCTCCGGCACCCGTGACGCCTTCGTCGAGCTCGTGATGCACGAGGGCTGCAACGAGTTCGAGACGATCGCGGCGCTCGAGGACGCCGACGAGGATCGTTGGGAAGAAGTCTGCTCGCGCATGCGCCAGGACGGCCCGTTCGTCGAGGCCGGCGAGAACGACAACCTGATCGTTCAGCGTCTCCAGCAGGACACCAACGCGCTCGGCATCTTCGGCTACTCGTTCCTCTACGAGAACCAGGACACGCTGAAGGCCGTCTCCGTCGAAGGCGTCGACCCGACCTTCGACACCATCGCCGATGGCTCCTACTCGGTCTCCCGTCCGCTGTTCTTCTACGTGAAGAACGCCCACCGTGGCGTGATCCCCGGCCTGCAGGAGTTCGTCGAGCTCTACGTCAGCGAGGACGTGATGGGCTCCGGCGGCCTTCTCTCCGAGCGCGGCATGGTTCCGCTGCCCGAGGCGCGTCGCGAGCAGACGCGCGAGAACGTCGTCAACGGCGCGGCCTTCACGCGCTACGACGGCTGAGCTAGACACGCTTCGAACGCGGGTCGCGGCGGCATCCCCGCCGCGACCCGTCCTCGACAAACGATCGGCGTACGCGTCGCCAGGCGGACCTCATCGGCATGGCCGGAAACCTGATCCTCGTCATCCTCGTCCTGTCTCTCGTCGCCTACTTCGTGGGGCAGGCTCAGGGCAGGAAGTTCGTGTTCGCCGGAGCGGACGTCGACGTCCATTCGCGGCCCGTCTATCACGGGGCCTTCGTCGCCGTCTGGGTCGGGGTGCCGGCCCTGGTCCTCGTCGTTCTCTGGCTGTTCCTCCAGGGCGCGGTGGTCGACCGGCTGATCCTCGCGAGCCTGCCGGAGGCGTTGACCGAAAACGCATCGCCGGCGCAGCAGCAGCTGCTCCTGTCGCAAATTCAGAATGCCGCGGCCGGCCAGTTCTTCGGCGAGCCGTCCCCCGAGATCCTCGCCGCGGCCGAGCGCTATTCCGCGTGGCGCGACATCGCGCGTTGGGCGATGGTGGCGGTCGCCGCCTCGCTCGCCATCGGCGGTCTGTTCCTGGCGCGCGCGCGCCTCGCCCCTCGCTTCCGTGCGCGTCAGGGCTTCGAGCGCTTCCTCAGCATCGCCATGATCGCGTCGTCCGTCGTCGCGATCCTGACGACGGTCGGGATCATCGGCGCGCTCGTGTTCGAATCCTGGCTGTTCTTCCAGCTCGTTCCGGTCACGGAGTTCCTGTTCGGCCTCAACTGGGAGCCGCAGATCGCGATCCGCGCGGACCAGGTCGCCGGCGCCGGCGCGTTCGGCGCGGTCCCCGTCTTCGTCGGCACCATCCTGATCGCGACCATCGCGATGGCCGTGGCGGTCCCGGTCGGGCTGTTCTCCGCCATCTACCTGACGGAGTTCGCGAGCCGGCGGGTCCGCTCCTTCGTCAAGCCGATGATGGAGATCTTGGCCGGCATCCCGACCGTCGTCTACGGCTTCTTCGCGGTCCTCGTCGTCGCTCCGGCGGTTCGTGCCGCCGGCGACGCGGTGGGCATCCCGGTGGCGCCGAACACGGCGCTCGTCGCCGGCGGCGTGATGGGGATCATGATCATCCCGTTCATCTCTTCCATGACCGACGATGCGCTCAACGCCGTGCCCAGGACGATGCGCGACGGCTCGCTCGCCATGGGCGCGACCCAGGGCGAGACGATTACCAAGGTGCTCCTCCCGGCGGCTCTGCCGGGCATCGCCGGCGGCATCCTGCTCGCCGTCAGCCGCGCCATCGGTGAGACCATGATCGTGCTGATGGCGGCGGGCCTGATCGCCTCGCTGCACTTCAACCCGCTCGACTCGGTCACGACGGTTACCGTGCAGATCGTGACGTTGCTGATCGGCGACACCGCCTTCGACAATCCGAAGACCCTCGCCGCGTTCGGCCTCGGGCTCTCGCTCTTCGTCGCGACGCTGGCACTCAACGTGATCGCCCTGCGGATCGTCCAGAAATATCGAGAGAAGTATGACTGACATCGCGCAGAGAGGGGCCAGCCCCGTCGACTGGACGTCGTCCGCGGCCGACGGGCGCCGGCGTCGTCGCCGCGCGGCCGAGACGCGGTTGCGCTACTACGGGCTCGCTGCGATCGCGGTGGCACTCGGGCTGCTCGCGATCCTCGTCGGCTCGCTCGTCCTGAACGGCTACCGGGCGTTCACGCAGACGCAGATCGCGCTCGACGTCTATGTGGACCCGGCGGAGATCGACGTCGAGGACCCGAGCCGCGGTGACTATCGCGGGCTCGTCGCGGCCTCGATCGCCTCCGTTCTCCCGGGGGCGGACGATGCGGAGCTGCGCGCCGCGCGTGACATCGTCACCCGCAACGTCCACTTCATCCTGCGTGACCACGTCGTGCGCGATCCGAGCGTGATCGGGGAGACGATCCGCATCCAGATCCCGGCGTCGGACCCGTTCGACCAGCTCGCCAAGGGCATCATCGATCGCGACCTGCCCGAGAGCCGTCGGCGGGTCAATGACCAGGGCATCGCGATCTACGACCAGTTCGCCGAGCAGGGACGCGTCGAGCAGCGCTTCAACGCGGCCCTCTTCTTCAATGCCGACAGCCGCTTCCCCGAGCTCGCCGGCCTCT
Organism: Salinarimonas chemoclinalis; assembly: GCF_041514305.1. Taxonomy (NCBI): domain Bacteria; kingdom Pseudomonadati; phylum Pseudomonadota; class Alphaproteobacteria; order Hyphomicrobiales; family Salinarimonadaceae; genus Salinarimonas; species Salinarimonas chemoclinalis. Next base: position 91,800 of record NZ_JBGMWH010000002.1, read on the forward strand.
CGGGCGCCGTCGTCGGATCGTTCTTCGCGCTGGTGGTGTGCTTCGTCCTGAGTTTCCCGATCGGCATCGCCGCCGCGGTGTATCTCGAGGAATTCGCGCCGAAGAACAAGTGGACCGACATCGTCGAGGTGAACATCAACAACCTGGCCGCCGTGCCATCGATCGTGTTCGGCCTGCTCGGCCTCGCCATCTTCCTCGGCTGGTTCGGCATGCCGCGCTCGGCGCCGCTCGTCGGCGGCATGGTGCTCGCGCTCATGACGCTGCCCACCATGATCATCGTGACCCGCGCGGCGCTCAAGGCCGTTCCGCCCTCGATCCGCGAGGCGGCGCTCGGGGTTGGTGCCTCCAAGCACGAGGTGGTGATGCACCACGTCCTGCCGCTGGCGCTGCCCGGAATCCTGACCGGCACGATCATCGGTCTCGCCCAGGCGCTGGGAGAGACCGCGCCGCTGCTGCTGATCGGCATGAACGCCTTCATCACGAGCCCGCCCGGCGGCCTGCTGGAGCCGGCGACGGCCCTCCCGACCCAGATCTTCATCTGGGCGGACAGCCCCGAGCGCGGCTTCGTCGCGCGCACCTCCGCCGGCATTCTCGTTCTGCTCGGCTTCTTGATCCTGATGAACCTGATCGCGATTTTTCTGCGCAACCGCCTCGAGCGGAAGTGGTGAGCGAGCGAGGAGACGAGATGACCGCCATGCATGCCCCCACCGCTGCGCCGGATGCCCCGGCGCCCGTTCTCGACAAGCGCGAGACCGTCCGCATCCCGCTGGAGATCGGCAACGCGTCGAAGGTGGACGCCCGCGACGTGAAGGTCTTCTACGGCGCCAAGCAGGCGATCTACGACCTCACGATCGGCATTCCGGAGAAGGCGGTGACCGCCTTCATCGGCCCGTCGGGCTGCGGCAAGTCCACCTTCCTGCGCTGCCTCAACCGCATGAACGACACGATCGACGGCGCGCGGGTCGAGGGCGACATCACGATCGACGGCAAGGACATCTACGACGCGGATCTGGACGTCGTCACCCTGCGCGCCCGCGTCGGCATGGTCTTCCAGAAGCCCAACCCCTTCCCGAAGTCGATCTTCGAGAACGTCGCCTACGGCCCGCGCATCCACGGGCTCGCGAAGTCGAAGGCGGAGCTCGCGGTGATCGTCGAGGCGGCGCTTCGCAAGGCCGGCCTCTGGGACGAGGTGAAGGATCGGCTCCTCGAGACCGGCACCGGCCTCTCCGGCGGGCAGCAGCAGCGCCTGTGCATCGCCCGCGCCATCGCGGTGTCGCCCGAGGTGATCCTCATGGACGAGCCGTGCTCGGCGCTCGACCCGATCGCCACCGCGCGCATCGAGGAGCTGATCGACGAGCTGCGGCAGAACTACACGATCGTCATCGTCACGCACTCGATGCAGCAGGCCGCCCGCGTCTCGCAGAAGACCTGCTTCTTCCACCTCGGCTACCTCGTCGAGGAGGGTCCCACCGACCAGATCTTCACCAACCCGCGCGACAAGCGCACCCAGGACTACATCACCGGCCGCTTCGGCTGAGCCGGCGCATCGCCGCAGGAAGCGCTCTCTAGGAGACGGACCCATGTCCGAACATACGGTCGCATCGTTCGACGCCGAGCTCCAGGAGCTGCGCCGCTCGATCATGGAGATGGGCGGCATCGCCGAGAAGATGCTCGCCGACGCCACCGTCGCGCTGGTGCGCCGCGACGTGGGCCTCGCCCAGTCGGTGGTCACCACCGACTATCGCCTCGACACGATCCAGCGCGACATCGAGGAGAAGGCCATCCTCACCATCGCCCGGCGCCAGCCGATGGCGGTGGACCTGCGCGAGGTGATCTCCGCCATCCGCATCGCCTCCGACATCGAGCGGATCGGCGACATGGCCAAGAACATCTCCAAGCGCACGCTCGCCATCTCCGGCCAGTTCGAGCCGCAGCGCGTCGTGCTCGGCGTCGAGCGCATGTCGGACATGGTGCTCGGCCAGCTCAAGGACATCCTCGACGCCTACACCCAGCTCGACGTCGACAAGGCGCTGGAGGTCTGGCGGCGCGACGGCGCGACGGACGCGCTCTACAACTCGCTCTTCCGCGAGCTGCTCACCTACATGATGGAAGATCCCCGCAACATCACCTTCTGCACGCATCTCCTGTTCTGCGCCAAGAACGTGGAGCGCATCGGCGACCACACCACCAACGTCGCGGAGACGATCCACTACCTCGTCACCGGCCAGCCGATCACCGCCGAGCGGCCGAAGATGGACCGCACGGCCTACGAGACCGGGCAGCCCGGCGAGACCGCGCCGGGCGCCCCCGGCGCGTGAGGGAGCGCGAGGCGAGCGACCGATGAGCACGCGTATCCTCGTCGTGGAGGACGAGGAGTCCCTGACGCTCCTCCTGCGGTACAACCTGGAGGCCGAGGGCTACGAGGTCGACGCGGTGGCGCGCGGCGACGAGGCCGAGGTGCGGCTGCGCGAGCGCATCCCCGATCTCGTCCTGCTCGACTGGATGCTGCCCGGGCTCTCCGGCATCGAGCTGTGCCGGCGCATCCGCGCGCGCCGCGAGACCGAGCGGCTCCCGGTCATCATGCTCACCGCCCGCGGCGAGGAGGGCGACCGGGTGCGCGGGCTCGCGACCGGGGCGGACGACTACATCGTCAAGCCCTTCTCCGTGCCCGAGCTGCTGGCGCGGGTGCGCGCGCTCCTGCGCCGCACCAAGCCCGCCCACATCGCCAACACGCTCGTCGCCGGCGACATCGAGCTCGACCGCGAGACCCATCGGGTGCGCCGGGCGGGGCGCGAGCTGCATCTCGGCCCGACCGAGTTCCGGCTGCTCGAGTTCCTGATGCAGAGCCCGGGCCGCGTCTTCACCCGCGAGCAGCTCCTCGACGGCGTCTGGGGACACGACGTCTACATCGACGAGCGCACGGTGGACGTCCATGTCGGGCGCCTGCGCAAGGCCATCAACACCCGCGAGACGCTGGACCCGATCCGCACCGTGCGCGGGGCGGGCTATTCCTTCGACGAGACCTTCGCCAAGAGCGACGGCGCGCTCGGCGCCTGACCCCGCCGCCGCAGGGGCCGCCTCCCACGCGCAACCGGGTTCGGTTTCGTACGTGGTGCGCTGCGAAACGGCGATGTGGTAGAGCACGTGCGTCGCCGGAGCTCGGCCATGGCGAGTCCGGGTAGAGGGGCCGCACGAGAGGACCACGATGTCGGATTCAGCCGCCGCCGGCGCGATCGCCGCGCCCGTCGATTGCCACGTCGAGCGCGTGACGCTCGTCGAGCACTTCACCGACCGGCTCTTCCGCTTCCGCACCACGCGCCCCGCGAGTCTTCGCTTCCGCTCCGGCGAGTTCGTCATGATCGGCCTTCCCGGTGGCGAGAAGCCCGTCTTCCGCGCCTACTCGATCGCGAGCCCGAGCTGGGACGACGAGCTGGAGTTCTTCTCCATCAAGGTCCCGGGCGGCCCGCTCACGGAGCGGCTCCAGCGCATCGCCGTGGGCGACGAGATCCTGATCAAGAAGAAGCCCACCGGCACGCTGGTGCTCGACGCGCTCGCGCCGGGCCGGCGGCTGTGGATGCTCTCCACCGGCACCGGCATCGCGCCCTTCGCGAGCCTGATCCGCGACCCCGAGACCTACGAGAAGTTCGACGAGGTGATCCTCACCCAGTCCTGCCGGCGGGTGGCCGAGCTCGCCTATGGCGAGAACACCGTGCGCGACCTCGTCGACGATCCGCTCGTGGGCGAGATCGCCGCCCCGCGGCTGACCTTCTACACCACCGTCACCCGCGAGCCGCACCCGCGTTCCTTCCGGATCACGGACGCGATCGCGTCGGGCCGGCTCTTCGCCGATCTGGGCGTGCCGCCCCTCGATCCGGCGACGGACCGGGTGATGATCTGCGGCTCGATCGAGATGACGCGCGACTGCCGGGCGCTGTGCGCCGCGGCCGGGCTCGATGAGGGTTCGAACGCCAAGCCCGCGCATTTCGTGGTCGAGCGCGCCTTCGTCGGCTGATCCTGCCCCTCGGGCCACCTCTCAGGCCATTTCCAGGAACTCGAGCACCATCGCGGCGGTCCAGCTGAAGCGCTTGCCGCCCAGCGCGCGGCCGTCGAGCGGGTCGAAGTACTCCCCGAAGCCGCTCCGCGCCACGAGCGCGAGGCCGTCGCGGGCGATGTCCGCGGCCGCATCGGACCGCCCGTGGCGCCCGAGCCCGTCGGCGACGAGGCGGTTGGCGATGAGCCAGAGCGGACCGCGCCAGTAGCGCAGGCGATCGAAGCGGGGATCGGCGGGATCGTGGCTCGGGACGGGGTGGCGCACCGCCGAGCGCAGGCCCGCGACGCGTCCGACGAGGGCGTCCGCGCGGGGATGGCCGGGCTCGAGCGCCATGAGCGGCAGGAGGCCGCCGATCGAGGCGCTCTCGACGAGGGTCCCGGCCGCCCGGTCGAAGGCTGCGTATTGCCCGAGCCCCTCGTGCCAGAGGCCGTCCAGCGCCGCGCGCCCGCGCCCCGCCTGGCCCTCCGCCTCCGCCGCGATCTCCGGCGCGCCGAGCGCCCGCGCCATCGCCGCGAGGTCCTCCGCCGAGCGGATCAGGATCGCGTTGAAGCCCGGGTCGACCACCCGGAACGGCGAGGCGTCGTGCAGCGCCGCCTGGTTCCAGCCGAGCCGGCGGAAGCGTTGCACGAGCCAGAGATAGCGGTCGTACTCCTCCTTGGTCGGTCGCTGCGCCGCGTCGACGTGGGTCGTGTCCCGGCGCACGTAGCTGCCGATGCCGTCGGTCGGTACGCGCGCGAGCGCGTCGTCCCAATCGATGGCGTTGTCCCGGCCGCTCTCCCAGGGGTGGAGGATGGCGACGAGGCCGGTCGCCTCCGGGTCGCGGGCGCTCGCGAACCAGCGGTGCCATGCGGCCACCTTCGGCAGCAGCGCCGCCACCCGCGGCGCGACCATCGCCCGGTCGCGCGCACCGTCGAGGAGGCGCCGCAGGGCGTAGCCCAGCACCGGCGGCTGGGTGATGCCGCTCGTCGGCGTCGCCCGCGCGGTGCCCCAGACGTCCGGCCCGGGGAAGTAGCTCTCGTGGTCGGCGTGGAAGACGATGTGCGGGATCATCCCGTCCGGCCACTGATGAGCGACGAGCGTCTCGATCTCGGTCAGCGCGCGGTCCTCGTCCACGTGCGCGAGGCCGAGCGCGACGAGGCACGAATCCCAGTTCCACTGGAACGGGTAGAGGCCCTTCGTCGGGATGGTGTAGCCGCCGAGATCGTTCTCCCGCAGGATGGCGCGGGCCTCGGTACGCAGGCGGTCTTCGTCGATGCCGGGGTTCGTCATGCTTGGCTTCTTCGGCTGGTGGCTCAGGCGATCGCCGCCTGCGTCTTCGGGTCGAACCAGCGCACGCGCTCGGGGCGCGGCGCCAGCGTGAGGGTCTCGCCGGGGCGCACGGGCAGATCGCTCTCGAGCACCGCGCGGAAGAGGTGGCCGGCGACGTCCATGGTCACGAGCTGGTGCGCGCCGAGCGGCTCGACGACCTTGACCCGGCCGCAGAGGCCGGTCTGGGCGGGGGCGAGGTCCTCGGGGCGCACGGCGAGCTCGATCGTGTCCGGCGCCGCATCCGGCCCGGGCAGGACGATCCCGGCGACCGCCCAGCCGTCCGCCGTGCGCGTCGCCGGCAGGAAGTTCATCGGTGGGTTGCCGATGAAGCTGCCGACGAAGCGGGTCGCCGGGTCTCGGTAGACGTCGAGGGGGGAGGCGTGCTGGACGATGTGCCCGCCATGCATCACGGCGATGCGGTCGGCGAGGCTCATCGCCTCGACCTGGTCGTGCGTGACGTAGATCGTCGTGGTCTTGCTCTCCTGGAGCACGCCCTTCAGCTCGGCGCGCATCTCGAGGCGCAGGAGCGCGTCGAGGTTGGACAGCGGCTCGTCCATCAAGAGCACCTCCGGCTCCATGGCGAGCGCGCGGGCGACCGCCACGCGCTGGCGCTGGCCGCCGGAGAGCTGGCCGGAATAGCGCGCGAGCAATTGCTCGATGTGCATCATCGTGGCCGCGCGCCGCACCTTCTCCTCGACCTCGGCGTTGGGCATCCTCTTCATGCGCAAGCCGAAGGCGATGTTCTCGAACACGGTCAGGTGCGGGAAGACCGCGTAGTTCTGGAACACCATCGCGATCTTGCGCGCGCGCGGCGGCAGCCGGTCGACGCGCCGCCCGCCGATGGCGATCTCGCCGCGGCTCGCGGTCTCGAGCCCGGCGATGCAGCGCAGGAGCGTGGTCTTCCCGCAGCCCGAGGCGCCGAGCAGCACGAGGAACTCGCGGTCCTCGACGTGCAGGTCGATCTCGTGGAGCGCGGTGAAGGAGCCGTAGGATTTCTCCACGCCGGTGACGGTGATCTCAGCCATGGGCGGGCTCCTCTGCAGTCTCGCGCGGGAGGGGATGGATCGCGCACCGGATCGGCGGCGGTCGGCGCGGGGAAGCGGGGCATGGACCGCTTTGCGCCTCTCGCGGCACTGGACGACCTGTGCCGGAAAGGCGGACGAGAAACGGCGGCGACCCCTGTCCTTCCCTGTAGGGGAAGGTGGATCGGCGGCGAAGCCGACGAGACGGATGGGGCGCGGCGCGCGCGCGACGCGTTCCGCGAAGCGGAAGCCTCGGTTTCCGCTGCCGCCGTCGCTCTTCGGCTTCGCCGAACGCGCGTCCCGCGCGCCCCATCCGTCTCGGCTTCGCCGATCCACCTTCCCCTACAGGGAAGGAGAAGGCCTGCACCCCGCGTCGCAGGGGCTGTCGTTCGACCCGACAGGTCGCAGATGTGTGAATCGACGAGGGGAGAGCCGGCAGCTGCGGATCGTGCTCCAGGGTCGGCGTGCTCATCGGTTGGCGATCCCCCACATGGCGAAGAGGTACTTCCTCACCGCGAACAGGAAGAGCAGCGCGGGCAGGACGAGGACCGCCGCGCCGGCGAACTTGAGATGGAGCGGGCTGACGTCGAGGCTCTGGAGCAGGAAGGCGGTGAGTGTGCGGTTCTCGATCGTCAGCACGGCGGCGGCGAAGACCTCGTTCCAGGAAACGACGAAGGCGAAGATGGCGGAGGCGGCGATGCCCGGGCTCACCAGCGGCAGCACAACCTTGACGAAGGCCTGGAGGCGCGTGCAGCCGAGCGTCCAGGCCGCCTCCTCCAGCTCGACGGGCACGCCCATGAAGAGCGAGGCGGTGATCAGCACCGCGAAGGGCATCGCCAGCATCGTGTGGACGAAGGCGAGACCCAGGATCGTGTCGTCGAGCCCCACCTGGATGTAGGCGACCGCCAGCGGCAGCGCGAGCAGCGGCAGCGGGAAGGCGCGGGTCATCAGCACGAGGATGCGGAAGGCGTTCTTTCCGGCGAAGTCGAAGCGCGCGAGCGCGTAGCCCGCGGGTGCGCCGATGGCGATCGACAGGACCATCGTGATCGCCGCCACCATCACCGAGTTGAGGAGCGCGTCCGCGACGCCGCGAAAGCCGATGAAGAAGGCGAGGCTGTCGGTGGCGAAGGAGGGCACGAAGCTCTTCGGCCATCCGGACACCTCCGCGGGCGTCGAGAGCGCGTTGACGAGGACGAGCCAGATCGGGACGAGCACCCACAGGCACAGGATCGTCACGACGGCGGCCATCAGCCAGCGCCGCGCCGCGGCGAGGTCGAGGGCGCGGGTCTCCTCCGGCGAGGCGGCGGGGGCGGGGGCGGGCAGGGGAGCGGTCGCGGTCATGCGCGCGCCTCCTTCGGGGAGCGCAGCCACCACAGGAAGACGAGGGTGGAGGCGATCGAGATGCCGAGGATGACCAGCGCGTAGGACGCGGCGACGCCGCGGTCCTGGAGCTGGAACTCCCAGGCGTAGGTCTCGCCCATCAGCATCGGCATCGAGGTGCCGGCGAGCGCGGCGACGACGGCGAAGACCTCGAAGGCGAGAATCGTGCGCAGGATCAGCGCCGTCTGGAGGCTGGGCTTGAGCAGCGGCAGCGTCACCTTGACGAAGCGCTGCCAGGGCGACGCGCCGAACACCTGCGCGGCCTCGTCGTACTCCTTCGGGATCAGCCCCATGCCGGCGACCAGGATCACCAGCATGATCGCGGTCGCGCGCCAGATCTCGGCGATGGCCACCGCGACGAAGAGGCCGAGCGTGTTCTGGTAGGAGAGCCGCGCGACGGGGCTGTCGAGCAGGCCGAGGTGGTAGAGGAAGGAATTCAGGAAGCCGTTCTGCTCGAGGATCGCGAGCCAGATGATGCCCGCCGCCAGGTCCGAGATGCCGAGGGGGATTGTGAAGACGTAGAGCACGAGGTCGCGCCCGCGGCCCATCCGCGTCACGATCTGCCCCATGAAGAGCGCGAGCGCCAGCTGCAGCGGCACGACCACGGCCGCGAGCAGGATCGTGTTCCACAAGGCCGTGTCGAACTTCCAGTGCCCGGCCATGCGGGCGAAGTTCGCCATCGTGAGCTCGTCCCCCCGGCTGAACGCGATCAGCGCCACCTGCACCGCCGGGTAGACGAAGAAGGCGGCCAGGAACAGCGCGGCGGGCGCGAGCAGCAGGTAGGGCAGGGTGCGCGAGGGCATCGGACCTCACTCGTTTTGTTCGTCATCCCGGATTGCGAAGCAAGTCCGGGACCCGGAACCACAGGTCTTCGATGAGCGGCGCGAGACGCCTCCATCGGCGTTTCGTGGACGCGCGCGCTTTCGCGCACGCTGTTCGAACACCTGCGATTCTGGGCCCCGGGCCCGCTTCGCGACCCGGTGTGACAGGGAAGCTCACTCCACCGGGCAGGGGCCCTCGGAGGGGGCGTCCGGCGCCCAGCACGGCGCGCCGGCCTCGTTCACGATGCGGCGCAGCTCCGCCGCCCCGTCGTCCAGCACCTGCTCGATCGGCTGTCCGGCGAGCACGATGCGCTCGAACGTGTCGATGTAGACCTGGTTGAACTGCCCGCCGAGATCCCCGAGCCCCACCGGCAGGAGGCCGGGATTGGCGTCGGGCGCGCCCGATTGCAGCGCGATCGCGGCGCCCGCCGCGCGCACCGAGGGCGGCATGTCCTCGGGGAGCTCGACGTCGACGACGGGGAAGAAGTTCGTCGCCCGCAGCGTCGCGATCTGCGTGTCCGGCCGGAGCATGTAGGAGACGAGCGCCATGCCGGCCTCCGGATCCGGCGCCGTCGACGGCACCGCGATGCCGGCGACGACCGGCATGAAGCCGCGGCCGGTCGGGCCGGCGGGGGCCGGGAAGGCGATGAAGTCGTCCGGGCGCTGGTTGAACGCGTCCGCGAGGCGCGCCGTGTGGTCGATCGCGACCCAGACCTCGTCGGCCAGCAGCGGCTCCTGCATGAAATTGTAGGAGGTCGAGCGCGGGCTCGTGACCTCCCACAGCTCCTTCACCGTCTCCCACATCGCCACCGCGTCGTCCGAGCGGAAGCGGGTGACCATCGAATCGGTGAAGGACGGATAGAAGTAGCCCTGCACGACGCGGTGGCGCAGCCCCTGCGGGCCGGCGGGCAGGCCGATCTTCGGCGAGCCGGTGGCCTCCGCCATGGCACGGCCCCAGGCGATCAGCTCGTCCCAGCCGAGCGCGTTCACGTCGGCGCCCTCGGGCAGGTGCTCCAGCGCGGCGCGGTTCGCCGCCATCAGGTAGGTCGCCTGCATCCAGGGCACGTAGCGCTGCTCGTCGGTGCCGAGCCGGCCGAGCTCGACGAGCGCCGGGCTCGCGGCGGAGACGTCGACGGCCGAGAGGTCCATGAAGGCGTCGGCGAAGGCGGTGAGCTCGCCGTGGAGCGCTCCGACGACGGCGATCGTCCCCCGGTTCGCCTCGGTCTCGGCGCGCAGGCGCGTGATGAAGGGGCCCGCGTCCTGCGGCTGGTAGTCCACGCTGCCGCCCTCGAAGCCCGAGAGCACTTGCTCGCGCATGCCCTGCGCCTCCTCGACGGGCCGCGCCTGGGTCGACCAGAACAGCAGCTCCTGGGCGTTCGCGGGCGCGGGCCCGCTCGTCGCCGCGAAGGCGATGAGCGCGAGGGCGGATGTCGTCATCGTGTGGCGTCTCATGTCCTGTCCTCCCGTTTTCGTGTCTGGTGAAGGTCTCTTTCTCGGTTTCTTCTTTCTCCGGGTCTTCCTCTTCGGAGCTCTGGTGGCGCGGGTCGCGGGTCGGCTCAGGCGGGGGCCGGGCCATGGCTCGCGCGGGGGATGAAGTCCGCCGCGACGAGCTTCGGCTCGACCGCGGCGGGGCCGGTCTCGATCACCGCGAGCAGCATGCGCGCGACGGCGACGCCACATTCCTGGATGCGGGCGTCGAAGGTGGTGAGGCCCGGGCTCGCGTAGGACGAGACCGGCAGGTTGTCGAAGCCCACCACCGAGAGGTCGCGCGGAATCGCGATCGCGCGCCGGGCGGCCTCCTCCATCAGCGTGATCGCGAGCGTATCGGTGGCGCACAGGATCGCGGTGGGTCGCTCGGGCACCTCGAGCAGCCGGCCGGCGGCCGCGCGCAGGGCGTCCGGATCGCCGCGCGGCGCGGCGGCGATCGCCTCCGGCGCGAGCGCGAGGCCCGCCTCCGCCAGCGCGGCCTCGAGCCCCGCGCGGCGGTAGTGCGCGAAGGTCATCGGGTCGGAATAGGTGAGGAGCCCGAAGCGCCGGTGCCCCAGCGCCAGGAGCCGGCGCGCCGCCTCGCCGAAGGCGGCCGCGCCGTCGGTGTCGAGCCAGGCGTGGGGGCGCGTTTCGCCGAGCACCCGCCCGTGCAGGACGAAGGGCACGCCGCGATCGATGAGGTAGCCGACCCGTGGGTCCTCGCAGGTGGCGCGGCTCACCACCATGCCGTCGACCTGCCCGGCGTTCACGACGTGGGCGAGGACGTCCATCTCCACCTGGCGGCGGGTCGCGGTGGTGAGCGCGAGGTCGCGCCCCGCCTCGGCCAGCGCCTCGCCCAGCCCCATCACGAACTCGCCCAGGAAGGCGTCGATGAACTGCGCGTCGCGCACCGGCACGACCAGGCCGACGAAGCCCGTCTGGCCGGACTTCAGCGCGCGCCCGGCGCGGTTCGGCACGTAGCCGGAGCGGGTCGCCGCCTCGCGCACGCGCTCGCGGGTCGTCGCGGAGACGTCGGAATAGCCGGCCAACGCCCGCGACACCGTCGTGATAGACAGGCCGAGCTCGCGCGACAATTCCTTCAGCCGCGGCTGGCGGCGCTCCATGACGTCTTCCTCCGACGCGTTCCTCCCGAGACCGGCGCCCGAAACGTTTCGGATCGACGGCGACGGACGTTTCCGGCTGGCGCTTGTCGTGCGGCTCTCGAGGAGCGGGTTTCCCGAAACGTTTTGGAAGAGTGCCGCCACGTTTCCGGGCTGTCAAGGGGCGGATCGCGCTACGCGGCGGCGAGAGCCGCCAGCCGCACGTCGCGCGGCACGTAGAGCGGATGGCGCGGGGCGCCGGATCTCGTCAGGCCGAGGTGCCAAAGCCGCGCGCCTGCCCCCGCGAGCAGCGCCAGCGCGGCGCGGGCATGTTCCGGATCGGCGGGGTTTCCCCAGGCGCAGACGACGTCGCGGATCTCCCCGGCGAGCGCCGCGAGATGCGCCGCGTTCTCCGGTCCGACGGGATCGGGATGGGTGGCGAGCGCGCGGGGGTCCGTCGCGCGCAGGGCGTAGAGGTTCGCGACCACGACGCGACCGTAGCCGAAGCCCCGGGCGAGGGCGCGCACGCGCCGGATCGTCGGGTCGTCCCGCTCCGCGTCGGCCGTAGAGGGGTTGAGCATGACGAAGGCTATGGGTGGCGCGCCCGCCGAGGCGTCGTCCCCCGGCCGCTCCAGCCGATAGCGATACGTGCCGCAGGCGGAGAAGACGGCGCTCATCGCCCCGATCATTGCCCCGATCATTGCCCCGAGAGGTTCGCCCGCGGCACCCAGCCCTCGTACCCGGCGACGCGAACCTTCTGCCAGCCCTCGCGGGCGAAGGGAAGGAAGGCGATGGAGCAGGTCGCGGGGCCGAGCGTGTGGAGCGCCCGCGACTCGAAGGACGGGAAGGCGCGCAGCGTCAGCCGATCGCCCTTCGCCACGCCCTCCGTGCAGTAGAGCGCCGGCGAGACCTGGGCGATGTAGCGGGCGTGGACGAAGCCGGCATGGTGACCGTCCTCGACCGGGCACCAGTTCCCCGAGCAGGGTCCGCTCACGACGACGCCACAGGCGCCGTAAGGCAGGCGGGCGACGATCGCGTTGCCCGCGCCCGGCCCGCCGCGCAGGTTCAGCGCGTCGTCGGCGCGCACGTTCACCACGCAATGCTCCACCCCCGGCACGACGTCCGCCATCGGGGCGCGCTGGGCGATCGCGTTCGCGGCGCCCATGCCGCCGAGGACGACGCCGCACAGCGCGAGGCGCGCGAGGGAGGCGAGGGCGGCCGGGCGGAAGCGGCGGGGGGCGGGGAGGGACATCGCGGGGGCTCGCGGGCGGGGGATGGGCGCTTTCGGCTGATCGACGGATCGACCATGCCGGGGAAATGCTGAGCGAAGCCTGAACGCACCCCGATCGGGCCGAATTGATGGCGGGATTCGATTCGCTTTCCGCCGATGTGATTCTCCGGCGCCGGGCCACGGGCGGATTACGGTGAATCCCATAGTCTCCAGCCGCTTCGCCGGCCCTGCGCAGGACCGGTGGGAGGCACCCGGCCGCCGTGGTCCGCGCCCGCCCCGCGGGAGCGCTCGGACGGCTCTTGTGGATGGTCCGCCGGCGAAGCATCCCGGCCACACCCGCCCCGAGCGTGGCCGCTCGCCTGAAAATTCAAGCGACTCGAAGGGCTTGAGAGACGGTGTCGAAGTTCTCCACAATCTTAACAGCCCACACCATATCTAGGGCTGGGGACGATGCCGAGCACTAGGTGTTGACGTCCGCCCCGGCTGGTGACAGCTTTCTCCCGTCCCACCGACACGAGCGGCGGCGGGCCAGAAGGCCTCACGTCGGGCGACATCCAGAACGGAGCGCGGCATCCACCTCCACGCCACGGCCACGCGGCCCGGCGAACGGGTGCGCGCGTCCGGTCGGCGTCCGCGCGAGGTGACGATGGTGACGAGGAGGGGGCGGCCCTTGGGGCCGTCCGGGGCGGACATCCCGGCTCGCGCACGGCGGCCGGAGCGAGAGACCTGAGGATACGGGACGATGCGGATCGAGCGGCGATACACGAGTGCGGGTCGGGATCCCTATGCCGGGATCACCTTCCGGAAGGCGACGAGCGAGATCCGCAATCCGGACGGCTCCATCGTCTTCCGGCTGGAGGGCATCGACGTGCCGGAGGCCTGGTCGCAGGTCGCCAGCGACGTGCTCGCGCAGAAGTACTTCCGCAAGGCCGGCGTCCCCGCCCGCCTGAGGAAGGTCGAGGAGAACGACGTCCCCTCCTTCCTGTGGCGCTCCGTCGCCGACGAGAAGGCCCTCGCCGAGCTGCCCGAGGAGGAGCGCTACGGCTCGGAGATCTCCTCGCGCCAGGTGTTCGATCGCCTCGCCGGCTGCTGGACCTACTGGGGCTGGAAGGGCGGCTACTTCGGGTCGGAAGAGGACGCGTCCGCGTTCTACGACGAGCTGCGCTTCATGCTGGCGAGCCAGATGGTGGCGCCGAACTCGCCGCAATGGTTCAACACCGGCCTGCACTGGGCCTACGGCATCGACGGCCCCTCCCAGGGCCACTACTACGTCGACTACAAGACCGGCGAGCTGACGAAGTCGGCCACCGCCTACGAGCACCCGCAGCCGCACGCCTGCTTCATCCAGTCCGTCCAGGACGACCTCGTCAACGAGGGCGGCATCATGGACCTGTGGGTGCGCGAGGCGCGCCTGTTCAAGTACGGCTCCGGCACCGGATCGAACTTCTCGCGCCTGCGCGGCGAGGGCGAGCGGCTCTCGGGCGGCGGCAAGTCGTCGGGCCTGATGTCCTTCCTCAAGATCGGCGACCGCGCGGCGGGCGCGATCAAGTCCGGCGGCACCACGCGCCGCGCGGCCAAGATGGTCGTCGTCGACATCGACCACCCGGACATCGAGAACTACATCGACTGGAAGGTGAAGGAGGAGCAGAAGGTCGCCGCCCTCGTCACCGGCTCCAAGCTGAATTCCAGGCACCTCAAGGCGGTGCTCAAGGCCTGCGTCAACTGCGAGGTCGAGGGCGACGGCGCGGGCGAGGCCTGCTTCGACCCCGAGAGGAACCCCGTCCTCAAGCGCGAGATCAAGGCCGCGCGCCGGGCGATGGTGCCCGACAGCTACATCAAGCGCGTGATCCAGTTCGCCCGCCAGGGCTACACGGACATCGACTTCCCCGTCTACGACACGGACTGGGATTCCGAGGCCTACCTCACCGTCTCGGGGCAGAACTCCAACAACTCCGTGTCGATCACCGACGACTTCCTGCGGGCGGTCGAGCGCGGCGGCACCTGGGACCTCACCTGGCGCCAGTCCGGCAAGGTGAAGAAGACCCTCGACGCCCGCGACCTGTGGGAGAAGATCGGCCACGCCGCCTGGGCCTCGGCCGATCCGGGCCTGCACTTCAACACCACGATGAACGACTGGCACACCTGCCCGGCGTCCGGCCGCATCCGCGGCTCGAACCCGTGCTCGGAGTACATGTTTCTCGACGACACGGCCTGCAACCTCGCCTCCGCGAACCTGCTGCAGTTCTGGCACCGCGACGCCAAGACCTTCGACGTCGAGGGCTACGAGCACCTGTGCCGGCTGTGGACCATGGTCCTCGAGATCTCGGTGACGATGGCGCAGTTCCCGTCGAAGGAGATCGCCGAGCTCTCCTACCGCTACCGCACGCTGGGGCTCGGCTACGCCAACATCGGCGGCCTACTGATGACCATGGGCCTTCCCTACGATTCCGACGAGGGCCGGGCGCTGTGCGGCGCGCTCACCGCCATCATGACCGGCGTCGCCTACGCCACGTCCGCCGAGATGGCCTCCGAGCTCGGGCCGTTCCCGGGCTACGCGGACAATTCCGAGCCCATGCTGCGCGTCATGCGCAACCACCGCCGCGCGGCCCATGGCGAGACCGCGGGCTACGAGGAGCTGCACACGACGCCGGTACCCCTCGACCATGCGTCGTGCCCGCAGCCCGACCTCGTCGCCCGCGCCACCGCGGCCTGGGACCGTGCCCTCGCGCTCGGCGAGACGCACGGCTACCGCAACGCCCAGGCGACCGTGATCGCGCCCACCGGCACGATCGGCCTCGTCATGGACTGCGACACGACCGGCATCGAGCCCGACTTCGCGCTCGTCAAGTTCAAGAAGCTCGCCGGCGGCGGCTACTTCAAGATCATCAACCGCGCCGTCCCCGATGCGCTGCGCACGCTCGGCTACCGGGAGCACGAGATCGCCGAGATCGAGGTCTACGCGCTCGGCCACGGCTCCATCGCCCAGGCGCCCGCGATCAACCCGCCGGCGCTCAAGGCCAAGGGCTTCACCGACGAGAAGATCGCCGCCCTCGAGGCGGGCATGAAGTCCGCCTTCGACATCAAGTTCGTCTTCAACAAGTGGACGCTCGGCGAGGACTTCCTCACGGGCGCCCTGAAGATCCCGGCCGAGCGCCTCGCCGACCCGTCCTTCGACCTGCTCGCCCATCTCGGCTTCTCGAAGAAGGACGTGGAAGCCGCCAACATCCACGTCTGCGGGGCGATGACGCTCGAGGGCGCGCCGCACCTCGAGCGCGAGCACTACCCGGTGTTCGACTGCGCCAACCCGTGCGGGCGCGTCGGCAAGCGCTACCTGTCGGTGGAGAGCCACATCCGCATGATGGCGGCGGCGCAGCCCTTCATCTCGGGGGCGATCTCCAAGACCATCAACATGCCCAACGACGCCACGGTGGAGGACTGCAAGAGCGCCTACATGCTCTCCTGGCGCCTGGCGCTGAAGGCGAACGCCCTCTACCGCGACGGCTCCAAGCTCTCCCAGCCGCTCAACGCCTCCCTCATCGAGGACGAGGCCGACGAGGACGAGGCGGCGGACGCCGTCGAGGCCCTGCTCGCCAAGGCGGCGCCGGCGCGCGCGGCCGAGGTCGCGGAGAAGATCGTCGAGCGGGTGATCGAGCGCGTCGAGCGCGTGCGCGAGCGCGAGAAGATGCCGCAGCGCCGCAAGGGCTACACCCAGAAGGCGAAGATCGGCGGCCACACGGTGTTCCTGCGCACCGGCGAGTACGAGGACGGACGGCTCGGCGAGATCTTCATCGACATGAACAAGGAGGGCGCGACGCTCCGCGCGCTCCTCAACAACTTCGCCATCGCCATCTCGCTCGGGCTCCAGTACGGCGTGCCGCTCGACGAGTACGTCGACGCCTTCACCTTCACCAAGTTCGAGCCGGCGGGCTTCGTGCAGGGCAACGAGACGATCAAGAACGCCACCTCGGTGCTCGACTACATCTTCCGCGAGCTGGCGATCTCCTATCTCGGCCGCTACGAGCTCGCCCACGTCCAGCCGAGCGAGCTCGCCCCCGAGGAGCCCCCCCGCGCCGACGGCGAGCCCGGCCACGCCGCCCCGGCGAGCCCGGTCCGCTTCGTCTCGAAGGGCTTCACCCGCGGCAAGACCGATAAGCTGATGCTGATCCCCGGCGGAGCCGGGGGCGCGGTGCCGCAGCCGCTGGTGATGGCCCTGGCCCGCGACGCGGGGATGCCGGCCGGCGGGGGTGCGCGCACGGCGACGGCGCTGAAGGCGGAGCCGGTGGTGGAGCGGGAGCTCTCCGCGGGTGCCGTCGGGCCGGCGGTCGCCCCGGTCGCCGATCGGCGGGCGGAGGCGCGGATGAAGGGGTACGAGGGGGAGGCGTGTCCGGAATGCGCGAACTTCACGCTGGTGCGGAATGGGACTTGTTTGAAGTGTGATACGTGTGGGGGGACGACGGGGTGTTCGTGATCTGAGGTAGTGCTCACGACGCTGGCGTGATGCGGGGGCGGGGTGCTGGGGCGCTCCGCCCCTAATCGTGATTCCGCATTTACAGCAACTGTGGCTGAAGCTAAGATTATCAAATCTCCGGTGAGTGCTAGCGAAGAGCACCTATGATCACACATCCTTTTGATCGAGGACTGACGCAAGGTGCAATCTTCACGTGCGCTCGTGCAGAGGATTATCCAGGTCGCTCCGTATGCGGGCTAATCATTACAGCACGATGCGACCTGGCACATCAGAAGGCGAACCTGTATACGTACTTGCCGATTGTTCGCATTGAAGACTGGGTCGAAGTTCATGCCGCTCACATACTAAGGAGCCGAACACTGTCGGAGGCCAGACGAGAAATGGTATCGATTCTTCGTGCTCTTGAAATACCTGACGATCTTTTAAATACAGTTGGGGTCGATGGTGTGTACGAACACTATTATGATGAGTTAGGACAGGACCCAAGACGGCGCGTCGCTTTCGAAAAGGCCCGGCAGATGTTTCATCGTGCGTCCGATGATGGTGTTGAAGCCAGAATCGCGCCTTTGAATTGGGAGTCATTCGCTCACGAGAATAGAAAAAAATGTACTAACCTGATCAAAGAGTTGGTCGAAGCTCGTATAAGTGACTTTCATTATCTGCCAAATTCGTATCCGAAAGAAGTATGCGCTGGTTATGTGGTTCTGCTACGGGAAGCGCGACATCTACCACGTCAGATTGGTGCAAGAATACATGATGGGATTACTCCCGACGAATACAAGCGGCTAGTTTCCGAGAACAACCGGATGGAAGATTACTTAGAGATATGCGAAGAGCAACTTGCGTGTTCAATTGGGATAATCGACTCGCCTTATATCGAGTTGATAATGCAGCGCTTTTCCGCCTTATTCTCTCGTGTCGGTGTGACAGACTTGCCGCACAATACCATTTCTCTGATTGTTGGTGCCCTAAAACTTGAGGAGGGATCAAAGTGAAGTACGCAGCTTTTCGCCGAGATGCTATCGACGAGTTGGTTCGCGACCGTGCGTTCCAAGGCGCAGAGCATGCCGCCGCGCTCCGATTGATCCATCTGATGCGATCGGAAACGCAAGACTGTGATGAAAGCCTCGGGCACCGCATCCACGTGAAGTCAAGCGAAGGCGGCTTGCTCTTCCTAGGACACGAGAGTGGCCATAGACGGTTCTTGGTCATTGATCTTGAGGCTTGTCGTTTAAATGACGGCACATGGTCGCTGCAAGACTCGATTTTGTATCTTCAGAAATGTTTTAGGCTGGCTCTGAAGCGCTGGGATCAAGGAGTACTCACACCCGCCGAGCGCTTGGTAAGCCCTCGTAAGGTAGTGATCTTTCCGCATCCGCTAAGCCAGAAAACGAGTGTGCGGATCTCCCTTGATCTTAGTCCAGATGCGGAGCGTGTATCAAAGCGGGGACGCGCAGGCCAGTATATATTGGCCTACCGAATTAGCACTGATGACGGTGGAGGACCTCTCGAAGAAGCCCCCGCAGCAAATTTCCGGCGGTTTTTCGACGGGGTGTTCGAAGCGGAGAGTTTTATTTCAGCTCCACCAAAGCGCGTCACCACGACCGAGAACGGCGTCCCTTTGGAGGCAGTTTCGCTTGAACTTCCGCCGGGTAGGATCGATATGCATCAGGATTACGATAAATGGATGCGTATCATCTCCGATGAACAAAGGCGTTTTGTTGATCTTCCCGTGGGAGGACCGTGCAGACTTGAAGGGCCTGCTGGAACGGGAAAAACGCTGTGTCTAGCACTGCGAGCGCTGAAGATACTGAAAGACGCGACCGAACAAGAGAACGAAATCTCTGGATTATTCATAACGCATAGTGAGGCAAGCAAAAGATATATAGAATCCGTAATGCATGCGATGGGCGCGTCCGAGTATCTTGGCGAGACTGGTGGGTTTCAAAAATTAATTGTTGAAACACTGCAGGGGTACTGCGCTGAACTTCTGAATAGGGACCTCTCGGCGGTTGAGCTTGTCGATGTCGATGCACATAGCGCGAAATTTTACCAGAGTATGTATGTTGACGAGGCGACGAAAACAATTAAGCAAAAGCTATCTGGATACGCGAAAATCATGTCGGAGCGAATGATAGAGCTGTTCTCATCTGACATCGACGAGGAAGTAGTCGAGATGGTGAGGCACGAAATTGGCGTTGTCATTAAAGGACGGTGCGCGGAATCCTTTGAAACCTATAAGTCCGTCCCTGCCCTCTCAACTGGTCTACCGATTCGCACCGCAGGCGATAAAGCATTCATATGGGCAATTTATCAGAATTATGCAGATCAACTTAGTAATATCAGTCTGTTTGATACAGACGATGTTGTCATCAGCGCAGGAAGCCATTTATCAACGCCGATCTGGCGCCGCCGACGTGGTCGTGAAGGCTTTGATTTCCTGATGATCGACGAAACCCATTTGTTCAATTTGAATGAATTGTCAATTTTTCATCATCTTTCGAAAAAGACAGATCGTTTTCCGATTTCATTTGCTGTAGACAGGGCCCAGGCTATTGGTGACCAGGGATGGAATGACGATATTGACGTGGCGGCGTTAGTGCCGGGAGCTGCAGATAGCGACATCGAGCGTACGCGTATTGCATCGATTTTCCGATCTTCTGCAGAAATCATAAACTTCGCGTTTTCCGTGACGTCATCGGGCGCGAAGCTGTTTACTAACTTTGATCATCCTCTTGCTGCGGTCAGTAGTGGTATATCATTTGAGGAGGAGAAGCTGGCGCGAGTGCCAACCTATCGAGAGCACATCGATGATGCCGAGATGTTAGAAGCCGCTTTCAGCCGGGCGGATCAACTACGTTCCGAACTAGACTGCTCACGGTCTGAAATCGCGATCGTTGTGTTCACCAACGAACTCTTCGATTCGGCGATGAGTATGGTGGCGGAGCGTAGCCGCCCCTATCTTTCGATAAAGAGGCGCGGAGACACAGACACAGTAGAGACTGCTAAGCAGCGCGGGCTCTTCATTCTTTCAATGCCCGATTATGTCGGCGGCCTGGAGTTTGCGGCTGTGATCCTGGTGGGGGTTGACAAAGGGAGAGTTCCGCCAGCATCGACATCCGGCTTTGCAGAGAGCCGAAATTTTGCGTCGTACGCCTCTCATAATCGCCTATACGTTGCAATCACAAGGGCGAGGCTCCGGATAGAGGTGCTTGGAGTTAGTTCTCGCGGAGCGAGTTCGATCCTCGATGGTGCCTTCGCGGACAGGTTCATCGTTCGAAACGAAAGCACTTGATCACAGTTGGCGGTTAAGTCGCGGTTTCAGACCTCTTCCAACGAATGGGAGGAGAATACAGTGCTGACGTATAAATCTCACCCCTCCATCGCCTTGATCACACGCCCGACTCGCGCCAGTTCCTTCTCCTCCAGCCGGCGCAGCATCACGTCGATGCGCTGAAGCAGCCGCGTACGCTCCGTCGCCGACTCGATCGGCGGTTCGGCGGAGAAGAGGGCGATGGGCTCGATGCCGAAGGCGCGGGCGAGCGCCTCGATGTTCTCGAAGGAGAGGCCCATCTCGCCGCGCTCGACGCGGGCGATGGTGTTGTCGGCGAGGCCGGAGCGCTCGGCGAGGTCGGGGCGGGACCAGTCCCGGGCCTCGCGCGCGGCGCGGACGTTCGAGCCGAAGATTTCCTTGAGTGTCACGCCGCGCCTCCACAGGCGCAAGCTGCGAGAAAAGGCGGCCTGCACGGAAGGCCGATGAACTGCGCGAGTTGCGGTATCTATCCGTCTGTCGTACTGTGTCGGTCTGTCAGTCGACGCTCGCAGACTTGGGGCCCACCCATGCCCACCCCCCTCTCCCTCGCGCTCGCCCTTCTCGCCGTCGCCCTCCTCGGGAGCGTCCTCGCGGCCCTTCTCGTCCGGCATCGGCGCCGCACCCGTCCCCGGCTCGTGGCGCGGGCGGTGGCGGCGCGGATCGCGTCCGAGCGGGCCTGGCAGGCGCGAACGGAGGCCTATTGGGCGGCGCGGCTGCGCGAGGGCGTCGCACCGCGGCCGCGGCTCCACAGCGGCGGCCACCACGGCGACGGCGCGCCGCCGCCCCTCGACGAGGACGACATCGCCGCCGCGGCCGTGGAGCGGCTCGAGGGGCGCGGGGGCGGGTGGAGGTATCGCTGAGGCGAGGGGGCGGCGAGGGGCGCGCCGTCCTTTCCTGCCAGCCTGCCGGCGTGCTCGCTCCGGCCAAGGGCTTCGCCCTCCTCCACTTCGTTCCGGCCGCTTCGCGGTGACCTGCGCTGCGCGCGCCGGCGCGTGCGGGGCACGACGGCTCCGGGGGAACACGTCGGCGCCCGACTCTCCAGGGGAACAGGGGGGCTCCTCGGTTGGGCACCGCACGTGACGTCGCGCCCGCGGTCCATGCGCATCCCCCTGGTGGGTCGGGGACCCGTCATCCCCCCGGAGCCGTCGTGCCTACGGCACGCTGGCAGGAACGGACGGCGGGGCTCGGTGCGCTGCATCGGCGTCGTTCCCAGTCCTGCACGCCCCCCACCCCCGGCCCCTCTCCACGAGGGAGAGGGGAGAACGTCGCGGCGTTCATCGGCCGTCGCGCCCCTCACGGACCCCGCCCCTGGCGCGCCCTACGCATTCCCCGCGGCTACACGCCGTGTCCCCGCTCGGCGATAGTCCCCCGCACCCGCATCCCGTCACGCGACTCCGCGAGAGGCCCCGCCCGCCCATGCACGACAGTTCCGCCTTCTACGACATCGCGCTACTGCTCGCGCTCGCCGCCGGCATCGGCCTCCTCGGGCATCTGCTGCGGCAGCCGCTCATCGTCGCGTTCATCGCGACGGGGATCGTCGCGGGGCCGGACGTGCTCGGGATCGTGCACGACGCCGAATACGTCGATCTCCTCGCCGAGATCGGCATCGCGGTGCTGCTCTTCCTCGTGGGGCTCAAGCTCGACTTCCAGGTGATCCGCAGCCTCGGCGCGGTCTCGCTGGCGACGGGGCTGGGCCAGGTGGGGTTCACCGCGGGTGTCGGCTTCCTGATCTGCCTCGCGCTGGGGCTCGACCTCACGACGAGCACCTACGTGGCGGTGGCGCTCACCTTCTCCTCCACGATCATCATCGTGAAGCTCCTCTCCGACAAGCGCGAGGTCGACGCCCTGCACGGGCGCATCGCCATCGGCTTCCTGATCGTGCAGGACATCGTCGTGGTCATCGCCATGATCGTGCTCTCGACGCTCGGCGTCGGGGCGCAGGGGAGCCCGGCGGGGCTCGGGATCGCGGGCACGCTCGGGGCGGGCGTCGTGCTGCTGGCGGTGGTGGGCGTGTTCATCCGCTACGGGGCCGAGCCGCTCCTGCGGCGCGTGGCGAGCCTGCCGGAGCTGCTCGTCGCCTTCGCGCTCGCCTGGGCCGTGCTCTTCGCCGCGCTCTGCGACGTGATCGGGCTCGGCAAGGAGCTCGGCGGCCTCATCGCCGGCGTGTCGCTGGCCTCGACCTCCTTCCGGGAGGCGATCGGCTCGCGGCTCGCGTCGCTGCGCGACTTCCTGCTGCTCTTCTTCTTCGTGGCGCTGGGCTCCTCGCTCCAGCTCGGCACGCTGGGGGACCAGGTCGTGCCGGCGCTGGTGCTCTCGGTCTTCGTGCTCCTGGGCAACCCCTTGATCGTGCTCGTGATCATGGGCGTGATGGGCTACCGCAAGCGCACCGGCTTCCTGGCCGGGCTGACGGTGGCGCAGATCTCCGAGTTCTCGCTCATCTTCATGGCGATGGGCGTCACGCTCGGGCACGTCGGCGAGGCCTCGATCGGGCTCGTGACGCTGGTCGGCCTCGTGACCATCACGCTCTCGACCTACATGATCCTCTACTCGCAGACGCTCTACGGCTGGCTCGAGCCCGTGCTCGGCTGGGCCGAGCGCAGGAACCCCTATCGCGAGACCGAGGACGCGTCGACCTCGACGCGGCCCTACGACGCGATCGTCTTCGGGGTGGGGCGCTACGGGCGCGAGATCGCCCGCGTGCTCGTCGCCAACGACGCGCGGCTGCTCGGCGTCGACTTCGACCCGGAGGCGCTCGAGCGCTGGCGCAAGCGCGGCCACGACGGGCTCTACGGCGACGCCGCCGACCCCGAGTTCCCCGAGAGCCTGCCGCTCGCCGGCGTGTCGTGGCTCATCCTCGCCACGCCCCCGCCGGCGGGGCCGAGCGTGGTCCACGGCGACGGGCGCATCGTGCTGATGGAGGCCGTGCGCGCGCTGGGCTTCGGGGGCCGCATCGCCGTGCGCAGCCACGACCCGGAGGACGCGCGACGTCTCCACCACGCCGGCGCCGACGTCGTGCTGCGCCCCTTCGCCGACGCCGCCGAGCGCGCCGCGGAGCGGCTGGGCTATGCGGTGGAGCCGGTGGAGAAGGCGAGACCGGCGGGCGCGCGCACGATGGAGGCTTGAGCGGTGCTCTACCGGTTTCCCCCCGGCACGACGGCGACGGTGATCGCCGACTACGAGCGCCCCTATCCCGACCCGATCGCCGTGCGGGCCGGCGACCTCGTCGTCCCCGATGCCGTGCGCAGCGCCGAGACCGACATCCTCGGCTGGACCTGGTGCACCGGGCCGGACGGCCGCGCCGGCTGGACGCCGACGGCCTGGACGGCGCCCGCCGCCGACGGCCGGCTGAGGATGATCCGCGACTTCTCGGCCCTGGAGCACACCGTCCGGCGCGGCGACCGGGCCACGCTGCACCATTCCGAGAGCGGCTTCGTCTGGGCCACGGTGAACGGGAGCGCGGCCTGGGTGCCCGACGCGGTGCTCGCGGTGGAACCCCGCCCCTGATCCGCTACGCGGATCGTCCCCGCCCCGAGGGGGCGGGAGCGGGCGGGTACGCGTGCCGGCGTCCGCGCCAGTCCTCGATCTCCGCACCCTCCTCGCCCGCGTGCAGGTACTCCGGCCCGATCGGGCTCTTGCCGGCTCCGCCGGGGATGTCGAGGACGTAGGTGGGCTGGCACAGGCCCGAGACGCGCCCGCGCAGGGCGCGGACCAGCGCCTGGCCCTCGGCGATCGAGAGGCGGAAATGGGCGGTGCCGGGCGCGAGGTCCGGGTGGTGCAGGTAGTAGGGCGTCACCCGCGCCTCCACGAAGCCGCGCATCAGGGAAGCCAGCGTCTCGACGTCGTCGTTGACGCCGCGCAGCAGCACCGACTGCGAGATCATGACGATCCCCGCCTCGACGAGCCGCGCGCAGGCGGCGCGGGCGGCGGGGCCGAGTTCGCGCGGGTGGTTGGCGTGGAGCGCGACGTAGACCGTCTTGCCGCAGGCCTTCAGCGCGGCGACCAGGGCCGCGTCGACGTGGTCCGGATCGACGGCGGGGACGCGGGTGTGGAGGCGCACGACCTTCACATGGTCGAGCGCCGCGAGCCGGCGCATCAGCGCCTCGAGCCGCCGCGGGGCGAGCACCAGCGGGTCGCCGCCGGTGAGGATCACCTCCCAGATCTCGCGATGCGCGGCGAGATAGGCGAAGGCGCCCTCGAGCTCCGCCTCCGGCAGGAGCCCGCCGTGGGCCGGCCCGACGCTTTCGCGGCGAAAGCAGAAGCGGCAATAGACCGGGCAGATCGTCACCGCCTTGAGCAGCGCGCGGTCCGGGTAGCGGTGGACGATGCCGGGGACGGGGGAATGGACGTCGTCGCCGATCGGGTCGGCCCGCTCCTCGGGCCGCGTCTCGAGCTCGGCCCTGGAGGGGACGAACTGGCGCGCGATCGGGTCGTGCGGATCGGCGGGATCGATCAGCGCCGCCACGGCCGGCGTGACGGCGACCGCGTAGCGCGCGGCGACGGCGTCGAGGTCCGCCCGGGCGTCGGCGGGCGCGAGGCCGGCGGCGATCAGCGCGTCGACGCGGTTGAGGGTGCGTGCGGTCATGGGGCCTCGCGGTCGTCGTCGAACGGGTCCGCCACGGGCGCCCAGAGCACGTCCTCGACGTGCCGCGCGCCGGTGGCGAGCATGGACAGCCGGTCGAAGCCGAGCGCGCAGCCTGCGGCCTCCGGCATCGCGGCGAGCGCCGCGAGGAAGTCCTCGTCGAGCGGATAGCGCTCGCCCCACACGCGCTGCTTCTCGTCCATCTCCAGCGTGAAGCGCCGGCGCTGCTCGGTGGGGTCGGTCAGCTCGCCGAAGCCGTTGGCGAGCTCGACGCCGCAGGCGTAGAGCTCGAAGCGCTCGGCGACGCGCGGGTCGCGGGCGCTCGCGCGGGCGAGCGCCGCCTCGCATGCGGGGTACGCGCACAGGATGGTGGGACGCCCGATGCCGAGATGCGGCTCGATGCGCGCCACAAGCACCTTCGAGAACACGTCCGACCACCCGTCGTCGTCGGCCACCCGGATACCGGCCTCGCGGGCGCCCGCCGCCAGCGTCTCGCGATCGCCGGCGCCGCGGGCATCGAGGCTCGCGAGGAGGTCGATGCCCGCATGACGGTCGAAGGCCTCCGCGAGGGTGAGAATCTCGGGCTCGGCGCGGGGGTCGCAGGTCGCCCCCCGCCAGGAGAAGGCGCGCGCGCCGGTCGCGTCCGCCGCGGCGGAGAGGAGCGCGGCACAGTCGGCCCAGAGCGTCTCCCAGGGCGCGCCGACGCGGTACCATTCGAGCATCGTGAACTCGGGATGGTGCAGCGGGCTGCGCTCGCGATTCCTGAAGACCCGCGCGAGGGTGAAGATCCGCGTCTCGCCGGCCGCCAGCAGCTTCTTGCAGGCGAATTCGGGGGAGGTGTGCAGGTACATCTCCCGCGCACGCCCGTCCGCCGCGCTGAGCGGCGTGCGGAACGCGTGCAGGTGCGCCTCGTTTCCGGGCGAGATCTGGAGGCAGGCGGTCTCCACCTCCAGGAAGCCCTCGGTGCGGAAATGCGCGCGCACGGCGTCCGTCACCGCGCCGCGGCCGACCAGGAACGGCCGGCGGTCGGCGTGACGCCGGGCGTCCCAGAAGGGGGAGGGGGCCTGCATGCTCACGGGTCTGCGCTCCTGCGGGGTCTTCGCCGCCGGCTCACTAGACCGGGCGCGCCCCGTGGGGTAATGCCCACGCCGAGCAGGTTCAAGCCTGGCGACAGCGATCGGCCGCGGCACGCGGCGCACACGAAGTGGAAGAGACATGGCCAAGGTCATCGCGAGCTCCCTGCGCAAGGGCAACGTCGTCGACGTCGACGGCAAGCTCTACGTGGTCCTCACCGCGCAGAACATCCACCCCGGCAAGGGCACGCCGGTGACCCAGGTCGACATGCGCCGCATCTCGGACGGGACCAAGGTCTCCGAGCGCTACCGCACGACCGAGCAGGTCGAGAAGGCCACGGTGGAGGATCGCGACCACCAGTTCCTCTACGAGGACGGCGAGGGTTTCCACTTCATGAACCCCGAGACGTTCGATCAGGTGACGATGTCGCGCGACGACATCGGAGACCAGGCGGCCTACCTCAAGGAGGGCATGACCGTCTCGCTGAAGCTGCACGAGGGCCTCGCCATCGCCATCGAGCTGCCCCAGCGCGTGATCTTCGAGGTCGTCGAGACGGAGCCGGTGGTGAAGGGCCAGACGGCGTCCTCGTCCTACAAGCCGGCCATGCTCGACAACGGCGTGCGCACCATGGTGCCGCCGCACATTTCGGCGGGCACGCGCATCGTCGTGATGACCGAGGACGGCTCCTACGTCGAGCGCGCCAAGGACTGAGGCTCGTCCTCCCCGGAGGAGAGGTGTCCGCGCGGGACGCGCGGGCGGAGGACGCGCCCCGCTCACTCCGGCGCGGGGCTCTCCCGCAGCGTCCGTGCGACGCAGGCGTTGGCGATCTCCCCGATGCGCGCGTCCTGCTCGGGCGTCGCGGCGCCGTCGAGCGCGGCCATCAGCCCCTCCGCGTCGAGCGTGCCGAGCGCGCAGTCGCAGTAGCGCACGCAGAAATCGGCTCCCCGCCCGTTCTCCTCGCACGTCCGGCGGCAGGCGCTCGCCGTCTGCTCCGCACGCGCGCGCTCGCCGACGACGAGGGCGACGGGGTAGAGCGCGCCGAGCAGGATCGGCTGGTGCAGGAGGTAGATCACGAGGCTCCAGCGCCCCATCCACACGAGACCGCGGCCGAGCCGGCCACGCACCGCGAGCGCGGCGACGCGGGCGCGCAGCCCCGTGTCGAGCAGGACGCGCCCGGCCGCGACCCCCGCCAGGACCGCCGCGAGCCAGGGGAAGACCGGCTCGAAGTCGTTCGTGTCCGGCGCCGTCTCGTAGAAGCCGATCCAGGCGAGCCAGCGCGTGTCGAACGCCGCCGAAGAGTAGAGCCGGGGCGCGGCGAGCACCGCCGCCGCGACGAGCGCCGTGATCGCCGGGTGGAGCCTCAGGAAGGGCAAGGCGAGGACGCTGCCCACCGCGATCATGTGCAGGATGCCGAAGAAGATGAAGCTCTGCGGGAAGGCGACGACGGTCGCCGCCGTCACGAGCGCCGCCGCGACGCCGACCTTGGCGAGCCGGCGCAGGAAGGCGCGCGCGTCGAGCCCCGCGTCGTGCGCGAGGACGAGGCTCACCCCGACCAGGATCAGGAACGAGGCCGCGATGGACCGCGCGAAGGCCCGCCAGCCGGGATCGAAGGGGATGTCGACGGCGACGAGCCCGTAGAACCACAGGTCCCAGGCGAGGTGGTAGGCGATCATGGCGACGAGCGCCGCGCCGCGCGCGACGTCGACCGCCGCGAAGCGGGCGCGGCCCGCACCCGTCGTCCCGCCCGCGCCGACCACCTTCATCGCGTCCCTCCTCGATGCCGCCCGGGCCGAATCGCCGTCTCGGCACTCGCGCGCAAGTCCATGACATCCTTGTTGTTTCGCTACATCTTTGTAACGGTCGCGGCAATTGCCGATCTTTCGGGCTTTCGTTCTCGGAATTGAGTGTTATCCTCTCTTTAAGAATCAAGCGGCGTGGTTCGATCGGTGCAGTGCATGTCTGACGAATTCGACCCGGGATCGGCGGGCGCGCGGAGCGTGAGCGTCGATCGCAAGAGCGAGGGCGGGCAGGACACGGTCTCCCGGATCGCGTCCGCACGTGGTGTCGAGGTCGTCGCCGATCGCGCCGTGGAACGCCCGCTGGAGCTGACCGAGATCGCCGGCGTCATCAAGTGGTTCGACGTCGCCAAGGGTTTCGGCTTCATCGTCCCCGACAACGGCCTGCCCGACGTGCTGCTCCACGTCACCTGCCTGCGCCGCGACGGCTACCAGACGGCGGCCGAGGGCGCGCGGATCGTGGTGGAGGCCGTGCAGCGCCCCCGCGGCTATCAGGCCTTCCGCATCCTCTCGCTCGACGAGAGTTCCGCCGTCCACCCGTCCGAGCTGCCGCTGGCGCGCACGCACGTGAACGTGGCGGCGACGAGCGGGCTCGAACTCGCGGTCTGCAAGTGGTTCAAT
This sequence comes from Salinarimonas chemoclinalis, assembly GCF_041514305.1. Classification (NCBI taxonomy): domain Bacteria; kingdom Pseudomonadati; phylum Pseudomonadota; class Alphaproteobacteria; order Hyphomicrobiales; family Salinarimonadaceae; genus Salinarimonas; species Salinarimonas chemoclinalis. The sequence goes on from NZ_JBGMWH010000002.1 coordinate 120,031, forward strand.
CGCCTGCGCGGGTTCGGCTTCCTGACTCGCGGGGACGGGACGGCGGACATCTTCGTCCACATGGAGACGTTGCGGCGCTACGGCATCGCCGAGCTCAAGCCCGGCGAGCAGGTCTACGTGCGCTACGGCGACGGTCCCAAGGGCCTGATGGCGGCCGAGGTGCGCATGGTCGACAGCGCCCTGCCGTCCTCGCACTGAGGGGCGGGTCGGTGTGAGGCGTTTCATGGTCGATCCCTCCGTGCGCGGCCTCGCGGCCGCCGTCTTCGCGCTGATGGCGCTCGTCGGGCTCTCGGCGCTCGCCGTGCCGCCGGCGGCGGCTCAGGAGTTGCAGCCGCTGACCATCGTCACCGACGACGGCGAGCACCACTTCCAGGTCGAACTCGCCGCCACGGAGGAGGATCGCAGCCGCGGCCTCATGTACCGCCGCTCGATGCCGGCGGACCACGGCATGCTGTTCGACTTCGAGCGGATCCGGCCGGTCTCGATGTGGATGCGCAACACCTACATCCCGCTCGACATGCTGTTCATCGATGCCGACGGCACGATCGTGCGCATCGCGCAGGATACCGAGCCGCTCTCCGAGCGCTCGATCCGCTCCGGCCAGCCGGTGCTCTCGGTGCTCGAGCTCAATGGCGGCACGGCGCGCCGTCTCGGGATCGCGGCGGGCGACCGGGTGGAGCACCCGCTGTTCGCGCGTTGAGGGCGCGCGCGGGGAGGGCGGCGACGCCGACAAAGAGCTTGCGCGGCCGTGCGCGAGCTTCTATCTCGCGGGGTGTGCCGGCGGTGTCGGGGCGTAGCGCAGCCTGGTAGCGCATCTGCTTTGGGAGCAGAGGGTCGCTGGTTCGAATCCGGCCGCCCCGACCAGCCGCACGGCCGAGCGATCGAGGCGAGAGACATGACGGCACGCATCTTCAAGCCCTCGCGCGGGGCGACGTCCTCGGGCAAGGCGCGGACCAGGCGCTGGGTGCTGCGCTTCGACCCCGCGAGCCCGCGCCGGATCGAGCCGCTGATGGGCTGGACCGCCTCCACCGACACCCGCCAGCAGGTGCAGCTGTCCTTCGACACGAGGGAGCAGGCCGTCGCCTACGCCGAGCGCGAGGGCATCGCCTACGTGGTGGACGAGCCGGAGGAGCCGACCCGCAAGGTCATCTCCTACTCCGACAACTTCAAGCACAACCGCGTCGGGCCCTGGACGCATTGAGCCGCGGATCGCGGCCCCCCGCGCCGAGACGGTTTGCGCGGCGCCACCGCTCTTGCTATCCCTTCGCGCACGGCCCCGTAGCTCAGCCGGATAGAGCAAGTGCCTTCTAAGCACTAGGTCGCAGGTTCGAGCCCTGCCGGGGTCGCCAAAAAATCCAAGCAAGGTAAGGGTTTTAGCCTAGAGCGGGCTGGAGTAACAAGCTGCTCAGGGGGCTTCGGGGTAACGGCTGGGGTAACGGAGGGGTGGATGGGCTGGAAAATCGTTCGTGCATCTTTGGACGCCGCTCCTGCAAAGATGATCGAATTGCAGGAGGCGTTCTTCCTCGTCTACGTCGCAGCGGGCCAACCTAGGGGCGCGGTCGTCCTGGAGGAAACGTCGCTCCCGGAGAGGGAAACGCGGATCTTCTTCTCGCCGCCCGCTGCTAACATCTTCCAGGATCGACTCGCCCTTGAGAGAGCCGAGGACACCGAAGAACCAAGCGGGCCGAACGTCAGCGTCCTCTTTCGGAACGAGACGGGCTAGGGGCGACCGGGTGTCTCGGTTAGCGAGCGGCGCCCGGGGCGTGACGTCCTGGAGCCCCGCCGTGACAGGATCGCGCCCGATCGTGACAGCCCCCGCGAACGAAGAGCCCCGCCACGGTGAGCCGGGCGGGGCGGGTGACAGGTCGGCGGGATCGTCAGCGCGCCGACGATGGCGCCGCGAGGTCGGCGAAGCGGGACACGAGCCGCGAGACGAGCGCAAGCGCCGCCGGCCCGCCGTACCTGCTCGCGTGCCTGGACATGGCGCGGGGGAGGATGATCGGAGCGAGGTCGCTGAGGTCCCCGTCGTCGAGCATGTCGCACCGCTCTTCGGCGATGGCCGCGAGCCGGTCCGCGACCGCGTTCGCCAGACGCGCGCCGAGATCTTCGAACCCCTCGACGGCCGTGAGCGTCGCTCGCTTCTTCACGTTCGGGCGGTTGAGGAGCCCGAGCGCCATGGCCTCGAGCCCGCGGCCGATCTCGTGCAGGGCGATGAGGCCCGGAACGTCGTCGCCGAGCGTCGCGACCAGGGCCGGCGCATCGATCCCGAGCACGCCCGCGCGCTCCAGCTCCTGGAGCGACGACGTGTCGTCGAGCGCGAGCGCCGAGGTGTCCGGCTCGGCGCTCGGCGTGCGACCGAACATGCGCTCCAGGCCCGCCCGGCCTGGGCGGGCGGGCGCATGATCAGCCCTCCCCGCCGAAGAAATCGGGCTGCACAGGCTCGCGGGGCTCATGCGGCCTCTCCGCGGGTAGAGATGGAAGCCGCCGGCTTCACGGTGCTCGTGCCGGACGATCTCGACGCGATTCGCGGCATGGCGACCTCGCTCGCCGCGAACCCGCTCGTCGCCGGCAGCGGAGTAGGGGCGATGACCACGAACCTCCCCGTCCACATGATCGACGACGAGCCCCGCGTGCTCGACACCGACCTCGCCGCCGCCCTCGGGATGGCGCGCCCGACGAACATCCGTTCGCTCATTGAAGCGAACCGGGCCGAACTGACCGAGCTGGGGGATTTGCATTCGGCGCGTGCAAATTCTGGGAAGCGGGGGAGGCCGGCTTTGGCCTTCTACCTCAACGAGCGTGATCTCCTACGGATCGGGTGTGGTCAGGGCTGGCGGGGTGTTGCGAGCACCTTGTCAGCCCGCGTCGTTTCTGACATCGTAAACCTAGTCACGAGAAAGCAGGTTGTCAATGTCGGAAACACCGAAGAGCCGAGGCGGTCGCCCGCGGGTGGATGCAACGCCGATCACGGTGCGCGTCCCGCCGGACATGCTCGCGCCCCTCGACGTCGCCCTGTCTTCGCAGCCGGACCCGAAGCCGTCGCGCCCGGAGATGATCCGCCGCGCCCTTGGGGAGTGGCTGCGCGAGCGCGGGTTCCTCCCGAGCCCCTGAGAGGCCCGTCAGCGGCCGTACGCGTCGAGGGCTATTGCCTAGCCGCTCGCGCCTGTCGCCTGTCCTGCGCAGGATGAGCCCCGGCGTGGTGCTAGCGGCGAGCGACGGTGCGAACGCCAGGGCCAAACCGCCCGGCCGCGGGGATGAACTCGACGTGGACGCCGCGAAGCGAGCGGGCGATGACGCGTCGGTCCCCCACGCTCTTCCCGCTCTCATCGCCGGCGAGGGCTCGGCGCGCGCGGGCAACGGGGATGCCGGCTTCCGCGGCGACGCGCTTCACGTCCCAGCCGAGCAGCACCAGCGCGGCGGCGAACTGCTCCAGCGCGGGCGGCACATAGTCGTCTTCGGGGATGGCGGCGGCGCGGGGCATGGCGGGGTTCCTCATGGTCATCTTGGTGATGGGGAAGGCGCGCCCGGAGCGGCCCGTACATCGGGCGTCGGGCCGGACGCGCCGGCATCGGCACGGGGCCGAATGGTGAAGTGCGATCGCAGGGTCAGCGGCGCCGTCGGGTCCCGCCGCCAGCCTTCCGCGCCTCGCGAGCGAGCGCCCGGACATAGCCGGCGCGCAGCTCGCGCAAGACGGTGGACAGGGCGCGCGAGCCGCCGTGCTTGTCCCAGGCGGGGCGCATGTACGGCGACGGCGGGGCGTCCGCGTTCCCGAACTCGCGCATGTGGGCTTGCGGGAGAGGCCCGGCGCCGACGTAGAGCTTGACGAAGTCGCGCCGGCCCGCCGCGCGATCCTCTCGCCGCTGCTGCGCGGCCTGGCGACGGCTGAGGCGCGACCCGTAGCGAATCGACTCCTGCAGGTCGCCCCGGAACTCGGGAGTGAGGCTCGCGGCTTCGTCGGCGATGGGCTTGGCCGCCGCCACGAGCGCGCGGCGCATGATCGCTCGCGCCCGGTTCTTCCCCAGCGCGGCGATGCGCGGTCGACGTTGCGCAGGCCCTCGACCTTCATGCGGAACATGCCGTCTTGCGCCATCGTCCCGGCCCCTCAGTTCGGCCGCCGGCCCGCGGCGTCGTCGGCTGCCGAGATGCGAGCCCGCGCGTCCGCGAACGTCCGGCGGATCTCGGCGCGGGTCGCGTCTTCGATGGCACGCCGCATCGCGGGATCGGACACGGACGGGTGCGCGATCGAACTCGGCGAAGGCGGCGACGGCGTTCTGGATGCCCGCGCCGAGCGCCGCCGTCGAGAGCGCGCCGGCGAGCATGGTCCCCACGCTCGCGAAGGACTTCCCGAGCCCCGCGAGCGCCCCTTGCGCCTTCTTGGCGTCGCGGCCGAACTGCGCGCTGTCCATTCCGAGGTCGACGCGCAGGGCGCCGATTACCGCGTTGCTCGCCATGATCAGCATTCCTCAAGCGGGAGAGGGAGCGGCGGGCGGGTCCTCACGGCGGGGGCGCCGTGTGCCTGGCGAACCCGCCCGCCTGGACCGTCCGCGCGGACGGCATTGAGAGAACACCCCGAGGGCGCCCGCGCGGTTTCGGGGCCGGTCCTACGCCCCGTCGTACCCCCTCGGGGGAGCCGGTCAGTAGGTGACGCCGGTGATGACGGAGCCGGCCGCGGCGCGCTCCAGCCGGACGTCACCCGCCATCTCCACGTGGAAGAGCATCTCGTTGTGCTGGAAGCAGGAACGGGCGTTGCCGTTGGCGTCGATGTACGTCGCCTCGGTCGAGATCCGCGCCTCCGCGTCGCCGCCCTGCGCGATGACGATCGAAGGCCCGTGGAAGAACAGGATCTCCGCCTCGTTGCCGCCACCGCCCAGGTTGCTCGGCACCTGGTTGGTGTCGAGGATCAGGTGACCCTTGAGCGTCCCGTTGATCTCGATGGACGGGAACACCTTGTTGCCGTTGGCGTCGCGCAGGTTCGCCAGATGCTCACGGGTCCGATAGGCCATGATCCAGAACCCCGTCTCGCGGGTCACCGGGATGTTGGCGTTGCGCAGGGCGACCGTCGCCCGCGACAGGTCCGCCTCGATGTGCGTCGAGCTCGTGCCGGTGATCGCCGTGACGTGCCCCGGGGCGACCTGCGAGCGCAGACCGAGCGGGACATAGGCGGTGCCGCCGCCGCGCAGGTAGCCGACATCCTCGTTGACCCGCAGCCGATCCACGAGCCGCGACATGAGCACCTGCTCGAGGTTCCGCACCGCCGACATGCCGGACGTGCTCTGGCGAACGAGGGAGCGCGAGACGACGATCTCGACGGCGAGACGCCGCGGATCCAGGCGCGTGTCGCCGAACTCGAAGGCGCCGGGCGTCGGGCGATCGTTCTCGCCGAGCCAGGACCCCGCCGGCGCCGACGCCTCGCGCGGCATGATCAGCGAGCCCGCCACGTTGTAGATCTGCGGCTGCATCTGCCGAATCACGGTCCGGTTCTCCAGGCCGGCGATCAGCGTCGAGGCGAAGTCGGGAAGCGAGAGCGCGCCGCCGCTGGCGAAATCCGACAGCGCGTGCGTGCTCTTGCGGGCCGCGAGGGCGTCGCCGATCGCCTTCACCGTCTTCACGACGTCGGCGGGGTACGCCTTCTCGACGATGGCGAGCACGCCCGGCGACGTGCTGCCGAGATCGTCCCGCAGGTCGGCATCGATCGCCTTCGCGGCGAGAAGGGCGAGGCCGGCCTTCGCCAGTGCTTCACGGGAGAGATCGTTCATGGGTGCGGCCTCCGGGATCGCCGGCGCGCTCGCGCCGATGGGGGACGAGGGGTGACGCGACGCGGCGCGTTCGATGATCAGGGCTTCGGGGTTGGCGGGGACGCTGACGAGGGAGAATTCCCACAGCTCGGCGCGCGTGAAGTGCCAGCCGCCTTCGCCCGCCCGCGGCTTCCGCTCGATCGCTCGGAAGCCGATCGAGGCCGCGTTGACGATGCCGGCCTTGACGAGCGCGAGCACTTCGTCGGCGCGCTGCGATGCGCCGACCGGGGGGAACGTGACCGTCGCCTCGACGCGGTTCCCGACGGCGTAGATGTGCTTCGCCCGGGCGATCGGTTGGTGCGGGTCGTGCTGCCACAGGACGACGGGGTTCGCCTTGAAGTGCTCGAGGTCGAGGCCGTGCGGATCGATCACGTCGCCATCGCGATCGGGCGTGCTCGTCGAGACGACGATGCGGATCTGTCGCTCGTCGCCGCCGGCCTTCTCCAGCCGCCCAACCGCCTTGCGAACGAGGCTCATCGGCCGCCCTCCGAGCGCATGGTCGCGATCATCTCGCGCAGCGCTTCCGCGGCGCGCTCGTGGGTTCGGTTCGGCGGAAAGTCGCCGTTGGCCATGAAGAACGGCGCGTGCTCCGGGCGCTCCCGGAACTCGCGGCACTCGGCGAGCGCCGCTTCGAACTCGACGAGGGCGTGTTCCAGGGTCTCCAGGCGATCGGCGTAGGCTTCGCGAACCGAGCGGCGCTCGGCTGCCGTCTCGCGCGCCACGGCCGCCGCGTGGGCTTCCTCGAGGCGGGGAACGGCGACGTCCAGGCGCTCCAGCGCGAGCGACAGGCGCGCCCGCTCGTCATCCATCGCGAGCACGGCGTCGTCGTCGAGGTCGAGAAGCCGCGCCTCGCGCTCGCGCCGCAGCTCGAGCACGCGATCTTCCGCGGCGCGTCGCTCGGCACGGGCTTCGTCGAGCCGGCGCGCGAGCGCGCCGGCGGATTCGGTCTCGGGTCGAGCGGAGCGGAACCAGTCGAGGAAGGGCATCGGGTGAACCTCCGTGAGCTTCACCGTGCCACGACCCGCTGGCCAGCGCCCCGCGCCGCTCGTGGCCAAGCTCGCGACCCGGTCACCCGGGATCCGCCTCGACGCCGATGCGCTCGCCGAGCGCCCGGCGGATGGTTCGGGCCGATGGCGGTTGCCCGCCGTTCTCCACGAGCGCCGCGAACTCCAGGCGCCGCGCCTCCCGGGTCGTCGCCGGCATGCCGGCTCGCCGATCGTGCCGGAAGGTCGAGGCGGCGTAGCGCTCCAGACGCTCGGCGATCAGCTCGGCGCGCCGTGCCGTCGAGCCGTCCACCGTCGCCGCGAGCGCGCGCAGGGCGTCGTCGCGCCGCATCCGCCGGGCTTCCTCGTGCCACGCGCGACACCCGGGCGCGGGAGAGACGCCGAGCGCGAGGTCGAGATCCACGCCGCGCGAGGCGTCGATGAGGAAGCTGCGAAGGCCCCGGGCGTGCGCCCGGGCGTCGGGATCGTCCAGACGCTCCAGGATGGCCGCGACCCGAGCCGCCCGCGCCGCGCTCGCCAGCGGCGCCGACACGGGCGCGGTGGGATCGATCCGCCGAAGCAGGTCCAGAAGATCGTCATCGGGCGCCGTCACGTCGCCGCCTCCGATCGCTGGAGTGCGGCGCGCCGGGTCGTTCGATTTCCCGCGAAAAAATCAAACGGCGCGACTTGGCGCGAATTCCCCATGCAAGACAAGCGCTTGTCCCGGGCGAGCAGACCCGCCTACGGCCCCGGATATTCGACCGCGGAAGAAAAAATCCGCGCATGGTTACCCCCGCCGGTCCGAAAGCGGCGCCCCTCGAATGTCTCGCACCCCCCCTACCCTTCGGGGAAGGCCGGCGGGCGCCCTCGCAAGAGGCGGCGTCCCGTGAGCGGATCACGTCCGCGTTCGTGCAAGGATCTGGACACGACGAAGCCGGCGCGGGGTGCGTCGTCGTCACCGGATCACGCGGCGCGGCTCGCTCGAAAGAGCGCGCCCGCGTGTAGGGGGTATGGGGGTTGGAACACACAGGGGGTTGGAAGCCGCTGGAACCCCGTTCGAACCCGGTTGGAAGGTCGTCGGTAGGGCGTTGGAACGCAACCTCTGCTGACGTTGGAAGGGCGTTGGAAGCCATCGTTACGCCTCCGGATTGGTAGCGCGCACGATGCGGTGACGGCGCTTCGAAGGCGGTCCCGTCTCAGCGACGGTGAGGATGCCCGCGGCGAAGAGGGCATTCATGGCGGCGATGAGCGCGCCTTTCGGAATGCCGTTGGCGCGAGGATCGCGCACGAACTGCGCGGGAGCGTAGGACGCGCTCGGGCTCGGCGAGACGGTGCGGCCCTCGCGATCGTAGGCGTCTACCAGGTCGAGGAAGACGCGCTCGGCACGGGCGGCGAGTGTCATCCGGTCCAGGGTCGAGGGCGTCGCGGTCTCTTCGGCGACGAACACCCCGTCTCGCCATCGGAGCGGGATCGTCTCTCCGGTGCGGCCGTAGTTCGCCTTCATGGTCGAGAGCGTGCGCAAGTCGGGATCGGGCTCGAGGGTCGAGCCGCCTTCGTTCGTGGTCACGCGCTTGAGGTAGAGGCGGGAGCGGACGGAATTGCTCCAGGCCGTCGAGCCGGACGTGCCCGACCCGCTCGCGATGCCGGCGACGGACGGATGCGATAGGAGGACGATCGCGGCGCCGGTCTCGATCGCGAGGCCGCGCAGCATGCCGACGAACTGCCGCACCTGTGCGCGGTTGTTCTCGTCTCCCCCGAAGACGTCGGCGCTGTTGTCGAGGATGATCAGTGCAGGCTCGAGCGTCACGGCTTGAAACCGCAGCCCACGCCACAGGGGCGTTTCCTTGATGAGCCCGTTGCGTCCGTCCGGCGCAGCGAGCACGGCATCCTCACCCGCGAGAGGCGCGATCACGAAACCGTCGAGATCCGCGAGGCTCACGTCTTCGGCCCTGGCGATGTCGACAAGCCGGCGGTGGATTTCGTCCCGATCGTCTTCGGCCGAGAGGTAGAGCACACGGCCGCCGACGCATGGCCTGCCCAGCCACGGGCGCGCGAGGATCGTCGCGGCGCCCAGCTGCTTCGCGATGAGGCTCTTGCCGGTTCCCCCGTCGCCGTTGACGATGGTCACAGTGCCGCTGGGAATGAGCCCGTCGACGTGCCAGGCCCGCGGCGGGACGGGCTTGCCGAAGAGCGCCGACGCGTCGAGCGTCGAGCCGGGCACGGCGCGCAGCTTCGTTCGGAGGAAGTAGCGGTTCGATCGGCCGCGCCCCGGCGACGGATCGATGACGAGATGCCCGCCGTCCTTCAACTCGCCGATGGCCTTCTGAACGCCCTGCCGGGTGACGCGGAGCACCGGCCCGAACACGTCCGGCGCCGTCATCGCCTCTGAGATCGTCGTCATGCCTCACCTCCGTTGCGCCGCGCCTCGAGCCGCTGGCGAGCCGTGAGGCCGGCCATCTTCGATCCCTTCGCCTTCGCCTTCACCCGGCGCTGGAGCGGCGCGAGAGCCCGTTGCGTGGCGTTCGCGAGCCGGGTGGCTTCCTCACCGTCCACGTCCTCCCCCCGGGCGACGCGCTCGCGCATGCGCTCGACCTGCACCGCGAGCGTTGCGGCGAGGCGCGCCTGTGTCCGGTCGCCCTCCGTCACGTCGTCGCCGAGAGGCGCGAGGTACGCGGCCTCCAGCTCGGCGAGACGGCGAGCCGCCCGGGTTCGGCGATCGATCGGGACCCGCCGATTGCGCTTCGTCCGCTTCCGCTTGCCACCCGCGGCGCTTCCGGGTGACGTCGCGGACGCGTCCCCGCCGTGGTCGGTGTGCTCTTCGATCATGGATTCCGGCCTCTCTCGTTACCCTGTGGCGTTACCCCCGGCGTGCGTGAGGGCCACAAGCCCATGCGCAGCAAGGTGTTGATCGTATCGTGTCCGTGCCTGCAAAGCACAGGGTCCACCGTGATCGTCCCGCCGCGGCAAAGGGCGTGCCGGAGCCGATGCGCGCCGCACATGCGATCCGTCTTCCCGCATACGCTGGTGTTCGTGCATTCTTGCAAGCTCATACTTGGCAAGGTCGCGATGGTCTTGCGTCGATGAGAGCGTGGAAGGGGTGTGGGGACGGGGGCGCCCCCTACCGGAACGTCCTTCCACCCGTTCGGAACCTCTTTCCGGTACGCCCTGCGGAACCTGCTTCCGGTACGGGTCGAGAGAGGCGCGGGCGCGCTGAGGCGCCCGCTCCCGGACACGTCGTGTGTCGGTCCCGTCCGGTCGGCTGGCGTGGAGCGAGATATAGATAGCAGGGGCATTATCGCCCCCGGGCCTGTAGGGGCGCTACCGCCCCCGGGGATGGCGCCTCACCAGGGGCGCTACCGCCCCCGGTCCTGGTGGCGCTACCGCCCCCGGTATTCTGGTTTCGCCGGACCGGTTGGGTGCCGTGGTTCCTCTCGTGGAGCACCGAAGCGAGCGCGGCTTCGGCTTCGTTGCGGCTCGCGATCTTGCGCCACTCGTGGGTGGGGACCGCGGCTCGCAGCTCGCCGGGACGCCTGCGGTTGATGACGTAGGTGAGCCTGTAGCGCGTGGGGCGTCGAAGGCCGGAGATCGATCGGCCGCCGGCTTCGGTGATCTCGACGAAGCCGAGCGCGATGCACTGTCGCACAGCGAGAGCGATCGACTTCCGCCGGATGCCGGCTGCCTCGAGTTGGTCGTAGGTGCAGATGAGCCGACCGTTCTCGACGGCGCCCTGGCTCATGTGCTCGACTTCCATGCGGTCGAGGACGCGGCGGGCGTTGTCGGTGAGCGCGTGCCAAGCCGGGGACTCCCGCATCTCCAGCGAGTGCGCGACCCACGGACCGTCGAGTTGCTTCTCGCGTCTCTTCGTCATGCGGCGCCGCCTTCCGAGCCGCCGATGCCGATGAGGGCCGCACGGATCGCGCCGGCCATGCTGGCGAGTTCGCGATCGATCACATCGGGAGCGACGCCGCGGCGCTGCATGGTCTCGCGCTGGATGCGCATCTGGGTCTCGAGATGCTTCTCGGCTGCGCGTGGCGACAGCTCCGCCATGCGGGCCGCGTGACGCGCGACGAAGTCCCGACGCCGCGCGATCGGGAAGACGTGGACGCTCGCGGACCATGCCGGCGCCGGGCGCTTCCGTCGAGGGGCGCGGGCCTTCTTCGGTGCCGGGGCCGCGGTGGGGCTCGGCACGGGCTCCAGGCCGGCGCGGCGGGCCTGCGCATCGGCGACGCGCCACAGGGGGAGCGGGGGGAGGTCGTCCGTCACGACGGCGCTCCCTCACGCTGCGCGGCCCGGTGCACGGCCTCGACGGCTGCGCGGCGCTCCTTCTCGCCGAAGCTGGCCAGGTACTCGCCGGAGGCCGTGAAGCACTCCAGGCGGCGCCCTCTCGGGATGATGGTCCCGAGCCGGGTCGTGCCGGCGTAGACGCACGTGGTGCCGGCTTCGAAGGCCGTGCCGATCTCGGGAGAGGGGAGGGGGCGACGGGGTGCCATCTCAGGCCCCCGCCGTCGCGCCGGCGCGGTGCCGGGCGGCTGCCGCGGCGCCGATCGGGGCGGGCGCCGGGGCCGCGGCCTTCGCGGCGTCGAGGCGGTCGAGATCGGCGAGACGCCAGTAGCGGAACCGGCCGAAGTAGACCGGCGCCGGGAGGTCGCCGCGCTTCACGCGCCGGTCGACCGTGGCATCCGAGATGTCGTACCGGGCCTTGACCTTGGCGAGGCCGATGAAGCCGTTCGGGTCGGCGGGGCTGGGGTTCGTCATGTGCTTGCTCGCGTGGCGTGTTGAACTCGCGAGCAAGGTGGCGCGTGGACGTGAGGCCCGGCTATGTGGATTTGGGCGGGTCGCCCGGACTCCTATCCGACGTTTCGGCCGATGCCGGCCCGCGGCTCGGCTTCGTCCCGCGCATCCTCATGTACGCGCGGGCGTGCTCACGAAAGATCGGGTTCCCATCGGGCCAGACCGCATCCGGCCAGCCGTCCAGGCCGTGGCGCTTTCCGAAATCTGAGTAGTACATCGGCCGTACAACGGCTTCGAAGAAGCGTCTATACTCGCGCGACTGCCTCACGACGCCGCCGAATGTTTCCCATCGGCGTGCAACGCGATGAAAAAACGATTTACGAAACCAGTTCTTTCGGTTCGACGATCGCATGATGGCGACCTTGGCTCTGTCGAACGCGTCAGCGTGCCGCGAGCCTTCCTTGACGGCGAGATGAGCAGCCGCAACAAGAAAAGGTCGGGCCTTCTCGTAATAGGCGCCGAATGGATCGCGATCCCATCGCCCTTCGCAGAAATCGCCTTCATCTATTCTCGGCCGTAACAGATCATCCAGATTTTTAATTGTATTGTATATCTGCAACATTTCGTCTTCGAGAGACGAGCAAATCTCTAGTGATATTCGCGGATCATAGCCGATCTCATAGACGGTTGTAAGCATTACGCTGAGCCGAACGCTGCTAGGCAACAGCCCATCGGCGCGGATCGCCCGCACAGCGGCTTCGATCTCTGCCCACTCCGATTCGGTGTAGCCCGGGAAGCGGATCGGGATGCCCGCGGCCTCTTCCTCGCTATCCCATTCGCCAATGAAGTCGCTCAGGCTGTCGTCGCTCACGCCCCGGCCCTCCGCAGCTCGACCACGTTCCCCGCCGGCCGATCGCCCACCAGACCGGCGACGAACCGGCCCCACGTCTCGAGCGCGTCCCGGCGCTCGTCGAGGAAGGCGTGCCGCTGGTAGACGGCGACGATGCCGCCCATGCTCCCGCCGGTGTGGTTGAGGGCCTTCTCGGTCACGTGCACGGGGACGCCGAGCCGGGCGCACCCGCTGGCGAAGGTCCTGCGCAGGTCGTGGAGCCGCCACGGTGCCAGGGCCTCCCCATCGGGCATGAAGTCGCCCGCGGCTTCCTCGAGCCGCGCGAGGGCCTTCGTGACGCCAGAGAAGGGGGAGGCGCCCGTCGTCGTGAACAGGTAGACGGCGCGCGTCTCGCCTTCCGCGGCGATCCGCGGAAGACCGCGCAGGATCTCCAGCGCCGGCGCCGACAGGTGCACGACATGCGCCCGGTCCGTCTTGCTGCGCTCGCGCGGGATGGTCCAGGTCCCCGCGTCGAGATCGAATTCGGACCATCGCGCCTCGAGCACTTCGGAGCGGCGTTGACCGGTGAGGATGAGCATCTGGACCGCGCGCCCGAACGGGTACCCGACGTGCTCGGCGGCCCGGTAGATCGCGCGCAGCTCGGCGTCGGTGAGGACCCGATCACGGGACGTCTCGGCGCTCGGCTTGGAGATGCCGGCCGCGGGCGACGCGGGGATGATCTCGCGCTCGACGCACCACGCGAAGAACGGCTTCATGCGGTCCAGGAGCCGATTCGCCATGATCGGGGCGCCGCGGCTCACAACCCCGTCGAGAAGGTCGCGGACGTCCCGCCGGGTGATCGTGCGCACGTCCCGCGCGCCCCATGCCGCGCCGACGTCGCCGGCCGTGAGGTAGCGCGCCACGACGTCGGCGGTGCGCATCCGCGGGCGCACGACGCGGTCGAGGTACTCCCCCGCCACGGTCGAGAACCGGAAGCGGTCCGCGCGCTCGGCGGCGCGCTCTTCGGCCCGCTCGCCGGCGGGATCGATCCCGCGCTCGACCTTCGCCGCGGCTTCGTTCGCCATGGCGCGGGCGGCGCGCAGGCCGATCTCGGGATAGCTCTTCGGAAGGGTCCACTTCCGGGGCTTCCCGCCCATGCGGTAGCGGTAGGCCCAGCTCTTGGCGCCGGACTTGCCCACTACGAGATAGAGCCCGCCGCCGGCGGGGATCTCGGTGCGCTCGCCGTTCTTCGGCTTCGCCGCGGCAACGGCCGCGTCGGTGAGGGTGCGCGTCCGCTTCGTCGTGGTGGTCGTCGCCATGGAGTCGGCCCCCGGGGTAACGCCCGGGGTAACACGCGAGGGTGATTTCTCGCGTTACCCCGTGATGGCATCGTGTCCCCTCAAATGCGCCGGAACGCTCGGCGTGTCAAGGGATCGATGATCGGGGATGCAGTGTGATGAGGGGGTCTGATAGGGCCTCTGGAGGGTCTTCTAAGCACTAGGTCGCAGGTTCGAGCCCTGCCGGGGTCGCCACGTTCCGCGGGCCGCTGGAGCGCGCGCACGCCCGCGACGGGCCGGTCAGGGTTCGTCCTCCCTCAGCCGCAGGGCGATACGGGCGAATTGATAGGAGCCGACGGCGAGCCCTCCGAGAACGAGCCCGGCACCCATGTCTGCAGCGCCGATGAGCGCCGTCGAGGCCAGCACGAGGAAAGCGACCGTGCATGCGAGGCCGGTCCAGTACAGGAGCAGCCCGATCCGACCCTTGATGGTCCCGCGCGCGCGCTTCATCCTGACCTTCGGTCTCGTCGGCGACCCGATGTGCCGCAGTATGCGTGCGATCGCCGCAGTCGTCGACCGGCGGAGGGCGGGCGGCGACGATCGTCTCGGGTTCGCGTGAACCGTCCCTACCGACGCGACGGGCGGTTAACACGCGCGGAACGGCGTCGGGCCGGCGGGGCGCGTCGGCCCGCCGGCCTACAGGACCTCCCAGCCGCGCCCCTCGATCCGCCGCAGCCGCGTGCCGGTCGAATCGTCGCGCGTGGCGTCGGCGTCGTGCGTGGCCGCCGGCTGCCGAGCGGCGGGTGGCGGCCTGGGACCGGCTGCGGCCGCGCGCGCCGCCTCGGCTCCCGGCGTCGCGGCCGTGGCGTCGGGCGTCGCGGCTTCGGGCGTGGCATCCGAGTGCGTGACGCGCACCTGCGCTCCCGGCTGAACGAGGATGCTCGGCCGCGCCGACGGCTCCTCCGGCGCGGCGGCGGGTTCATCCGCTGGCGTGCCCCGTCCGGGTGGCGGCGTCGTGCGCGGCGCCTCGATCCTGACGGACGTCGGAGCAGCCGGAGGCACGGACATTGCGGGCGGCGGCGCGGGCGCCGGAGCGCGTGCGAGCTCGGCCTCCGGGAGGGGATGGCTCCAGCGGTAGAGCTGAGCCAGGAAGGGGTTGCGCACCGTGTCGGACGTGCGCAGGAGCTCGCGGTCGGCGGTTCCGCACCCGGCGAGGATTGGAGCGACGAGGAGCAGCCCGAAGATGCGCTTGGTGATCATGCCGTCGCGGTCCTGTGTCGTGCACGGGAACGCTGGACGAATATGGTTAACCCTACGTTATCGCGGCCACGCGACATCACCGCGGATAGTGAAGCTTCGTCGCGGCCGCCGCGTCACGCGCGTGCCCATGCGATGAAAACGCTCCGAAGCCATCGAGAGTAGTGTCGTCTGCGAGTTTTCAAGTTGTATCGCGCCGTGCCATCCCCTGATATCGGGGGATGCGTTGCCCCGCTCTCCCGCCGATTCTCGGCGTCCTCGCCCTGATGCTCCTCGCCGCCGCACCTGCCGGCGCCGCCGACGGTGACGTCCATCGCGGGATCGCCCGCGTCGTCGACGGGGACACGATCGTGCTGGCCCGGGAGGGGCGTGCGCCCGACCTGCGCATCCGCCTCTTCGGAATCGACGCGCCGGAGGGCGATCAGACCTGTACGGACGCGCGCGGGCGCCCTTGGCCGTGTGGGGATTTCGCCGCAGGGCGGCTCGCGCAGCTCGCCGAGGGGCGCGTCGTCGCCTGCGAGGAACGCGACCGCGATCGATACGAGCGCATCGTCGCGATCTGCCGCGTGGGCGGGCTCGACCTGAACGGCACGATGGTGGAGGAGGGCTTCGCCTTCGCCTACCGGGAATTCAGCGAGCGATACGTCGCGCAGGAGCGCGCGGCACGCCGGGACCGGCGCGGGGTCTTCGCCGGGCGAGCGCTCGCGCCGTGGGAGCACCGCGCGGCGCAGCGCACGGGCTCGACCGTGCTCGTGGGGCCGAACGGCTGCACGATCAAGGGGAACATCAGCCGCTCCGGCCGGCGGCTCTACCACACGCCGGCGAGCCCGAGCTTCGCCGAGACCCGCATCGACGAGGCCAGCGGCGAGCGCTGGTTCTGTAGCGAGGCGGAGGCCCGCGCCGCCGGCTTCGCGCCAGCGCATCGCTGAGGCGCCACGGCGGCCGGCGGAACCCCCGGCGCCGCGCTCCGTTCCCGTCGCCTCATCGCGAGAGACGAACGGGAGCACCATCATGGCGCGGCTGAAGCCCCTGAACGAGCAGGTCATCGTCCTCACCGGCGCCACGAGCGGCATCGGACTCGTCACCGCGCGCCGGCTGGCCGCGGAGGGTGCGAGCCTGGTGCTCGCCGCGCGCAACGTGGACGCGCTCGAGGGTGTCGCTCGCGAGCTGCGCGAGGGCGGCACGCGGGTCGCGACCTGCGTCGCCGACGTCGGCGAGGAGCGCGACGTCATGCGCATCGGCGACCAGGCGGTCCGCACCTACGGCGGGTTCGACACCTGGATCAACAACGCGGGCGTTGCGATCTACGGGCGTATCGACGAGGTCGAGACGCAGGACATGCGCCGTCTGTTCGACACGAACTTCTGGGGCACCGTCTACGGCTGCCGCGTGGCGGTGGCGCATTTCCGCGCCCGGGGCGGGGGCAAGATCGTCAACGTCGGCTCCGTGCTCGGCGACCGGGCGATCCCGCTGCAGGGGCCGTATTCCGCCTCCAAAGCCGCGGTGCGCGGCTTCACCGAGGCGCTGCGGTCGGAGATGGACGCTACCGACGCACGGGTCTCCATCACGCTGATCAAGCCGTCCGCGATCAACACGCCCTACAAGGAGCACGCGAAGAACTACCTCGACCACGCGCCGCAGAACCCGCCCCCGGTCTACGAGCCGGAGACGGTGGCGCGGGCCATCCTCCACGCTTGCACCCACGACGTGCGCGATCTCGTCGTCGGTGGCGGCGGGCGGCTGATCGCATGGGGCGCGAGCCTCGCGCCGCGCGCGGCCGACCGGCTGATGGGCCGCATCATGCCGGGTCTCCAGCAGTCGGACCGCCCGGCTGGGCCGCGCCACGACACGAGCCTCTACCGGCCCGGGCGCGACGGGGCCGAGCGCAGCGCGTATCCGTTCACGCTGAAGACCTCCGCCTATACCCAGGCGATGATGCACCCGGGTCTCGCCACCGCCGCCGCGGTGGCGGCAGGGGCCGGGATCGCGGCGCTCGTCTACGCCGCGGGCGGGCGGCGCGGACGCGGGCCGTCGGGCCGCGCGACCCCGCGCGCCGTCATCCACCGTCACTGACGGGGCGGCGCAGCCAGGCCTCGTATCGTGGCTCGACACGGCGCATGTCGTCGTAGAGCCACACCATCCGGTCGAGGAACCAGAGCTTGCCGGCGTAGACGAGGGCCATGCCGAACGCGGTCGGCCACGGGTCGAGCGCCCACAGCCCCCAGGCGAGGAACGGCACGCCCGCGGCGGCCAGAGCCGTCAGCCGGTTCGCCATGACCCGATGATGGGCCGGGATCGGTACCGCGTCGCGGGCGAGCAGCACGCGCTCGCCGAACGTCGCCTTCGATGCCCAATTGTCGGTGGAGGCCGGGCGCGGCGTCATGCGCGTGTTCGCCCAGGTGAACGCCGCCACCGCCGCGACCGCCGCGAGCGCCCACCACCCGATCCAGGTCCGCGACCAGATCGCCGCGACGAGGAGCGGCAGGCCCAGCAGCATGCGCGTGTAGACGCTCGCGGGGTGCGCGTGCCGCTCCCAGGCCGCATCGTCCATCGCCATCAGGCGCTCGGACGCCTCGAAGATGTCCATCACCGCCGTCCTCCGCGAAGACGCGCCTCGCCACGCAGGGCGCTGCGGGCCGTCACCACGTATCCCGCCCGGCGCGGGCCGTCGAGACTCGACAGGCGCCGGCACATATGATACGAGATTTCGAGAGATATGGAGATATGGAATCGTGCTCGAACGCGACGCGCTCTCCGCCTTCTCGGCGCTGTCACAGGAAACGCGGCTGCGCGTGCTGAGGCTGCTCGTGCGGGCGGGAGAGGCGGGCATGGCCGCCGGCGCCATCGGCGAGGCGGTGGGCGTGTCGTCCTCGAGCCTGTCGTTCCACCTGTCGCATCTCGAGCGCGCCGGCCTCGTCGCGGGCCGGCGCGAGAGCCGCTCGATCGTCTATCGGGCGCGGCTGGACAGCCTGACGGATCTCGTGCGCTTCCTCCTGGAGGAGTGCTGCGGGGGGCGCCCGGAGGTCTGCGCGCCGATCCTGGGGAGCCTGCCCATGCCCGCCACGATGCCGGACCGCGTCTACAACGTGCTCTTCCTCTGCTCGGGCAACAGCGCCCGCTCGATCATGGCCGAGAGCCTCCTGCGCAAGGAGGGCGGAGGGCGCTTTTGCGCCTTCTCCGCGGGCTCCCGGCCCAAGGGCGCCGTCGACCCGCTGGCGCTGAAGGTGCTCGCGGCCTTCGACATGCCCACCGAGAACCTGCGCTCGAAGTCCTGGTCCGAATTCGCCGATCCCGGCGCGCCGCAGCTCGATTTCGTCTTCACCGTCTGCGACGCCGCCGCCGGCGAGGCCTGCCCGGTCTGGCCGGGCCAGCCGATGACGGCGCATTGGGGCATCGAGGACCCCGCGGCGATCGAGGGCACGCCCTTCGAGCGCGAGCGCGCCTTCGGCCAGGCCTTCCGCTACCTGAAGAACCGCATCGGCGTGTTCATGAGCCTGCCGATCGCGAGCCTCGACCGGCTCGCCCTGTCGAGGAAGCTCGACGAGATCGGCACGCTCGGGGGCGCATCGACCGGCGCCGTCGTCCCGTTCCAGCGCGAGAGCGCCTGATCATGTCCGTGTTCGAGCGCTGGCTCACGCTCTGGGTCGCCCTGTGCATCGTCGTCGGCGTGGCTCTGGGGCGCATCGTCCCCGAGCTGTTCCAGGGTCTCGCGGCGATCGAGGTGGCTCGGGTCAACCTGCCGGTGGCGGCGCTGGTCTGGCTGATGATCTTCCCCATGCTGGTGAAGATCGACTTCGGCGCGCTGGGCGAGGTGACGCGGCAATGGCGCGGCATCGGCGTGACGCTCTTCGTGAACTGGGCGATCAAGCCGTTCTCGATGGCGGTGCTGGGCTGGATCTTCATCGGCTGGCTGTTCCGGCCGCTGCTCCCCGAGGCGCAGATCGAGAGCTACATCGCGGGGCTCATCCTGCTCGGCGCCGCGCCCTGCACGGCGATGGTCTTCGTCTGGTCGAACCTGTGCCGGGGCGAGCCGCGCTTCACGATCACGCAGGTGGCGCTCAACGACGTCGTGATGGTCTTCGCCTTCGCGCCGATCGTGGCGCTGCTGCTCGGGCTCTCGGCGATCGTGGTGCCGTGGGAGACGCTGTTCCTCTCGGTGGTGATCTACATCGTCGTGCCGGTGATCGCGGCCTGGCTCGTGCGCCGGCGGCTCCTCGCGCGGGGAGGCACCGCGGCGCTCGAGGCTTTGCTGGCGCGGCTCCAGCCGGTCTCGCTCGTCGCGCTGCTGGCGACCCTCGTGCTGCTGTTCGGCTACCAGGGCGAGCAGATCGTGGAGCAGCCGCTCGTCATCCTGCTGCTCGCCGTGCCGATCTTCCTGCAGGCCTACCTGACCTTCGGCCTCGGCTACCTGCTCAACCGCGTGCTCGGCGAGAGCCACGCGGTGGCCGGCCCCTCGGCGCTGATCGGCGCCTCGAACTTCTTCGAGCTCGCGGTCGCGACCGCCATCGCGCTCTTCGGCTTCTCCTCGGGCGCGGCGCTGGCGACCGTCGTGGGCGTGCTCATCGAGGTGCCCGTGATGCTCTCGCTCGTCGCCATCGTGAACCGCTCGCGCGGTTGGTACGAGCGCGGCGCCGTACGCCGGCCGGCCGAGGCCGCCTCGAACGATCCCTGACCTTCGAAGGACATCTGCCATGACCCTGCGCGTCGGAATCAACGGCCTCGGCCGCATCGGCAGGCTCGCGCTGCGCGCCGCGCTCGGCGGCGCCGAGCGGCCCGACGACGATCCGCGCCGCGGCAACCGGCTCGACGTCGTCGCCGTCAACGAGCTCAAGGGCTCGGCGGCGGCGCTCGCGCACCTGATCGAGTTCGACTCGGTGCAGGGTCGCTGGCGCGCGTCGATCCGGGCCGAGGCGGAAGGTACGATCCGGATCGGCGACGCCTCGATCGCGTTCTCGCAGCACCGCGCGCCCGGCGACATCCCCTGGGGCGATCTCGGCGTCGACGTCGTGATCGAGGCGACGGGCAAGTTCCTGACGCCAGACGTGCTCGAGGGCCATCTCGCGCGCGGCGCCAAGCGCGTCGTCGTCGCCGCGCCGGTGAAGGACCCCAGCGTGCTCAACGTCGTCGTCGGCGTGAACGAGCACCTCTACGATCCCGCGCGCCACCCGATCGTGACGGCGGCCTCGTGCACCACGAACTGCCTGGCTCCGGTGGTGAAGGTGGTGCACGAGGCGATCGGCATACGGCACGGCCAGATCACGACGATCCATGATCCGACCAACACCAACGTCGTCACCGACGCGGTGCACGAGGACCTGCGCCGGGCCCGCTCGGCCATGCTCTCGCTGCAGCCGACGACGACGGGGAGCGCGACCGCCATCGCGCTGATCTATCCCGAGCTGAAGGGCAAGCTGAACGGCCACGCCGTCCGCGCGCCGGTACTGAACGCCTCGCTGACGGATTGCGTCTTCGAGCTCGCCCGCGAGACCACGCCGGAGGAGGTGAACCGCCTCTTCGCGCAGGCCGCGGCGGGGCCGCTCGCGGGTATCCTCGGCTACGAGGAGCGCCCCCTCGTCTCCGCCGACTACGCGCGGGACACCCGCTCCTCGATCGTCGACGCGCCCTCGACCATGGTGACGGACGGCACGCTGCTGAAGGTCTACGCCTGGTACGACAACGAGATGGGCTACGCCTGCCGCATGGTCGACCTCGTCACCCACATGGCGAAGACGGGGATCTGACATGACCGCCGGCGCGCGCAACTACGCCATCGTCACCGCGAGCTACTGGGGCTTCACGCTCACCGACGGCGCGCTGCGCATGCTGGTGCTCCTGTACTTCTTCCAGCTCGGCTACTCGCCCTTCACGCTCGCCTTCCTGTTCCTGCTCTACGAGGCGGCGGGGATCGGCGCGAACATGATCGGCGGCTGGCTCGCCACCCGCTTCGGCATCACCCGCATGCTGATGACGGGGCTCGCGACGCAGATCGCGGGCTTCCTCGTGCTCTCCGCCGTCTCGCCGGACTGGGCGGCGGCGCTCTCGGTCGCCTGGGTCGTCGTCGCGCAGGGCGTCTGCGGCGTCGCCAAGGACCTGACGAAGACCGCCTCGAAGAGCGCCATCAAGGTGGCGGAGGCGCAGGCGCGCAAGGACGCCGGCGAGAGCCGGCTGTTCCGCTGGGTCGCGTTCTTCACCGGCTCGAAGAACGCGATGAAGGGCTTCGGCTTCTTCCTCGGCGGCGTGCTGCTGCAGACGCTCGGCTTCTCGCAGGCGCTGTGGGTCATGGCGGGCGCGCTCGCCCTCGTGCTCGCGAGCGTCTTCCTGGCGCTGCCGCGGGACATGGGGAAGGCCAAGGCGTCGAAGAGCGCGAAGGAGCTGTTCGCCAAGTCGCGGGGCGTCAACCTGCTCGCGGCCGCCCGCGTGGCGCTGTTCGGGGCGCGCGACGTCTGGTTCGTCGTCGGCGTGCCGGTGTTCCTCTACGCGAACGGCTGGACCTTCACGATGGTCGGCGGCTTCCTCGCCGCCTGGACGATCGGCTACGGCGCGGTGCAGGCGGCGGCGCCCGCCTTCGTGAAGCGCAGCCCCGACGGGCTGAGCGCCGAGGTCCTCGGGGCGCGGGCCTGGTCCTTCGCGCTCGCCGCGGTCCCGGCGCTGATCGCGGCGGCGATCGCCGCGGACGTCGGCCGGCCCGACCTCGTCCTGGTCGCCGGGCTCGGCATCTTCGGGTTCGCCTTCGCGGTGAACTCCTCAGTCCACTCCTACCTGATCCTCGCCTATGCCGGCTCGGAGAAGGCGGCGGAGGACGTGGGCTTCTACTATGCGGCGAACGCCGCGGGCCGCTTCACGGGAACACTCCTGTCCGGGCTGCTCTACCAGGCGGGCGGCATCCTCGCCTGCCTCCTCGGCTCGGCGGTGATGCTGGCGATCTGCTTCGCCGTGACGTTGGCGCTCCCGCGTGGGCCGGGGCGGCAGGAGGTGACCTGAGGCGCGCCCCACCGCGCCGTCGGGGGGAGGGGCGAGCGCCGAGGGCTCGCCGCCTCAGCCCACCGCCTTCGCCAGCTGTGCCTTGGACATCGTCGAGCGCCCCGGCACGTCCTGCTTCTTCGCCTTCTCGTACAGCTCCGCCTTGGTCGGCTCGGCGCCGGACCGGCCGCCGTCGCGGTGCCGAGCGGTCTTCTTCGCCACGTCCTCGGGCTGGTTGGAATGCTGCTTGCCGCGGCGCGTGTCCGCGCGCTTCTTGCGACTCGTGCGCGCGTAGTCCTCGTCGGAGAGGCTCTCTCGCGCCTTCTCGGGCAGATAACGTTCGCCCGTGTCCTCGCTCTTCCCGCCCGACTTCGTGCCCCAGTCCTCGTTCGTCCACTGCTGGAGATGGTTGTCGGAGGACTTCGTCCCCTCGTAAGCCCCGCCGCGGGACTTGTATTCTCGCGTGGCCATCTGCGCCTTGCGCGCCGACCATTGGCCCGGGCGCCCGCCCTTGCCGGACTTGGTGACGTCCGTCTTCACCTTCTCCCAGAGCTTCGGATCGGTCTTCTTCGCGGTCCCCGACATGCGCGGACTCCTTCTCGCGGATTTCTCTCGGCGAACGGAACGGGGCCTCGCGGGCGGGGTTCCGCCATGGTTGACAGGCGCGCCGTCGCGGCGCATTGAAGCGGCATGATCACGATCCGCGCCCGCGCCCGACGTTCGCTCACCGCCTCGCTGCGGCGATAGGCGCGCGCATCCGCCGTGCCGACGCCCGCGAGGCCGCGCCCCCTGCGCGGCCTTTTTCGTGTCTCCACCCCTCCGCTCATCGACCACCGTCACGGGACCACCGCCATGCCCGCACCCACGCTCTTCATCGACGGCGAAGCCGGAACGACCGGGCTCGAGATCCGCGAGAAGCTCGCGCGCGTGCCCGGCATCGAGGTCCGCTCCATCGATCCGGCCCTGCGCAAGGACCCCGCCGCGCGGCGCGACATGATGGCGTCGGTCGACCTCGTCGTGCTCTGCCTGCCCGACGCGGCGGCGAAGGAATCCGTCGCGCTCGCGTCCGAACTCGGGGCGGACGCACCCAAGATCCTCGACGCCTCGACCGCGTTCCGCGTCGACCCCGCCTGGACCTACGGCTTCGCCGAGATGGCGCCGGGCCAGGCCGCCGCGATCGCGTCGGCGCGGCGGGTCTCCAACCCCGGCTGCTACCCGACGGGAGCCATCGCGCTCCTGCGCCCGCTGGTCGAGGCGGGGCTCGTGCCGCGGGACTTCCCCGTGACGATCAACGCCGTCTCCGGCTATTCCGGCGGCGGGCGGCAGATGATCGAGGCCTGGGAGGCCGGCGCCGCGCCCGCCTTCGAACTCTACGGGCTGACGCTCGAGCACAAGCACGTGCCGGAGGTGCAGGGCTACTCGGGTCTCGCGCGCCGGCCGATCTTCGTCCCGTCCGTCGGAAGCTTCCGGCAGGGCATGCTGGTCTCGATCCCGCTGCACCTCGACGCGCTCCCCGGCGCGCCGAAGGCGGCCGACCTAGAGGCGGTGCTCGCCGGCTACTACCCGAAGGGCGGCCTCGTGACCGTCGTCGCGACGACCGGCGAGACGCGGCTCGAGCCGGAGGGGCTCAACGGCACCGACGCGCTGGAACTGCGCGTCTTCGCCAACGAGGCGATGCGCCACGCGCTCCTCGTCGCGCGCCTCGACAATCTCGGCAAGGGGGCGTCCGGCGCCGCCGTGCAGAACATCGGGCTGATGCTCGGGATCGGGTGAGGGCGGGGTCGTCGCCGCCCCCGCGACGCCTCACGTCGGCTCGACGAAGGAATCCAGCACCATCTTGCGGCCCGCCTTGTCGAAATCGACCGTGAGTTTGTTGCCGTCGACGGCGGCCACCGAGCCGGGGCCGAACTTCACGTGGAAGACGCGGGTGCCCACCTCGTAGGCCGAGGTGGCGCCCGTCGACTTCGCCACGAGCTCGCCCTCGATCACGAGCGGCCCGCGGCGCGCCTCCGAGAAGCCACCGCGGCCGCGCCCGGGGGGCTGCCCGTAGCCGGAGCCGCCGAACTCGGCTTGTGCCCGCGTGTTCGCCTGCGCCCGCTGCCAGCCGGGGGTGGAATAGGTCGAACCGAAGGGCGCGATCTGGTCGAAACGCGAGCCCCCGTAGCCGCCGCCGGAGAACTGCGCGGGCGCCTCACGGACGTCCACCGAGCCCTCGGGCAACTCGTCGATGAAGCGCGAGGGTGCGGTCGCGTTCCACATCCCGTGGATGCGGCGGTTGGCGGCGAACCAGATCATCAGCCGCCGCCGCGCGCGGGTGAGGCCCACGTGCGCGAGGCGCCGCTCCTCCTCGAGCCCGGCCTGGCCGCTCTCGTCGAGCGCGCGCTGCGAGGGGAAGAGGCCCTCCTCCCAGCCGGGCAGGAACACCGTGTCGAACTCGAGCCCCTTCGCCGCATGCAGTGTCATCAGCGACACCTTGTCCTGGGTGTCGCCGTCGTTGACGTCCATGACGAGCGAGACGTGCTCGAGGAAGGCGGCGAGGTCGGGGAAGTCCTCCATGGAGCGCACGAGCTCCTTGAGGTTCTCGAGCCGCCCGTGCGCGTCCGCCGACTTGTCGCGCTGCCACATCTCGGTGTAGCCGCTCTCGTCGAGCACGCGTCGGGCCAGCTCCGCGTGCGGCAGCGCGTCGATGGCGCGCGCCCATTCGTCGATCTGGCGGACGAACTCGCGGATCGTGGCGCGGGGTTTCGGCTTGAGCTCGTCGGTCTCGACGAGGAAGCGCGCCGCCTGCAACAGCGGCATGCGCGCGGCGCGGGCGTGGTTGTGCAGGAGCTGGACCGTCGCGTCGCCCAGGCCGCGCTTGGGCGTGTTTATGATCCGCTCGAAGGCGAGATCGTCCGCCGGCTGGGCGACGAGGCGCAGGTACGCGAGCGCGTCGCGGATCTCCGCGCGCTCGTAGAAGCGCGGGCCGCCGATGACGCGGTAGGGCAGGCCGAGCTGGACGAAACGGTCCTCGATCTCGCGCATCTGCGCGGAGATGCGCACCAGCACGGCCATCTGCGACAGGGAATGCCCCTTGCCGTGCAGACTCTCGATCTCCTCGCCGATGAGCCGCGCCTCCTCCTCGGAGTCCCAGGCGCCGGTGAGGATCACCTTCTCGCCGGGCTCGTCGTCGGTCCGAAGCGTCTTGCCGAGCCGCCCCTGATTGTAGGCAATGAGATGCGAGGCCGCCTTCAGGATGTGTCCCGTCGAGCGATAGTTGCGCTCGAGCCGCACGACCGTGGCGCCGGGGAAGTCGTGCTCGAAGCGCAGGATGTTGTCGACCTCCGCCCCGCGCCAGCCGTAGATCGACTGGTCGTCGTCGCCGACGCAGGCGAGGTTGGCGCGCTTCTGGGCCAAGAGCCGCAGCCAGAGATACTGCGCGACGTTGGTGTCCTGGTACTCGTCCACCAGCATGTAGCGGAAGCGCTCCTGGTACTGCTCCAGCACGTCCGGGTGCTCGCGGAAGAGGCGCAGCGCCTCCAGGAGCAGGTCGCCGAAATCGGCGGCGTTGAGGGTCTTCAGCCGCTCCTGATACTGCTCGTAGAGCGCGATGCCCTTGCCGAAGGCGAAGGCGGCGGCCTCGCCCTTCGGAACGCGGTGGGGCTCGAGGCCGCGGTTCTTCCAGTCGTCGATGACGCCGGCGAGCTGGCGGGCGGGCCAGCGCTTCTCGTCGATGTCGCCGTCGGCCCCGATCACCTGCTTGAGGAGCCGCAGCTGGTCGTCCATGCCGAGAATGGTGAAGTCGCTCGTCAGGTCGACGAGCCCCGCGTGGCGGCGCAGGATCTTGGCGGAGATGGAGTGGAACGTGCCGAGCCAGGGCATGCCCTCGGCCACCCCGCCGACGAGGGCGCCGACGCGCTCCTTCATCTCCCGCGCGGCCTTGTTGGTGAAGGTCACGGCGAGGATGCCGGACGGCCGCGCCCTTCCGGTGGCCAGCAGGTGGGCGATGCGGGTGGTGAGCACGCGCGTCTTGCCCGTGCCCGCGCCCGCGAGCACGAGGACGGGGCCCTCGGTCGTCTCCACCGCCTGGCGCTGCTCGGGGTTGAGGCCCTCGAGATAGGCCGCGCGCGGCCCCGCGCCGGCGCGCGCGCGAGCGGAGAGCGATCCGCCGCTCGGCCCACGATCGCCGGGTGTTTCGGGCCGGGTTTCCTCGCTGCGAGTCATGCGCTGGACCATGGAGCAAATCGGGAACGGCGTCGAGTCCGGCGGGTCAGGGCGCGACGCCGATGCGCCCCCAACCGGGCAGCTTCAACGCCGGGCGGCGCAGGTCGAGGCCGGCGACGAGGCCCATCAGGCCGATCTCCACGCCCTCGACCCAGCCGATCGTCACGCCGGCCCGGCCCGCGATCGCGAGGCGCAGACCGGTGCCGCTCGCCGTGAGGCCGACGTCGAGGATGCGGGGCGTCCAGTCCTTGCCGAGCGCGGTCGGCGGCAGCGCGACGGCGAGCGCGGGGCGGCCCCGCGCCGCCTCGTCGAGCACGTGGGCCACGAACGTGTTCGAGTTCGGACCGGGCCAGGCGCGATAGTCGCCGCGGCCGCCGAACGGATAGGCCTCGACGGCGGCGCGCAGGCCGGGGATGGCCGCCTGCGCGGCCTCGCCGTCGAGCGCGAGGACGACCTGCGGCGGGTTCGAGTACCAGCGCCCGTCCGCCGCCCAGCCGTTCACCCGGATCGGCGAGCCCCAGCCCACCTTGTCGTAGCGCGTGTAGGCGCCCGCGCCCGCCTCCTTGATCACGATCCACGTGTGATGCGCGACGATGCCGCGCCAGCGCCCGGTGCGCGCCGCGTAGACCCGCACCAGCGCCTGCGGCGCGGCGCGCGCGTCGGCCGGGAGGAGGCCGGCGCTCGACCAGTCGGCCGCGCTCCACCGCGCCGGTATGGCGTCGCGCGACATCCACCACACGGCGTGGGTGGCGAGCGGCATTACGAAGAGGAGCAGGACGAGGGCGAGCGCGCCGACGAGGAGGCGGACGGCGCGGCGGAGGACGGGACGCATGCGGGAGGTGATAGGGCAGGCGCGGGCCGCGTCCATCTCACGAAGGCGCGATCCAGCTCGATCTCGCATCGGACCCCGTCACGCGATGCCCGTTCTGCCCCTCGTCCTTCCCCCACAGGGAAGGACAACGCCTCGATCGACCGTGGGAGCGTGCGTGTACGCTCGCGCTGGCTCCTGCCGGCAAGAGCGCAGAATTGCGGTTTTCACCACGAGCGCCGCTCGCCGTTGTCGATGTGGATGATGCCCGAGCGATAGCGCTTCAGCCCCCCTACCGCGGGATGGTCGCGCAGGTAGGCCATCACCGCGCCGCTCGATCCGCCGACGCGGAAGTCGATGGCGCGGCAGGACAGGTGCATCGAGTGCCGCGCCCCGCCGGCACGCCTGTTGTGCGCGCGGGTGCGGTGGGTCGACATGATGCGCACCTCGCCGAAGCGCTCCGCCACCTCGGCGACGACCCGGGTGAGGTCGCCCGGCAGGCACCGCGTCGGCGTGCGCGCCCGCACCCAGATGGCGCCGCGCGCGACCTGCGTCGCGAAGGCGGGTTGCGCGCGGGCGACGGACCCGGTCGTCTCGACGTCGAGGTCCTGCCCGGGCTTCAGCGTGGCGTAGACGTTCGCGAGACCGCCGTCTCCCGCTGCGGGGGCGGCTGGGGTCTCGGCGGGCTCGGTGGCCGCGTCGGCGCCCGTATCCTCGACGGCGGTCGCGGTTGCGGCGTCGCCGGCCGCCTCGGGCTCGGGCGACGGATCTTCCGGCGGCTTGATCGTCGCGTAGACGTGGGAGAGCCCCTCGGCGGACGGCGCCGACAAGGGCGCGATCGTCAGGCTTGCCGTCAGGGCGAGGGCGGCGGGGTGGAGCAGGGCACGCGTTCGCGCGCGCCTGCGATGGGGATGAGCACATCGCATGCGGTCGGCATCCTGGTGGGGGCGCCCCGAGAGTGGGCGCGGCCTCTGCGGGCCGTTCGTCGAGCCGGTGCGGCCGTCGCGGATCGATTGTCTCCGCTCGACCGTTCTCGCCCGGCACGCATCTCAAACCCGCCGAGGGAGGCCAAATCATGACGACGCAAGGAATCCGCCGCCTCGCCTGGAGCATCGCGTGGATCCTCGTCGCGGTCTTCTCCCTCGTCGCGCTCGCGGCCTGGGGTGCCGTCGACCTCGTCGGCGGCTTCGCGGTGGACCGGGCGGACACGGCCGCGCGCGACCCCGAGCAGGTCGCCTGGATCGCCTGGCTGTTCGACACGCTGCGCGACCTCGGGCTCGCGGCCATCGTCGCGATCTGGCTCGTGGCGAGCGCCATCACGCTCGGCGCCGCCGCGGTGATCGGCAAGGCGACGCGCGACCGCGAGCGCTTCAGCGATGGGAGGAGATGAACTGCCGGAAGCGCTCGCTCTCCGGGTTCGCGAACATCGCCTGCGGCTCGCCCTCGCACTCGACGACACCCTGGTGCAGGTACATCACCCGGTTCGAGACGTCCCGCGCGAAGCCCATCTCGTGGGTGACGACGAGCATGGTGCGGCCCTCCTCCGCGAGGGAGCGCATGACGCGCAGCACCTCGCCGACGAGTTCGGGGTCGAGGGCGGAGGTCGGCTCGTCGAACAGCATCACCCGCGGGCGCATGGCGAGCGCGCGGGCGATGGCGGCGCGCTGCTGCTGGCCGCCGGAGAGGTGGGAGGGGTAGTGCTTCGCCTTGTCGGCGATGCCCACCTTCTCGAGCAGTGCCATGCCCTCGTCGTGCGCCACGGCCTTGTCGCGCCCCTGCACGTGGATCGGCGCCTCGATCACGTTCTCCAGGATCGTCATGTGCGACCAGAGATTGAAACTCTGGAAGACCATGGCGACCTCGGATCGGATGCGGTCGACCTGGCGCCCGTCCGCCGGCTGGACGCCGCGGCGGGTCTTCTTGAGCGCGATGGTCTCCCCCCCGATCGTGACCTCGCCGTCGTCGGGGATCTCGAGCATGTTGATGCAGCGCAGCATCGTCGACTTGCCCGAGCCGGACGCGCCGAGGATCGAGATCACGTCGCCCTCGCGCGCCTCCAGCGAGACGCCCTTGAGGACCTCGAGCGCGCCGAAGCTCTTGCGCAGGTTGCGGACGCTGACGGCGACGTCTGTCATGGCGGCTACTTCGGCTCCTCGAGGGTCAGGCCCCGCGGGCGTGGGCGGGGGCGGGCTTCATCGGCGCCTCGACGTCCGGCGCCCGGCGCAGGTGCGGCGACAGGCGCCATTCGACGGCGAGGATCACGCGGGTGACGACGAAGTTGATGAAGAGGTAGATGGCGCCGGCGACGACGAACACCTCCACCGCGCGGAAGCTCTGCGCGATCAGCCGGTGGGCGAGGCCGGTGACCTCCATCAGCGTGATCACCGAGGCGAGCGAGGTGGCCTTGACCATCAGGATGATCTCGTTGCCGTAGGCCGGCAGCGCCTGGCGGACGGCGATGGGCAGCGTGATGCGCCGGAAGCGCTGGAGCCGCGACATGCCGCAGGCCTTGGCCGCCTCGATCTGCCCGTGGGGCACGGAGAGGAGGCCGCCGCGGAAGATCTCGGCGGCGTAGGCGGCGGTGTTGAGGGTCAGCGCGAAGACCGCGCAGTAGAACGGCTCGCGGAAGAACCACCACAGGCCGATGTCCTGCAGGGCGGGGCGGAACTGGCCCAGCCCGTAGTAGATCAGGAAGATCTGCACGAGGAGCGGCGTGCCGCGGAAGACGAAGATGTAGCTCTGCGCCGTCCAGTCGAGCACGGCGACGCCCGAGAGCCGCATCGTGGCGAGCAGCAGCGCGAAGGCGGCGCCGATCGTCAGCGACAGGCCCGCCAGCTCCAGCAGCAGCGGCACCCCCTCGATCAGCGTCAGGAACGTGCGGCCCATGAAGGCGAGATCCATCAGGCCGCCCTCCGCACGCCGCGCATGGCGCGGTTCTCCGCCTTCTGGAAGGCGATGGTCGAGATCGTGGTGAGCGCGAGGTAGAGGATCGCCGCCGCGAGGAAGAAGTAGAACGGCTGGCGGGTCGAGCCCGCGCCGATCTGAGCCTGGCGCAGCAGCTCGACGAGGCCGATGACCGAGATCAGCGCCGATTCCTTGAGCGCGAGCTGCCAGACGTTGCCGAGACCCGGGATCGCGTAGCGCATCACCTGCGGCACGACGATGCGCCGGAACATGAGGGCGCGGCTCATCCCCACCGAGCGCGCCGCCTCCAGTTCGCCCTTCGACAGCGAGAGATACGCGCCGCGGAAGACCTCCGCCTGATAGGCACCGTTGACGACGCCGATCGCGAGCGCGCCGGTGACGAAGACCGGCAGGCCGAGGAAGCCGTCGTAGCCGAGCATCCGGCCGAGGTTGGTGAGCGCCAGCGAGCCGCCGAAATAGAACAGGTAGATGACGAGCAGGTCGGGAATGCCGCGCAACACCGTGGTGTAGGTGTCGCCGATCGTCGCTGCGAGGCGCGAGCGCGACAGTTTCGCCGCCGCCGCGAGGGCGCCCAGCACCGATCCGACGAGGAAGCCGCAAACCGCGACCGCCAGCGTCACGCTCGTCGCGAGAAGGAGCGCGGGCCCCCAGCCGCGCTCCCCGAACCCCACGATCTCGAAGAAACCGATTGGCGTCATGTGGTCCCGCAGCGTCCCGGCGCCGGTGCGCCGACGGGACGTCCGTTGGGCGGCGTCAGCCCGCCGGGGTCATGTCGAGGCCGAACCACTTCTCCGACAGCTCCTTGATGGTGCCGTCGGCCTTGGCCTCCTCGATCGCCTTGGTGAACATGTCGCGCAGGTCCTCGTTCTCCTGGCGCACGCCCACCGCCACCCCGCGGCCGAGCACGCCGCCCGACAGGCCGGGGCCGACGATCTTCATGTCCGCGAACTCGGGCTTCTGCATCGTCGCGTTGAAGGCCGAGTGCGCCGCGAAGATGCCGTCGAGGCGCCCGGCGGAGAGGTCGAGATCGTGCTGCTCGGTGGTGCCGTACTCGCGGATCTCGACGATGTCGCCGAGATACTCGGTGAGGAAGTTCGCGTTCGTGGTCGAGCCCTGCACGCCGATCACCTTGCCTTCCAGCATCGGCGTCCATTCCGCGATCAGCGCGGCGACCGCGTCCGGATCGCTGTCGAGCGAGAGGCGGCCCTCGCCCGGCAGGTCCGCGAGGGGGCTGTCGGCCATCACCGCGAGCCCGTGCGGGCCGCCGGCGTAGGGGATCGAGAAGCCGATCACCTCGAGCCGCTGGTCGGTGATGTTCATCCCGGCCATGATGGCGTCGTACTTGCCCGACTGGAGCGAGGGGATGATGCCCGCCCAATCCTGCACGACGATCTCGCAGGTGACCTCCATGCGTTCGCACAGGGTGTTCGCGAGATCGATCTCGAACCCCGCCAGCGTGCCGTCGGGATTCGAGAAGTTCCACGGCGCGTAGGCGCCCTCGGTCGCGATGCGGACCGTCTCCCAGCCCTGCGCGGCGGCCGGCTGAGCCGCCAGCGCGAGCGCCACGACGGCGCCCGCGAGCCCCGGCCCGAAGGCCTTCGTCTTCGACATGCTCTCGTTCCCCTCTGGAGGGATCCGCTTGGTACGGATCTCCTGTCCCGGACGCTTGCCGCGTCCATTGCTGCCTACCTAACAGGCAGGGTGTCGGGGCTGGCAAGCACTACTTTTTTGCTGGACAGGCGGCAAACCGCCCAAAAAACGAGCGAATTAAATCATAGGTGGCGGAGCCGAAGGCCCCGCCACCGTGCGCCATGGCCCGATCGGCTCACATCGCGGGGGTCAGGTCCGTGCCGAACCACTTCTCCGACAGAGCCTTGATGGTGCCGTCGGCGGCCGCGGCGGCGATCGCCTCGTCGAAGCGCCCGCGCAGTTCCTCGTCCGCCTGGCGGATGCCGACGCCCACGCCCCGGCCGAGGATGCCGCCGACGTAGCCCGGTCCGACGATCGAGAACTCGCCCTGGAACTCCGGCTTCTGCATCGTCGCCTGCAGCGTCGGCGCGTCCGCCAGCACCGCGTCGAGGCGGCCGGCCTGCAGGTCGAGGTCGTGCTGCTCGGTGGTGCCGTACTCGCGGATCTCGGCGACGTCGGCGAGGAACTCGCGCGCGAAGTTGGCGTGCGTGGTCGAGCCCTGGACGCCGATCGTCTTGCCCTCGAGCAGCGGCTTCACCGCCTCCAGCGCGGCCATGGCGGCCTCGGTGTTGGTGTCGAGGTTGAAGCGCTCGCCGGTGCCCGGCATGTCGACGAGGTCCGAGCCGTTGGGCACGAGGAAGCCGTTGGGCGAGAGCGTGTAGGGGCTCGAGAAGGAGATCACCTCCTCGCGCTCCGCGGTGATCGACATGCCGGCCATGATGGCGTCGTAGCGCCCGGAGGTCAGGCCGGGGATGATGCCGTTCCAGTCCTGCGCGATGATCTCGCACTCCGCGCCCATGCGCTCGCACAGGTCGCGGGCGAGGTCGATCTCGAAGCCGTCGAGCGTGCCGTCGGGGTTCGAGAAGTTCCACGGCGCGTAGGCGCCCTCGGTCGCGATGGTCACCTCGTCCTGCGCCGTGGCGGCGCCGAGCGCGAACGCGGAGGCCGCCACCGCGAGGCCGAGCGTCTTGAGAAAGCGCATGTCGTTCTTCCCTCGGATGTCTTGCTTCTCCGGCCCCCTTCCAGGGGCCGGGCGGGCCCCCTCGGCCCGCGGATGGCGCAACTCAAGCCGCTCGGGCGCCCGCGGTCAATCGCGCAGAGAGGGCGCTCTGCTCATCAGCGACAGAATCTCGAGCAGCATCTGCCCGGCGACGTGGGCCGTGTTGGTGGTCGCGTCCCATTGCGGCGCGACCTCGACCACGTCCCCGCCGACGATGTCGAGCCCCGCGCAGCCGCGCATCAGCGCGAGCACCTCGCGCGGGGTGAGCCCGCCCACCTCCGGCGTGCCGGTGCCGGGCGCGAAGGCGGGGTCGATCGAGTCGATGTCGAAGGAGAGGTAGGTCGGGCCGTCGCCGACGACGGCGCGGGCCTTCTCGACGATCGCCGGGATGCCGAGCGTGTCGACCTCCTCGGCGTGGATCATCGTCATCCCGCTCTCGGTGGAGAACTCCCAGAGCCAGTCGGCCGAGCCGCGGATGCCGATCTGGATGGTGCGCTCGGGGTCGAGCACGCCGTCGAGCACCGCCTGGCGGAAGGGGCCGCCGTGGTGGAACTTCGTGTCCTCGTAGGGGCCGGACGTGTCGGCGTGGGCGTCGATGTGGATCATGCCCACGGGCCGCCCGGCGCCCACCGCCTTCAGGATCGGCAGCGAGATCGAGTGGTCGCCGCCCACCGCCAGCGTGCGCACGCCCGCCTCGACGATGCGCCGGGCATAGGCCTCGATGTCGGCGTGGCAGCGCTCGAGCGAGAAGCGGCTGTGCATCGGCACGTCGCCGACGTCGGCGACGCGCAACTCGTAGGTTGGCAGCGCCCTCAGCACGTGCTCGTAGGGGCCGATGCGCTCGATGCCGCGCACGGCGCGTGGGCCGAAGCGGGTGCCCGTGCGGTTGGTGACGCCGAGGTCCATCGGCACGCCGAAGATGGCCACGTCGAGACCGGCGAAGCCTTCGGCGAGCGCGTTCGGGCGGTGCGGCGCGCCCAGGAAGGTCGCGACGTCCGCGAAGGGCCAGCGCCGCCGCTCGCCGTCGCGGAACTGGGTGTCCGCCACCGTCTTGAAGGCGGGATCGTGGATGTCCCCGCCCTTGGCCTCGCCGTAGCGGGCGCGCAGGCGCGCGAGCTTCTCGTCGTCCATCCCGGTTCTCGCCCTCGCGTCCCGATCGATCCGCCCCGATCAAAGCACCGCGCGCGCCGCTTGGGAAGCGAAGCGCGTGGGGCCGGGACGGTCGTCGATCGGAGGTCTCGCAGCCGATGCCGGCGTGGCGGGACCTCGGCTTCCTCTAGGGAAGGCGGTGGCACGGCGTGTCGGGCGGCTCTGGCCCGAAACGTGACAGGGCCGCCCCGCGAGCCGGCGGCCGCGTACCCGGCACCGCCGTCGCCTCGGGCGCCGTGACGCGTCCAACTCCTTGCCGGACATGAGCTTTCCGAAAGGGAATGCGAACCCGCGCCGTCGCCGCGCCGCGATGCCGCCGGCTGGCATGGAAAATTCTAGTCGAATTCGACGAGCAATGTGCCGGTCCCGGATCGGCACAGGTGGCGCGAGGCTTCCGGATGACGACCGTCAACGAGCAGGGTGTCCTTTCCCCATATCCCAAGCGGTTGCGGCGTGCACCCGCGACGGCGGGCGTGCTCGCCGCCGAGACGCTCGTGATCGTGCTGGCCTCCTTCCTCGCCGGCATCGCCTGGCACCTCGCCGCCTACGGCCGGATCGGCCCGCTCGACCTGTTCGCCCGCGACGGCGCCTCCGTGGCGATCCTGTTCCTGCTCGTGTCGAGCCGCGCGCCGGGCTACCCGCTCTCGATCCTCCGGGAGGAGGCGCCGGGCCCCGCGCTCGCGGCCTCCTGGGCGGTCGCCTTCTCCGCGCACCTCGGCATCGGCTTCCTCGCGAAGTCGCTCGACGAGGTCTCGCGCGGCTCGACGCTGCTCTTCCTGCCGCTCGGCTTCGTCGCGCTCGCCTGGCTGCGCACGGTGCTCGCGCGCACGTTCGGCAACCAGGACTTCGGCGGGCGCGTCCTCGTCGTCGGCAGTCCCGCGCAGATCGCCCGCTTCGGCGCCGACGACCGGGCCCAGCGCTATTCCTGCGTCTCCCTGCCGCTCGCCGACGCCGATCGCTGCGACACGCCGGCCGGCCGCCGGCGGCTCGACGAGCGCATCGCGTCCGGCGTCGCCATGGTGCGGACCTTCGACTGCGACCGCGTGCTCATCCTCGTGCCGTGGGAGGAGCGGGCGGCGATGGACGCCTGCATAGAGGCCTTCCTCGACACGCCGGCGACGATCCACGTCGCGACGCCGCCCGGCTTCGAGACCTTCGCGCGCGCGGCGCGCTACGACGCCGAGCCGCTGCCGAACCTGCGGGTCGCCGGCGCGCCGGCGGGACCCGTCGTGCATGCCACCAAGCGCGTGATCGACGTCGTGCTGTCGGGCCTCGCGCTGTTCCTGCTCGCGCCGCTGCTCGTCGCGATCGCCGTCGCGATCCGGCTCGACAGCCCCGGGCCGGCGCTGTTCGCCCAGACCCGGCACGGCTTCAACCAGAAGTCTTTCCGCATCCTCAAGTTCCGGACGATGACGGCGCTCGAGGACGGGCCGACGATCGTCCAGGCCACCCGCGACGACCCGCGGGTGACGCGGCTCGGCCGCCTGCTGCGGCGCTACAATCTCGACGAGCTCCCTCAGCTCGTGAACGTGCTCAGGGGAGAGATGTCCCTCGTCGGGCCGCGCCCCCACGCCGTCGCGCACGATCTCGAGTACC
Organism: Salinarimonas chemoclinalis; assembly: GCF_041514305.1. Lineage (NCBI taxonomy): Bacteria > Pseudomonadati > Pseudomonadota > Alphaproteobacteria > Hyphomicrobiales > Salinarimonadaceae > Salinarimonas > Salinarimonas chemoclinalis. Next base: position 155,233 of record NZ_JBGMWH010000002.1, read on the forward strand.
AGCGCCAGATCGCCCGCTACGCGCGCCGCCACAACGTCAAGCCGGGCATCACCGGCTGGGCGCAGGTGCACGGCCTGCGCGGGCGGACCGAGACCGTCGCCAGCATGGAGCGGCGCGTCGCCTTCGACCTCTACTACATCGAGAACCACTCGATCCTGCTCGACCTGCGCATCCTCTTGATGACCCTCTCGCCGCGGGCGTTCCTCAATGCCTATTGAGGGGACCCTCCGCGCCGTCCGCGCCCCCGGAGCAGAGCGCCGGTTCGTCGAGCACGATGCGAGGGTCGAGGGGCGCCAGGTCCTCGACGAGCGCCGCGTCGGCCTCTGTCGGCGCGCAATTCTCGGCGACCCACAGCGGGTTCGCGGCGCCGTCGGCCCGCGCATAGTCGACGCGGTTGCCGGCGACGAGATGATCACGGCAAGCGCCGCCGTCCCCCGCCGCCTTCCAGACGTAGATCCCGACGTTGGTGAAGGGCCGAGCGCGCGCCACGACGACGTTGTCGCGGACGGAGACCTCCGTGCCGCCGGCGACGCCGATGCCGTACTGGCCGGGATCGACGAGGACGTTGCCCTCGACCCGCACCCGCCCGCCGCCGTGGTCGCCCACCAGGATGCCGCCGCCCGACGGGCTCGGCCCGCCGCCGAGGACGCGGTTGCCCGCGACGCGGATCGGCGAGGCCGCGGTGCCCTCCGAGCGGAAGAGGTTGATCGCGTCCTCCGGCGCGCTGCGGCCGGGACGCGAGACGATCGTGTTGCAGGCGATCGCGTTGCCGGGTCCCGCGATCTTGTCGAACTGCACGCCCTGGCCCCGCGGCATCGGCCCCTGCACGTCGACGAACCAGCCACCGCGCACGACGACGCCGCTCGAGCGGTGCGCGTAGACGCCCGACGCCGCCCGCTCGACGCTGCCGCCGAGCACATGCACGTCGGTCGAGCCGTCGATGACGACTCCGCTCTCGGTGGTGTCGGCGATGGCGAGGTCGCGCAGCACGACCGTGCGCGCGCCCTCGATGCGCACGCCCGCGCCGCCGCAGCCGGTCACCGAGAGGCGCTCGAGCACGACCCGCGCGGCGCCGCGCACGATCACGCAGTCCCCGTCCGCGCCCTCGATCCGGATGTCGCGCAGGACGACGTCCTGGCGGCCCGCGACGACGATCGGCCCGGCTCGCGTGCAGGCCTCGCCGCAGCCGCTCGCCGGCCGCTCGCGCAGGAGCGCGTCGGCGAGCGCGCTCACGCGATCGGTCTGCGCGTGCGCGGGGAGGGCGCACACGGCGAGCGCCGCGAACGCGGCGGCGCAGAGAGCCTTCGACCGTCCGCCCCGTTCCATCGTCTCGACCCCCACCCGTCCCACTCGCGATCGAGGTTCCGGCCGTGAAGACGCACACGCCCCCGCCCCGCTGCCGCATCCTCGGCGTCGACGTCGCCATGGTCAACGTCCGCCGCGCCCTCGACGAGGTCGCGGGCTTCGTCGCGCGCCGGGAGACGCGCACCGTCTGCTTCAGCGACGTGCACTCCATCATGCGCGCGCAGGAAGACCCCGCGCACCGGGCGGCGCTCGCGGCCGCGGACCTCGTCATGCCGGACGGCCAGCCGCTCGCCTGGACCGGCCGGCTGCGGGGCCACGCGGGCGTCGAGCGCGTCTGCGGCCCGGATTTCCTGACCGCGTTCTGCCGCGCCACCGCGGCGCAGGGCTGGGGGCACTACTTCTACGGCGGCGCCGACGGCGTCGCGCATGCGCTCGCCGAGCGGCTCGCCGCGCAGGCGCCGGGCCTCGTCGTCGCGGGCGCGGAGACACCGCCGTTCCGCGCGCTCTCGGAGGAGGAGCGGCAGGAGACCCTCGCGCGCATCCGCGCATCGGGCGCGCGCGTCCTGTGGGTCGGGCTCGGCTGCCCGAAGCAGGAGAAGTGGCTCCACGACAACGGCCCGGCGCTGGAGGGCATCGTCTGCCTGGGCGTCGGCGCCGCATTCGACTTCGCCACCGGCCGGGTGCGCCGCGCGCCCCGCGTGATGCGCCGGCTCGGGCTCGAATGGCTGCATCGTCTCGCGAGCGAGCCGCGCCGGCTGTGGCGCCGCTACCTGGTGCTCGCCCCGCGCTTCGTGCTCGCGACGCTGATGGAATCCCGCAGCGGCCGCGCGCGGCTGCCGCCGGCCGATCCGCGCATGTCTGGGTGAAGGCGGGAGAGGCTCCCCTCTCGGCGAGGGAAAGGGGAGAGCGCCGCGTGAAGCGCGCGCTATGCCGACCCGAGCGACGGACCACGTCGGCGGCGCCCCGCCGGGGTGCGCCCGCAGCCCGACGGTTCGAGCCCACCGAGGCGGGCGGCGAGCGGGCGGACCACCCCCTGGTCGAGCGCGATCGGCCCCAGCCGGCGCCAGCGCGGCCGGCGGAAGCGCACGTCCGTGACCACGAGGGAGCCGAGCCGGTCGATGTGGTGCTGGCCGTTGGCGTCCGGCACCCAGCCGAGGTCGACGGCGTCGATCTCGTGCTCGCGATAGGACTGCGGAGAGAGCTCGTCGATCCGCATGAACCGCAGCCGGTCGCCGTAGTAGAACCGGTTGTCCTGCGCGCAGCGCACCAGCCCGCCCGCCTCGTCCTCGAAGATGCGCCCCGCCATGCGCGCGCGCGAGACGTCGCGCACGACCGGGTTCAGCGGATGTGGATGCCACGTGCCGCTTCGGAAGTCGTCCGACCAGAACAGGTGCAGCTCGTGGCAATGGTCGGGGGCGGCGCGCCGGTCGACGTTGGTGAACATCCACCAGCGGTCGGCGCCGCGCCAGAGCACGGTGTCCGACGCCGAAACGCCCGTCATCAGGTCGCGGTCCTTGACCCAGCCCAGGGGAAAGCTCTCCGCGCGCCACAGCTCGATCGTGCCGTTGGCGCTGCTCTCGGGGATCATCCAGCGCTCCCCGTCGACCCGGAACACCATCGGGAACGACATGTGATACGGCTGCGCGATCGCCACGCCGAGATCCTCGATGTCCCCGTCGCGCAGGCGCAGGACCGAGATCTCGCCCTTCTCCGGCGTGCCGCCGATGGTCTCGTGGAAGACGTAGACGTCCTCCCCGTCCTCCTCCAGGCACGGGTCTGCGCGGAAGGGGCCGGTGACGAAGCGCGGGCGCGGGGGCGCGCCCGTCGTCGCGGTCTCGTCGAGGTCGAACAGCGCGAGCTGCCAGCGTTCGTCGTAGACGAGCTTCTGGGCGACCCGCAGGCCGAGCCGGGCGAGGCAGCGAGCCAGCACCCAGGGGTAGATCGGGCGCGGCCGCAGCCAAGCCGGCGGCGGGGCGCCCGTGACGGGAGCCGGTAGGCGGCGCTCGGCGGCTAGGGCCACCAGCGCATCGACGACGAGCGTCGCCGCACGGGCCTCCAGCCGCCGGCGGTTCTCGTTCCAGGACGGTCGGAAGGTCTTGCAGAGCGCCTGAGCGATGGTGATGCCCGCGGCCGCCGAGCCGGCCTCGCCGCCGGTCGCGACGATCGCGAGCCGTGAGAGCGGGTCGTCGGAGGCCACCGAATAGTAGCCGAAGGGGCCGGCATCCGGCACGGGGACGCCATCGACCTCGAGGGTCCAGACACCGAAGCGCGGCGCGACGTCGCGGTTCCCGGGGGCGTTGGCGCTCAGCGTCAGCACGACGTCCGGCCGCGCGGGCGGGACGCCGGCGCCGGGGGCCACGGGCACGAAGGCGTCGCCGTCGTAGCCCTGGCGCAGGAGCGGCGGGTGCCAGACCCGACGCGACACCACGCGCTCGATCGCGTCGGCGATACGGAAGCCGGGTCCCGGCCGGCGCCGCCGGCCGCGGCCCGCGGATCGGGCCGGGAACGCCGCGACGTGCAGCGCGACGCGCGCGTCGGCGCGCAGCCGCTCGATCACGTCGCCCTGCCAGCGTGGGATGCGCGGCGCGTCGACGAGGAGGAGGACGCGCAGGCGATCGTCGGGCGCCATCTATACCTCCGTCGGCTCCGCCCCGGTCACGGTCTCGTGCGGTGCCGCGCCTGGACCCGGCTCGACGCCGAAGATGTCGAGGAGCCGCGCCTCGAACGCCTCCTCGCTGAAGGCGGAGAGGTAGCGCGTGCGAGCGGCGCGACGGTCGGCCAGGAGGCCGTCCCGGTCGGCGGCGAGCGCCGCGATTCGCGCCGCCATCAGCCGCACGCGCTCCTCGGGAGGCAGCCCGCGGTCGACGACGTCGTCGGCGAAGCGTGGGCCGACCATCTCGGGAATGCCGCCCTGTGTGAGCACGATCGGCACGAGCCCGTGGGCGAGGGCCTCGATGAGGGCGAGGGGCGCGTGGTCGTGCTCGCTCGGGTAGACGAAGACGTCGAGCCGGCTCAGGAACTCGGCCTTTCCGTCCTCGTCGGGGTTGTAGCGGGTCTCGGTGACGTCCGAGAGGCCGGCGGCGCGCAGGCGCGCCTCGAGCGCCGCTTCGTCGAGCTCGACGGTCGGGCTGCCGCCGATGGCGAGGCGGATGTCGTGCCCCGCCGCGCGCGCCGTCGCGGCGGCGTCGATGGCGGCGAGCACGCCCTTTCGCGGGTCGAAGCGCCCGAACCAGCCGACCCGCAGCGGACCCTCGCGGGCGAGCACCGGCTCGCCGGGATCGAGCGCGTGGTTGTAGAGGAGATGCACGTCGCGGAAGAGCCCGCTCTCGCGACCGATCCGGGCGGTCTCGCCGGTGATCGCGACGAGCTCGGTTCCCGCGAAGGCGCGGCGCAGGAAGGCGTCCTTGCGGCTCGTGCCCTCGATCGTCGCGTCGAGCCCTTCGCAGTGGACGTGCACGAGCACGCGCTCGGCGACGCCCTTGGCCAGCACCGCGACCAGCGCGTCGCGCACGGCCGTGTGCGCCCAGGGCGTGAAGGACAGATAGGCGGTGTCCGCGCGCCTGCCGACGAGCCGGCGCGCGAGAAGGCGGGCGAGGAGCGCCGCGAAGCCGAGGAGCTTGCCGGGCGTCTTCCTGCCGATGTCGGCGATCGTGCGCGCGCTGCCGCCCCACAGGTGCTCGACGGCGACGCGTCCGTCCGCCTCGAGCAGGCGCCGGATCGCGTCCGCGACGAGGGTCGCGCCGTGGCGCGGCGGCGGCAGCTGGACGAGGAAGAGCGACGTCGCCTTCCTGCCGACGCGGCTCGACCGGCGATGCTCTGGCGTGCTCATGCGTCGGTTCCGGTCCTCAAGGGCGCGCCCGCGGCCCGTGCCTCGTCGAGCACCCGCGACACCGCGGCCGCGATCTCGGCGGGGGCCGCGTCGGGCATGGTCGGGTAGAGCGGGAGCGTGATCACGCTGCGCGCGAACACCTCCGAGCGCGCGAGGCCCGACGAGGCGACGCCGGCGAAGGCCGTCATCTCGTGGGCCGGCGGGTAGTGGAGGCTCGTCTGGATACCGGCCGTCGCGAGGCCGGCGCGCACCGCGTCGCGCACGTCCGGGTCGACGACGATCGCCGCGACGTGGGCCGCCCCGGCGCCGTCCCGCGCCGCCGCGCCGAAGACGTAGCGCGCGCCCTCGGGGGCAGCCGCGAACGCCTCGGCGTAGGTACGCGCGAGCGCACGCCGGCGGGCGTTCGCCTCCGGCAGGCGCTCGAGTTGGACGGTGGCGAGCGCGGCGCGCAGGTCGTCCATCCGGTAGTTGAAGCCGGTGTCGACGACGTCGTAGGTCCCGAGCCGCCGAGAGTGGCGCTCCCAGGTCAGCGAGGTCATGCCGTGGGACCGCAGGGAGCGGATACGGGCGGCGAGCGCGTCGTCGTTCGTCACGACCATGCCGCCTTCGCCGCAGGTCATGTTCTTGTTGGAGAAGAACGAGAAGCAGCCGACGTCGCCGATCGTGCCGAGGAATCGGCCGTCCGGCGCCGTCTGCAGCGGGGCGTGGCAGGCGTCCTCGATCAGCCGAAGCCCGCGGCGCCGGCAGATCGCCTCGAGCTCCGCCATCCGCGACGGGTAGCCGGCGTAGTGCATGGCGACGACGGCGACGGTGCGCGGGCCGATGCGAGCCTCGACCTCGGCGGGATCGAGGGTCGGTTCGTCGAGGGAGACGATGTCCCCGAAGACCGGCGTCGCCCCGCTCGCCACCGTCATGTTGGCGGCGGCGATGAAGTTGATCGAGGGTTGGATCACCTCCTCGCCGGGCTCACGCCCGATCCCGAGCGCGGCGTAGGCGAGATGGAGGGCGGCGGTGCCGTTCGTCACGGCGATCGCGTGGCGCACGCCGTGGAGCTCTGCGAAGCGCGCCTCGAAGGCGGCGGCCCGCGGCCCCGTCGAGAGCCAGCCGGAGCGCACGCAGGCGACGAGCGCCTCCTCCTCCGCCCGTCCGAGGTCGGGGGTGGAGAGCGGATGGATCCAGTCGCTCATCAGGCGGCTCCGAGGTTGAGGTCGGCCGCGCGGGTCTCGACGAGCTCCTGCGCCCGGGCGTAGTCCTCGGGGCGGCCGATGTCGAGCCACATCGCATCATTGCGGTAGACGCGCACCGTCTCGCCCGCCGCGATCAGCCGCAGCACGAGATCGGGGAAGTCGAGGTACTCGCCGGCGCGGATGTGGGCGAGCACGCGGGGGCTGTACGCGTAGATGCCCATGGAGACGTCGTGGGACATCTCCGGCTTCTCGCGGTAGCCGACCACGTTGCCGCCGTCGTCGACCTCGAGCACGCCGAGGTCGATCTTGATGCTGCGGTTGTGTGCCGCGATCGTCAGAGCCGCGCCCGATGCCGCGTGGTCGCGCAGCACCGCGCCGTAGTCGATGTCGGTGAGCACGTCGCCGTTCATGACGAGGAAGGGCTCGTCGAGCCCGCCGACGCTCGCCAGCGAGCCGGCGGTGCCGGTGGGCGCCTCCTCGTCGACGAAGTCGATGTCGATCTTCGCGCGCAGCGAGGCCTGCTGGTCGACGAAGGCGCGGATGAGGCCCGAGAGGTGGCCCAGCGTCAGCGTCGCGCGGCCGAAGCCGCAGGCGGCGAGCTGGTGGAGCACGAGTTCGAGGATCGGCTTGTCGCCGAGCGGCACGAGGGGCTTGGGCAGGCTCGCGGTGTAGGGCCGCAGCCGCACGCCCTTGCCGCCGGCGAGGATCACCGCGCGGGGCTTGCCCGCCGTGCCGCGGGCGATCGCCGCCGCCCCGCCGCGCAGGCCGGGAAGCGCGTAGTTGCCGTAGAAGTCGCGCCGCTCCTCGACGTCCTCGAAGACACGGTTGGAGAGCGCCTCGAGGATCTCGTCGATCCCGTCCTCGACGGAGTGGATCGGCTCGATCATCAGCGTGTCGCGCATCTTGGCGAAGCTGACGCGGTAGTTACGCGGGTCGTTCGAGGCGCTGACCTCCGTCACCCGGGCCTGCGGCAGGCGCTGGCGGATCAGCTCGACGATGCTGCGCTTGGTGTGATTGTTGCGGTCCGCGCCGACGTTGAAGGTCTCGAAGCTCACGGTCTCCCGCGGCATGCGCAACACGCGGTCGATCACGCGCGCGAAGTCGCGCACGTGGCAATAGGGCCGCCAGGTCGTGGCGTCGTAGACGGCGAGTTCGCGGCCGAGGAAGAGCTCACGGGTGAACTCGTTGACCGTGAGGTCGAAGCGCATGCGCGGCGCCAGCCCGAAGGCGGTGGAGAAGCGCAGGATCGTGACGTCGTAGTCGACCTCGCCCCGCAGCGAACCGAGATGACGCTCGATGCCGACCTTGGCCTTGGCGTAGAGCGACAGCGGGCGCAGCTCGAAGCTCTCGTCGGCGATCCGGTCCTCCGAGATCATGCCGTAGTTCGAGCAGGTCGAGACGAAGATCACCTTGTTGAGCGCGCGCCCGTCGAGTGCGGCGATGAAGGAGAGCATGCCGCGCTCGTTGATCGCGGCGGACTCGTCGGGGAACTTCTTGGTGATCGGGTCGCCGACGAGGCCGCCCAGGACGACGACGTCGCTCACGCCCTCGAGCGCCCGCGCGACGACCTCGCGATCGCCGAAATCGCCGTGGAGAAACGCGTAGCCCTCGCGCGCCGCGAGCCCCATCGAGGCCGGGCCGTTGCGGTAGACGCCGAGGTCGAGGTTGCGCACGCGGTAGCCGCGGGCGAGCAGGTGCTCGATGACGGGAATGCCGACGTAGCCGCCGCCGCCGACGACGAGCACGGTGCGGGCGCCGCCGTCGCCACGCTGGGCGCGACGCCGCTCCTCCTCCGCCTCGATCGCGGTCACGACGTCGCCGGGAAGCGCGCGCTCGTCCCCGCCGATCGGCGCGAACGGGGCGCTCGGGGTCTGGCTAGTCCACATTGGTACGAACTCCCACGCTGATCTGTCCCAGGGCGATACGAGATCCGACACTCGCCGCTCCGTTGCCGGAACCAGTGCAAATCGAGCACCATTTTCGGCGTCTCGATCGCAAAATTCCTCTACGTCATGCGGTGCGTAGCGCCCGCTGCTGCGGCTGCGGCGTGCGGGCCGGCGCGAGGACCTCCGCCGCGAGCGCGATCGCGACGCCGAGGCAGGCGCCGCCGATCGCCGCCAGCAGCGCCAGCATCACGGGCGGCAGGCTCGCCGGGCGGCGCGGCAGGCTCGCGGGGGAGAGGACCCGCGCGGTCGGCAACTGCAGGCCCACCTGCTCGGTGACCTGGTTCATGCGCGAGAGGTAGTCGTTGAGCACGCCCTGGCTCGCCACCGCCTCGCGTTGGAGGGCGCGCAGCTCGATCATCCGCTCGTCGAGCGCGGTGGTCCGCGAGGCGGCCTCCTCGACGCGCGCCAGCATCTCCCGCTCGCGGTCCTCGGCGATGCGGAACTCGTCGCGCACGCTCTGGGCGGCACGGGCGAGTTCGCGCCGCAGCTGCGCCTCCAGCCCCTCGACCTGCTCGCGAGCGCGGACCATGCGCGGGTGGTTCGGCAGGAGCTCGCTGGCGAGTGCCGCCTCGCGGTCGAGCGCCTCCGTGAGGGCGGCGCGCAGGCTCTGGACGGTGCCGGACGAGACCGCCTGCGGCAGGGCGTCGATTCCCGCCTCGCCGCGCGCGACCCGCTCCACGGCCTCCAGCCGCGCGCGCGCCGCGGACGCGTCCGCCCGGGCCGCGGCGTATTCCTGGTTCAGGAGCGCGAGCTGCTGGCCGTCGATCTCGGTCTCGCCGGCGCGCACGATCCCGTTTCGTCGGGCGAAGTCCTGGACGGCGGCCTCCGCCTCGCGCACCCGGGTGCGCAGGCTGTCGAGGCGCTCGTCGAGGAGGCGCCCGGCGCGGCCGAGCTCCTCCGCCTCGGTGCGGGATTGGTCGTCGAGGTAGGCGGCGACGACGGCGCGCGCCACCGCCTGCGCCCGCTCGGGCGTCTGCGCGAGCGCGGAGACCTCGAGCACGTAGGTTCCGGGAACCCGGTCGACGGCGACCGCGCGCGCGAGCGCCTCGACCGCGCGATCCGCGGAGCCGCCCTCCCGGGCCGCCTCGCCCGAGACGAGGGCGCGCAGCCGGGCGACGAGGCCGGGGCTCTCGGCGGCGGGACCGAGCGCGGCGTGCGCGGCGGCGAGCACGTTGTAGGAGGTGATGATCGCCGCCTGGCTCTCCAGGCGCACGATGTCGGGCGTCTGCGCGCCCGGCGCGAAGGCGCCCGGCACGACCGCCTGTTCGCGGGGATCGATCATCACCCGCGTCGTGGACTTGTAGGTCGGCGGCGTCAGGACGCCGTATGCGGCACCCATCGCGGCGCACGCGAGGGCGAGCGCGAGGATCGGGAGGAGCCGCCGGCGCAGCCGCCCGACGAGGCCGGCCGCGTCGCGCACCGCCGACGCGAGGTCGTCGCCCAGCGAGCGGGTGTCCGCGGCCTCGACCTGGCGGGGCAGCGAGAACACGCGGTCACGCTCATCGATCGGTGGGGCCGACATGGGCTTCTCCCTTGATGGCGAAGGTGCGGATGCAGGCGGGGTCGTGGCGCAGGGCGAGCCAGGCCCACACGGCGGTGACGCCGGGCAGGTGGTACATGCCCGTGATCGCGACGTTCGAGCAGACGATCATGACGAAGACGAAGAACAGCCAGGCATCGAATTGCTCGGTGGGCGTGCGCGGGCTGCGGCGGGGCCGCAGGCGGGCGATGAGCAGGACGACGAGCACCGCGCCGAGGATGCCGAGCCGGAAGCCGGCCTGGACGACGGAGTTGTGCACCCCGATGAACAGGAAGTCCGGCTCGTCCGGGCGCTTGAGGGACCAGGGCTCGGCGTAGAAATAGTAGACGCCGCGGATCGCCTCGCGCCCGAAGCCCACGCCCACGCCCCAGGTGTCGCGCACCGCGAGCCAGGCGTCGCCCCAGAACACCGCGCGGATGCCGTTGTTGGCGTCGAGCGCCAGCAGCGGCTCCCAGAACAGCGGCGCCACGAAGCCGGTCGCGAGGAACAGCAGCAGCCCCGCCAGCGATCCGAGCACGAGCAGGCGGCGCGTCCGGAAGACGAGGAGCGCGAGGTAGGCGAGGGCGGTGTTGAGGTGGGTCGTGAGCGCGATCAGGATCGGCACGACGACGAGCGGCGCGATGCCCGAGAGCGAGTGGAAGGCCCACCAGCCGATCAGCGCGGTGAGGATCAGCTCGGCGCCGGAGAAGCTGTTGAGCAGGAAGTAGCTGTGCCCACCCTCCAGCGGCTCGCCGTAGAGGGTGAGCACGAGCGGGTTGATCACGAGTCCGCCGATCACGCCCGCCGGCACCAGGACGCGCTTGACGAGCGCGGGGTAGCGCGCGAGCACGATCAGCGCGTTGACGTTCGCGGAGACGAGGATCGGCATGGCGATGTAGCCGACCGACTGCTGCGCGATGGCACCGCGATCGTAGACCTGCGTCCACGCCGCGGGCAGCGCGCCGGCGTAGGAGAGGGCGATGTAGACGCTCGCGAGGATCGGCAGCGCGATCATCGCGCCGGGCAGGTACGCGCGTCGGGCGCAGACGATCGACAGGAGCGCCGTCGCGAGCAGCACCGCCAGCGCCGGCACGCCGAGATGGCGCGATATCGGCCAGCCCCAGACGTACGCGACGAAGACGACGACGTAGAGCACCGTCGCGAGCAGGCTCGCGGACACGGCGCCGCCGCCGGCGGCGGCCGCCGTCGACGCGAGAGGGCGGGGCGCCTCGGGGCGGGCGGCGGGCGCGGCGGCGGCACTCGTCATGCGCCGTCCTCCTCGACGAGGCCGCCGCCGACGCCGCGCAGGGCGAAGCCGGTGAGCAGCGCCGCCTCGACGACGAGGGCGAGGCTGAAGGCGATCGCCGCGCCGTGGATGCCGAGCGCGTCGGCGAGGGGGAAGAAGGAACCCAGCGCCACCGTCGAGGCGACGATGCTCGCGGCGAGCAGCGCGGCGCTGTCGCGCTTGGCCTGGAGCTGGAACATGAACGGATAGGCCGCGATCATCGCGGCGTAGCCGACCGCGAGCACCGGCAGCGCCGAGGCGTAGGGGCGCCATTCCGGCCCGAACAGGCCGACGACGAGCAGCTCGTCGAAGACCGAGGTGAAGCCGACGAGCGCCACCGCCGCGGGGATCGTCAGCGCCGCGAGCGACGCCGTGTAGCGCGCCAGTGCCTCCGGCCCCTCGGCGACGAGCTTGCGGCTCGCCATGCCCGGCACGACGTTCTGCATGGTCTGGAGCGCGATGTGCGAGACGCTGAGGATCTGGTGGAGGACGCGCAGGCCGCCGACCGCCGTCATGCCGAGCGCGCTGCCGGCGAGGACGTAGATCAGGTCGAACCCCGCGCGCCGCGAGCCGGCGAGGACGACGAGCCAGCGCGAGTAGGTCCAGGAGCCGCCGGCGGTCTTCGCCAGAGCCCGGGGCGACAGGCTCGGCCGCACGCCGCTCGCCAGGATGCCCACGACGAGCACGACGAGGCTCGCGAGGCCCGCGGCGTAGGCGAAGGCGTAGGCGCCGCCCGCGCCGCCCGGCGCGTCCGCGATGCTCCACCCCAGCGCGGCGATGGCGAAGAGCCCGCCGAAACGCAGGATGTCGAGGCACAGCGCGAGCGGGCCGCGCTCGTCGAGGAAGAGGAGCTTGCGCACGAACTCGCAGGCGAGGAAAGGCACGCCGAAGGCGGCGGCCGCCAGCGCCGCGGGCCACACCGAGGCCCAGCCCAGGGCCTGGAGCGCGGCAGCGACGGCGAGGCCGAGCGCCGCCATCGCGACGAGGAAGACGAGCGCGAGCGTCAGCATCCGCCCGGTGAAGCCGTGGTCGCCGCGGCTGCGCGCCTCGTGCGTGAAGACCTGGAGCGGCACGACCGCCAGCGCGAGCTGGAACTCGAGCGCCACGAAGACCGCGATCCAGATCGCCGCCCACAGCGAGAAGTCCTCCGGGCCGAGAGCGCGGGCGAGGAGGATCGAGGTCGCGAAGCTGCCGCCGGACACGACGGCCTGGTCGAGCACCGCCCAGACGAACGAGGTCGCGTCCGGCGACCGCAGGCGCGTCAGCGACAATTTTCGCTCATTTTGATACATCTCGCAGCCCGCACGGTCCCGTGTCGACGCATCTTCACCGGCGTAGGGGCGGTGGAGCCGGCGTCGTGCCCCGGGGCAGCAAGCGGCATGCCGCTCGGTCGGGCGCGCCCGCTCAGGCGCGCTTGCGGGGCCGGTCGCGGGACGTGCGGTCGCGGGGCGTGCGGTCGCGGGGCGTGCGGTCGCGGGAGGGGCGCGGGTCGTCGCGGCGGGCGCGGGCGAGGAGGCCGCGCAGCTCGGCGATGCGTCGATCGAGGCCGAAGCGGGAGCGGAAGGCGAGATCGGCGACGAGAATCGCCACCCCCGCCGCGAGGCTCGCGACGAAGGGTGCGGTGAGGATCGCGGTCGGGAGGCCGAGCGCCGGTGCGGCGATCACCAGGAACGCTGCGCCGACGACGAGGGCGATCGCGACGACGAACATTCGGCCCTCCTCCTCCCGGCTGCGCTGCCCCGGCGCTCGACCGGCCGAGGCAGCATGGCGCGCGCACGTGAACGGATCGTAACCCCGCCCGTTCCGTCCAGACGCGCCTCCGAACCCCGACGCGCCTCCGAGTTCAGGCCGCGGTGCGCGCCGCCTCGCCCTCGACGACGCCCGGCGCGAAGGCCAGGGTCGCGGCGTCGCCGGCGAGCATCGCCACCTGCAGGGCGCTGGGCTCGTGCGGCGTCGCTACGACGACGAGGTCGAACGTGGTCTCGACGAGACGTAGCATGCACGAAGCGTGCTCCGCGCGCCAGCCCCGCGGATCGTGCGCGTCGGCGAGATGCGGCAGCCGCACGGCCTGCGCGGCGAGGGCGGGCTGGAGGTCGATGAGGCGCCCGACGGAGTGGGCGTCCTCGCCCAGATCGAAATGGGAGAGGATGCCCGTCGTCACGCTCGCGTCGACGAGAAGCACGCGCAGGCCCGAGGCCGAACCCGCGTCCGCCAGCGCGATCGCGGCCGGATCGCCGCCCGCGTCGAGTTCCGCTGCATGGACGAGGACGCGCACCCGCTCGCCCGCCGCGAGCGCATCCGCGAGCCGATCCCAGGTCTCGGCGAGCGCCGCTGCGTCGTGCCGGGGCGGCGGCTGTCGATGAACGGGCGCGCGGACCGCTGCGGGGTCGGGTTCGGCGAGCGCCGCGATCGCCGGCGCGGCGGCCGACGCCGGCGTCGCCGCCTGCGATCGGCGATCGGCGCGGCGCGTGCCGGGAAGCCGCAGGGCCGTGAGGAGGTAGGCGAGGAGCGCGCCCGCGCCCGCGCCGATCGGCTCCCACGGCAGAGCCGCGCCGGCGGTGGACGCCTCGATCCGCGGGGCGAGCAGGGGCGGGGACTGGAGCGGCGGGGACGGGACGGGCGGAGCCGAGAGCGCGGAGGCGGGCGCCGCCGCGTCCGCCCGCTGCGCAGCCGTCCCTGCCGATCCGGCGGGGGCGTTCCGATCGAGGCGCGCCAGCCGCTCGCGCGCCGCGTCGAGCGCCCCGCGCGCGTCCTCGCGGGCGGCGTCGGCGGCGGCGAGGAGGCGGTCGCGGGCGCTCTGGAGCTGCCGCAGCGCGGCGGCGCGGCTGGGATGGCGCGGCCCGTAGACCTCCTGCGCGTCCGCTGCCGCGATCGAGGCCTCGACGTAGCGCGCGGCGGCGGCTTCGACGGCCGGCGGCAGGCCCTGAGCGCTCGCGAGCCGCTCGGGATCGCTCGCCTCGCCCAGGCGCCGGAGGGTGGCACTCGCCTCGTCGCGCGTGCGCAGCGCGTCGAGGCGCTCGGAGAAGTCGGCGGCCGGCTGTGCGGGCGCCGGAGAGGGGGAGTGTGGCGCGACCGCGGTGACTGAGGGTGCGGGCTCGCGCGCGGTCCACAGGAGCGTGTAGGCGGCGGCGGTCGCCAGCGCCGCGGCGGCCTCCGGCGTCTCGCCGGTGGCGCGCAGAACGCGCCGGTCGCCCTCCTCGACGATCTCCGCACCCCGCGGAAGCGCATCAGCGGCCGGCGGCGCTCCGTCGCGCGCGAGGTCGACGGAAGCGAGATAGGGCCCGGACCCCGGCGGCTCGATCGCCGAGGCGATCACGAGCCCGAGGCCGGCACCGGCCGCGACGAGCGCGGCCCTGGCCATCCCGGCGAGCAGGAACATGAGACGCTGAAACTCCGGGCCGAGCGGTCTCGGCGTTGACCCCATGGAACGCAGATTACGGTTAATCCCGGCTTAAGCGGACGCCCGCGCCGCGCTCCTCGCGTCCCGCCCGTCCCGTCGCGGCCGCCTCGCGGGAGGCATCCGTCCACGGGCTGTTCCACTCGCCGGGAGGATGCTCTAGAACCGTGCCCCACGGCACGACGCACCCCTCAGCGAGGAGCACGAGAGATGGCGAAGGTAGCGTTCCTGGGACTGGGCGTGATGGGCTACCCCATGGCGCGGCATCTGGCGGCCAAGGGCCACGAGGTCATCGTCTACAACCGCACCCAGTCCAAGGCGGAACGCTGGGTCTCCGAGCACGGCGGCGCCTTCGCCAAGACGCCGCGCGCGGCCGCGGAAGGCCAGGAGATCGTGTTCGCCTGCGTGGGCAACGACGACGACCTGCGCGAGGTTACGATCGGCGAGGAGGGCGCATTCAAGGGCATGGCCAAGGGCGCGGTCTTCGTCGACCACACCACCGCCTCCGCCGAGGTGGCGCGCGAGCTCGCCGCGCTGTCCTGGGAGAAGGGGTTCGGCTTCGTCGACGCGCCGGTCTCCGGCGGCCAGGCGGGCGCGGAGAACGGCGCGCTCACCGTGATGTGCGGCGGCGACGAGGCGACGTTCGCGCGGGTGGAGCCCGTCATCCAGGCCTACGCCAAGATGTGCCGCCTGATCGGCCCCGCGGGCTCGGGTCAGCTCACCAAGATGGTCAACCAGATCTGCATCGCCGGCGTCGTGCAGGGACTCGCCGAGGCGGTACATTTCGGCAAGCGCGCGGGCCTCGACCTGGAGGCCGTGCTCGACACGATCTCGAAGGGCGCCGCCGGCTCCTGGCAGATGGAGAACCGCTGGAAGACGATGGCCGAGGGCGAGTTCGAGTTCGGCTTCGCCGTCGACTGGATGCGCAAGGACCTCGACATCGTCCTCGACGAGGCGCGCAAGAACGGCGCCACGCTCGCCCTCACCGCCCTCGTCGACCAGTACTACGCGGACGTCCAGAAGATGGGCGGCAAGCGCTGGGACACGTCGAGCCTGGTGGCGCGGCTGGAGAAGTGAGAGGGGGCTGCCCGCCGTACGGACAGGGCGACACCAGCGTCCCGCCGCCACGGAGGTCCGCGAAAGCGTGACGTGATCCCGTCGTGCAGGCCGGTTAGGGTCTCCCCTCTCCACGAGGGAGAGGGGAACCGCGTCGCGGCCCACTTCTGCCGTCCGCGTTCCTCACACCGCCTTGAGCAGAACGTGCTTCTTGCGGCCGAAGGACAGCTTGATCACGCCTTCGCGCAGGTCCGCCTCGCCGAGCGTCGCGGTCGCGTCCGTCACCGGCGCGTCGTTGACGCGCAGGCCCCCGCCCTTCACCTGGCGCCGCCCCTCGCTCATCGAGGGGACGAGGCCGGCGTGGTCGGGGCCGAACGCCGTGAGCACGCCGAGGCCCTCGGCGAGGCGCGCGCGCGGGATCTCGACCGTGGGCAGCGTGTCGGCCAGCGCGCCCTCCTCGAAGGTGCGACGCGCCGTTTGCGCCGCCTCCTCCGCCGCCGCGCGGCCGTGGAGGAGGGCGGTGGCCTCGGTGGCGAGGATCTTCTTCGCCTCGTTGATCTCCGCGCCCTCGAGCGCGGCGAGGCGCGCGATCTCGTCGAGCGGCAAGAGCGTGAACAGCTTGAGGAAGCGCTCGACGTCGGCGTCCTCCGTGTTGCGCCAGAACTGCCAGTAGTCCCACGGCGAGAGCATGCTCTCGTCGAGCCACACGGCGCCGGCCGCCGTCTTGCCCATCTTGGCGCCGGACGCGGTGGTGAGCAGCGGGCAGGTCAGCGCGTAGAGCTGGTGCGTGCCCATGCGCCGGCCGAGGTCGATGCCGGAGACGATGTTGCCCCACTGGTCCGACCCGCCCATCTGCAGGTTGACGCCGTGGCGCTGCGCCAGCTCCACGAAGTCGTAGGACTGGAGCAGCATGTAGTTGAACTCGAGGAACGAGAACTCGCTCTCGCGATCGAGTCGCAGCTTGACCGAATCGAAGGAGAGCATGCGGTTGACCGAGAAGTGCCGGCCGACGTCGCGCAGGAAGGCGATGTAGTTGAGCGCCAGCAGCCAGTCGGCGTTGTCGACCATGACCGCGTCGCGCGCGCCCTCGCCGAAGCTCACGAACTTCGAGAAGACGCGCTTGATGCCCGCCTTGTTCGATTCGATCTGCTCTTCGGAGAGGAGCTTGCGCGCCTCGTCCCGTCCGGTCGGGTCGCCGACGCGGGTGGTGCCGCCGCCCATCAGCACGATCGGCTTGCCGCCGGTCTTCTGGAGCCAGTGCAGCATCATGATCGAGACGAGCGAGCCGACGTGCAGCGACGGCGCCGTGCAGTCGTAGCCCACGTACGCGGTGATCGCCCCCTCCAGAGCCTTCTCGTCGAGCCCCGCGTAATCGGAGCACTGGTGGACGTAGCCGCGCGACTGCAGCGTCGCGAGGAAATCCGACTTGAGGGTGAGTGCGGTGGGCGCGCTCATGGCGTCTCTCTTTCCGTTCGCCTCTTCGTGGGGAGGAGCCCCGGATCGTCCGGGACGCGAGGCCTTTAGCAGGCCGCGACCCGGTTGGCACGCGCGAAACGAGCCGTGCGCACGCCGGCGGCGCGTGTCCTGCCAGGGCGGCTCGGGCAGCCCTGCGTCTTCCCCGCGGCCGCTCGGCATGCGAGACCGCTCGCACGACGTTTCCAGGAGGGCCGCCCATGACCGTCGCCGACGAGGTCGTCACGCTCGACCGGGAGGGCGCGATCGCGATCGTCACCCTCGACAACCCGCCCGTGAACGCCACCTCCGCGGCGCTGCGCGCGGGGCTCGTCGACGCGATCGCGCGGGCCTGCGCCGACGCGGACGTGCGGGCGATCGTGCTGATCTGCGCCGGGCGCACCTTCGTCGCCGGCGCGGACGTGAGCGAGTTCGGCAAGCCGCGGGCCGAGCCGACGCTGCCCGACGTGCTCGCCGCGATCGAGGGCGCCTCGAAGCCCGTCGTCGCCGCGGTGCACGGCACGGCGCTCGGCGGCGGCTTCGAGCTCGCCATGGCCTGCCACCATCGCATCGCGACGCCGAACGCCGCCTTCGGCCTGCCGGAGGTCTCCCTCGGCCTGATCCCCGGCGCGGGCGGCACCCAGCGCCTGCCGCGGCTCGCGGGCATCGCGACGGCGCTCGCGATGATCGTCGAGGGCGAGCGGCTCGCGGGCGAGGCCGCGCGCGCGGCGGGTGTCGTCGATGCCCTGGCCGCGAGCGAGGAGAGCCTGCGGGCGGACGCGATCGCCTTCGCGCGCGATCTCCTCGCGCGCGGCCTCCCGCCGGAGCGGCTGCTGCGTAGGGTCGGCGACGAGACCGGGCGGCTCGCCCCCGATCCCGCCGCCTTCGAGGCGGCCCGCGCCCATGCGGGCAAGCGCCTGCGCGGGCAGGTCGCGCCGGAGCGGGCGATCGCCTGCGTCGCCGCGGCGCTCGACCGTCCGTTCGAGGAAGGCCTCGCCCTCGAGCGCGCCACCTTCGCCGAGCTGGAGGCGGGTCCGCAGTCGAAGGCCCTGCGCCACGCCTTCTTCGCCGAGCGCGAGGCTGCGAAGATCCCCGGCATCGGCAGGGACGTGCCCACCCGCGCGATCGAGCGCGTCGGCATCGTCGGCGCCGGCACGATGGGCACCGGCATCGCCATGGCCTTCCTCGACGCGGGCTTTCCCGTGACGATCGTCGAGGCGAAGCGGGAGGCGCTGGCCCGCGGCCGGAGCACGATCGAGACCACCTACGCCGGCTCCGTCGCCAAGGGGCGGATCGGGCAGGGCGAGGCGGATGCCCGGCGCGGCCGGCTTTCGACGTCGCTCTCCTACGACGATCTCGCCGACGTGGATCTCGTGATCGAGGCCGCCTTCGAGACGATGGACGTGAAGCGGGCCGTCTTCGCCGCCCTCGACCGGGTGGCGAAGCCGGGCGCGCTGCTCGCCACCAACACGTCCTACCTCGACGTCGACGCCATCGCGGCGACGACCTCGCGCCCGCAGGACGTGCTCGGCCTGCACTTCTTCTCGCCGGCCAACATCATGAAGCTGCTCGAGGTCGTGCGCGCGCAGAAGACCGCGCCCGACGCGATCGCCACCGCGATGGCGCTGGCCAAGCGCCTGCGCAAGGTCGCCGTGTGCGTGGGCGTCGCTCACGGCTTCGTCGGCAACCGCATGCTGGCGCGGCGACAGGCGGAGGCGACGCGCCTCGTCCTCGAAGGCGCCATGCCCTGGGACGTCGACCGCGTCCTCGTCGCCTTCGGCCTGCCGATGGGGCCGTTCCGGATGAGCGACCTCGCCGGGCTCGATCTCGGCTGGTCCCGGGAGACCTCCAGGGGCGAGACCTTGAAGGAGCGCCTGTGCGAGCGCGACCGGCGCGGGCAGAAGACGAAGGCCGGCTTCTACGACTACGACGAGGCGCGCGAGGCCACACCCTCGCCGGTCACCGAGGAAATCGTGCGCGCCATGTCCGCCGAGCAGGGCATCGCGCGCCGGGCGATCGCCGACGACGAGATCCTGGAGCGCTGCCTCTACCCGATGGTGGCCGAGGGCGCGCGCATCCTGGAGGAGGGCAAGGCGATCCGCGGCTCGGACGTCGACGTCGTCTGGATCAACGGCTACGGCTTCCCGGCCTGGCGCGGCGGCCCAATGTTCTGGGCGGACGAGACGGGGCTCGCGTCGATCGTCGCCGCCCTCGACCGCTACGCCGCCGCCCGGGCGACGCCAGGGGAGGGGGATGCGTACGCGGTGCCCGATCTCCTGCGCCGCCTCGCGGCGGAGGGCCGGAGGCTCTCGGACCGCTGACGGCGTGTTCGTCGGCTGGGCCTCGTGGAGAGGGGCCGGGGTGTAAGGCTAGAGGAAGAGGGGCGGCTCGCCGAAGGCGTCTCTCGGCATGTACGAGAAGGCCATTTCCTGCACGCCCCACACCCCCCCACCCCTCTCCGCGAGGGAGAGGGGAGCCCGTCGCGCGTGTCGCGAACGTGTTCGCGACACTATTCGGCGAAGGATGATCTCCGCCGGCCAGGAGATCCGCCGGCGCGCGTCATACCGCCTCGATCGCCGCCATCGTCGCGTCCGCCACCGTCAGGCCCTCGGCCCGCGCCTTTTCCCGCAGCGCCAGCCGCCGCATGCCCGGCAGCCGCGCGCCGTCCTGGCCCTCGATCATCGCGGCGAGCGCCGAGACGCGCATCAGCGACGCCTCGCCGCCGAGCGCGACCGGGTCGAGCGCCAGGATCAGCTGGCCGGTGCCGGGCGGCGGGCCCTCGGCGTCGAGGAAGGAGGAGGCCTCGGCCGCGTAGTTCGCGCCGGTGATGCCCGCCGCGAGCAGCTCGACCATGAGCGCCAGCGCCGTGCCCTTGGCGTCGCCGAGCGGCAGCATCGTGCCCTTCAGCGCCGCCTCGGCATCGGTCGTGGGGTTGCCGTTGGCGTCGAGCGCCCAGCCTTCGGGGATGGGCTCGCCCTTCTGCTTCGCGGCGAGGATGTTGCCGCGCGCGACCTTGGAGAGCGACAGGTCGACGACGATCGGCGCGCGGCCGGCGGGCATCGGGCAGGCGAAGGCGATCGGGTTCGTGCCGAAGACGGGGACACTGCCGCCCCAGGGGGCGATCGCGGCGGGCGTGTTGGCGAAGAGCAGAGCGACGAGCCCGGCCTGCGCCAGCGCCTCCACCGGGTGCCCGGCCGCGCCGCAATGGTGCGAGCGCCGGATCGCCGCCGCCGCCACGCCCTGGGCGCGGGCGATCTCGGGGAGCTCGTCGGCGACGATCGCGAGCGCCGGGTAGGCGAAGCCGTGGGCGGCGTCGACCGCGAGCACGCCCGGCCTCGGCCGGGTCGCCGTCGGCGTGGCGCGCCCGTCGACCTTGCCGGCCTTCGCCTGCGCCGCGTAGGTCGGCACGCGCGAGAGACCGTGGCCTTTCAGCCCGTCGGCTTCCGCCGCGACGAGGGCGCGGGCGACCCGGGCGGCGTTCTCGGGGGAGGTGTTCGCCCGCTCGAGCGCGGCGGCGACGACGTGCTCCGCTTGCGTGATGGTCAGGACCGGCATCGGGATCAGCCCTCCGTCAGTGCGCGGCGGACGGTCTCGGCGGTGACGGCGGAGACGCGCACGTTCGATTCGACGCTCACCCCGGCGATGTGCGGGGTGAGCACGAGGTTGGGGCAGCCGGCGAAGGCCGCGCCCTTCTCGGCGGGCAAGGGCTCCGTCTCGAAGACGTCGAGCGCGGCTCCGCCGAGGCGACCCGCCTTCAGGGCTGCGGCGAGCGCCGGCTCGTCGACGACCCCGCCGCGGGCGGCGTTGACGACGATCGCGTCGGGCTTCATCCCGGCGAGGGCGGCGGCGTCGATGAGGTTCCTCGTCTTCTCGGTCAGCGGCACGTGCAGCGAGACGACGTCCGCCTCCGCGAGGAGCGCGTCGAGCGCGCGCTTCGCGACCCGGCCCCAGGGCTGCGACCAGGCGGGATCGTCGTCCGCGACGAAGGGATCGTAGGCGACGATCGTCATGCCGAGCGCGGCGGCGCGCTTGCCGGTCTCCCGCGCGATCGCGCCGAAGCCGACGAGGCCCATGGTCTTCCCGAAGACCTCACGCCCCATCAGCCGGTTGCGTGGCCAGGCGCCCGCGATCACCTCGTCGGTCGCGGTGTAGGCACTGCGCATCAGCATCATCGCGGTGCCGACGACGTATTCCGCGACGCCGATGTCGTTGGCGCCGGTGGCGGGAAACACCTTCACCCCGCGTGCCTCGCAGGCCGCGACGTCGATGTTGTCGAGCCCCACGCCGAGACGCCCGACGCAGACGAGGGCGTCCGCGGCCTCCAGCAGCGCGCCGCGCACCTGCGTGCGATTGCGCACGATGAGCGCGCGCGCGCCCTTCACGGCGGCGGCGAGGTCGTCCGGGCGGTCGACGAGGCCCGGATCGTAGAGGACGTCGAAGTCGGACAGCGAGGCGGCGATCGCTGCCTCGTCCATGAACTCGCTGATGACGATGTCTGCCATGGCGGTGATCCGTTGCCTCAGATGACGAGGAGCGCGCCCGCGGCGAGCGCGAGAATGACGATGGTCGTGCCCGTCACGGTGGCGATGTGGCGCCAGCCCAGACGGGCGATGGCCGCGAGCGAGGTGCCGAGCCCCAGCGCGCCGATCGCGATCAGGAGCCCCCAGGTGGAGGCCAGGATCGCGATCTCGCGGACGGGCGCGTAGAGCGGCGCGAGCGCGGGCGCATAGGCCATCGCCGTGTTGAGGAGGCACAGGCCGAGGAACACGAAGGCGAAGACCGGTGCCGGCACCTTCGCGTTCTCCGCGTGGGCGCCGGAGCGGGCGAACCACCAGCCGATCACGAGCACGACCGGGAGCAGCAGGAACACGCGAAACAGCTTCACCACGACCGCGGTGTTGCCCGCGGTCTCGGACACGGCGTAGCCGGCGCCCACGACCTGCGCCACGTCGTGGATGGTCGCGCCGAGCAGCACGCCTGTCGTCTGATGATCGAAGCCGAGCACCGCTCCGAGCGGCGGGTAGGCGATCATCGCCAGCGTCGAGAGCGCATTCACGGCGACGACCACGAAGGCGACGTCCGCCTCCTTCCCCTTGTAGTTGGGGAGCACCGTGGTGGTGGCGAGCGCCGCGGAGGCGCCGCACACGGCGGTCGCCGCGCCGGCGAGCGCGCCGTATTCGGAGCGCTGGCCCAGCGCGCGGGCGAGCGCGAAGCCGGCGAGGATGGTGAGCGCCATCGAGGCGACGACCATGAGCGCGACGCCGATCCCGAGCGCGACGATGTCGCCGAGCGCGATGCGAAGCCCGAGCAGCGCCACGGCCCAGCGCAGGAGCTTCTTCACGCAGAAGGTCAGCCCGGGCTGGAAGAGGGGCGCGGCGGCGGGCCGGTTGAGCGCGATGCCGAGGAGGAGGGCGAGCACCATCGCGGGGATGGGGAAGACGAGCGCCACGGCGGGCGCCGCGAGCGTCGCCGCGACCGCCACCGCGGTCGCGAACAGGATGCCGGGGGCGAGATCGCGCGCGGTCCCGGTGATCGAGCCGCTCGTCGTAGGGGAGGGGGCGTTCATGCGCGCTCTTGTGCTGGACCGGGCCGGCGATGTCATCCCCGGCCACGGACGGATCCATTGCCGAAGCGATGGCATCGGCGTCGCGCCAACCGCCGACGCCCCACACCCCCGGCCCCTCTCCACGAGGGAGAGGGGAGAACGGCGGCGGCCTCGGCGTGCGCGATTGCCTAGCCGGGCCGGCCGTCTCGTTCGCGCGGCGGCGACGCGTGAGACCTGTTCCCCTCTCCCTCGTGGAGAGGGGCTAGGGGTGTGGGGCGTGCAGGACGATCGCGGCGGTCATGAAGGCCGCCGCGCCTCGGCTTCCCGAGACGCGGCAACCCGTCTCGTTCAAGCCGAGCGGTACAGCTTCGTCATCACGAACTCGCGGTGGCCGAGCGCCTCCGCGGCGGTGAGGCGGCCGTTGGCGGTGCGCACCACCATGTCGATGAGCGCGTCGCCCGCCTGCGGGATCGTCATGTCGCGGCGCAGCACGCCGGACACGTCGACGTCGACGTGCTCCGACATCGTGCGCACGGTGCGCGGGTTGCCGGTGATCTTCACCACGGGGACGATCGGGTTGCCGATGACGTTGCCCTGGCCCGTCGGGAACGTGTGGACCACGTAGCCCGCCGCCGCCATCAGGGTGACGCACTCGGCCGCGGCCGAGGACGTGTCCATGAAGTAGAGCCCCGGACCCTTGGCGGGCGCCTCGGCGGGCTCCAGCACGTCGATGTAGGTGCACTCGCGGCCGATCTTCTCGAGATTGCCGAGCGCCTTCTCCTCGATCGTGGTCAGGCCGCCGGCGATGTTGCCCTTCGTCGGCTGGCTCTCGGAGAGATCCGACGTCTTGAAGGGCTCGATCACCTCGTCCATGTAGGCCTGCCAGGTCGCCATGAACTTCTCGCCGATCTCCGGGTTCGCCGCGCGCGCCTTGCACAGGTGCTCGGCGCCGGTGATCTCGGAGGTCTCGCCGAACACGCCGGTGAGGCCGAGCGGGATCAGCTTGTCGTACATGTTGCCGACGGTGGGGCAGGAGGCGAGGCCCGTCGTCGTGTCGCTCTCGCCGCACTTCGTCGAGACCCACAGGTCCTTGATCGGGCAGGTCTCGCGCTGCAGCTCGGACGCCCACTGAAGGTAGTCCTTGGCGACCCGCGAGGCCTTGGCGATCGTCATGATGTCGCCGGTGCCCTCGATGCCGAAGCCCGTGACCGGCTTGCCGGTCTTGGCGATGCCGTCGACGACGCGCTGGGTCCAGCCGTCCTCGATCCCGATCACCACCACGGCGGCGACGTTCGGGTTCGAGCCGATGCCGATCAGCGTGCGGAAATGGAGGTCGAGATCCTCGCCGAACTGCAGGCGCCCGTAGGCGTGGGGGAGGGCTAGCGTGCCCTTGATGTTGTTCGCCACCGCCTCGCAGGCGGCATTGGACAGATCGTCGAGGGGCAGGAGGACGACGTGGTTGCGCACGCCGACGCGGCCGTTCTCGCGACGCCAGCCCATGAACTCGAGGCTCGAATACTGCATCGTCATGGCTTTCGTCCTCACCAGCGCTTGGTCTTGACGTTGTGGACGTGGACGTGCTCGCCCACGCCGACGGGCTTCACGGCCTTGCCGATGTCCTGCCCGTACTTCCAGATCGTGTCGCCCTCGGCGATGTCCTTCAGCGCGACCTTGTGGCCGATCGGGACGTCCATCTTCGCGGTGAGCCGGAAGGACGAATTGTCCTCGGTGACGACGCACAGCATCTCGGTGCCGGCCTTCAGATCCTCCACGACGACGACACCGACGGTGTCCTTCTTGTCGTGCACGAGGAGATGCGGGATCCCCATGGTGTCCTCTCGACGAATTGGTGGTGGAGGTCTTGTATAAGACACATGATCGAGGGTCAAGGCACGTCCGCCACGCGGCAACCCGTTGGCGGGGCGCGTTTTCCCATCTAGTCTTGCATAAGACAATAGACATGAAATGGATTGACAGGGGGGCCTCGCCGCGCTCTCCTCCGCGTCGAGCGCCCCGCGAGAGGGCGCCGCGGGACCAACCGCGATCCCCATCGGAGAGGAAACAGCCGCATGAACCGCACCACCCCGATCCTCGCGCTGGCGCTCGGCGCCGGCATGGTCGCCGCGCCGGCCTTCGCCTTCCCCGACAAGGACGTCGACTACATCATCCCGTTCTCGCCCGGCGGCGAGTCGGACGTCGCCGCGCGCCTGCAGCAGCCGGTCTTCGCCGAGGAGTTCGGCCGGCAGCTCATCGTCAAGTACCAGGCTGGCGCCGGCGGGGCGCAGGCGTGGTCGCAGCTCAACTCCATGCCCGCCGACGGCCACACGATCATGGGCATCAACCTGCCCCACGTGATCCTCCAGCCGATGATGAGCTCGCCCGGCTACGAAACCGCGGACCTGACGCCGGTCTACTGGTTCCACTACACGCCCGACGCCATCATCGTGAACGCGTCGAGCCAGTTCGAGACGCTCGAGGACCTCGTGTCGTTCGCCCGGGAGAACCCGGGCATGGTCACCTTCTCCGGCTCGGGCTCGAACTCGGCGAACAGCCTCGCGCAGACGCGCTTCGACACGCTCGCCGGCGTCACCACCACCTACGTGCCGTTCTCGGGCACCGGACCGTCGACGACGGCGCTGCTGGGTGACCAGGTCTCGGCCTCCTGGGGCTACTCGACGGTCGCCGCCGCGCAGGGCGACCAGGTGCGCATGCTCGCCGTCGCCGCCGAGGAACGCCTGCCGCTCTTCCCCGACGTGCCGACCTTCCGGGAAGCCGGCTACGACATGGTCGGCGGCGCCTATCGCGGGGTGGCGGTGCCCAAGGACACGCCCGAGGAGGTCCGCCGGGCGGTGTCCGACGCCTTCCAGGCGATGAACAACGAGCCGGCCATGCGCCAGGCGATGGACGACGGCGCCTTCGTCGTGATCGACGTGCCGTACGAGGAAGTCGCGGCGTTCATGGCCCTGCGCCGCGAGGAGATCGCGGCGGCCGCGGCCGCCGCGAACTGAGCGCCCCCGCGCATCCCCGACGACCCGTCGTTCCGGCGGGCGGCGCGTCCCTCCTCGCCGCCCGCCGGACCTCCCGCATCTCGCCGACGCCGCGCCCGCCGGGGCGCGCGGGCGCCCGAGGATCGTCCGCCGATGGACCTCCTGCCGTATCTCGCCCAGGCGCTCACGCCGTTCAACCTGCTGCTCGCGCTGGGCGGCGTGGTGCTCGGCACGCTCATCGGCGCGCTGCCCGGCCTCTCCGCGACGATGGCGGTCGCGGTGCTCGTTCCCTTCACCTTCGCCATGGTGCCGGCCTCGGGCCTGATCGCGCTCGGCGCGATCTACACAGGCGCCATCTACGGCGGCGCCTTCGCGGCGATCCTGGTCAACACGCCGGGCACGCCCTCGGCGATCGCCACCACCTTCGACGGTTTTCCCATGGCCAAGCGCGGCGACGGCAACCTCGCCGTGACGCTCGCGACGCTGGGCTCGGTCGTCGGCGGGCTCGTCGGCGCGCTCGCGCTGCTCTTTCTGTCGCCTCCCTTGTCGAAGGTGGCGCTGGCCTTCGGGCCGCCGGAATACTTCTGGCTCGCGATCTTCGGCCTGACGCTGATCTCGGCGCTCTCGCAGGGCGACACGCTCAAGGGCATCCTCGGCGCCGCGTTCGGTCTCTTCCTCGCCACTGTGGGCGTGGCCGTCGTGGGCGGGGACGTGCGCTACACGCTCGACCAGCCGATGCTGGTCGGCGGGTTCGACGTTATCGCGGCGCTCATCGGCCTCTATTGCATCCCCGTCGTCATCGACCTCGTGGCGCGGCCCGACCCGCACCTGAAGGTCTCGGTCCAGGCCGGCGGCTTCCGGCTCGCCGAGGCGATGGGACACTGCGCGCGCAACTGGTTCAACCTGATTCGCTCCTCCGTGATCGGCACCGTCGTGGGCATCCTGCCGGGTGCGGGCGGCTCGATCGCCTCGCTCGTCTCCTACTCGGAGGCACGGCGCTCGGCGAAGCACCCCGAGCGCTTCGGCAAGGGCGAGCCGGGCGGCGTGCTCGCCACGGAGAGCGCCAACAACGCCACCGTCGGCGGCGGCTTCATCCCGACCCTCGTGCTCGGCATTCCCGGCACGCCGCCCGACGCCGTCATCCTCGGCGCTCTCCTGGTGCAGGGCATCCGCACGGGACCGGGCCTGTTCACCGGCCAGGGCGACATCGTCTACACGTTCATCTTCGGGCTCCTGATCGCGACGGTGCTGATGCTGCCGGTGGGGCTTCTGATCGGGCGCTACGCCTACCAGGCGATCGTCTCGATCCCCAAGGCGGTGCTGGTGCCCACCGTGGCGTTCCTGACGATCATCGGATCGTTCGCGATCCACAACTCGATGCACGACGTCTATACGATGCTCGGCCTGGGCTTCCTCGGCTGGATCCTGGCGCGCTTCGGCTTCGCGCCGTCGCCGATCGTGCTCGGCATCATCCTGGGGCCGATCGCCGAGCAGGGCTTCGTGCAGGCCTGGCTCATCGGCAACGCGCAGGGCAACGTGCTCGGCATGTTCTTCGGGCGCCCGATCAGCCTCGCCATCGCGGCGCTCGCGCTGCTGACGCTCTTCTATCCCCTCCTCACCGACATGCTGAAGGCTCGTCGCGCTCGCCGCGGCGGCACGGCGGCGACGCCCCGGGAGACGATCGATGCGGACTGAGCCCGGCTCGAACCGCGCGCCGGAGCGCGCGCGCGGCGATGTCGGCACCATCGTGCTGTGCGTGCTCTTCGTCGCGCTCGGCGGCTGGATGGTCGCCGGCAGCATGGCGATGAGCCCGCTCGGCGCCGTGTTCCCGCGGGTGATCGCAGCGATCATGATCGCGAGCGCGTTGGGCATCCTCGCCCTGCGGGCGCTCGGGCGGGCGAGCCACGGGCCCGCGGTCGAGACCGGCTCGACGCCGCGGCGGCTCCTGCTCTGCGTGGTGCTGGTCGCCTGGGCCGCGCTGATGCCGCGGCTCGGCTTCTTCGCGACCTCGGTCGCGGGCTTCCTCGCCGTCCTCGCCATCGCCGAGTACGATCGCTGGACGGCGAAGCGCACCGCGGCCTACGTCGCCGCGGCGCTCGCGCTGGTCGGCGGGTTCTGGCTGCTCTTTGTCGAGGTGCTGCTCGTGCCGGTGCCGCGGGGCGTGCTGTTCTGAGGCCGGCTCACGGAATCGGCGCCGGGAAGAGCGCATCCGTGCGCCCCGTCAGCCGATAGGCGAGAAGACCCACCCACTCGCGCGCCGCGACGTCGAGCCGCTGGAGCCCGGCGGAGATCGAGCGGAAGCCGCTCGTTCCCTCGCGGCCCCCCACGGTGCGGAAGTCGGTGGGGTAGGGCACCACCTCGAAGCCGGCGCGCCGGAACACGCCGATCGAGCGCGGCATGTGCCAGGCCGAGGTGACGAGGAGCCAGCGGCTGCCGGGCACGGGCCCGACCGCCTCGCGAGAATAGACGGCGTTCTGGAAGGTGTTCTGCGAGCGATCCTCGATCACGAGCCGCTCCGGCGCGACCCCCATGGCGACGAGCGCGTCCGCCATCGCCTGGGCCTCCGTGTGCCGATCGGCACCGATCAGGCTCGAGCTGCCCCCCGAGAGCACGATCGGCACGTCGGGATGGCGCCCCGCGAGGATGACGGCGGTGGTCAGCCGGTCCGCCGCCTCGTTGACGACCGGCTGGCCGAGCTCGATCGAGGCGTCCTGCGCGATCGCCCCGCCGAGCACGACGATGCCGTCGATCGGCGCGCCGGTCTCCGCGTAGACGGGAAAGCGCGTCTCCAGCGGGTTCATCAGGAGGCTCGCGACGGGCGTGAGCCCGAGGATCGCCAGCGCGGCCGCGGCGGTCCAGGCGAGGCCGAGGCCGATGCGGCGTGCCCGCGCCCAGCCGGCGAGGGCGAGCCCCGCGACGAGCGCGATCAACATCAGGTTCGAGGGCGCGAGCACGAACCAGGCGACCTTGGAGAGGACGAAGAACACGGGGTGCGCCTCGTCTCAGCTTCGGGCCGTCTCGGCCTCGAAGCGGGCCTTGGTCTCGGCGTTCGGCGGATAGAGTCCCGGCAGCGGCACGCCGCGCTCGACCTCGCGCATGATCCAGGCCTCGAGCCGCTCCTGCTCGACCGCCGCCACCGCGACCTCGGCGACCATCGCCTTGGGGATGACGACCGCGCCGTCCCCGTCCGCGACGATCACGTCGCCGGGGAAGACGGCGACGCCGCCGCAGCCGATCGGCTGTTCCCAGCCCACGAAGGTCAGCCCGGCGACCGAGGCGGGCGCGGCGACGCCGTCGCACCAGACCGGCAGCCCGGTGCCGCGCACGCCCTCGCCGTCGCGCACGGCGCCGTCGGTGACGAGCGCCTTGACGCCGCGCTTCCTCATGCGCGCGCACAGGATGTCGCCGAAGATGCCCGCGTCCGTCACGCGCATCGCGTCCGCCACGCAGATCGCGCCCTCGGGCATCGCCTCGATGGCGGCGCGGGTCGAGGTGGGCGAGCCCCAGCTCTCCGGCGTCGCGAGGTCCTCGCGCATCGGCACGAAGCGCAGCGTGAACGCCTCGCCCACCACGCGCTCGGAGGTCGCGAAGGCGGCCTTGGGCCCGGACATCCAGGAGCGGCGCACGCCCTTCTTGAGGAGCACGGTCGTCAGCGTCGCGGTGGTGGCGGCGTGGAGGGCGTCGGCGATGGTCTTGTCGAGGGGCATGGGGATGGGGTCCGGTGAAAGGTGGCGCACCCTAGCCGCCCCGCCGCCTCGGTGGAAGGCGTCGTGCGCACGTCACGCTCGCATCACCCCCGCACCAGCGCCCGCGCCATGTCGGCCTCGAGCCGCGACCAGGGCGCCATCCGCGCCTGCGCCTCGCGGTAGCTCGCGACGATCCGCGCTGCGAGATCGGAGCCTCCGGCGATGGCGTCGATCTCGGCATCGGCGGCCGCGACCGCGGCCTGCATCAGGTCGGCGGGGAAGCCTTCGAGCCGCACCTCCGCTTCCGAGAGCATGGCCCTGAGTCCAATGGCGTTTCGCCGATGCGCATCGGCGAGCGCGAGCGCGTGCTCGGCCTGCGCCGCCTCCGCGACGACGCGGCGCAGCTCCTCGGGCAGGGCGGCGAGGGCGGTGGAATTCACCAGGAGTTCGCTGGCGCCGTTGGGCTTGGCGAAGCCGGGGGCGTAATAGAGCGGTGCGACCTGGTGGAGGCCGAGCTCGTAGTCGCTCGCCGGGGCGAGGAACTCGACCGCGTCGACCGTCCCGCGCTCCAGCGCCGTATAGGTCTCGCCCGCCGGTATCGTCACCGGCGTCGCCCCGAGCCGCTCGTAGATCCGAGCGCCGAGCCCGGCGACGCGGATGCGTAGGCCCGCGACGTCGGCGAGGCTCGCGATCGGCCGTCGGAAGAAGCCGCCCATGCACGGGCCGGTATTGCCCGCCAGGAAGGGCGTCACGCCGAGGCGTCCGTAGAGCTCCTCCCACAGCGCCTGCCCGCCGCCGAAGGCGAGCCAGGCATGGTGCTCGATCGGCCCGAGCCCGAAGGGAACGGTGGTGAAGAAGGCGGCTTCGGGGACGCGGCCCTGCCAGTAGAGCGCGGCGCTGTGGCCGGCCTCCACGGTGCCGTTCGAGACCGCGTCGAGCACCGAGAAGGCCGGCACGATCTCGCCCGCTGCGAAGAGGTCGACCACGAGCCGCCCGCCGGACATGGCGTCGATGCGGTCGACGATGCGCTGCGCCGTCACGCCGGGTCCGGCCTGGCCGCGCGGCCAGGAGGTCACGAGGCGCCAGCGGATCGGCGCGTCCTGCGCGAGCGCGGGGGCGGCGAGCGCGCCGCCGGCGAGGCCGAGCGCTACGCGGCGGGTGAGGCGGCTACCAGATGCCATGGAAATGATGCACGGGCCCGTGCCCGCTCCCGATCTCGAGCCCGTCGGCGGCGGCGATCGCGCCGGCGAGCCACTCCTTGGCCGTGCGCGCGGCCTCGGCGAGGGAGGCGCCCTTCGCCAGTTCCGCGGCGATCGCCGACGAGAGCGTGCAGCCGGTCCCGTGCGTGTTGCGAGTCGCGATCCGCGGGGCGACGAGCCGGGTGACGCCCCGCGGCTCGACGAGCAGATCGACGCTTTCCGGCCCCGAGCCGTGGCCGCCCTTGATCAGGACCGCCTCGGGGCCGAGCGCCAGCAGCCGCTCGCCCTGGGCGCGCATGGCGTCCTCGTCCTCGGCGACGGGCGCCCCGAGCAGCGCCGCCGCCTCGGGCAGGTTCGGGGTGAGCAGGAGGGCGCGGGGCAGGAGGACCGTGCGCAGGGTCTCGACCGCGTCGTCCGAGAGGAGCTTGTCGCCGGACGCCGCCACCATCACCGGATCGAGCACCACGCGGGTCACGCCGTGCCGGGCGAGGCCGGCGGCGACCGCCTCGATCACGGCGGGCCGGGAGAGCATGCCGATCTTCACGGCGTCGACCTTCAGGTCCGAGAGCACGCTGTCCATCTGCGCCGCGACGAACTCCGCGGGCACGTCGTGGATGCCCTGGACGCCGCGGGTGTTCTGGGCGGTGAGCGCGGCGATCACGCTCGCGCCGTAGACGCCGCGGGCGGAGAAGGTCTTCAGGTCGGCCTGGATGCCGGCGCCGCCGCCCGAATCCGAGCCGGCGATGGTGAGGGCGATGGCGGTCATGCGGTCTCCTCGTTGGGTCAGGCGCCGCGGGCGGCGAGCGCCTCGTCGACGAGGCGGCGCAGGCGCCCCGCGGCGGCGGTGGGGTCGTCGGCGCCGAAGATCGCGGAGATGACGGCGATGCCGTCCGCGCCCGCGCCGATCACGGAGCGGGCGTTCGTTTCGTCGATGCCGGCGATGGCGCCGAGCGGCAGGCCCGGCGCCGCCGCGCGGCCCGCGGCGGCGACCGCCGCGAGGCCCGAGAGCCCGATCGGCGGGTCCGGGTTGTCCTTCGACGTCGTGGCGAACACGCCGCCGATGCAGCCGTAGTCGACGGGCACCTGCGCGAGCGCGCGGGCGTGGTCGGGCGTCTTCAGCGTCCAGCCGATGATCGCGTCGGGCCCGAGCAGGCGACGCGTGTCGCGCGGGTCCATGTCGCTCTGGCCGAGATGGACGCCGTCCGCCCCCGCGGCGAGCGCGACGTCGACGCGATCGTTGACGAGGAGCGGCACACCCGTGCCGGAGAGCGTCGTCCTCAGCGCGCGGGCGAGGTCGACGAGCGTGCGCGTGTCCGCGTGCTTCTCGCGCAGCTGCACCAGCGTCGCCCCGCCCGCCACGGCGCGCCCGACGAGGTCGACGAGATCGCGCCCGCGCGCGTCCGCGAGGCCGACGATGGCGTAGAGGCGAAGGTCGACGGGGTTCCTGGCGGCGTGATTCACGAGACCCTCGCACGGGAGACGAGCGCCGCCCCGTCGAGCGCGTCGAGCGCATCGAGGTAGGCGGCGGGGAAGGAGCCGGGGCCGGCGGCGCGGCCGCCGGCGATCTCGCCGGCGACGCCGAGAACGACGAGCGCCGCCGCCGCGGCGACGAGCGCGTCGTCCTCCAGCGCGGCGAAGGCGGCGACGAGCGCGGAGCCCGCGCAACCCATCGCGGTGACGCGGGCCATCAGCGGGTGTCCGTTGGCGATGCGGACGGCGCGGGTGCCGTCGGTCACGAGATCGGTCGGGCCGGTGAGGGCGACGACGCAGCCGTGATCGCGGGCGAAATCCATCGCGGCCTCCGCCGTCGGCGCGCGTCCGGCGAGCGCCTCGAGCTCTCCCGGGTTCAGCCGCACGATCGCCGGGCGCGTGCGCAGCAGATCGCGGGCGACGCCGAGGCGGGGCGGCGACGCCTCGACGAAGACCGGATCGAGCACGAGCGGCCGGTTCGCCTCGCGCGCGGCGGCGACGGCGACGGGGATGCCGGCCCGGCGCTCCGCGTCGAGCGTGCCGAGGTTGACGAGCACGGCGTCCGCGAGCCGCGCGAAGTGAGCGGCCTCCTCGGCGGCGATGGTCAGCGAGGGGATCGCGCCCGCGGCGAGCAGCAGGTTCGCGGTGAAGGCCTGCGCTGCGGCGTTGGTGAGCGCGTGCACCCGCGGGCGCCGGGCGCGGGCCTCCGCGAGGAGCCGGGCGGCGTGCTCCGCGATCCGATGCGTTGCGATGTCATGAGACGCGGCGGCGCGCGCGGGCGCGTTCTCGTCCATGTCTCGTTCCCTCCGCCGGCACGACCCGGATCAGGTTCGATGGGTTGGCGCATGCGCCTCTCAGCCCGGACGGGCACCCCGTGAGACCGTGGAAGAGGAGTTAGCGCGCCCGCCCGCCGCGCGCAAGGGGTGGCCGAACCCGGGCAGGATCGCTCCGCCGGGAAGGGCGGCGCATCATCGGACCGCGAGCACCACGGACATGCGCTGTGCGAAGAGCGGCCAGTCCTGCTTCATCCCGGGCGCGACCAGGGGATCGTGATAGGACACCACGGCCCACCCCCCGTTCGGCGTCTGGTAGACGTCCATTCCCGTGATCACGACGAAGTGGCTCCCGTCCACGTGCGCCACGATCGGCCGGCCGGTCCGGCGCAGGTGCGTGATGAAGTCCGGCGCCCAACGACTGATCTCGAGCGTGCCGATCCGGCCGCCGAACATGCCGACGAGACGGGAGATTTCGCTGATGTGCCCGGGACGCAGGCAGAGATCCGGGCGTCGGCAGCACGGCGCGCCGTAGGCGAGTTCCAGCATCTGGCACTGGCTGGGGGTCGGCAGCCCGACCGTCTCCGCCGCCATCTTCGCGCTGGCGACCCAGCACCAGACGACCGTGTCCTGACGGTGGTAGGGGACGGACAGATGGACGCTGTCGACGAGGACTTGCGCGCGCGCTTCACCGCCGCGCGTCCCCGCGACGGCCAGAACACACGACAGGAGAACGAGAGCGCGTACCGCTGTCGCCCACGAGCGAAACGTCATGATGGCCCCCATACGCTCCCCGAGTGGCATCAGACTGTCACGCCCGGCCGAGCGTGGCAATCGGCCGTTCCGGTTTCGCGACGGCCGATCGGGCTTGAACCGGAAGGAAGGAGCGAACATTGTCGGCGCGTACCACCCCAGGGCCTCGTCCCGACGACCGCGACCGTGCGCTCGCGCACGGCACGGTCTCGCGCAGGCGCGAATTCAGATCATAGCCAATTCCGGAGAGATCATGCTCTACGTCGACATCCCCACCCAGCCCGAGCTGCAGACGCTCGTCGCCGCCCGGAGCGAGGCTTCGGTCTCGTTCTACCTGCGCACCACGCCCGAGACGCAGGACATCGGCGCAGCGCGGATCGCGCTCGGCAACCTGCTTCGGACGGCAGTGGGCGAGCTCGAGGCGGCGGGGACCGACAAGCGCACCATCTGGCCCATCGAGGAGCAGGTGCACGACCTCCTCGACGACGACGGCTTCTGGACCCATCAGGCGAACTCCCTCGCGCTATTCGTCACGCCCGGCGGACTGCGTTCGTTCCGCCTCCCCAACCGTCTGGAAGACATGGTCCAGGTCTCGGACCGCTTCCACCTCAAGCCACTGCTGCGCGCGCTCACGGCGCAGCAGCACGCGTTCGTGCTCGCGCTCGCCGAGAACGAGGTGCGCCTCGTCGAGGTCTTCGCCGATCTGCCCGCCAGCGAGGTCGCGGTCGCGGGCATGCCGCGCGACGCCGCGTCCGCCGCCGGGACGGCCAACGTCAACTCGCGCAGCTACTCCGGCCGCAAGGGCGGCGGCGAGGGGCAGAAGGTGCTCCTGCGCGGGTATTGCCGCAAGGTCGACGCGGCGCTGCGGCCAGTTCTCGCGGGCCGATCCGAGCCGTTGATCCTCGCCGCCGCCGAGCCGCTGCGGTCGATGTTCCGCTCGCTCGCGACCCACCAGAACCTCGCGGCCGAGACCCTGGACGCGAGCCCCGTACGCAAGTCCGCGTCGGAGCTCGCCGCCGAGGCGCGGCCGGTCCTCGACGCGATCCACCAGCGCGAGATCGAGGCGGTGCACGCCCTGTTCAGCGCCCGCGAGAACGAGGGCCGCGCGACGACGCAGATCGCGCGTGCGGCGCGCGCCGCCACGTTCGGGGCCGTGGACACGCTGCTCGTGGACATCGACGAGGTCGTGCCCGGCACGATCGACGAGACGACCGGCGAGGTGAGCTTCGCCGACGAGGAGAGCGCCGACAGCTACGGCGTCGTGGACGAGATCGCCGGGCGCGTGCTCGCCGCGGGCGGACGCGTCCTCGCGGTTCGGCGCGACGACATCCCGCAGAAGCAGTCGCTCGCCGCGATCCTGCGCTACGCGATCTGAGCCCGGGCAGGCCTCGCCGGGGCTGCGGGCGGCCCGCTCAGTCCCGGCAGGCGAAGGGCGGGAAGGTGCTCGCGGTCCCGGCGTTCATGGCCAGGATCACCATCACGTTGGCCATGGCGAGCTCTGCCTCGCTACGCGGGCAGACGTCGGCGGGCGCGGTGCAGCCCGAGGCGATGAAGGCGTCGTGTCGGGCGACGAACTCGGCGGAGAGGCCCTCGGTGCCCATGCGCCGCGTCGCCTCCTCCCAGGAGGCGGCGTAGCGCACGCACTTCTCCCGCGTCCAGGCGTCGCCCGTCCCGGGCGGGCCCGCGGTGCCGTCGAGGGCTTCCCCCTCCCAGGACCCGCCGCTCCAGTGATCGCCGACGAAGCCGTCGTCGTGCTGTGCGCGTGCAGGGTGGACCGCCGGGCCGACGAGGAGGCACGCGGCCGCGAGCGCTAGGAGCGCGACCCGGCCCCGCGCCGGCGCGAAGGCCAGGATCGCGCAGCCTGTCGCTGCGGCGAGCGGCCAGGGCAGCAGGTAGGGTCGCGCGGTGACCGCGAAGGCGCCGCCGGCGTCGATCGTCAGCCCGACGAGCGCGTGCCGGACCGTCGAGGCGAGCCCGTCGTCGCGGAACGACGCGACGACGTCCGTCGCGTTACGGTCGATCGCGAAGAGGACGAAGGCGATGCCGGGCAGGAGGACGAGCCCGGCCAGGGCGCCGAGTGCGAGCCGGTCGCGGGTCCGCGACGGGTCCGCGACGCGCGGGAGGAGCGAACCGGCGAGGCTGGCCGACAGGCCGGCCGCGAGGCCCGCCGTCGCGAAGAGCGCGATCACCAGGGCGGTGCGTGGCGAGAGCGCCTCGCCGCGCTCGAGGATGCGCAGCGCCACGATGGCGGCGGTGGCCAGCGCGAGCGCGAGGCCTCTGGCGAAGGCCGAGCCGAGCGCCGCCGCGCTCACCCGCGCGCGCCCGCCGCGGCGGCGCGGATCGCGGCGATGTTGCCGGCATAGGCGGACGGGCCGCCCCTGAAGGCGGCGGAGCCCGCGACGAGCACGTTCGCGCCCGCCGCCGCGACGAGCGGTGCCGTCTGCGGCGTCACGCCCCCGTCGACCTCGATCGCGATCTCGCGATCCCCGACCATCTCCTTGATCCGACGTACCTTCTCGACGACCGGGGCGATGAAGGCCTGCCCGCCGAAGCCGGGGTTCACGGTCATCGCCAGCACGAGGTCGACGTCGTCGAGGAGCGGCGCGATCGCCTCCGCCGGGGTGCCGGGGTTGAGCGCGACGCCGGCCTTCTTGCCGAGCCCGCGGATGGCCTGGAGCGAGCGGTGCACGTGCGGCCCGGCCTCGACGTGCACGGTGATCACGTCCGCACCGGCCTCCGCGAAGGCGGCGAGGTAGGGGTCGGCGGGCGCGATCATCAGATGGACGTCGAACACCTTCGGCGTCGCCGGGCGGATCGCCTGCACGACGACGGGGCCGAAGGTGAGGTTGGGCACGAAGTGCCCGTCCATCACGTCGATGTGGATCCAGTCCCCCCCGGCCTCGGCGACCGCGGCCACCTCGGCGCGCAGCGCGCCGAAATCGGCGGAGAGGATGGAGGGGGCGATGAGCAGGTCGCGCGTCATGCGCCCGGCGCTATCACGGGGGCGGGGCGGGCGCAACGGAGTCTTGACGGGCGACCAGCCGCCCCGCCACCGGCTTCACGATCTGCGGCATGAGATAGATCGGGAACTGCGCCAGCGCGAAGAACAGGAACGTGTCCCCCGGCGTCGCCGCGCCCAGCGCCGCCACGAGGACGCCGATGTTGCGCTGGCCCGTGGCGTAGCCGAGCACGAAGCGCTCGGCGGGTGGGAGCATGCGCAGCGCGAGGAGGCTCGTGGCGAAGCCGACCGCCGAGAGGCCGAAGACGAGGGCGAGCACGCCGGCGACGAAGCCGGGGCGCTCCAGCATCGCGGCCAGCACGCCGTCCATCGCCGCCACCGCGAAGAGGGCGTAGAACAGGACGCCGAGCCCGTCGAAGCGCGCCTTGTGGCGGCGGATGCGCTCGGTGCCCAGGCTCGCGCGCAGCGCCGCGCCGGCCGCGAGCGCGCCGCCGACGAGGAGCGCGAGGCGCTCGACGAGGGCGCGCACGTCGAGTTCCACCGCCGCGCCGGCGATCCATTCGACGAGGAGCGGCGAGACGAGCGGCGCGAGCATCGTCGTGAGCAGCACGACGCATACGAGGAGCGTCGGCGGGAGGTTCAGCATCATCGCCACCGCCGGCGAGGACAGGATCGGCGGCGCGGCGGCCCACAGCGCGAGGCCGAGGACGATCCCGGGCCCGAGCGCCTCGCGCCCGGCGACCGCCAGGATCGCGAGCGCGACGAGGGGCGGCGCGGCGACGAGCCAGGCGGCGGAGAGGCCGATGCGGGCGGGGCGGCGCACCAGCGCGGCGAGCGCCGCGAGATCGACCCGCGCGAAGGTGATCGTCAGGAAGGCGAAGATCGTCAGGCCGAGCAGCGGGCGCGCGGCGGCGGCGAACTGCGGCAGGGCGAGCCCGACGAAGATCGAGAGCGCGAACCCCTGCGTGCCCCAGCGCCCGACGAAGGCGAGGGGATCGGCGAGCGGGGCGGGGAGGGAACGCACGGGGTCGATGCTCCTCGGGGGTGACGTCTCGCGGCCGGCGACGCGCCCTCGCACGGCGGCTTTCGCGCGCGGGGGCATGGCGGGACGGCCGGAATTGGCTTAACCCGGACGGGGCGGGAAGGACACGGGCGAGGTTCGGTATCCATGCGTGCGGATGTGGTGGTCCTCGGGGCGGGAATCGTCGGCGTGTCCGTCGCGCTCCATCTCCAGGCGCGGGGGCGCTCGGTCGCGCTCGTCGACCGACGCGAGGCCGGCGAGGAGACGAGCTACGGCAACGCGGGGCTCATCGAGCGCGCCTCGATCGTGCCCTACGCCTTCCCGCGCGACCCCGCCAAGCTCGTGCGCTACGGCCTCAACCGCTCGACGGAGGCGCACTACCATCTGGCCCACTTGCCGAAGATCGCGCCCTGGCTCGCGCGCTACTGGCGCGCCTCCTCCAAGCGCGGTCTCGCCGAGGCGACCCGCGCCATGCTGCCGCTCATCGAATTGTGCGTCACCGAGCACGAGAAGCTGATGAACGACGCCGGCATCGCGCCGCTCCTGCGCAAGACCGGCTGGATCAAGGGCTTCCGCTCGCAGCGCACCTTCGACAAGGCGCTGCGCGAGGCGGAGGCGACGAAGCCCTTCGGAATCTCCTACGACGTGCTCGACCAGGCGCAGGTGCACGACCGCGAGCCGCATCTCTCCGACGTGATCATCGGCGGCATCCACTGGCTCGACCCCGCGACGGTGCCCGACCCGAGCGCGGTCGCGAAGGGCTACGCGCGGCTCTTCCTCCAGCGCGGCGGGCGCTTCGTGCACGGCGACGCGCGCAGCTTCACCGTCGAGACGGGCGGCTGGGCGGTGGAGACGGAGGGCGGGCGGCTGTCCGCGGAAGAGGCGGTGATCGCGCTCGGACCGTGGTCGGACGACGTGTTCCGGCCGCTGGGCTACACCATCCCGCTCGCGGTGAAGCGCGGCTACCACATGCACTACAAGCCGCAGGGCAACGCGGTGCTCAACCACCCGGTCTTCGACACCGACGCGGGCTTCGTTCTCGCGCCGATGACGCAGGGCGTGCGCATGACGACGGGCGCCGAGTTCGCCCATCGCGACGCGCCGCCGACGCCGGTGCAGGTCGACCGCGCCGAGCCGCTCGCGCGCGAGATCTTCCCGCTCGGCACCCGGGCCGACGAGAAACCCTGGCTCGGCGCGCGGCCCTGCCTGCCGGACATGCGCCCGGTCATCGGACCGGCGCCGAAGCACCGCGGGCTCTGGTTCGCCTTCGGCCACAACCACCACGGCTTCACGCTGGGGCCGGTGACCGGCCGGCTCCTCGCGGAGCTGATGACGGACGCCGTGCCCTGCGCCGATCCCTACTGGTTCCGCGCCGACCGGTTCTGAATGGCGTCGTCGGGCTCGATCTGCGCCTCCTCCGCCTCGGCGAGGGAGCGGCTCGGGTCCCCCGGAAGGTCGACCTCGTCGAGCCGCCCGTGGGCCGCGAGCGCCTCGTAGGCCGCGACGTGCTCCGCCGTGCCGAGCGCGAGCGCCGAATCGAAGGCGGCGAGGACGGCGGCGGCGTCGGGGCCGGCCTGCGCCGCGACGGCCTCGCGCCACGTCTGCGTCATGCGCTTCCTGGCGACGCGGGCCATCGGCGTCCTCCCGACTTGAACCGAACGATAAGCCTTCCCTACTTAGATGCGCCGCATTCGTGTCGCTCCGCAAGGCGCGAGCGACGTGGGATCGGGTGGCGGATTCGGGTGGGATCATGGCGTACGGGGACCGACAGGCCCGCCGGGGTGGGATCGGGGAAGCGAGCGGGGGCGCCCGCGCGGTGCTGCTCGTGCTCGCCGCCTTCGCCGCTCTGGGCTGGGGCGCGGCCTTCTACGCGCTCTGGCTCGACGCCGGCCACCGCACCGTGTCCGCCGCGGCGCTGGAGCGGCTCGAGGCGGAGAACGCCATGCTCCGCCGGGTGATCGCGCCGATCGAGGATCTCGCCGACACGCGCCCGCCGGCGCTCGCCGATGGTGGCGCCTCCGACCCGCACCGCCTCGACCCGCGCGAGACCGGAGGGGTGCTGCGGCTCGCCGAGGCGCAGGCGGCCGAACTCGTCCCGGCCACCGCCGCCGCGGCGCGCGAGGAGGACGACGCGCGGCAGCGCGTCCGCGCCCAGGCCGTGCGGGTCCTGGAGGATCGCGTCCTCGCCCTGCGCGACGACATCGTACGCCTGGAGCGGCAGGTTGCGGAAGCCCAGCGCGCCCGCGATGCGGCACGGACCGAGAGCGAGGCGCGCACCGCCGAGGCGACGCGCGCGGCGGCCGAGGCGGATGCGGCACGCGCCGAGGTGCGAGCGGCCCGCGAGACCCTTCGCACCGCGCAGGAGGAGATCCGCGCGATGCAGGAGGAGATCCGCGTCACGCGCGAGTCGCTGCCCGCGCTGCGCGACGAGGCACGGGCCGCCCGTGCGGAGGCGGACGCCGCCAGCGAGGACGCGCGGCGCCGACTCCAGGGTCTCGACGACCGGATCGAAGGCGCGCGTGCCGCGCTCGCCGCCGCCGAGGAGCGCCGCGACGGGCTCGGCGCGGAGGTCGCCGACCTCCAGGCGCGCCGCGACACCCTCGCGGACGAGGTCGAAGCGTTGCGCGCGGCGCGCGCGCAGGCCGCCGCGTCCGCACCGGTCGAATCCGCCGAGGCGGATGCGGCCCGCGCCGGTGCCGAGGCGCGCCTCGCGGGCCTGCGCGCCGACATCGTCGCGGCCGAGCGCCGGCTCGCCGAGGCGCGGGCGGCGGCCGATGCCGTCGCGGAGGATTCCGCCGCACGAGACGATGCGGCCCGCGCCGCGGCTGCGGCCCGGCTCGCCGAGATCGACGCCGAGATATCCGCCGCCGAGCGGCGGCTCGCCGAGGTGACGCGCGCCGCCGACGCCGCCGACGCCCGCGTCGGCGCGGCCCGTCCGGCCCGCTCCGCGCCCCCCGTGCCCGATCCGGCCTCCGCACCCGCGGCGCTGCCGCGCACGGAGACGCGCCCGGACGGGTCGCGGGTCATCCGCGTCGTGCCGGCGTTCCAGTAGCCCGCAGCCGACGCGGCCGAACGAGACGCACCCTCTCGCCGTTTCCCCCGCTCCCATGTGGCGAGCGGAGGACGGCCATGAGCGCGATCGCGGATCTCTTCGACCTGAGCGGCCAGGCGGCCGTCGTCACCGGCGCGTCGTCGGGCATCGGCGCGGGCATCGCCCGGCTGCTCGGCGAGGCCGGCGCGGACGTCGTCGTGAACTACCGCAGCAGCGAGGACGGTGCGCGCGCCGTCGTCGCCGAGATCGAGGCCGCCGGGCGCCGGGCGATCCCCGTCCAGGCGGACGTCTCGAAGGAGGAGGACGTCGCGCGGCTGTTCGAGGAGGCGCGCCGCGCCTTCGGCACCGTGCACATCCTCGTCGCCAATGCCGGCCTGCAGCGCGACGCACCCGCCCACGAGATGAGCGTCGAGGATTGGCGCACCGTCATCGACGTCAACCTGACGGGCCAGTTCCTCGCCTGCCGGGAGGCGATCCGCGAGTTCCGCCGTCGGGGCATGGTGCCGCAGACGTGTCCCTCGCTCGGCAAGATCGTGTCGATCTCGTCGGTGCACCAGTTCATCCCCTGGGCCGGGCGGGTGAACTACGCGGCGTCGAAGGGCGGCACCATGCTGATGATGCAGTCCCTCGCCCAGGAGTACGCGCACGAGAAGATCCGCGTGAACGGCATCGCGCCGGGCGCGATCAAGACGAAGATCAACGAGGACTCGTGGGCGGACCCCGAGGCGGAGCGCGCGCTCCTCGAGCTCGTTCCCTACGGACGCATCGGCGATCCCGACGACGTCGCGCAGGCGGCGCTGTGGCTCGCCTGCGACGCGAGCGACTACGTCACCGGCGAGACGATCGTGGTCGACGGCGGGATGGCGCTCTATCCGGGCTTCCGCGACGGCGGCTGAGGCACCTCGGCGCCCGGCACCTGCGTGGCCGGCTCCTGTCCGCCGGCCGCGCCGCCCTGGCCGAGCGCGAGCCCCTTGGCGAGCCGCTCGATCCGGTCGGCGGCCTTCACCACCGCATGCGAGAGCTTGTCCTCGCTGGCCTCGCGGCGCTCGTCGGCGCCCGCGAGCGTGTTCCTCAGTTGCGCGACCTCGCCCTCCAGCGCGGCGATGCGCGCCTGCGCATCCACCAGCGTGTCGGCGAAGGTGAGCGCCGCCATCACCTGGAGGCGCATGTCGCCGATCTCGCCGAAGGCCTCGCGCATCTCGCCGATCTTGGCGTCGAGCATGGAGGCGAGCCCCTCGAGCCGCGCCTCCTCGCCTGCGCCGCAGGCCATGCGGTAGGTCTTGCCGGCGATGACGACGGTGATCTGCGGCACGATGGGGGCCTCCGACGCTTTCGTCACAGGTGCGGCGCGACGCCGGCGTCGTCGAGCACGCCGCGCACGGCGGCGAGCGCGCGGCCGACGCGGCCCTCGACGTCCCGCGTCGTCGCCTCGAGCGCCTCGAGTCGCACGCTGGCGCTCTCGAGGTCGACGGCGAGGCGGGCGCGGTCGTCCTGCATGATCTGGAGTTCGGTCTCGAGGTCCGCGCGGCTGCGCTCGGCCTCGAGCCGGCGCGTCACGGCCGCCTCCAGCTGGCCGAGCGACCGCTCGAGCCGCTCCAGCGCCTCGTCGAGCGAAACGGCCATGCCAGCGCTCCCCGGAAGCTCGCGACAGAAGCCGGAAGGGTAGGGGGCGAATCGAAAAGCGGCAAGCCGGAGCCCGCCGCTTTCCACCGGAATTCGATCCGTGTTCCCGGATGCTTAGGCCCGGCCGCTCAGGCGCGGTGTCAGGCCTCGCGCGGTCAGGCCGCGCGCACGTCCACGCCCTTCACCGGCAGCGAGAAGCGCTCGGCGAGGTGCCAGCGCAGCTCGCGCAGCGACTGGTAGGGGTAGGAACGGTCGATCATGTGGCTGAGGTCGCGCTTGCCGGCCCTGCCGGCGGCGAACAGACGGGCCACGGTGAAGGTGTCGCCATCGGGGCGATGGTCGATCTGGGGATGAATCTCGAACTGCATGGTATGGCGTCTTCGTTCTTCTTCGATTGTGTCGGACTCGTTGGCGGTCCCGTCTGAAGCGCGAACGTGCCATTGCATGGCGACAGGCGCGTGACGGTCGGTGAGCCGCTCGTATCCGAGTTGGGATGCCCGCGCGGCGCGAATGCCGCCGGGGCGTCGGTGAACGCCGTGGGGCGTAGGCCGGTTCCGCGTCCTGCGGAGCGTCGGCACGCGCTCGGCGCCTTCCGGCGCCGGCCACGGCACGCGCGTCGAACAGCGACGTCGCGTCTGGATGAACATGGGTCCTGCGGCGGGAAATTGCAAGCCTCTCGCGCCTCATCCGGCATGATACGCAGGCGTGCCTCCGGCGCCCGCGCGCCGGCCCCATTCCGGGTTCGCGCCGCTTGGCGCTTTCCCTTCCGCCCGCGACGCTGCTAGCATCCCCTCCCGCGGCGCGCGCTGCGCGCGCGGGCCCGAGATACCAGGGCGAGAACGAGGGAAGGACGGCGGCATGGACACCGGGACGACGATGCGCGCGGCGAACGACGTGAGGGCGCCCAACGAC
The DNA here is from genome assembly GCF_041514305.1 of Salinarimonas chemoclinalis. Taxonomy (NCBI): domain Bacteria; kingdom Pseudomonadati; phylum Pseudomonadota; class Alphaproteobacteria; order Hyphomicrobiales; family Salinarimonadaceae; genus Salinarimonas; species Salinarimonas chemoclinalis. The sequence continues at coordinate 198,189 of NZ_JBGMWH010000002.1, forward strand.
CTCTCGTCCTGGTGGATGCCCTTCACGGCCAACCGCGCCTTCAAGGCCTCGCCGCGCATGATCACCGGCGCCAAGGACATGCACTACACCACGCCGGACGGCCGGCGGGTGATCGACGGCATCGCCGGCCTGTGGTCCTGCAACGCGGGCCATGCGCGCGACCCGATCGTCGCCGCGATCCAGCGCCAGGCGCAGGAGCTCGACTACTCGCCCGCCTTCCAGTTCGGCCACCCGCACGGCTTCGCGGCGGCCGCGCGCATCGCCCAGATGGCGCCGGGCGACCTCGACCACGTGTTCTTCACCAATTCCGGCTCGGAGGCGATCGACACGGCGCTCAAGATCGCGCTCGCCTACTGGAACGTTTCGGGGCAGGGTCAGAAGACGCGGCTCATCGGGCGCGAGCGCGGCTATCACGGCGTGGGCTTCGGCGGCATCTCGGTCGGCGGCATCGTCACGAACCGCAAGTTCTTCGGCACGCTGCTCGCCGGCGTCGACCACCTGCCGCACACCTACTCGCGCGAGCACCAGGCCTTCACCAAGGGCGAGCCGGAGTGGGGCGCGCACCTCGCCGACGACCTCGAGCGCATCGTCGCGCTGCACGACGCCTCCACCGTCGCGGCCGTCGTGGTCGAGCCGATGGCGGGCTCCACCGGCGTGCTGCCTCCCCCGAAGGGCTATCTGAAGCGCCTGCGCGAGATCTGCGACAAGCACGGCATCCTGCTCGTCTTCGACGAGGTGATCTCCGGCTTCGGCCGCCTCGGCTTCGCCTTCGCGGCGGAGCGCTACGGCGTGGTCCCCGACATGATCACCTTCGCCAAGGCGGTGAACTCCGGCACCGTGCCGATGGGCGGCGTGATCGTGCGCAAGGGCGTGCACGACGCGTTCATGAAGGGTCCCGAGCACGTCATCGAGCTGTTCCACGGCTACACCTATTCCGGCCACCCGCTCGCCTGCGCCGCGGCGATCGCCACGCTCGACCTCTACCGGGAGGAGAAACTGTTCGAGCGCGCGCTGGCGCTCGAGCCGGTCTGGGCGGACGCGATGATGTCCTTGAAGGACCTGCCGAACGTGCTCGACATCCGCACCGTGGGCCTCGTCGGCGCGATCGACCTCGCGTCGCGGCCGGACGGCGTCGGCAAGCGTGCCTTCGAGGCGATGGACCTCGCCTTCCGCGAGCACGACGTCGTCATCCGCATCACCGCGGACACGATCGCGCTGACGCCGCCGCTGATCATCACGGAGGATCAGATCGGCGAGATCGTCGACAAGGTCGGTCGCGTCATCCGCGCGGTGGCGTGAGGCGATCGCGCCCGTGCTGATGCGCCGCGACAGGGCCCAGGTCCTCGCCGTCGACCTGCAGGAGCGGCTCTTGCCGGCGCTCCCGCGCGGCGAGGCGGCGCTCGCGCGCGCCGCGATCGTGCTGCGGGCGGCGGGCCTCCTCGGCATCCCGGTCGCCGCCTGCGTGCACTACCCGAAGGGGCTCGGGCCGCTCGCGGGGCCGATCCGCGCGGCGCTGCCGGAGAGGGCGCCGGTCTTCGAGAAGATCGGCTTCAGCGCCGCCGCGGAGCCCACGGTCGCTGGCTGGCTCGACGCCAACCGCGCGCGGGGGTGCGACCAGGTGGTGATCGTCGGCGCGGAGGCGCACGTCTGCGTCCTCCAGACGGCGCTCGACCTGATCGGGCGTGGGTTCCACGTCTTCGTCGTCGCCGACGCCGTGGCGAGCCGCGCCGACACCGACCTCCACGCCGCCACCGCCCGCCTGCTCCACGCCGGGGGCCATTGGGTGACGAGCGAGATGGCGGCCTTCGAATGGGCGGAGCGGGGCGACGATCCGGCGTTCCGGGAGGTGCTGGGGCTGGTGAAGTGAGGGTTGGAGCTTGCGTTCGCCGTTGCGCTGATCGCGTGAGAGCGGGCGCGGTTGCTACGAGATGCGGACGAGAGGTAGCGAATCGAACGCCTCGTCTGCGGTCACCACGGGCACACCTTCCAGGATCGCTTGTGCCGCGATCAGCCGATCGAACGGGTCCTCGTGGTCGGCTTCCAGCAACCCGCCCGTCAGCGCATGCTTGGAGGTCACGGGGAGCTCGAGCATCTGCTGCTCATCGAGGAAAGTTTGATAATTACCGACGAGATCGGCAACGCCGGCAAGCTTGCCGATCCGGAACTTGGTCGCGATCTCCCAGGCCGATGCGGCGCTGACGAAAACTGCGTTCTCGATGTCTTCGATGTGATGCCGTGCCGGTGCGGACAGCTTTTCGTCACCCAGAAAGAACCAGATCAGCGCATGCGTATCGAGGAGGAGCTTCACGATCGAAGCTCACAACTCATCGTCAGTCAGTGGGCGGAAGAAGTCGTCCGGCACTGCGAAGCGCCCCCGATAGGCTCCGTAGACGCGCTTGCGTGGCTTGCTGGCCGTCGTGCCCTCGGCTGGAGCGAAGTCGTGTGAGAAGCTCACGGTCAGAGAATCCGCGCGCCACGGCTGCGGCAGGCGAGTCGATCCCTCCCACGCGCCGGCAGGCTGCATGTCCGACGAGCTACGTGCCTCGCGTTCCGCCATCGTCGAAGATCCACACCCGCTGCGAGATTCTCAAAATGCACCCGTCTCGCCTGCGAGGCAAGAGCACGTTCCGCATTACCGCGCCTCGCCTCACCCCGGCCCCGTCCGGCTCGCGCCGCTCGGGTCCTCGCCGTTGGAGGCGACGTATCCCTTGAGCTCCTCGATCGAGCCGAAGACGAGGCGGCCGTCGGGAGTCTCGGCCTCGATGGAGCCGTCGGAATACATGACGTAGCGATTGGCGCCCGAGACGTGGGTGCCGACGACATGCGGAGGCTCCGGCGGCTCGGCGCCGGCCTCCGCCGGCGTCTCGCCGATCTCGGCCTCGTCCGCATGCGGAGCGTCCGCCGGAACGGCGTCCTCTTCGCCCCCGTGCGACGCCTCGTCGAGCGCGACGGTCGGCGTCGGTGCGGTCTCGTCCTGCGGCGTAACCTCCAGCTCGGGTGCCTCGGCGTCAGGAGGGAGAGAGGGGGCGCTCGCCTCGTGGCGGCGGGTCAGCGCTTCGGCCTCGGCGGCGATGCGGCTCGGCTCGCGCGGTGCGAGAACGGGCTCCTCGATGCCGGCGACAGGGAGTGGTGCGACGTCCGGCTCCTCATGCGGCTCCTGTTCGAACTCTTCTTCGGGCGCTGCTTCGGGCTCCTCTCGCGGCTCGTCTCCCAGCGGCTCGGGCGCGGGCTCGGAACGCGTGTCCTGGCCGTCCTCGGCCCCAACCGCGGGCGGCGCGTCGGCAATGCGCGGCTCGATCGGCAGGTCGCCCGAGGCTTCCTCGTCGGGCTCCGTCGCCGACGGCTCGCCGATCGGCCCCAGATCGAGCGGCGGCAACCCGGCCTCGGGCTCGGGCCGAGCCGTCTCCAGCGAAGGCGCGATCGCCCCCGCCGCGACGCCGCCGATGCCGAGCGCGACGGCGGGCGCCGGCCCAGCGGGCGCGGTGGGATCCTGCGGCGGCAGCTTCGGCGCGATCTCGCGGGCGGGCGTCGGCGCAACCGGCTCCGGTGCTGCGCCGAGCCCCTCCGCCGCATCCCCCCCGGGCGTCCCCGGCCGGCGCGGGAAGGCCGGCGACGCCGCGTTGCGGCTGGCCCGGACCGCGTCCGCCAGCGAATCGATCCGCGTCGCGAGCGCGCGTGCGGCCGCTGCGACGCCGCCGAGCACGAGCCCGCCGGTCGCGAGCGTCGCACCCGCGATCACCATCGACCATCCGCGCTCCAAGAGAAGGATCTCCCAGCCGGTCAAGACCGCGAAGGCCCCGCCCACGATCATGGCGGCGGCGACGACGTAGAGGACGACGAACATGGGTGACCTTCGAGAACACGTGCCGGGAGACGCGCACGGCGCCACGGTATGTCGAACGCGCGCCGTTGCCAATCGACGAGGATCCGCCGATCGGTCAGGATCGGCTCGCGGGCCGAGTTGGTTCCGCAAGCCGCCGTCGAATCGGCGTCCTCGTGCGTTATTCCCATGCCGGCGTGCCGCGCTCGCGGTTGCCGGAGGGCGGCGCGAGGCTTAGTTCTGTGGCGCCGCGTGCAGCCGCGCGCACCGAGACGAACGGCCGAGTCGCATGGCCGACTCGATTGGCCGAGACGAACGTCCCAGGAGAGAGACCCATGTCCTTCGTGCTTCCCCCCCTGCCTTACGCCTACGACGCGCTCTCGCCCTACATGTCGGCCGAGACGCTCGAATTCCATCACGACAAGCACCACAACGCCTACGTGACCAAGGGCAACGAGCTGCTGGAAGGGTCCGAGCTCGCCGGCAAGTCGCTCGAGGAGATCGTGAAGGGCTCCTACGGCACGAATCAGGCGCTCTTCAACAATGCCGGCCAGCACTACAACCATCTGCACTTCTGGAACTGGATGAAGCCCGGCGGCGGCGGCGCCATCCCCGGCGCGCTGGAGAAGAAGATCGTCGAGGATCTCGGCGGCGTCGAGAAGATGAAGGCGGATTTCGTCGCGGCGGGTGTCGGCCAGTTCGGCTCCGGCTGGTGCTGGGTCGCCGTGAAGGACGGCAAGCTCGCCATCATGAAGACGCCCAACGGCGAGAGCCCGCTCGTCCACGGCGCGACGCCGATCCTCGGCTGCGACGTGTGGGAGCACTCCTACTACATCGACTACCGCAACCGCCGCCCGGACTACATCAAGGCCTTCCTCGACCACCTGGTGAACTGGGAATACGTCGAGAAGCTCTACACCGAGGCCGTCTGATCGCCGGGTCGCCCTGACGCGCACAGGAACGGGACCCCTCGCGGGATCCCGTTCTCGTTTCCGGTCGCCGGGATCTCACGTCGCGTAGAGCGCGAGCAGGATCGGCAGCGTCACGAGCGTGACGATCAGCGAGGCGATGATCGCGACCGAGGTCTCGTCCTCGAAGTGCTGGTACTTCGAGGCGAACACGAACACGCCCGCGCCGATCGGCTGCGCCGCCATGATCAGCGCCGCGACGAACCAGAGGTCGCTCGTCTCCATGCCCAGCACCCAGATCGCCACCGCGAAGGTGACGAGCGGCTGGATCACCACCTTGATGGCGATGAGCGGCAGGATGCGGGAGATCCGTCGGCCGTCGAGCAACGCCGAGGCGTCGAGCTGGGCGAGGCCGAGCCCGAGCGCGAACAGCGCGGTCGGGCCCGCCGCCGCGCCGAGGAAATCGGCGAAGAGCGCGACGGAGACGGGCAGGGGGATGCCGGCGACGCTCACCACGACGCCGGCGACGACGGCGACCGTGAGCGGATTCGTCAGCGTCGCCTTCAGCGCGCCGGCGAGCGCCGCCCCGCCGCCGGCGCCGCCGGTGCCGCGGCGCGAGAGCAGGTCGTTGAGGAGGATCACCGTCATGATCACCGGCACGTTGTGCAGGATCGTGGCGATCGCGGCGGGCACCGCCGCGCCGGTGCCGAGCGCGGTGATCAGGATCGGCACGCCCAGGTACCCGGTCGTACCGTAGGAGGCGGCCATGGCGGGGATCGTCGCCTGCGGCATCGCCGTGCCGCCGAGACGCGCGGCGAGCGCCCCGAGTACGAAGGCGGCGGCGATGCCGGCGAGCGTGGCGCCCATGAAGCTCCATTGCTGCAGCTCCGCCGGGTCGGCGCGCGCCACCGCGACGAACAGGAGCGCCGGCAGTGCGCCGTAGAGGACGTACTCGTTGAGCAGTCGCGTCCCCGCCTTGTCGACCCCCCGCCACAGGGCGAACAGGTATCCGGCCAGGATCACCGCGAAGATGGGCGCCACGATCTGGAGCATTGCCGACACGACCTCTCTCGCGCGATCGGCGGTGTGCCGATGGCGAACTCCTCGCACGATGTTCGCAGCCGCGAGCGCGACAGCCGGCGTGCTGCTTCGATCGGAGCAGACTGACGCGTCGATTGCAGATTTGCTCATCATCGCTCCGAAAGTTGCCGGGAGCAACCATGGCCACCGCAGTGGAGCCCCGCCGTGGAGGCGTGGCGCTCGACCGGAGCGCGCGACCGGAGCGCTCGACCGGGGCGCTCGACCGGAGCGCTTGACCGTTGGGCGCGGCCGTTCGAACCTGTCGGGGCGCGGCGCGAGACCGCGGGTGGAGGAGCGGCATGGATCTCGGGGCGCGGCTCGCGGGCCGGCATGTCCTGATCACGGGGGCATCGAGCGGGCTCGGCGCGCATTTCGCGCGGCTGTGCGCCCGCCACGGCGCCCGGGTCAGCGTCGCCGCGCGGCGGCGCGAGCGCCTCGCCGCCCTCGTCGGCGAGCTGGAGGCGGCGGGCGCCGCCGGAGCGACGGCGCTCGATCTCGACGTCACGGACGCGCATTCGGTCGCCGACTGCTTCGACGCGCTCCCCGCGCCGCTCGACGTGCTCGTCAACAACGCCGGCATCAGCGGCCCCGGCGCGGCCATCGACCTGCCCGTCGAGACCTTCGATGCGATCATGGCGACGAACCTGCGCGGCCCCTGGCTGATGGCGACCCACGCCGCCTGCGCCTGGCGTGACGCCGGCAGGGGTGGGACCATCGTCGGCATCGCCTCGATCGTCGCCGAGCGCGTCGCGGGCGGGGTCGCGCCCTACTGCATCTCCAAGGCGGGCGTGAAGCAGATGACGGCGGCGCTCGCGCTGGAATGGGCGCGCTTCGGCATCCGCGTCAACGCGCTCGCGCCGGGCTACATCGAGACCGAGATCAATGCGGGCTTCTTCGACACGCCGGCGGGGGAGGCGCTCGTCAAGCGCATCCCCATGCGCCGGCTGGGCCGCCCGGAAGATCTCGACGCGCCGTTCCTGCTGCTGGCGACCGACGCCGCGCCCTGGATGACCGGCGCGCTGGTGCCGGTCGACGGCGGGCATCTGGTCTCGGGTCTGTGACGGCGATGGCCCGCGCCGACGCCGCCCCCAAAGCGGAGTGACCATGGATTTCACGATTTCCCCACGGGTCGAGGACCTGCGCCGGCGCATCCACGCCTTCGTCGAGCGCGAGCTGATCCCGCTCGAGAGCGATCCGGCGGCCTGGGACGCGCACGAGAACATCGCGCTGCCGGTGCTCGCCGACATGCGTGCGAAGGCGCGGGCCGAAGGGCTGTGGTGCCTGCAGCTGCGGCCGGAGACCGGCGGCGGAGGCCTGGACAAGCAGGGCATGGCGGTCTGCTACGAAGCCATGAACCGCTCGATCTTCGGCCCGGTCGTGTTCAATTCCGCCGCGCCGGACGACGGCACGATGATGCTGCTCGAGGCGGTCGCGACACCCGAGCAGAAGGCGCGCTGGCTCACGCCGATCGTCTCCGGGGCGGTGCGCTCCGCCTTCGCGATGACCGAGCCGCATCCCGGCGGGGGGTCCGATCCGGGCATGATCACGACCCGCGCCGAGCGGGTCGCCGATGGCTGGCGGGTCACGGGGCGCAAATGGTTCATCACCGGCGCCGCCGAGGCGCGCCACTTCGTGCTGATCGCACGCACCTCCGACGACGCGCGGCGCGGGCTGACCGCCTTCCTCTTCGACGCCGCCCAGCCCGGCTGGGAGATCGTCCGGCGCATCCCGATCATGGGGCCGGAGGAGCACGGCGGGCATTGCGAGCTCGTCTTCGACGGGCTCGTCGTCCCCGACGACGCGGTTCTGATGGGCGTCGGCGACGGGCTCAAGGCGACGCAGATCCGGCTCGGGCCGGCGCGGCTGACGCACTGCATGCGCTGGCTGGGCCTCGCCGAGCGCTGCGTCGAGATCGCCCGCGCCTGGGCCGCCCAGCGCGAGGGCTTCGGCGTGCGCCTCGCGGACCGCGAGAGCGTGCAACTGATGCTCGGCGACCTCGCCATGAAGATCGAGGTCGGCCGGCTCCTCGTGATGAAGGCCGCCTGGGCGCTCGACCGCGGGTCCTTCGCCAGGAAGGAGATCTCGATGGCGAAGATCGCGGTGGCGAACCTCCTGCACGAGGCCGCCGACGTCGCGATCCAGATCAACGGGGCGCGGGGCTATTCCAAGGATACGGTCCTCGAGTGGATCTACCGCTATGCCCGCCAGGCGCGCCTCGTCGACGGCGCGGACGAGGTCCACAAGATGGTGCTCAACCGCCGGCTCGCCGAGGAGGGCGACGGTTTCTGGCGCTGGGACGTCGCGGACGGGGAGGGCGCGCCGTGACCCCGATCCTGCCCCGCGCGCGTCTCACCGCCAACATCGCGCTGCTCTTCCCCGATCTGCCGTTCCTGGACCGCGTCGACGCCGCGGCGTCTTGTGGCTTCGCGCAGGTCGAGTGCCATTTTCCCTACGACCATCCGGCCGAGACGCTCGCCGCGCGCCTCGCGGCGGCGGGCGTACGGATGACCGGGCTCAACACCCGCCCCGGCGGCCCGGGCGAATGGGGGCGCGCGGCGCTGCCCGGGCGCGAGGAGGCGTTCCGCGCCGATCTCGACGAGGCGCTCGGCTACGCCCGTGCGCTCGGCGTGACGGGCGTGCACGTCATGGCCGGCCATCCCGCGCCCGCCGAGCGCGAGGCGGCGCGCGCGACATACGTCGCGAACCTGCGCGAGGCGGCGGACCGGGCGGCGCCCGACGGCATCACCATCCTGGTCGAGCCGCTCAACGCCACGGACCGGCCGGGCTACTTCGTCTCCCGTGCGGACCAGATCGCGGCGATCCTGGGCGAGGTCGGGCGGGAGAACGTGAAGCTGCTGTTCGATTTCTACCATGTCCAGATCGGGGAGGGGGACCTCGTCCGCCGCTTCCGGCGCCACCTGCCCCTCGTCGGTCATGTCCAGATCGCCGCCGTGCCCGATCGCGGCGAGCCGGACGGCGGCGAGATCGCCTATCGCACGATCTTCGAGGAGATCGCCGGAAGCGGTTACGGGGGCCTGATCGGCCTCGAGTACAGGCCCCGCGGCGACACGGCGGCGGGGCTCGCCTGGATGGAGCGGCTCGGGATCGGGTGATCGGCGCTCCCGAGGTTCCGCTCGGCTACCGCCACGCGCCCTCCGGCGCCGGCACGAGCCGCCAGGAGAGCACCTCCATCAGGTCGGAGAACCTGGTGGAGGAGAGGTAGAACAATTCCCGTCCGCGCCGCTCCGCGAGGCGGTCCTGCGCCTCGAGCGTCGCGTCGGGGTAGGCGGGGCGCACGACGAGGAGCGGCGCGGGACCGGGCGCCTGCGCGAGCCGCTCGTAGGCGGCCGGGATTGCGAGATCCCGGGTCGCGGGGAGGAAGCCGGCATAGCCGCGGTTGACGCCGTAGCCGCGTCGGCGCGCGCCGGCGGCGAAGCCGCGCGCCAGCGCGTGCGCCCCGCTCGCGCGGACGAGCCCCGTGCCCCGGCGCAGGCGTGCGGAGAGCCGCTCGGACGGGTCGCGCAGCCACGCCGCGCCGGCGAGGCCCTGCGCATCGAGCGCATGGAGGAGCGCGCCGCGCACGCCCGGCGCGACGTGGACCTCGCCGGGCGCGCCGACGAAGTCCGGCGCGCGCCCGACGGCCTGCGCGAAGGACTCGACCTGCGCCCGGATGCGCCCGACGAGCGCGTCGCGATCGAGCCGCCCCGCGATCGCCCGGGCGAGGAAAGCGGCCGGCCGCCCGTCGGCGAGATCGAGGGCGAGGCCGACGCCGATGCTCCGCGGCATCACGGCGAGCTCCGCCGCCCGCGTGGCGAAGACCGGCCCGCCGGATCGCGCGGCGATCGCGGAAATGCGCCCCATGGCGACGAGATCGAGCGCCGCGTCGCACACGCCGTGCGCGATGCCGTAATCCTCCGCCATGACGACGATGCTCCGCGTCAACGGACCCCCCGCCCTCCGCTGCCGAACCCCGATTAGCGCGCGCGTTGGTTAGGCGCTAGCGTGACGTCGCGAATCGGAGGCGCGCGATGGCCGCATTCAAGGACCACTTCTCGAGTACGTCGGCGGCCTATGCGAGCTTCAGGCCGACCTACCCCCCGGAGTTGGCGCGGACGCTGGCGGATGCCGCACCCGCCAGGGAGCGCGCGCTCGACGTCGGGTGCGGCAGCGGGCAGCTGACCCGTCTGCTCGCGGAGGAGTTCCTGCACGTGGTCGGCGTCGACGCCAGCGCCGAGCAGATCGCCCGCGCCGAGCCGCACGAGCGCGTCGCCTATCGCCGTGCGACGGCGGACGCCACCGGCGCGGAAGCGGGTTGCGTCGACCTCGTCGTCGCGGCGCAGGCGGCGCACTGGTTCGATCTGCCCGCCTTCTACGCCGAGGCCCGCCGTGTCGCCCGTCCCGGCGCGGCGATCGCGCTGGTGGCCTACGCGACGCTGGACCTGCCGGAGGACGAAGCCGCGAACGCGGTCGTCGCCGATTTCTACGGGCAAGTCGCCGGGCCGTACTGGCCGCCGGAGCGTGCGCACGTGGAGGCCGGCTACGCGACGCTCCCCTTCCCGTTCCAGGAGATCGCGCACGCGCCGCTGGCGATCCGGGTCCGCTGGCCGCTGGGAGCGCTCATGGGGTACGTCGGCACCTGGTCCGCCCTCGCCGGCCTGCGGCGCGCGCGGGGCGACGCCCCGATCGAGGACTTCCGCGCCCGGCTCTCGGACGCCTGGGGCGATCCGGACGCGCCGAAGGCGATCCGCTGGCGGATCGCGCTGCGGCTCGGGCGCATGCCGTGAGCGCGACGCATGACACGCGGCCGGCGCCGCGCTAGAGCGGAGCGCCCCAGGCAGCGCGGACCCGTCATGCTCAAGAAGATCGTCTCCGTCGGCGGATGGACCCTGCTCTCGCGCGTCACCGGCTTCGCGCGGGACGTGACGATGGCGGCCGTGATGGGCGCCGGGCCGATCACCGACGCCTTCGTCGTGGCGCTGCGGCTGCCGAATCATTTCCGGGCGATCTTCGGCGAGGGCGCCTTCAACGCCGCCTTCATCCCGACCTATGCCCAGGCCCGCGCGGCGCGGGGGGATGCGGACGCGCGGATCTTCGCCGGGCGGATCACCGCCCTCGTGCTCGCGGTCCAGCTGCTCGTGCTCGCAACGGCGCTCGCCTTCATGCCGCAGCTCGTCGGCCTGCTCGCGCCGGGCTTCGTCGACGATCCCGACCGTTTCGACCTGACGGTGACGCTCACGCGCATCACCTTCCCCTACCTGCTCTTCGTCACGCTGGTGACGCTCTTCTCGGCGGTGCTGAACGCGCACGACCGCTTCGCGGCTGCGGCGGGGGCGCCGATCCTGCTCAACGTCTCGCTGATCGCGGGGCTGCTGCTCGCGGGCTTCTTCCCGAGCGCGGGCCATGCCGCCGCGTGGGGCGTCGCGGTGGCGGGCGTGCTCGAGCTCCTGCTCGTGTGGTGGGACGCAGCCGCGCGGGGCATCGCGCCGAAGCTCGCGCGACCACGGCTCGACCCGGACGTGCGGAAGTTCTTCAGGACGCTCGGCCCGGCGCTGATCGGCTCCGCCGGTGTCCAGATCGCCATGTTCGCCGACACGATCATCGCCTCGCTCCTGCCGGCGGGCGCCGTGTCGTCGCTCTACTACGCCGATCGGCTCTACCAGCTCCCCGTCGGCGTCATCGGCATCGCCGCGGGCACGGTGCTCCTGCCGGAGATGAGCCGGCGCATCGCCGAAGGGGACGTCGCCGGAGCGCACGCGTCGCAGAACCGAGCGGTGGGCCTCGTGCTGGTTCTGGCACTGCCCGCGGCGGCGGCCTTCGTGGCGGTACCCGACCTGATCATGTACGCGCTCTTCGGCCGCGGCGCCTTCACGGCGGCGGACGCCGCGGCGGCGGGGGCGGTCCTCGCCGCCTACGCGACGGCACTGCCGGCGGTGGTGTTGATCCGCGCGGGGCTCGCGAGTTTCCATGCCCGCTCGGACACCGCCACACCGGTCTTCGCCTCGCTGACGGGCGTCGCCGTCAACGTCGTCTTCAAGATCCTGCTGACGGAGCCGCTGGGCGCCCCGGGCCTCGCCTTCGCAACCGCGATCGGTGCCTGGGTGAACGTCGGCCTGCTGTTCTTCCTCGCGCGACGTCGCCGCTGGGCGGCGCCGGACGCGACGCTCGGCAAGACGCTGGTCGTGAGCCTCGCCGGCGCGCTCGCGCTCGCGGCTGCCGTGCTGACGCTGCGCGATCCCGCGGGGACGCTCGCCGCGCGGCTGCCGGCTCTCGAGGCGGAGACGCACCTCCTCCTCCTCGCCGGCGCGGGCGCGCTCGTCTACGGTGCGCTCGTGCTCCTGGGACTGAAGCTCGCCCGCGTACGGATCGCGCGGCGGTGATCGGCGGCCTCAATAGCCGCCGATCACCGGCAGGATCTCGCCCGTGATGTAGCTCGCGGTCTGCGGCGAGGCGAGGAACACGTAGGCCGGCGCCAATTCCTCGGGCTGGGCCGGGCGGCCCATCCGCGATCCGCCGCCGAAGCTCTCGACGACCTCGGCGGGCGCGTCCGCCGGGTTGAGCGGCGTCCAGACCGGCCCGGGCGCCACCACGTTCGCGCGGATGCCCCGGGGCATGAGCTGGCTCGCCAGAGCCCGCGTGAAGGCGTGGATGCCGCCCTTCGTCATCGAGTAGTCGAGGAGCGTCTTGCTGCCCCTGATCCCAGTCACCGAGCCCGTGTTCACGATCGACCCGCCGTAGGGCAGGTGCGGAACGGCGGCCTTCGTCATGGCGAAGTAGCCGCGCAGGTTCGTGCGCATCGTGCGGTCGAAGTGCTCTTCCGAGATATCCTCCAGCGCTATGGCGTGCTGCTGGAAGGCGGCGTTGTTGACGAGTACGTCGAGCCGCCCGAACGCCTCCAACGTGCGCGCGACGGCGAAGCGGCAGAACGCAGCATCGGAGACGTCGCCCGACAGCACGAGGCAGCGGCGTCCCTCGGACTCGACGGCCCGGCGGGTCTCCTCGGCGTCCTCGTCCTCGGCGAGATGCACGACCGTCACGTCCGCGCCCTCGCGGGCGAAGAGGACCGCGACGGAGCGGCCGATGCCGGAGTCGCCGCCGGTGACGATCGTCGCCATCCCGTCGAGCTTGCCCGACCCCTCGTAGAAAGGTGCATCGTAGAGCGGGCGCGGCTCGAGGTCGGCCTCGGACCCCGGCTTGTCCTGGTGCGTCTTCGCGTAGGGAAGCTCCGGATAGCGCCGCGCGCCCGCCTGCATGGCGCCCTCGCGGCCGGCCTCGCCGCTCTCGCCGGATCCGTCGGCGCGGTCGATCCGCTCCTGGATCGCGCGGTACTCCTGCGCCACGCGCGCGGCGTTCTCTCGGAACGTGGTCTCGTCGCTCATGATGTCTCCTGTCGATGCCCGGCGCGAATGCGGGGGGGCGCCGCGAATTCCGCGCGGCGCGCCCGCGTCCGTCACTCCACCGGCGAGAGCCGCAGGACGGCGCCGTCCTCCCGGTCGGAGAGGACGAAGACGCGCCCGTCGGGGCCCTGCGCGACGTCGCGGATGCGGGTACCGAGCGGGATGCGCTCGGCCTCTTCCAGCGCCTCGCCGCCCTCGAAGTCGACGCGCACCAGCCCCTGCGAGACGAGGCCGCCGATGAGCGCGTCGCCCCGCCATGCCTCGTAGACGTCGCCGCCGTAGAAGATCATGCCGGAGGGTGCGATCACCGGTGTCCATTCCAGCGCCGCGTCGGCGAAGTCCGGGCGGGTCGCCGGGTCCGGGATGTCCTCGCCGTCGTAGTGGCGGCCCCAGCTCACGACCGGCCAGCCGTAGTTGCGCCCGGCCTGCGGCTGGTTGAGCTCGTCGCCGCCCTCCGGCCCCATTTCCGCGACCCAGAGCGCACCGGTGTCGGGATGGAGCGCCGCCGCCTGGATGTTGCGATGCCCGTAGGACCAGATCGCGTCGTCGGCGTCCTCGTCGTCGACGAACGGGTTGTCCTGCGGGATCGAGCCGTCGGGGTTCAAGCGGACGATGGCGCCGAGCGTGTTCGAGAGGTCCTGCGCCGGGTCGAACTCGAAGCGCTCGGCCATGGCGAGGAACACGTGCCCGTCGGGCGTGAAGACGATGCGGCTGCCGAAATGGTTCTCGCCGGACGTCGCCGGCTCCTGGCGGAAGATCGTCTCGAAGCCCTCCAGTCGCCCGTCGATGAGCCGCCCGCGCCCTAGCGCCGTGGCGGCGCCGCCGTCGCGGGGCTCGGCGAAGCTGAGATAGATCAGGTCGTTCTCGGCGAAGTCCGGATCGAGCGCGACGTCGAGCAGGCCTCCCTGTCCCTGCGCGAACACGTCCGGCACGCCCTCGACTGGGTCCGACAGCGTGCCGTCGCTCGCGAGGATGCGCAGGCGGCCGGGGCGCTCGGTGACGAGGAGCCGCCCGTCCGGCAGGAAGGCCATGCCCCACGGATGGACGAGGCCCTCCGCGATGCGTTCGATCGCGATCTGGCCGGCGTCGGTGGCGATCGTCTCGACCTCCTCGATAGTCGGGAAGCCCGACGTCTCGGACGTCTCCTGCGCCGATGCGGCGAGCGCGCCCGCGACGAGCGCCGTCGTGGCGGCGAGCGCGAGCCTTGCTCCGGTGCGGGGAAGATGCGTGTGCATGGGGTCTCCTCACGGTGCGTACCGCCGGAGAACCGATGCCGCCGCGTGCCGTTCCCACACCGCAGGCGCGTCAGGCGGCCGCGCGCAACATGCCGACGAGGGCCGGGGCGTCGAAGGCTGCGGCGCTCGCCTTCATCGAGGACGACGCCGCGGCCATCTCGGCGAGGGTCTCGTGGTCGGCGGGGTCGACGCCGAGCATGGTCAGGCCCGGCAGGCCGTGGCGGGCGGAGAAGGCGGCCAGCGCGCGCGGCGCCTCCTCGGGCGAGACGCCGAGCGCGGGCGCGAGGTCGGCTCGGACCTGTGCGAGGCGCCGCGCCAGCTCGGAGCCGGGAGCGGCCGCGGCGTCGAGAGCCTCGAGCGCATGCGGCAGCAGCGCGCCGCAGACGGCGCCGTGCGGCGCGTCCGCGAGCCCGCCGATCGGGCCGGCGAGGCCGTGGACGACGCCGAGGCCCGCATGGGCGAGCGCGAGGCCGCCGCACAGGCTGACATGGGCCATGGCGTCGCGCGCGTCCGCGTCCTCGCGCTCCATCAGCGTCGCGAGCGCGGGCAGCGCGAGCGGGATCGCGGCGCGGCAGAGCGCGTCCGTGAAGGGGTTCGCGCGCGCACTCAGGTAGGGTTCGACGACCTGCGTCAGCGCGTCGAGGCCCGAGGCGAGGGTCACCGCCTTCGGCAGGCCGTCCGTGAGCGCCGGATCGACGATGGCGATGCGCGGCACCATGCGCGGGTCGCGCAGGCTGACCTTGCGGCGATGCTCCGGCACGCCGACGACGGCGTTCTTGGTCACTTCCGCGCCGGTTCCGGCGGTGGTGGGCAGCGCGACGCAGGGGAGGGGATCGGCCCCGAGCGGGAGGCCGCGGCCGACGACCTCCAGATGGTCGAGCGGTGCGGTCTCCTGCGGGATCAGCGCCGCGAGCGCCTTGCCGAGGTCGATCGCGGCCCCGCCCCCGATGGCGACGACGGCATCGGGCATGGTGGCGCGGGCGGTCGCGAGCGCCTCCTCCAGGAGGGACAGCGTCGGCTCGCCCGGGCAGGCGAGGGCGGTGACGGCGACGCCTTCACCGAGAAGGCCGTCGAGCAGCCACCTCGCGCGCGCGGGATCGCGCCCGTGCACGACCACGACCCGGCGGGCCGTCGCCGCCACGAGCCCCGGCGCCTGCGCCGCACATCCGCGCCCGAAGACGATCCGGCCGGAGGGGCCGAAGACGAAGGAGGGGAGGGGCATGGCGGTGCTTCTTCGTGTGGGTATGGCCGTCGTGCGGCTCTGTCATCCCCGATTGCGAAGCAAGTCCGGGACCCGGAACCACCGGTGCTCGTCGCGCGCACGTCGGTGCCGTGGCGAGAACGGCGGTTCTCGACCCGGGGCGCGCTTCGCGACCCGGGGTTACGAACTTGGGAGGCGGGCCCATCGGCCCGCCTCCCCGAACCGAGCCGTCCGGCTCAGTTGTTCTGCCAGCTCTGGATCAGCTCGTCGTAGCCGATGGTCATCGGCTGCGGGTCCTCGTTCTCGAGGGCCGGCTTGGGAGATCCGGGCTGGTCGAGCCAGTACTGCGGGTCGCGCTCCTCGTTGAGCAGCGGCCCGATGTCGCCGAGCACGCCGGCGCGCTCGAGACGCGCCATCACCGCCTCCTGCTCGCGGCAGAGGTTGTCCATCGCCACCTGCGCCGAGACCGCGCCGGAGGACGCGTCGCCGATCGCCTGCCACCAGAGCTGGGCGAGGCGCGGGTAGTCCGGCACGTTGGTGCCCGTGGGCGTCCACTGCACGCGCGCCGGCGAGCGGTAGAACTCGATGAGCCCGCCGAGCATCGGCGCGCGCTCGGTGAAGCTCTCGTGCTGGATGGTCGATTCACGCACGAAGGTGAGGCCGACGTGCGACTTCTTCACGTCCACCGTCTTCGAGGCGATGAACTGGCCGTAGAGCCAGGCGGCCTTGGCGCGGTCCTCGGGGGTCGACTGCATCAGAGTGACGGAGCCGGCGTCCTGGTAGCCGAGCTTCATGCCCTCTTCCCAATACGCGCCGCGCGGCGAGGGGGCCATGCGCCACTTCGGCGTGCCGTCCTCGTTCACGACCGGCAGCCCGTCCGCCACCATGTCGGCGGTGAACGCGGTGTACCAGAAGATCTGCTGCGCGATCTCGCCCTGGGCCGGGACGGGACCCGCCTCGGAGAAGGTCATGCCGGCCGCCGCCGGAGGCGCGTAGGCCTGCAGCCACTCGACGTACTTCTCGACCGAGTAGACCGCCGCCGGACCGTTGGTCGCGCCGCCGCGGGCGACGCAGGAGCCGACCGGACGGGAGTTCTCGTCGACGCGGATGCCCCACTCGTCGACCGGCAGGCCGTTGGGGATGCCCACGTCGCCGGCGCCGGCCATCGACAGCCAGGCGTCGGTGAAGCGCCAGCCCAGCGACGGGTCCTTGCGGCCGTAGTCCATGTGGCCGAACACCGTGCGCCCATCGATCTCGCGGCCGGTGAAGAACTCGGCGATGTCCTCGTAGGCGGACCAGTTCACCGGCACGCCGAGCGGATAGCCGTACTCCGCCTCGAAGGCGGCCATGATCTCCGGATCGTTGAACCAGTCGTAGCGGAACCAGTAGAGGTTCGCGAACTGCTGGATCGGCAGCTGGTAGATCTTGCCGTCCGGCCCGGTGGTGAAGCTGATGCCGACGAAGTCCTCGATGTCGAGGTTCGGGTTGGTGACGTCCGCACCCTCGCCCGCCATCCAGTCGGTGAGGTTGCGGACCTGCTGGTAGCGCCAGTGCGTTCCGATCAGGTCGGAATCGTTGACGTACATGTCGTAGATGTTCTCGCCGGTCTGCATCTGCGTCTGCAGGCGCTCGATCACGTCGCCCTCGCCGATGAGGTCGTGCGTGACGTTGATGCCGGTGATCGCCGAGAAGGCCGGCGCCAGCACCTGGGCCTCGTACTCGTGCGTCGTGAGAGTCTCGGACACGACGCGGATGTTCATGCCCTGGAAGGCCTGAGCCGCGTCGATGAACCATTGCATCTCCGCTTCCTGCTCCTCGCGGGTCAGGCTGGAGAGATCGCCGATCTCGGCGTCGAGGAAGGCGCGAGCCGCCTCCATGTCGGCGGCGGCGGGCATCGCCATCGCCATCAGGGCCGCCGCAGCGACCGTCGTCGTCAAGTACTTGCGCATTCTTGGTCCTCCCGAACCTCTTCGTTGAGAGATCCGCCCGATTGGCGTCGCGGGCGGGGTGCGTGCCGGATCAGACGAAGCGGAAGACCGCCGCCGCGTAGATCAGGCAGGCGATCAGCGCGCCCCAGAGGGGCGGGCCGAACGTTCCGAGCCAGGCCAGCGAGATGAAGGCCGACCCGAGAAGGCTGATGAAGAGCCGGTCGCCGCGCGTCGTCTCGATGCGCAGGATGCCGACGCGTGGCGTCTCCGGGCGCAGCGCGGCGACGATCGTCATGGTCACCAGCAGCGCTGCGATGACCACGAAGAAGATCGCGGTCGGCCAGGTCCAGGCCATCCATCCCATGGACGTATCCTCCTCAGACGCGGCCGAGCGCGAAGCCCTTGGCGATGTAGTTGCGGACGAACCAGATCACGAGCGCGCCCGGCACGATGGTGAGCATGCCCGCCGCCGCGAGCACGCCCCAGTCGAGGCCGGAGGCGGAGACGGTGCGGGTCATCGTCGCGGCGATCGGCTTGGCGTCCACCGAGGTGAGCGTGCGCGAGAGCAGCAGTTCGACCCAGGAGAACATGAAGCAGAAGAACGCCGCGACACCGATGCCGCTCGCGATCAGGGGCATGAAGATCTTCACGAAGAAGCGCGGGAACGAGTAGCCGTCGATGTAGGCCGTCTCGTCGATTTCCTTGGGCACGCCGCGCATGAAGCCCTCGAGGATCCACACCGCCAGCGGCACGTTGAAGAGGCAGTGCGCGAGCGCGACGGCGATGTGCGTGTCGAACAACCCGATCGAGGAATAGAGCTGGAAGAAGGGCAGGGCGAAGACCGCGGGCGGCGCCATGCGGTTGGTGAGCAGCCAGAAGAACAGGTGCTTGTCGCCCATGAAGCGGTAGCGGCTGAAGGCGTAGGCCGCCGGCAGCGCCACCGTCACGGAGATGACGGTGTTCATCACCACGTAGATCATCGAGTTGACGTAGCCCATGTACCAGGACGCGTCGGTGAGGATCGTACGGTAATTGTCGAGCGTCGGCTCGCGCGGCCACAGGGAGAACGACGAGAGGATCTCGCTGTTGTCCTTCAGGCTCATGTTGAAGAGCCAGTAGATCGGCAGGAGCAGGAAGACGAGGTACAGCGTCATGATGACGGCGGACGTCTTCACCCGCGGCCCGGCGGCCGCCTTGGTGCGCGCGAGCGTCGCGCGCTGGGCCTGGACGACGGCGGCCTGGGCCATCACACGCCCTCCTTCTTGTCGAGGTTGACCATCACCGTGTAGAACACCCAAGAATTCAGCAGGATCACGAGGAAGTAGATCAGCGAGAACGCCGCCGCCGGACCGAGGTCGAACTGGCCGATCGCGGTCTTGACCAGGTCGATCGACAGGAACGTCGTCGCGTTGCCCGGGCCGCCGCCGGTGAGGACGAAGGGCTCGGTGTAGATCATGAAGCTGTCCATGAAGCGCAGCAGGATGGCGATCAGCAGCACGCCCTGCATCTTCGGCAGCTCGATGTAGCGGAACACCTTCCACCGGCTCGCCTGGTCGATCTCGGCGGCCTGGTAGTAGGCCGGGGGGATGGACACCAGCCCGGCATAGGCGAGCAGCGCCACGAGCGAGGTCCAGTGCCAGACGTCCATCACGATGATGGTGATCCAGGCATCGAGCGCATCCTGCGTGTAGTTGTAGTCGATGCCGAGCTCGGACAGGGTCCGGCCGAGAAGGCCGATGTCGACGCGGGCGAAGACCTGCCAGATCGTGCCGACCACGTTCCACGGGATCAGCAGCGGCAGCGCCATCAGGACGAGGCAGACCGAGACCCAGACGCCCTTCCTGGGCATGCACAGCGCGATCAGGATGCCGAGCGGCACCTCGATGGCGAGAATGATCGCCGAGAACAGGATCTGGCGCCCGAGCGCGTCGCGGATGCGGTCGGAGGCGAGCACCTGCTCGTACCACTCGAAGCCGGCCCAGAAGAAGACGTTGTTGCCGAACGTGTCCTGGAAC
Source organism: Salinarimonas chemoclinalis (assembly GCF_041514305.1). Lineage (NCBI taxonomy): Bacteria > Pseudomonadati > Pseudomonadota > Alphaproteobacteria > Hyphomicrobiales > Salinarimonadaceae > Salinarimonas > Salinarimonas chemoclinalis. The sequence goes on from NZ_JBGMWH010000002.1 coordinate 217,770, forward strand.
GAGTAGTTCACCACCGTCATCAGCGGGATGATCGCCGAGAACGCGACGAGGACGAGGACCGGCAGGACGAGGAACCAGGCCTTCTGGTTGACGGTCTTGTCCATCACGCGGCCCGCCCCTGCAGCATGCGCCCCTCGACGAGGCGATCCTCGACGTAGACCCCGATCCGCGCCGGATCGAGGACGACGCGGTTCATCTCCTGCGACACCGGCCGGCCTTCCGGGACGACGACGTTGATCTCGCGGCCGAACAGCGCGAGCCGCACGATGCGGTGGCGCCCCACGTCCTCGATGCGCGTCACGCTCACGGGGAGCCCGGGTCCGTCCTGCGACAGCGTGAGGAACTCGGGCCGGATGCCGATCTCGACCTTGCCCGCCAGCGCCGGATAGGACGCGCCGAGCGGGATCTCGACGCCCTCGACGTGCGCGGACGCGCCGTCGACGCGGGCCGGCAGCACGTTCATCCCCGGCGAGCCGATGAAATAGCCCACGAACGTGTGCGCCGGGCGCTCGAACAGCTCGGCGGGCGTGCCCGTCTGGACCACCTGGCCGTCGTACATGACGACGACCTTGTCGGCGAAGGTGAGCGCCTCGGTCTGGTCGTGGGTCACGTAGATCATCGTGTGGCCGAACTCGCGGTGCAGCGCCTTGAGCTGCGTGCGCAGCTCCCATTTCATGTGCGGGTCGATCACGGTCAGCGGCTCGTCGAACAGGATGGCGTTGACGTCCTCGCGCACCATGCCGCGCCCGAGCGAGATCTTCTGCTTGGCGTCCGCGGTCAGCCGCCGCGCCGCGCGGTCGAGCACGTCGCTCATGCCGATCATGTCGGCGATCTGCTCGACGCGCCGGCGCACGTAGTCGCGGTCCGCGCCCCGGTTCACGAGGGGGAAGGCGAGGTTCTCGCGCACCGTCATCGTGTCGTAGACGACGGGGAACTGGAACACCTGCGCGATGTTGCGCGCCGCCGTCGGCAGCCGCGTGACGTCCTCCTCGCCGAACAGGATCTTCCCCTCCGAGGGGGTGATCAGCCCGGAGATGATGTTGAGCAGCGTGGTCTTCCCGCAGCCGGAGGGGCCGAGCAGGGCGTAGGCCGAGCCGTCGTCCCAGACGAGGTCGAGGCGCTTCAAAGCATAGTCGGCTTCCGATCGCGGCGCGCCGGAATACGAATGGGCGAGGTTCGAGAGATGGATGCGGGCCACCTTGCGCCTCCTCAAGCCGCGTGCGCGTAGGAGGCGGGTGCGGCGAGCGCGCCGTCCTCCTCGAAGACGTAGACGTGGGCGGGGTCGACGTGCACCGTCAGCGCCCGCCCGTGCTCCAGGGCGCGCACCCCGTGGACGAGACCGACCCAGCGGTCGGAGCCGTGGTCGATGTGGACGTAGGTCTCCGAGCCCGTGATCTCGGTCTCCGACAGCACCGCCGGGAAGGCGAGGCAGCCGGGGTGGGGCGGCTCGAGCTCGAGATGGTTCGGCCGGAAGCCGGCGAGGTAGCGCCCGTCCTTCAGCGCGCCGAGCGCGCCGAGCGCCGGCACGCTCTCGCCCGCGCCGAAGAGGAGTCGATCGCCGGCCTTGGCGATCTTCAGGAAGTTCATCGGCGGGTCGGAGAAGACCCGTGCGGTGACGGCGTCGGCGGGACGGCGGTAGACCTCGGGGGTTCGACCGAACTGCGTGACGCGGCCCTCCCACAGCGTCGCCGTGTTGCCGCCCAGCAGCAGCGCCTCCTCCGGCTCCGTCGTCGCGTAGACGAAGATCGCGCCGGATTCCTCGAAGATGCGCGGGATCTCGGCGCGCAGCTCCTCGCGCAGCTTGTAGTCGAGGTTCGCCAGCGGCTCGTCGAGCAGCACGAGGCCGGCGCCCTTCACCAGCGCGCGGGCGAGCGCGCAGCGCTGCTGCTGGCCGCCGGAGAGCTCGAGCGGCTTGCGCTCGAGCATTCCGTCGAGCTTCATCAGGGCCGCGGTCTTCTTCACCGCGGCGTCGATCTCCGCCCGCGGGCGGCCGGCGACCTTCAGCGGCGAGGCGATGTTCTCCCACACCGACAGCGTGGGATAGTTCACGAACTGCTGATAGACCATGGCGACGTTGCGGTCCTGCACGCGCCGGCCCGTCACGTCCTCGCCGTTCCAGACGATGCGGCCGGTGGCCGGCTTGTCGAGGCCGGCCATCAGGCGCATGAGCGAGGTCTTGCCCGCGAGCGTCGGCCCCAGCAGCACGTTCATCGTGCCCTTCTCGAGCGTCAGCGTCGTCGGGTGGATGTGGGTGCGTCCGTCGACGACCTTGGACACGTTGTCGAGCACGAGCGTCATCCGCGTGTCGCCTCCTCTCATTCCGCCGCGAGGCTGCGCGCGATCTCGCCGCGCGCGCGCATGAACGCGTCGAGCGCCTGGGCTTCCTCGCGCGAGAGCCGAAGGCCGAGCTTCGTGCGCCGCCAGATCACGTCCTCCGCGCGCGCGGCGTACTCGCGCTCCATCAGCCAGACGACCTCGCGCTCGGTCAGCGTCGCGCCGAAGGCGCGGCCGAGGTCCTCCGCGCGCCGCGCGTCGCCGAGCACGGCGCGCGCCTCGCTGCCGTAGGCGCGCACCAGCCGGCGCGCCCAGAAGGGCGTGAGGAACGGGTAGTCGCGGGCGAGATCGTCCACGAGGCCCTCGAACCCGTCGACGGGGAAGTCCCCGCCCGGCAGCGGCACGCCGGCCGTCCAGGGGCCGGACGATTGCGGGAAGAAGCGGCCGATCTTCGCCATCGCCGATTCCGCCAGGCGACGGTAGGTGGTGATCTTGCCGCCGAAGACGTTGAGCAGCGGCGGGCCGTTCTCGTCGAGCGAGAGCACGTAGTCGCGCGTCGCGGCGGTGGCGGACTTCGCGCCGTCGTCGTAGAGCGGCCGCACGCCGGAATAGGTCCAGACGACATCGGAACGGCCGATGGGCGTCTTCAGGTATTCCGAGACGAAGCCGCAGAGATAGTCGATCTCGCCTTCCGTCGCCTTCGCCTCGCTCGGCCCGCCCTCGTGGTCGCGGTCCGTGGTGCCGACGAGCGTGAAGTCGGTCTCGTAGGGGATGGCGAAGACGATGCGCCCGTCGCCGCCCTGGAAGATGTAGCAGCGGTCGTGGTCGAACAGCCGCTTCGTGACGATGTGGCTGCCGCGCACGAGGCGCACCTTCTCGGACGAGTTGATGCCGAGCACGCCGGCGATCACGTCCGCCACCCAGGGCCCGCCGGCGTTGACGAGGGCCTTCGCCCGCGCCGTCTCGCGCCTCCCGTCGGCATGGGCGATGTCGATCGTCCACAGGCCGCCCTCGCGGCGTGCGGAGACGACCTCGGCGCGCGGCAGGATGCGCGCTCCGCGCGCCTCGGCGTCGCGGGCGTTGAGCACGACGAGGCGGCTGTCCTCGACCCAGCAGTCGGAATACTCGAACCCGCGGGCGAAGTCGTTCTTGAGCGGGGTGCCGGCGGCGTCGCGCCTCAGGTCGAGCGAGCGCGTCGCGGGGAGGATCTTCCGACCGCCGAGGTGGTCGTAGATGAACAGCCCCAGCCGCAGGAGCCAGGCCGGGCGCAGGCCGCGATGGTGCGGCAGCACGAACCGAAGCGGCCAGGAGATGTGCGGCATGGCCCGCAGCAGCGTCTCGCGCTCGATCAGCGATTCCCTGACCAAGCGGAACTCGTAGTATTCGAGGTAACGCAAGCCGCCGTGGAACAGCTTGGTCGAGGCCGACGACGTCGCCGAGCCGAGATCGTTCATCTCCGCGAGCGCGACCGAGAGGCCTCGGCCGGCCGCATCGCGCGCGATGCCGCAGCCGTTGACGCCCCCACCGATGATGAACAGGTCGAAGGCCTCGCGGCCTCCGGCTTCCTCCGACACGACGTTCCATCCCTCTCGCTTATTTTCGCCGAGCGTCGCGTCTCGGCTTCGGTGAGTCAACCATTATTTTCGCAAATTTTCGTATCGACCGCGATCGCGCGTGAAATCGCCCTTCGGGGGGCGTTCCACGGCTTCCGCCGCGGGCCGCCGCGTTCGTGGATGCGCGGCCCGCGCGCGTTGCCTTTCGGCCCGGGTCCTGCCACGGTCCGTGCCGGAGACGAGGTACGGAGCACGGCCGGCATGGCTCAGAACTTCCGCCAGAAGGAGATCCTCGATCTCGCCCGGCAGCACGGCAAGGTCGTCGTCGAGGATCTCGCGGCGCATTTCGACGTCACCGTCCAGACCATCCGCCGCGACCTCACCGAGCTGTGCGAGGCGGGCGAGCTGACACGGGTCTACGGCGGCGCGATCCTGCGCTCGGGCGTCGCCAACATCGGCTACGAGGACCGTCGTGGGCTGATGGCGGAAGAGAAGGACGCGATCGCCCGCGCCTGCGCCCGCGCCATCCCCGACGACGCCTCGCTCTTCCTCAACATCGGCACGACGACGGAGGCGGTGGCGCGCGCGCTGCTCTCGCACCGAAACCTCATGGTCGTGACGAACAACATCAACGTGGCCAACATCCTCTCCGCCAACGAGAGCTGCGAGGTGGTGGTCGCCGGCGGCGTCATGCGCCGGCCGGACGGCGGGCTCGTCGGCGACGTGACGCTCGAGATCGTCAAGCACTTCAAGGTCGACTTCGCCGTGATCGGCGCCTCCGCGCTGGACGTCGAGGGCGACCTGCTCGACTTCGATTTCCGCGAGGTGCGCGTCTCGCAGGCGATCCTGCGCCAGGCGCGCCGCGCCTACCTCGTGGCCGACCATTCGAAGTTCTCCCGCAGCGCGCCGGTGCGCATCGCCTCGCTGGAGGACATCGACACGTTCTTCACGGACGCGCCCCCGCCCGAGCCCGTACGCAGGCTGTGCCGGGACTGGGGCACGGAGATCGAACCGGCGTCGGCGGAGGAGGCGGCGGGCCGCCGGACCGGGTGACCGCGCGCCCGGCGTTGATTCCCGGCGTGCGCGGGCGCATCGTCGCGCCGGGCGGGAGCGAGACGGGCGCGGGAGCGACGGTGAGCCGATGGCGGTCCGGGACCTGTTCTACCTCGTGGCGCTCGGCGCGCTCGTCGGCGTCATCCTCCATCTCGGGCGTACCGTCCTCGTGCCGGTCGTGGTCGCGATCATGCTGACCTACGTCATCGTCGGAGCCGTCGACGCGCTCGGGCGGGCGCCGCTCCTCGGCCACACCCCCATGTGGCTGCGCTACGTCGCGGCGGTGGTCACCTTCCTCGCGGCCCTCGCGCTGCTGGGGCTCCTCGCCGCGGCGAATCTGCGCGGCCTCACCGTCGTGCTGCCCGCCTACGAGGCGAACCTGCGCGAGATCCTCGACCGGGTCGCCGCCCCGTTCGGCGCGACCGGCGCGGCGCTCTGGGAGGGCGCGCGGGCGCTCATGGTCGACCGGATCGACACCGGCCGTGCGACGCTCTGGATCCTCAACACGCTCGCCAACGCGGGCGCCTACCTCGTGCTCATCGTGACCTACGTCGTCTTCCTGCTCCCCGAGCGCACGATGATGCCCAAGAAACTGCGCGCCATCGCCGGCGACAGGGCGCCGAGCGGGCGCTCGCGGGAGCTGCTAGCGCGCATCAACGGGCAGATCATCTCCTACCTGTCGGCGAAGACGGCCGTGAACCTCGTCCTCGGCGTCCTCTCCTTCGGGGTGCTGATGCTGCTCGGGATCGAGTTCGCGGTGTTCTGGTCCCTGCTCATCGCGCTGGCGAACTACGTGCCCTACATCGGCTCGCTCGCCGCGGTCGCGCTCGTCGTCCTGCAGATCCTCGCGCAGACCGGCTCTCTCGAGACGACTGTGCTGGGGATCGGGCTGCTCGTGGCGGCGCAGGTCTACGTCGGCAACTGGCTGGAGCCCCGCTGGCTGAGCCGGTCGTCGAATCTCGGCCCCTTCGTCGTACTGCTCTCCCTCGTCGTCTGGGGCGCGCTCTGGGGCATGCCGGGCGCGATCCTCGCCGTGCCGCTCACCTCGATCCTCATGATCGTGCTGGCGTCGGCCCCGCAGACGCGGGCCGTCGCCATCCTGATGTCGCGAGACGGGCAGATCGGCTGATCGACGACCGCGCGCAGCGACCCATTGCCATGGCACGCCATTCGCAATAGGCGTGGCGATACCTGCAATAGGCGTGGGGACACCCGCCGAAGGCGTGGGGACACCGACGCGGCACAGGAGACCCGGGCATGCGTGTGGGAACCCCGCTCGAGACCTGCCTCGCCCCCGCCGGCCCCCACGGCGAGGCCGTCGCGCGAACCATCCTCGCGCTCGCCGCGGCCGCGGTCGAGCTCTCCGACCTCGTCGCCCGCGGCGCGCTGGAGAGCGCGCTCGGCGCCGAGGTCGGGGACGGACACGAGGCCGGCGACGCACAGCGCGCTCTCGACGTCGTCGCGGACGAGCTGTTCCTCGCGGCGCTCGCCGGCGCGCCGGTCGCCGCCGTCGCCTCCGAGGAGCGCGAGGACGTCCACGCGCTCGCCGCCGGCGCGCCGCTCGCGGTCGCGATCGACCCGCTCGACGGCTCCTCCAACATCGACGTCAACGCGCCGGTCGGCGCCATCTTCTCGATCCTGGAGGCGGATGCGCGAGCCGATCCGCGAAGCGTCTTCCTCGCGCCCGGCACGCGCCAGCGGGCGGCCGGGATCTTCGTCTTCGGCCCGGCGACGACCCTCGTCGTCAGCACCGGGAGCGGCGTCGATCTCTACGTGCTCGATCGGGACGCCGGCGGCTTCCGGCTCGCCAAGGCGGGCGTCCGGGTGCCGGAGCGCGCTCGGGAATTCGCCATCAACGCCTCGAACCGCCGGCACTGGGAAGCGCCGCTCGCGGCCTGGTTCGCCGATTGCCTGGCCGGCCGCGAGGGGCCGCTGGCGGTCGACCACAACATGCGCTGGATCGCCTCGCTGGTGGCGGAGACCTATCGGATCTTCACGCGAGGCGGCGTCTACCTCTACCCGGACGACGCGCGCGCCGGCTACGAGCGCGGGCGCCTGCGTCTCGTCTACGAGGGCCGGCCGATCGCCTTCCTCACCGAGCAGGCCGGTGGGCGCGCGACCGACGGGCGCCGGCGCATCCTCGATCTCGAGGCCGGCTCGCTGCACGAGCGCTGTCCGCTCGTGTTCGGCTCGCGGGAGATGGTGGAGGCGGTGGGCGCCTATCTCAGCGGCCCGGGTCCGGGCTGAGGCCGCCCTTGAGCTCGGCGAGCACCTCGGCCGCGCGCAGGAAGCGCCAGGGGTCGACGGCGCGGCCGTCGAGGCGGGTCTCGTAGTGAAGGTGCGGGCCGGTGGAGCGGCCGGTCGAGCCGGCGCGCCCGATCATGTCGCCCGCGGCGACCTCCGCGCCCTCGCTCACCCCGATGACGGACAGATGCGCGAAGCGCGTGGTGAGCCCGTTGCCGTGGTCGATCTCGACGAGCTTGCCGTATCCGCCGGCACGCCCCGCCGCGACGACGCGCCCGGCCGCCGTGGCGTAGACCGGCTCGCCGGTGCGCGCGCGGAAGTCGATCCCCGCGTGGAAGGCCGGGCGTCGCGTGAACGGGTCGGAGCGCACGCCGAAGTTCGAGGTGACGGCGACGTCGCCGTCCACGGGCCGCTCGAAGGGGATGGTGATCGTCGTGCGGCGCAGCCTATCGCGGGCGACGAGGCTCTCCTGCAACTCGGCGACCCGCGCCTCGAAGCCGCCGGCCTCGGCGTCGATGCCGATGGGGATGAACGGTCCGCCGATCCCCTCGGCGGCGAGCACGTCCGGATCGGCGGGCTCGAGCGCATAGGGGTCGAGGCCCGCGGTCTCGATCGCGTCGCGCATGATCCCGGCCTCGAGCTCGACCTGGAGGCGGATGCGCTCGAGCGCGCGGATCTGGCCGTCCTCGACGACGGCGAGAGAGCGCTCCGCCGCGTCGAGATTGGCGCCGACGCTGGCGACGGCGGGGAGGGCGAGCGTCGCCGTGGGGTCGACGGGGACCGCGCCCGTCGCGTCGCCGCGCAGCCGCAGCTCGAACGGGCCGGTGGCCGGCGCGGGCCGCGGGCGCACCTGCGGCACGAGGTCTTCGGGCCGCGCCGGCGGGCTCGCGAGCGGCGCGAAGGCGGAGGCCGCGTCCGGCAGGTCCGCCGCGCCGCCGATGGCGCCCGTCACCGCCGCCGGCGCGATGCGCTGGGCGAGGTCGGCGAGCACGGCCTGGCGCGTCTCGAGCTCGACCTGGCGGCTCACCAGCGAGGCGACGCGCTGCTCCATCGTGTCCTGGTCGATCAGCTTGCGGCTCGCCACCCGGTCGAGACGTGAGCGCAGCGCGCCGAGGTGATCCTCGTAGCGCGCCTCCGTCTGGGCCTGGCGGCGCAGTAGCTCGGCGACGAGGTCCTCGCGCGAGACGATGTACCACGTCGCCCCCGCCGCCCAGGCGGTGAGCAGCGTGAGCACGAGGCCGAGCGCGGCGGCGGCTAGGGGGCCGACGGCGAAGAGCGTGCGGGGCGGTGCGCTCGCACGCGGCACGAGGTCGCTCTCGCGGACCGGCTGGTCGTGCGACAGGCGCTCACCCCGCAGGCGTCCTCGTCCGTCGTGCATGCGTCTCATCCCCTTACGGAAACTCGACGCCATTCAACACCCGTTAGGGTTAAGATCCCGCAAACGCGGCGGACGCGTCAGGGGTCGCGCGGCGGGGGCGGCGCGAGGTCAGAGCGCCTGCACGGCGGCGAGCACCTCCTCGGCGTGGCCGGGCACCTTCACCTTGGGCCACACCCTGGCGACCCTGCCCGCGCCGTCGATCAGCACCGTCGTGCGCTCCACGCCCATGTACTTCTTGCCGTACATGCTCTTCTCGACCCAGACGCCGTAGGCCTCGAGCATGCCCTTCTCCTCGTCGGCGAGGAGGTCGAAGCCGAGCTCGTACTTGGCCTTGAACTTGTCGTGGCTCTTAACCGAATCGGGCGACACTCCGACGATCACCGCGCCGGCGGCCGCGAAGGCGTCGCGCATGCCGTTGAAGGCCTGCGCTTCCTTCGTGCAGCCGGAGGTGTCGTCCTTGGGGTAGAAGTACAGGACCACGGCCTTGCCCGCGAGGTCCGAGAGCGAGACGGTCCGGCCACCGTCGGCCGGGAGGGTGAAGGCGGGAGCCGGGTCGCCGATGACGAGAGCCATGTGCCATCCTTTCGTCGGGTTTGCGATATGGTCCTCAAGCGAGGAACGCGCGCCGTGTACGGCGGGCACTGAAGCAGGGATCACTCCCCGGGGCCAGCGCCGCGTGCATGCGCGCGCCGCCCGGTGGGGCGTGCGGCCGGAGCGGATCGGCGCGTGGACGAGGAGGTGACCCATCTGCGCCCGAGCGCCTTGCGCGGCGGGCGTTTCGGGCAGAGCGCGGGGCTGCGCGGCGCGAAGCGCCGCCGCGGCTTCGGACGGCGGCTGCTCGTCCTCAAGCTGTGGCTCGTCGCCGGCCTCGTGGCGCTCTCCGGCGCGCTCTACCTGCGCCTCGATTCGGCACCGCTCGAGATCGAGGGCCTCTCCGAGCGCGTCGCCGCCGCGGTCGAGGAGCGGCTCGGTGCCGCGTGGCGCGTATCGCTCGCCGATTCGGCGCTCGTCCTCCACGAGGGATCGCCCGCCCTGGCCGTGGACGGGCTCGACCTGACGAATCGCGACGGCGCGCGCGTCGCGCACGCCCCGCGGGCGATCGTCTCGGTCGGCGCGCTCTCGCTCCTGACCGGGAACCCGGTGCCGCGGTCGATCGTGCTCTCGGACGTCGAGCTGCGCGTCCTCGTGGCCGAGGACGGCACGGTCTCCCTGCTGCCGCCGGACGGCGGCGCGCCGGTCCCTGCGCCGGTCGCCGACTCGCCCGCCGCCCGGTTGCCCGCCGTCGGCCCGGTGGCCGCGATCGCGGGCGCGCTCGCGGGGTTGCTCGACGAGGCGAGCCCGTTCGGCGCGCTCTCCCGCGCGCGGCTCGAGAACGCGCGCATCACCCTGGTGGCTGCGGACGGGCGCGAGCGCGTGGGCTTCGCGCGGGTCGACGCGCGCATCCGCCGCGACGGGGCGATGCGCCGCGTCGCGGCCACGTTCGACGGCCCCGGCGGCGCCTGGAGCCTGGAAGGGTCGGTGGGGCGCGAGCCCGACGGCGGGCGCGCGGCGCGGCTCGCGATCGAGGCGATGCCGGTGCGCGACCTCGCCCTCATGGCCGGCCTGTCGGACGCAGTCGGCTCGCGGGACCTGACGCTCGGCGGCGAGGCGGCGATCGCGATCGGCCCCGAGGGTGACCTGCGCCGCTTCACGGCGCGCCTCGAGAGCAGTTCCGGCTGGCTGCGCACGCGCGACCCCTACATGCCGCTCGTCCCCGTCGAGCGCGTCGCCGGCGAGGCCGTGTGGCTGCCCGACGAGCGACGTCTCGCCCTGCGCGGCGTCGAGATCGCCGGCGGGCGCACGCGGGTGACCCTGGACGGCGCCGTGACGCCGGAGGGGGAGGGCGGCCGCTGGCGCCTCGCCCTCGCCGGCGCGGACGCCGTGGTCCGCGGCGCGACCGACGCCGAGCCGGCGCTCCCGCTCGCGCGCGTCTCGCTCGCGGCACGCGGCGGACCGGACGGCGTCGTCGTCGAGGAGCTCTCCCTCGCCGGCCCGGGCGTCGACCTCGCGCTGATGGCCTCCTTCGGCGGCGCGGAGGATCGCGGAGGGCTGCGTGTCGCGCTCGACGCCGTCGACATGCCCGTGCGCACCGCGCTCGCGCTGTGGCCCGACTTCGTCGCGCCGATCCCGCGGCTGTTCCTCCTCGACGCGGTGACGCACGGCACCGTGGCCGACCTCGACGTCGCCGTCGCGCTCACCGGGGCGGACCTCGCCGGCCTGTTCGCGCAGAGGCCGCTGCCGCCGGAGGCGATCGACGTGGGCTTCGCCATGGAGGGCGTGCGCCTCGTGCTGGGAGAGGACTTCCCGCCGCTGCGCGACGCCGTCGTGAGCGGCACGGTCACCGGCGAGGACGCGTTCGTCGACGCCTCGCGCGCCCACGTCCTGCTCGCCGACGGGCGGCGGCTCGACGCGAGCGACGGCCGGTTCCGGCTGGAGAACTACTGGGAGCCGACCTCGCCCGCGCGCATCGCCTTCTCCGCCACGGGCGGGCTCGACGCGCTCGCCGCTTTCCTGCGAACCCCCGCGCTCTCCGGCGCCGCCGACCTCTCGCTCGACCCCGACGCGGTCTCGGGAGACGTCGCGCTCGACGTCTCCTTCGCCTTCCCCATCGGCGAGCCGGTCGAGGTGGCACGCCTGCCGATCGCCGCGACGGGGCGGCTGGAGACCGTTTCCGCACCGCTTCTCGGCGACTCCGAACGGCTGGAGGACGGCTCGCTGGCGCTGGCCTTCGATCCCGACGGCACGCTGCGGCTCGACGGCACCGGCACGATCGCCGGCGCGCCGGTCGACGTCGCGCTCGTCGATCCGCGCGGGCGCCCGGGCGAGGCGCGCATCTCTGGAACCGTCGACGCGGGCCTGCTGGCAGCGCGCGGGCTCTTGCCGCAGGGCGCGGCCGGCGGGCCGATCGCCTTCGACGTCTCCGCGCGGCTCGGGCCCGGAGACGTCGTCTCCGCCACGCTCGCCGCGGATCTCGCGGGGGCACGGGTGAACGGCCTCCTGCCCGGCTGGAACAAGGCGCCGGGCGCGCCCGGCAGGCTCTCGGTCGCGCTCGCCACCGACGCGGAGGGGCTCGCCTTCGGCGACCTCGCGCTCGAATCGGGTCCCGTTCTGCTGCGCGGCGGCGGGCGGCTCGGCCCGGACGGCGCGCTCCGCAGCCTCGATCTCGGCACGGCACGGCTCTCGCGCGGCGACGACGCCACGGTGTCCGTCTCTCGCGGCGAGGGCGGGGCGTGGGCCGTGCGGCTGACGGGGGCGGTCTTCGACCTGCGGCCGATCATGACGGTCCTGCGCGACGACGGCGGGGACGGAGGCGGCGCGGATGTCGACGCGACGCTCGACGCGCGCGTCGACATCCTCGGCGGCTTCGGCGGCGAGGTGCTCACCAACGTCGCGGCGCGCCTGCGCATCGTCGACGGGGCGGTGCGCGAGGGGACGCTCGACGCCAGCCACCCGCGCGGGCCGATGAACGCCCGGGTCGTCGACGGGCGCCTCGCCATGGAGACGGCGGATGCCGGCGCGACGCTGCGCTTCCTCGACGTCTACGAGCGCATGGTGGGCGGGCGGCTCGCCCTCCAGGTCGGCCTCGACGGCACCCGTGGACCCGGCCGGCTGATCCTGTGGGACTTCGTGCTGCGCGACGAGCCGGCGCTGCGCAGCGTCGTCGGCCGCCAGCTGCCCTCGAACGCGGGCAGCGACGCCCGCTTCGGCCTCTCCGGCCCGGCGGTGGACGCGAGCGAGGCGCTGTTCACGAAGGCGCAGGTCGACTTCATCCGCGACGGGTCCGTGCTGACGCTCGCCGACGCGCGGATGTGGGGGACGCAGGTCGGCTTCACCCTCGAAGGTTGGGTCGACCTCGAGGCGCAGCGCCTCGACATCGCCGGCAGCTACGTGCCGGCCTACGGCCTCAACAACGCCTTCGCCCAGGTGCCGGTCCTCGGCACGATCCTCGGCGGCAACCAGTACGAGGGACTGTTCGCGGTGAACTTCCGTGTCGCCGGCCCGATCGAGGACCCGGCGCTTTCGATCAACCCGCTCTCCGCGATCGCGCCGGGCGTGCTGCGCCGCCTCTTCGGCGCCGGCGCGCCGACGCAGCGCGGCCCGACCTTCGAGACCCCGCCGCCGGCGCCGCCGCTCGACATCACGCCGGGGTGAGACGCTTCCTCCTCGCGGGCGCTACCCAGGCGTGCCGCAGCGTCGACGACGAGCGATCGGGAGCTCCCCTCTCCCTCGTGGAGAGGGGTGGGGGGTGTGGGGCGTGCAGGAAGGGGCTCGCGGTCGATGCAGGGGACCGCAGCCGACGCGCTGCATCGACGTCGAGACGGTTCTGCACGCCCCCGACCCCCGGCTTCTCCCCACGAAGGGGAGGGGAGCGCGGCGGCGGCGTTCACCGTCCCGTGAACCGCGGCGCCCGCTTCTCGCGGAACGCCGCGATACCCTCGGCGAAGTCGGCGGAGAACCCCGCCTCGCGCTGCAGTTCGGCCTCGAGCGCGAGCTGGACGTCGAGGTCGTTCTCCAGGCTCTTCGCCAGCGCCTGCTTGGTGAGGCGCTGGGCGAGCGCGGGGCCGGCGGCGAGGCGTGCGGCGAAGGCGCGCGTCTCCTGCGCGAACGTCGCGTCGTCCCAGACGGCGTGCACGAGCCCGAGCGCCTTCGCCTCCTCCGCCGCCACCGGCTCGGCGGTCAGCATCAGCGCCAGCGCCCGCTTGGGGCCGACGATTCGCGGCAAGAGCCACGTGCCGCCGGCATCGGGGATCAGCGCGATGCGGGCGAAAGCCTCCTGCAGGTAGGCCGAGCGCGCCGCCACGACGATGTCGCAGGCGAGCGCGATGTTCATCGAGGCGCCCACCGCCGGACCGTTGAGCGCGGCGATCGTGACCTTGGGGTAGTCGACGAGCGTGCGGATCAGCGGGTTGTAGTCGCGCGCGAGCGGCGGGCCGAGATCGACCTGCCCGCTCGCGTCCCGCGGCAGGTCCTCGGTCAGGTCCTGGCCCGAGGAGAAGGCGCGACCCTCGCCGGTCAGCACGACGACGGTCACCGCGTCGTCGCGGGCGCAATCGGCGAGCGCGGCGCGCAGCGCGGCGTGCAGCGGCGCGGTGAGCGCATTGAGCTTGTCTGGGCGCGCGAGCGTGAAGGTGGCGACCCCGCCCTCGCGGGCGATCTTCAGGACCTCGGTCATGCGGCGTCTTCCTCCGGGCGACGATCCGAGACGAGAGCCTGCACCCGCGCCCGCAGGACGGGCAAGAGGTCCGTCTCGAACCAGTCGTGCGTCTTCAGCCAGGCGTTGTTGCGCCAGGACGGATGCGGCAGCGGCAGGACCTTGGGCGTGCGCGGCGCGTCGAGGATCGCGCGCCAGTTCCGCACCGTCTCGGTGAGCCCGGCCTCGGCATGGTCCGGCAGGTGCCAGCGCTGGGCGTACGCGCCGATGACGAGGATCAGCTCCAGGTTCGGCAGCCCCGCGAAGACCCGCGCGCGCCAGGCCGGCGCGCATTCGCGCCGCGGCGGCAGGTCGCCGCCGTTCGCATCGTATCCGGGGAAGCAATGGCCCATCGGCACGATGGCGACGCGATGCGGATCGTAGAACGCCGCCTCGTCGAGCCCGAGCCAGGCCCGCAGCCGCACCCCCGACGGATCGAGGAACGGCACGCCGGCCACGTGCGCCCGGTTCCCGGGCGCCTGGCTCGCGATGCACAGCCGCGCGGACGCATGCGCCTGCACGATCGGCCGCGGCTCGTGCGGCAGCGCGGGGCCGCGGGCGGGCGCGTCGCGGCACAGGCGGCAGGCGCGCAGGGCGGCGAGGGTGTCGTCGAGGGTGCCGGGCGTTTCGGGGAGGCTCATGCGCGGGATGTAGTGGGCTCCCGCGGCGAAGACGAGGCGCACGAAAAAGAAGCCCGGCGCTGAGGCCGGGCTGGAGGAGGGTCTTCCCTGGAGGTCACCCAGAAGAATCGTACTCGGAACGGTCGGCAACGCCGCCGCGGGGGCCGGGTTCCCGCGCCCGCGCCGAATCTCACGCACCCTCGCCCGAGAGATCGAGCGGCAGCGAGCGCAGGCGCCGGCCGGTGGCGGCGAAGACGGCGTTGGCGATCGCGGGTGCCAGCGTCGGCACCCCCGGCTCGCCGATGCCGGACGGCGGGTTCTCGGAGGGCAGGATGTGCACCTCGACCCGCGGCATCTCCGAGAAGCGCGTGGGCCGGTAGGCGTCGAAGTTCGTCTCCTGCACCACCCCGTCCGCCAGCGTCACCCGCTCGCGCAGCACGCTCGCGAGCGCGAAGCCGACCGCGCCCTCGATCTGGGCGCGGATCACGTCCGGGTTGACGGGTACGCCGCAGTCCACGGCTGCGACCACGCGCGCGACGCGGATTTCCGTGCCGGAGATCGAAACGTCCGCCACCATCGCCACCGCCGTGCCGAAGGACGTGTGGACCGAGACGCCGCGCCCGCGTCCGTCGCCCCCCGCGGGGCCGGCCCAGCCGGCCGCCTCGGCGGCGCGGCGCAGCACGGCGGCCTCGCGCGAGCCTTCCTCCAGGAGCGAGAGCCGGTAGTCGACCGGGTTTCGCCCGGCGGCGTGCGCGAGCTCGTCGATCATGGTCTCGATCGCGTGCGCGGTGTGGGTATGGCCCACCGCGCGCCACCAGAGCACCGGCACGAGTTCGCGGGTCTCGTGCACGGTCAGGCGATGGGCGCCGACCGCGTAGGGCAGGGCGCGCGCGCCCTCGACGCTGGTTGCGTCGACGCCGTCGGCCACGATCAGCGCCTCGAAGGGCGTGCCCTTGAGGATCGACTTGCCGGCGATGCGGTGCTCCCAGCCGACGATGCGGCCGTCGGCGTCGAGGCCGGCGCGCAGGCGATGCACGACGAGCGGGCGGTAGTGCCCGGCGCCCATGTCGTCCTCGCGCGTCCAGACGAGGTGGATCGGCGCGCGCGCGCCCGTCGCCTTCAGCACGTGCGCGGCCTCGGACACCCAGTCCGCGCCCGGAACGGCGCGCCGGCCGAAGGAGCCGCCGGCGAAGAGCGTGTTCAGCCGCACCCGATCGGGCGTGACGCCGAGGATGGCGGCGATGCTCGCCTGGTCGATGGTCTGGATCTGGAAGCCGCCCCAGGCTTCGTAGGAGCCGTCCTCCCGGCGCGCGATGGTGCCGTTCATCGGCTCCATGGCGGCGTGGGCGAGGTAGGGGAAGACGTGCTCGGCCTCGATCACGGTCGCGGCCTTCGCCAGCGCGCCGGCGGCGTCCCCCTCGCCGGCGGCCCGGATGCCCGGACGGTCGAGCACGGCGCGGGCATCCGCGACCAGCGCCTCGGTGGAGCGGGTCTCGGCGCGGGTATCGTCCCAGGTGACCTCGAGCGCGTCGCGCCCGCGCAGCGCCGACCAGGTGTCGCGGGCTACGACCGCGACGCCGGTGGGGATCTCGACGACGTCGACGACGCCGGGCACGGCGCGCGCCGCCGCGTCGTCGAAGCCCGCCACGCGCGCGCCGAAGCGCGGCGGGTGCGCGACGACCGCGGTGAGCATGCCCGGCACGCGCACGTCGAGGGAATAAATCGCGGTGCCGTCCGTCTTCGCGGCGCCGTCGAGCCGCGGCAGATCCTCGCGGCCGATGAGCGTCCATTCGTCCGGGCGCTTGAGCCGCGGCTCGGCGGGGACGGGCAGCGCCGCAGCGGCCGCCGCGAAGACGCCGAAGCCCGCCTCGCGGCCGGACGCCGCGTGGCGGATGCGCCCGCGCGCGACGGTGATCTCGCTCTCGGGCACGCCCCATTCGGCGGCAGCCGCGGAGACCAGCATCGCCCGCATCGCCGCGCCGGCCTTGCGCAACTGCATCCAGGAATTCGCCGTCGCGCTCGAGCCGCCCGTGCCCTGCACCGGTCCCCAGGCGAGGTTGGCGTAGAGGCGCGCGTCGGCGGGTGCGAAGGCGAATCGCATCTGCGCCCAGTCGGCGTCGAGCTCCTCGGCGACGATGGTCGGGAGCCCCGTCGAGACGCCCTGGCCCATGTCGAGGTGCTTGACGACGACGGTCACCGTGTCGTCCGGCGCGATCGTGACGAAGGCGTTGGGCGCGGCGGGCGCGTCGAGGCCGCCGGCCGGCGCGGCGGCGCGCACGCGCCGCCCGCCGAGCGCGAGCGCGAGGCCGAGCGTCAGCCCGCCGACGAGGACGCCGCGGCGGGTGACGGGCGGGAGCGTGGGCGTGAACAGCATCGCGCGCTCCCCCTCAGCCGAGCCGCGCGGCCGCGTCCGCGATCGCGGCGCGGATGCGCTGGTACGTGCCGCAGCGGCAGAGATTCCCGTCCATGGCGGCGACGACGTCGTCCTCGGTCGGGGAGGGGGTCTGCGCGAGGAGGCCGACCGCGGCCATGATCTGGCCCGACTGGCAATAGCCGCACTGCACGACGTCGAGATCGCGCCAGGCCCCCCGCACCGCCTCGGCGACGGGACCCTCGATGCCCTCGATGGTGGTGACGGCGGCACCCTCGACGGCGGCGACGGGGGTGACGCAGGCGCGGATCGGCTGCCCGTCGAGATGGACGGTGCAGGCGCCGCATTGCGCGATGCCGCAGCCGTACTTCGTGCCGGTGAGCCCGGCATGGTCGCGCAGCGCCCAGAGCAGCGGCATGTCGGGGTCGACGTCGAGCGCGGTCTCGCGCCCGTTGAGCATCAGCCGGATCATGGGGCCTCGCGAGGAACGGTCGATGCTCGATATGTATGGCGCGCCCCCGCCCGCCGCCAGGGGAGAGCCCCTTCGGCATCGACCCGGAAAGGTTTGGCGCGGCCGGCTTGACAACGCGGGGCCGGTGCCGCTCGATAGCGCCGCCGCACGACCGGGGCTTCGAGCATGCCGCTCTCCGTCGTCACCATGGTTGCCGACCCGCGGCCCGTCCAGGCCGGCGTGAAGACCGATGCGCTCGCCTTCGAGTCGATGCTGGAGACGGCAACGCTCGCCCGGATCGAGGAGATGATGGGCGTCTCCTTCGCGCTGATCGCCATGGCGTCGGGTACCGAGATCGCCGTCGAGCCGGCCGCAGACCGGGTCAAGATATCCGTCGAGCCGGGCACCGCACCGCCGCATGCGGGCGCGCATCGCCCCCGCTGGCGCGATTGACCATGCGCTCCGCCCCGGGAGAGGCGTCGGGTGCCGCCCGCCGCCGCCGCGCCCTCGCCCACGGCGCCTTCGCCGAATGGCGGGCGCTCGCGGCGCTGATGCTCAAGGGCTGGCGGCCCATCGCCCGCCGCTGGCGCGTACCCGGCGGCGAGATCGACCTCGTGATGCGCCGTGGACGCATCGTGCTGTTCGTCGAGGTGAAGGCCCGCGCCGCCCTCGACGACGCCCGCGTCGCCGTCACCCCGCAGAAGCGCCGCCGCCTCGCCCGCGCCATCCGCGCCTGGCGCAGCCGCAACCGCTGGGCGGACACGGGCTGGTCGTTCCGGGTGGATGCGGTGTTCCTCGGGCGGGGGAGGTGGCCGGAGCACGTGGAGGGGGTGATGGAGATCTAACGCGTCCGAGACTGATCGGCGCCGGAGCCTCGCTCAGAACGCCATCCGCTGCCCGTCCCAGTTCCAGAACCCGCCGGCCGCTGCGGCGTCGAGCCCGTCCACGAGCCGCATCAGCCCCGCGACGCTCTCCTCCACCCCGATGTCCGCACCCGGGCCGCCCATCTCCGTGCGCACCCAGCCGGGGTGGCAGGCGGCGAGGTGGATGCGCTCGGGGGCGAGGTCGGTCGCGAGACCGCGGGCGACGGCGTTGGCGGCGGCCTTCGAGACGCGGTAGGGCATGGCGTTCGATTTCGGGTTCGTGCCCTGGCCCATCTGGCTCGAGATCACGAGCACCTTGGCCTCGCCGCGCACCTGCGCGGCGCGGGCGAGCGCCGGGCGGAAGGCCTGGACCGTGCGCAGCACGCCGAGCACGTTGACGTCGAATACCTCGGCATAGGCGCCCGGATCCGAGCCGATCGTGTCCGCCGTGCGAGCCCCCATGATGCCGGCGCAGGCGATCAGAACGTCGACGGGCTCGGCGCGCAGAGCCGCTGCGGCCGACGCGAGGCTTTCGGCGTCGCGCACGTCCGCCTCGAGCAGCACCAGACGGCCGGAGCCGAGCGCGTCGGCGAAGGTGGCGGGCGCGCGGGTCGCGTCGCGCATCGTTCCGACGACCTTCGCGCCGGCGCGCAGGTACGCCTCCGTCAGCCCGCGGCCGATGCCGCGTCCCACGCCGGTGATGAGGATCGTCCGGTCCATCCTGTGCCCCCCGAGTCGCTCGGTGCGGAGCATAGCGTCTCTCGCGCGCCGGTCACGCGGATTCCCCGATGGTGGTGCTCTCCAGATTTGCTATCAGCAGTTAAGCGTGGTAATTTACCTCACGTTGCGGCATCTTCCATCCGTCGCGTGCGTCGGGATGACGCCGCCCCCGGGGAGGCGCGGCATGCGAGCCGCCTCGATCGACTTCGGAAGTGGCGACGCGCCGTTCTGGATAGCGGGATCGAGCCGGGCAGGGCTCCTGGGGAGGATGTCATGAGCTGCAACGACCTGAAGTGGAGCTATTCGGATGCTCAGCAGAAATTCACGACCCGCTCGAACGAGCTCGCGCAGGTCGAGGCACGCCAGAGCGAGTTGACCTGGCGCCACAGCGCGCTCACGAGCGATCTGCAGGAGAAGGAGGCACGGGTCGATCGCATCGAGACACAGTTGTGGAACGCCGATGGACCGGCACGCGCCACGCTGCTGATGGAGTTGGGAGTGGCGAAGGCGGATCGCGACCGGGTTCTGACGGAGAGGGCGGGCATCGACGGCTCGCTGCGCGCCGTGAGAAGCGAGATCTCGCGCCTGCAGCAAGGCATCGCGAGTGCCCAGCAGGCCAAGGCGAGGCTGCAGTCCGAGTGGCAGAGCGCGGGCTGCGAGGGGCGCATCGACTGGTGACGCGTCACCGCGGCCACGCCCCGCACCCCGCACCCCACGCCCGCCGCCCTCAGCGGGAGAACTTCTTGTACTTGATCCGGTGCGGGATCGTGCTGTCGATCCCCAGCCGGCGCTTCTTGTCTTCCTCGTAGTCCTGGAAGTTGCCCTCGAACCACTCCACGTGGCTCTCGCCCTCGAACGAGAGGATGTGGGTGGCGATGCGGTCCAGGAACCAGCGATCGTGGCTGATGATCACGGCGCAGCCGGCATAGTCCTCGAGCGCGTCTTCCAGCGCGCGCAGGGTGTCCACGTCGAGGTCGTTGGTCGGCTCGTCGAGGAGGAGGACGTTGGCACCGGACTTCAGGATCTTGGCGAGGTGCACGCGGTTGCGCTCGCCGCCGGAGAGCACGCCGACCTTCTTCTGCTGGTCGCCGCCCTTGAAGTTGAAGGCGGCGCAGTAGGCGCGGGAGTTCATCTCGCGCTTGCCGAGGTAGATCACCTCGTTGCCGCCGGAGATCTCCTCCCAGACGGTCTTGTTGGCGTCGAGCGCGTCGCGGGACTGGTCGACGTAGCCGAGCTTCACCGTCTCGCCGACGGCGATCGTGCCGGCATCCGGCGTCTCCTGGCCTGTGATCATGCGAAACAGCGTGGTCTTGCCCGCGCCGTTGGGGCCGATCACGCCGACGATGCCGCCGGGCGGCAGCTTGAACGAGAGGCCCTCGATCAGCAGCCGGTCGCCGTAGCCCTTCGTGAGGCCCTCGGCGTCGATGACGTTCTGGCCCAGCCGCTCCGCGATCGGGATGATGATCTGCGCGGTCGTCGGCCCCTTGTCCTGGGACTTGGCGACGAGCTCCTCGTAGCGCGCGATACGCGCCTTCGACTTGGTCTGGCGCGCCTTCTGCGAGGCGGAGACCCACTCGCGCTCGCGCTCGATGGTGCGCTGGCGCGCCTCGTCCTCGCGGCTCTCCTGGAGGAGGCGCTTCTGCTTCTGCTCCAGCCAGGAAGTGTAGTTGCCCTCGTAGGGGATGCCGCGGCCGCGGTCGAGCTCGAGGATCCAGCCGGTCACGTTGTCGAGGAAGTAGCGATCGTGGGTGACGATCAGGATCGCGCCCGGGTAGCTGCGCAGGTGCCCCTCGAGCCAAGCGACGGTCTCGGCGTCGAGATGGTTCGTCGGCTCGTCGAGCAGCAGCAGGTCGGGCTGGTCGAGCAGGAGCTTGCACAGGGCCACGCGGCGGCGCTCGCCGCCCGAGAGCGCGCCGACGTCCGCGTCGTCGGGCGGGCAGCGCAGGGCGTCCATCGCCTGGTCGACCTTCGAGTCGAGATCCCACAGCCCCTTCGCCTCGATCTCGTCCTGGAGGGCCGTCATCTCGTCGGCGGTCTCCTCCGAGTAGTTCATCGCGAGGTCGTTGTAGCGCTCGAGGATGGCCTTCTGCGCGGCGACGCCTTCCTCGACGTTCTGGCGCACTGTCTTCGAGGCGTCGAGCTGCGGCTCCTGGGGCAGGTAGCCGACCTTGGCGCCGTCCGCGACCCAGGCCTCGCCGTTCCACTCCTTGTCGAAGCCGGCCATGATCTTGAGCAGCGTCGACTTGCCGGAGCCGTTGGGGCCGAGCACGCCGATCTTCGCGTCCGGGTAGAAGGACAGATGGACGTTCTCCAGGACCTTCTTGCCGCCGGAATAGGTCTTCGAGAGACCCCGCATGTGATAGATGAATTGACGAGCCACGGCCGGGAAATCCTGTCGCGAAGGGTTCGGGGAGCGTGCGCGCAGGCTTATCAGGGCAGGGTGGCGGCGGCAAGGCGTGCCGTGGGGGCGGGGCCGGGGGCGTGCGCCGCCCCCGGCCCCGCGTGACGCGTCACGCGCCGATCACGCCGCCGTCCTCGCGGGTGATCACGAGCGTGGCCGAGCGCGGGACCGCCGCGCCGCCGTCCGGCCAACGGCTGACGAGCGTTCCGGCGGCGAAGTCCTCCTCCGTGGTCGTCGCGCCCGGATGCTGCACGTTGACGAACATCGTGCGGCCGTCCGGCGTGGTGACGACGCCGGTGATCTCCTGGCCGATCGGCCCGGCGAGGAAGCGGCGGATCTCGCCCGTCGACGGATCGGCGCAGAGCATCTGGTTGTTGCCGAACTGGGCGAAGTCGCCCTTGTTCTGCGCGCTCTCGCCGATGTCGGTCTGGATCCAGAGCCGGCCGGCATCGTCGAACCACAGCCCGTCCGGGCAGGCGAAGGTCGCGAACTCGCCGAGCGCGCCGCCGGTCGGCGCGACGCTGGTACGCGCGTCGCCGGCGATGACGAACAGGTCCCAGGAGAAGGTGGTCGCGGCGTGGTCGTCGCCGTCCTCGCGCCAGCGCACGATGTGGCCGAACTGGTTGTCGGCGCGCGGGTTCACGGCATCCACCTGCGCCTGGATGCGCCGGCTGTTGTTGGTCAGCGTGAAGTAGACCTCGCCCGAGTTCGGGTCGACGGCGCCCCACTCGGGACGGTCCATCTTGGTCGCGCCGAGGAGGTCGGCCGCCAGGCGGGTGTTGACGAGCACGTCGGCCTGGTCGGAAAAGCCGTTCTCGGTGGTCAGCGGCCCTTCGCCGTGCACGAGCGGCAGCCAGGTCCCGGTGCCGTCGTCCGAGAAGCGCGCCACGTAGAGCGTGCCTTCGTCGAGCAGCGCGCCGGACGCGCCGGCGGCCTCGTACGGCTGGGCGGAAACGAACTTGTAGATGTACTCGAAACGCGCGTCGTCGCCCGAGTAGCACACGACCGGACGACCCTCGACCGCCGGGGCGAACACCACGCCCTCGTGGGCGAAGCGGCCGAGCGCGGTGCGCTTCACCGGGCGGGCCTCGGGATCGAACGGGTCGATCTCGACCATCCAGCCGAAACCGTTGGGCTCGTTGCGGTAGTCCTCGGCGGGGGACGCGCCGCGGGTGGAGGCGTCGAAGCGGACGAATTCGTCCGAGCCGGAGGCGGCGAGCTCCCAGGCATAGCGCGACGTGCCGGCCGGCACGCCGTAGCGGGCGTGCTCGCGCGGCAGATTCGGCTTCTGGTCCTCGGTGTCGCCGTTGCGGAAGTAGCCCGCCCAATTCTCCTCGGCGGCCATGTACGTGTTCCACGGCGTCACGCCGTGGGCGCAGTTGTTGATGGTGCCGCGCACCATCGTCCCGTCCGGGCTGTAGAGCGTGCGCACGTGGTCGGAGCCACGCACCGGCCCGGAGATCTCGATTGCGGTCGCGGCCGTGACGCGCCGGTTGCGCGGGTCGGAAACGATGCTCCAGGTGCCGTCCGCGCCGCGGGAGACGCGCACCACGGAGACGCCGTGGGCGTTGATCTCCTTGAGGACCTCGTCGTCGACGCGCTGGCCGTTCTCCACGACCACGGCGCCGGAATCGAGCGCGATGCCGTCGTAGGCGGCGTGCAGGAACCGCGGCTCGACGTACTCGTGGTTCATCACCAGGAGACCGTCCGTCGACGAGCCGTCGATCGGGAAGAAGTGCATGCCGTCGTGGTGCATGCCGATCTGCACGGCCTGGTCCGCGCCGCTGGCGTCGCGGCCGTGGGCCGGTCCGGCCGGATCGATCGGCTCGCCCCAGGGAGCGAGGACCTGGACCCGGTAGCCCGGCGGCACGACGACGGTGTCGGCCTCGGAGGTGGCGATCGGCTCGAACCCGAGCAGGGCCGTGCCGGCCTGCGCCCGCGCGGCCGTCGCACCGGCGAAGCTCGCGCCGAACACGCCCGTGACGGCGGCGGCGAGGCCGCCCATGAGCACGCCGCGGCGGGTCGTGCGGGCGTCCACCACATCGTAGAAGGTGGCGTTGGCGGACGTGTTGCAGGGCGGCTCGTCGCCGTGCTCCCAGCCGGGGGCGTTCTGGTAGGACGTGTCATCCATCGCGGTCGTCTCCCATGTCGGCCCGGCGCGCCCTCGCGGCCGGCCGGACGGACCATGCGTCGCCGGTCTTGACGCGCGCATGACATTCGAAGATTTCCAGGATGGACGATACGACACGGTCCGCGTGCGGGCGCCGCCGGACCCGAGCGGTGTCGTCGACGCGTCATCGCGGCGTCGCGCGCGCGAAGTAACGTGACGCGTCCGGGAACCAGCGGACCGACGCGCGCTTGCCTGGAACGGCCGTCGCTCCTATGACCCGCCCGGCGGACCGTCGCGGCCCCGCGCCCGCCCTACCGAGAGGATGCACCCGCCATGCGCGTCGCGATGATCGGCTCCGGCTACGTCGGCCTCGTCTCCGGGGCCTGCTTCGCCGACTTCGGCCACGAGGTCGCCTGCATCGACAAGGATCCGGCGAAGATCGCAGCGCTCGAGGCGGGGCGAATGCCGATCTACGAGCCCGGGCTCGAGGATCTCGTACGCCGCAACGTCGCCCAGGGCCGGCTCGCCTTCGCCACCGACCTGACCGACGCGGTCGCGGCGGCGGAGGCGGTGTTCATCGCCGTCGGCACGCCCTCGCGCCGCGGCGACGGGCACGCGGACCTCTCCTATGTCGTCGCCGCCGCGCGCGAGATCGCCCACGCCATGCGCGGCTACACGGTGGTAGTGACGAAGTCGACCGTGCCGGTCGGCACGGGCGACGAAGTGGAGCGGATCATCCGCGAGGAGCGGCCCGAGGCGGAATTCGCCGTCGTCTCCAACCCGGAATTCCTGCGGGAGGGCGCGGCGATCTCCGATTTCAAGCGCCCCGATCGGATCGTGGTCGGCGCCGAGGACACGCGCGCCGCCGACGTGATGCGCGAGCTCTACCGGCCGCTCTACCTCAACCAGGCGCCGATCCTCGTCACCTCGCGGCGCACGGCGGAACTGACGAAATACGCCGCCAACGCCTTCCTCGCCACCAAGATCACCTTCATCAACGAGATGGCGGACCTGTGCGAGAAGGTGGGTGCGGACGTGCAGGACGTCGCCCGCGGGATCGGGCTCGACAACCGCATCGGCTCGAAGTTCCTGCATGCCGGCCCGGGCTACGGCGGCTCGTGCTTCCCCAAGGACACGCTCGCCCTGATCAAGACCGCGCAGGACGCCGAGTGCCCCGTGCGAATCGTCGAGACGGTCGCGGCGGTCAACGACCAGCGCAAGCGCGCCATGGGCCGCAAGGTGGTGGCCGCCTGCGGCGGCTCCGTGCGCGGCAAGCGCGTCGCCGTGCTCGGGCTGACCTTCAAGCCCAACACGGACGACATGCGCGACGCGCCCTCGATCACGATCGTCCAGGCGCTCCAGGACGGCGGAGCCTCCGTCGTCGCCTACGACCCCGAAGGCATGGAGCAGGCCCGCACCGTGCTCGACGGCGTCGCCTACGCGGCGGACCCCTACGCCTGCGCCGAGGGCGCGGACGCGCTCGTCCTCGTGACCGAGTGGAACGCGTTCCGCGCGCTCGACCTGAAGCGCCTGCGCCAGATCATGGCCGCGCCGGTGCTCGTCGACCTGCGCAACGTCTACCGCCCCGAAGAGGTGCGCGAGGCGGGCTTCGCCTACGCGAGCGTGGGGCGGCCGTGAGAAGCGGCGGCGCGGCCTGAGCGGCAGCGGCTCCGTTCCTATGCTCGACGAAATTCCTTTTTGTCGAGCACGAGCGCATGAGCCGCGTCCGACGCCATTCGCCGCTCGCCCACGCGGCCTACCGCGACCTCGTCTCCTCCCTGCTCGACGAGGCGGCGGGCGATTTCCGGGGCGACCCCGACACGCTCGAGTCCGACAAGGACGTGCTGCAGGCGCGCTTCGTCATGCAGGCGCTGGCCGAGGATCGGCCGGTCGATCTCGCCGACGCCTACCGCGCCGCCCTGGCGCGTGGACCGTTCTGGCGCGAGCGGCTGGGGCGGACGCTCGAGCGCACGCCGGATCTGCGCGCGCCGCTCGAGGCGCTGCCCTGAACGGGTCGCGGCACGTCTTGCACCGCGTCCGTATCGCTCTAAGGTTGCTGACGGGATCCATGATCGCGAGGAGGGTTCGATGGCTCAGGCGGTGCTCGAGGTGATGATCGCGGCCGCGCTCGCCGGCGGGCGCGCGATCCGCGCGGTCGTCGAGGCCGGTGACACGGCGGTGCGGACGAAAGCCGACGCCTCCCCCGTCACCGCCGCGGACGAGGCGGCGGACGCGGCCATCGCGGCGGTGCTCGCCCGCGACGCGCCCGGCATCCCGATCGTCTCCGAGGAGAGCGCCGGCGAGCGCGCGCCGGCGCAGCGGGGGCGCTTCTTCCTCGTCGACCCGCTCGACGGCACCAAGGAGTTCGTCGCCGGAAGCGGCGAATACACGGTCAACATCGCGCTCGTCGAGGACGGCCGCGCCGTCGCGGGGGTGATCCACACGCCGGCGCTCGGGCTGGTGTGCGTCGGCGCGCGAGGGGAGGGCGCGCGGGAGGCCGACGTCCTCGACGGCGCGCCCGCCGCCTGGCGGCCGATCCGCGCGCGGCCGGTCCCGGCGAGCGACCGTATCGCCGTGGCGAGCCGGCGCCACGCGGGGCCGGAGACGGAGGCCTGCCTCGAGCGGCTCGGCGCGCAGACGCGGATCTCCCGCGGCTCCTCGCTGAAATTCTGCCTGCTGGCCGCGGGCGAGGCCGACGTCTACCCGCGGCTCTCGCCCACCATGGAGTGGGACACCGCCGCCGGCCAGGCGATCCTCGAGGCGGCGGGCGGGCGCGTCGAGCGGCTCGACGGCACACCGCTGAGCTATGGCGGGCCGTGGGGAGAGGGCACCCGGCCATGGGGCAACCCGCATTTCATCGCCTGGGGCGCGCCGTCAGGGGCCGCGTGACGTCCCACCGCTGCCGCCGGTTCCTCTCATGGTGCCTCCTCGCGCGCGCAGGAAGGCGCGGCGCACCACGGCCTCCTCGGCCTCCATCACGCCCTCGGCGAAGCGCATGTGCGCCTCCATGACCGAACGCGCGGTGTCCGGATCGTGGGCGCGCAGCGCGTCGATCAGCGCGAGCTGATAGAGCCGACCGCGCTGGCGCAGCTCCGGGGAGGGGCGCTCGTAGATCGTGCGGCAGACGGCGAGCTCCTTGAGGAGCCGGATGGCGAAGCCGCAGCCGAAGGCGAGCAGCGGGTTCGGCGCCATCGAGACCAGCACGTCGTGGAACTCGAGCTCGGCGATCCATTGCCGGCGCTCCTCCTGCGCCCCGAAGGCCGGTCCCTCGTAGGGCGTCATGGCCGCCAGGAGCCGGCGCACGTCGGCATCTGTCGCGACGGCGGCGACACTCGCGGCGAGGTCCGGCTCGAGGCGCTTGCGGATCGCGTAGATGTCGCGGACGGTCAGGTCCTTGAAGAAGAAGTAGTTGCCGAGCAGCTCCGAGGCGTGCTCGACGGACGGCTCGGCCACCTGCGCGCCGCCGGAGGGGCCGGTGCGGATGCGCACGAGGCCCTGCGCTTCCAGCAGCTTCAGCGCCTCGCGCATGGTGCCGCGGCTGACGCGGAAGAGCGCGATCAACTCGCGCTCCTGCGGCAGCCGATCGCCGGGCACGAGGCCGCGCTCGTGAATCCAGCCCTTGATCGTCTCGGCGACGGCCGCGGTGCGCCCGCGCGGGCGGGACGTCGTCGGCGCGAGGATCGGATCGTCACGCGAGGGCATCGGCGCCGTCCGCGGGCAGGGGGTGGATGCAGGCGGCCGCGCGCGCCGGACCCATCGGGACGAGCGGCGGCGGGCGTGTGCGGCAATCGTCGCGCACGTTCGGGCAACGCCCGGCGAAGGCGCAGCCCGGCGGCGGGCGCGTCGGGTCCGGCAGCTCCGCCTGCGGTGCGTCCGAGGCCTTCGCCCGCGCACCGATGACGGGGGCCGACGACAGGAGGAGGCGCGTATAGGGGTGGCGCGGGGCACGGAAGACCGCCTCCACGGGCCCGGTCTCGACCACGTGCCCGAAATACATCACCGCCACCCGCTCCGCGATCGCCTCGACCACCGCGAGGTCGTGGCTGATGAAGAGGTAGGTGAGGCCGAGCCGCCCGCGCAGGTCCGACAGCAGGTTGAGCACCTGCGCCTGCACCGACACGTCGAGCGCCGAGACAGGCTCGTCGAGCACGAGGATGCGCGGCTCGGCCGCGAGCGCCCGGGCGATGCCGATGCGTTGCGCCTGCCCGCCGGAGAACTCGTGCGGGTAGCGCTCCAGGAATTCCGGCCGGAGCGAGACGAGGTCCATCAGCTCCGCGATGCGCCGCTCGCGGGCCGGGGCGTCCGCCTCGATCAGGTGGATGAGCGGCGCCTCCAGGATCCGGCGGATCGTCTTGCGCGGGTTGAGCGCGCTCGCGGGGTCCTGGAAGACGTACTGGATGGTGCGGCCGAAGGCCCGCGGCCCAGCCTTCGCGGCCTCGGTCAGGGTCTTGCCCTCGAGCGCGATCGTCCCGCTCGTGGGCGGCACGAGGCCGACCAGCATACGCGCGAGGGTGGACTTGCCGCAGCCCGATTCACCCACGACTCCGAGCGTCTCGCCCGGCGCGACGGCGAGCGTGACGTCGCGCACGGCGTGGACGCTCGGCCGGCGTCCGCCGAGCAGCCTGCGCGCGCCGCCGAAGGTCTTGCCGAGGCCGCTCGTCTCCAGGATCGGCGGGGTGCCCGATGCGATCGTCATGCCGCGCTCCCGATGCGTGCCTCGCGCATCACCTCGCCGGCGTAGAGGCAGCGGGCGGCGCGCCCGTCGGCCACCGAGATCGGCGGTATCTCGCCTTGGCGGCATGCGCCGGTCGCGCGGGGGCAGCGCGGGGCGAAGGCGCAGCCGTCGGGCAGCGCGTCGACCGGCGGAGGGAGGCCGGGGATCGCGTCGAGCGTGCGCCTCCCCGAGCCGAGGATCGGCACGCAGGCGATCAGCCGGCGCGTGTAGGGATGGGCGGGCGCGGCGAGGACCTGCGCCGTCGGGCCTTCCTCTACGATGCGCCCCGCGTACATGACCGCCACCCGGTCGCAGAGCTGCGAGACCACGCCGAAATCGTGGGTGATGAACAGGAGCGCGAGCCCCCGCTCGCGCCGCAGCTCGTCGAGGAGCGCCAGGATCTGCGCCTGGACCGTGACGTCGAGGGCCGTCGTCGGCTCGTCGGCGATGATGAGGTCCGGCTCGTCGGCGAGCGCCATGGCGATGGCGACGCGCTGGCGCATGCCGCCCGAGAGCTCGTGCGGCAGCGCCTTCGCCCGGTCCTGTGCGGCGGGAATGCGCACGCGCTCGAGCAGCGCCACCGCCTCCTGCCAGGCCTGCGCGTGCGTGGCCGGGCGGTGCGCGCGGATCGCCTCGACCAGCTGCTCGCCGATTGGGAAGAGCGGGTGCAGCGTGCCGAGCGGGTCCTGGAAGATGTAGGAGATCCGCCCGCCGCGCAGCGCCCTGAGCTTCTCGCGCGAGAGCGACAGAACGTCCTCGCCGGCATGCCAGACGTGGCCGGACCGGATCACGCCGGGCGGGGAGGGGACGAGGCCGAGCAGCGAGAGCGCGGTGACGGACTTGCCGGAGCCCGACTCGCCGACGAGGCCGAGGCATTCGCCCCGGCGGATGGTGAAGGAGACGTCCTCCACGGCGCGCAGGACCCGCGCGCCGACCTCGAAGCGGGTCGAGAGCCCGCGCACGGCGAGCGCGTGGTCACCCGAGGGCGCCGCCGCCGCGGCCGCGCCCTCTCCCTTCGGGCGGGCGATCCGCGTCACCGCCGACGGGCGGGCGAGCGCGCCCGACGACAGCCGCGGGTCGAGCGCGTCGCGCACCCCGTCGCCGACGAGGTTGATGCTCATCACGACGAGGAAGATCGTGATGCCCGCGATCGTGGTGACGTGCGGCGCGGTGAGCATCACCTTGCGGCCCTCGCCGAGGATCGAGCCGAGATCCGCCTGCGGCGGTTGCGAGCCGAGCCCCAGGAAGGAGAGGCCGGCGGTCTCAAGGATCATCCAGCCGACGGTCGTCGACATCGTGATCACGATCACCGGCATGACGTTGGGAAGGATCTCGGAGACGAGGATGCGCCCGTGCCCCATGCCCGCGAGCCGCGCCGACTCGACGAAGTCCCGGTGCGCGAGCCCGACCGATACGCCGCGGATGTTGCGCGCGAAGAACGGGATGTTGACGACCGCGACGGCGTAGAGCGCATTGAGCAGCCCCGGCCCGAGCACGGCGACGATGGCGAGCGCGAGCAGGATGTAGGGAAACGCCATCAGCATGTCGATCGAGCGCATCAGCGCGTTGTCGAGCCGCCCGCCCGCGTAGCCGGCGACGAGGCCGATGGTCGAGCCGACGAGGGCCGCGACGAGCGTCGCCGCGACGCCCATCGCGAGCGAGAGCCGCGTGCCCCACACGAGGCGCGAGAGCAGGTCGCGGCCGAGCTCGTCGGTGCCCAGGAGATGGCCGGGCGAGAAGGGCGGCAGCAGTCGGTTCGCGGGTGCCGTCGCGTTGGGGTCCGCGAGCGGCAGGACCGGCGCGAGGATCGCGATCGCGACGATGAGCGTCAGCACCACGAGGCCGAGCCCGGCGAGGCGGTTGCGCAGCAGGAGGCGCAGGAAGGAGCGGCTCCTCGTCCCCTTCGCGGGGGCGGCGGGGGAGGTGGCGCTCATGCCTTCACCCGCGGGTCGACGACACTCTGGAGGACGTCGACGAGGAGGTTGATCAGCACGTAGCTCGCGGCCACCACGAGCACTCCACCCTGCACGAGCAGGATGTCGCGCGTCGAGATCGCCTGGACCAGCATGCGCCCGATGCCCGGCCACTGGAACACGGTCTCGATGTAGACCGCCCCGCCGAGCACGAAGCCCGCCTGGATGCCGACGACGGGGATGATCGAGACGAGCGCCGCCTTGAAGGCGTGGACGTAGATCACGCGGCGCTCGGGCAGGCCCTTGGCGCGCGCGGTGCGGATGAAGTCCTGGCGCAGCACCTCGAGCATCGCCGAGCGGGTGAGGCGGGCGACGACGCCCGTCGCCACCGCGGCGAGGGTGACCGCCGGCAGGACGAGGTGGCGCAGGAGGTCCGGCAGGTCGCCGCCACCGTAGATCGCGTACATGCCCGACGCGGGCAGCCAGCGCAGCTCGACCGCGAAGAACAGGATCAGCAGCAGCCCGAGCCAGAACGACGGCATCGAGATGCCGACGAGCACGAGGAGCGTCACCACCTTGTCCGCGAGCCCGTATTGCCGCACGGCCGAGACGATGCCGGCGAGGAGGCCGAGGATCGTGCACAGGACGAGCGCCGCGCCGGCGAGGATCGCGGTGGCGGAGAAGCGCTCCAGCACCTCGTCGAGCACCGGCCGGTTGAGCGAGTAGGACCGCCCGAGATCGCCCTGCAGGAGGTTCGTCAGCCAGGTGACGTACTGCACGGGCAGCGGCTGGTCGAGGCCGAGCTGGGTGTTCAGCCGCGCCACGTTCTCGGGCGTCGCGTAGGCGCCGAGGATCGCGAGCGCCGGGTCGCCCGGGATCAGCGCCATGATGAAGAAGACGATCAGCGTCAGCCCGAACAGGATCGGCACCAGGGCGGCGAGCCGCTTGGCGATGTAGAGGTGCATCTGCGCGGTCCTCCCGGTTCGCCGCCGGTGTTCCCCTCTCCCTCGTGGAGAGGGGCTAGGGGTGTGGGGCCCCGTGCGGGTCTCGAGGTCTCGAAGGCACGGGCGCGGGCGCGTGCAACTCGTCATTCGCGGCGGCGACCGTCCTGCACGCCCCACACCCCCGACCCCTCTCCACGAGGGAGAGGGGAGAGCCGGCATCGGCGTCGCGGCTCGCCCCGACCGGCAGCCCCGGCGTCACTCCTTCGTCACGTCGTGCAGCAGCAGGAAGAACGACGGCTGCAGAGAGAAGTCGTCCACCGCCGCCGTGGTCACGGCGTTCTGCTTCCAGTTGGCGACGAAGATCCAGGGTGCGTCCTCCTGGACGATCTTCTGCATCTCCTTGTAGAGGCGTGCGCGCTCGTCCTGGTCCGTTGCGGTGCGGGCTTCCTGGAGAAGGCGGTCGACCTCGGGGTTCGAGTAGTAGCCCGAGTTGAAGCCGCCCTCCTCGGGCCAGGCCTCGGTGCGCAGGGCGAGGTAGGGCAGGGTGTCGGGGTCGTTCGTCATCCAGGCCATCTGCGCCATGTCGGCCTTGCCCTCGAGGCCCGGGTTCACCTGCGCGAGGAAGGTGTTCCACTCGTAGGTCTCGATCGCGACGTCGAGGCCCACCGCCTCGAGATCGGCCTGGATCGCGGTGCCCATCGGCACCGGATCGAGCATGCCCGAGCCGCCCTCCGTGACGAACATCGTCACCGAGGCCCCGGTCGCGCCGGCCTCCTCGATCAGCGTGCGCGCCCGCTCGGGATCGTACGGGTAGGGCTCGAGTTCCTCGTCGTAGGCCCAGGCGAAGGCGGGCGGGATCGGGCCCGACGCGATCTCGGCGGTGCCCTGGAGCACGTTCTCGACGAGCGCCTGCTTGTCGATCGCGTAGTTCGCCGCCCGGCGCACCCGCACGTCGTCGAAGGGCGGCTCCTTGGCGTTGAGGATCATGAACCACAGGTGCGGCCCGGCCTGCTCGTAGAGCGCGTAGTCG
Source organism: Salinarimonas chemoclinalis (assembly GCF_041514305.1). Classification (NCBI taxonomy): domain Bacteria; kingdom Pseudomonadati; phylum Pseudomonadota; class Alphaproteobacteria; order Hyphomicrobiales; family Salinarimonadaceae; genus Salinarimonas; species Salinarimonas chemoclinalis. Next base: position 249,639 of record NZ_JBGMWH010000002.1, read on the forward strand.
TCGCTCTCGGAGAAGCGCGCGACCGAATCCGGCGGCACCTCCACCATCACGTCGATACCGCCCGACAGCATCTCCGCCACGCGGGTGTTGGCGTCCGTGATCGGGCGGAAGATCACCGCCTCGAGCGGCGGCGCGCCGTCCCAGTACTCCTCGTTGCGGGTGACGACGACCGCGGTGTTGGCGTCCCAGCGCTCGAAGCGGAACGCGCCGGTGCCGGACGGATTGCGGCCGTAGTCCGCGCCGTGCTCGGCCACGGCCGAGGGCGAGACGATCAGCCCGGTCGGGTAGGCGAGGTTCGACAGGAACGGCGCATAGGGCTCGCTCAGCGTGAAGCGCACGGTGCGCGCGTCCACGGCCTCGACCGTATCGATCGCCGAGAAGAAGAACGACAGGGGGAAGGGGCCGGTGTCGTGGTAGGGGTGCTCCTCGTCGAGCATGCGCTCGAAGTTGAACACGACCGCGTCGGCGTCGAGCGCCGTGCCGTCGTGGAAGGTCACGCCCTCGCGCAGGGTGAAGGTGTAGACCGTGCCGTCCTCCGACACCTCCCAGCTCTCCGCCAGCGCCGGCTCGATCTCGAAGGAGCCGTCGGCGTAGCGCACGAGGCCGTCGTAGAGGTTGACGACGATGCGGAAGTCGTTGGCGGCGGTGACCGCTGCGGGGTCGAGCGACTTCGGCTCGGCGATCTGGCCCACCGCCAGGACGCCGGGGGGCGTCTGCGCCAGGGCCGGCGGCGCGGCGGGCGCCAGGATGAGGGTCGCGGCGATGGCCGCGCTCGCGAGAAGGCCCGTGCGGCGAAGATGCATGGTCGTCGTCCCCTTTGGAATGCGGCCTCGCTCCGGCCGTGTGACGTCCCCCGACGGCGCGCCGCGTCCCGGGATTGCCGGGCGCGCGCATTGATCGATGAATCTATGCTGATAAATTCCTTTCGATCAAGCATGCATCATGATCGTTCTGCGGGCACTGCTCCGTCCGGGAAGGCGATCGAAGGGAGTCCGGCCGCATGACCTACGCGATCCTCGCGCGCGATCCGCAGACCGGCGACCTCGGCGGCGCGGTCGCCACCGGCACGCCCGTCGTCGGCGGGTTCGTGCTCCACGCCGAGCCCGCGCTGGGGATCGTGGCGACGCAGGGGCTGAGCACGTCCACCCTCTGGGGAGCGTCCGCGCTCAGGCGCCTCGTGCTCGGGGAGACGCCGCGGGAGGTGGTCGAAGGGCTGGTGGCGATGGACGAAGGCCGGGAGGCGCGCCAGCTCGCGGTGCTCGACGTCCACGGGGCGACGGCCGCGTTCACCGGCGCGGACAACCTGCTCGCCCGAGGCACGCACGAGGAGCCCGGGCTCGTCGTCGCCGCGAACTGGGTGGCGGGCGCGGAACTGCCGGGGCGTGTCGCCGCCGGCTTCCACGCGGCACGCGGCGACTTCGCCGAGCGGCTGATCGCGGCCCTCGCCGCGGGCGCCGCGGCGGGCGGCGACGTCCGTGGGGATCGCTCGGCGGCGCTGCGGATCGTCTCCGCCGAGCGCCCTCCGGTCGACCTGCGCGCGGACGACGACGCGGACCCGATCGAGCGCCTGCGCACGATCCTCGCCGCGACCCGCGAGCCCGCCTTCCAGCGCTTCCTGGCGAGCGTTCCGACGCTGCTCGAGCCGGAGAAGCGGGCGCCAGAAGCGTCGCGCGCGAGGTGAGCGACGTTCTAGCCCGCCCTCTCCGTCTCCGGCGAGACGGAGAGCCACCACGTCTCGAGCGCGGCCTCCTCGCAGGCGAGCGGCGTGTCGAGGCCGCCCGCGAACGCGTCCCAGGCCGCGCGGAAGCGCTCCGGCACCCCGATGACGAGGGGTATGCCGGCGGCGACGCACGCGCCGATCTCCGCGGCGAGCCCCGCGCCCTCCGCTTCGAGCTTGCCGAACTTGTTGACGATCACACAGTCGGGTGCCTCCGCGAGCGCCGCCGCGAGCCGGGCGGCGGCATCCGCCAGCCCGCGCGGATCGACGCGGCACCCGGTGGCCCCGGAGCCGAGATCCTGGCAGATCGAGACGACCGCGCCGCTGGAGAGGTCGCGCAGCGCCATGTCGCCGTGCAGGCAGGCGTCGGCCTCGAGATCCGCCTCGACGAGCCCCGCAACCCGCCGGCCGCGGGCGCGCAGCCGCGCGGCGAAGCGCTCCATCAGTGCCGAGGCCGGCTCCCGCCGCCCGTAGACGAGCGCCGCGATGCGGGGCGCGTCGAGGCTCACGAGGCGGCCGCCTTTCGAATCCGGAAGACCAGCACCTCGGAGCCGTTCTCGCCGACACGCGTCTCGCGGTCGAGGAGCGCGTCGCCGGTCTGGTTCACGAGATGCGGGATGTCGATCACCGCCATCGGGTCGGTGCAGGTGACGACGAGGAGCGCGCCCGGCGCCGCCTTCGAGAGCGCCTTGCGCGTCTTGAGAGCGGGGAGGGGGCACTTCAGGCCGCGCAGGTCGAGGTCGATCTCGCTCATCGTGGCATTCGGCCTAGGGCCTGGCGCGGTCGCGCGCAAGAGCGTCGACGCCGCGGGTCCCTGCGGCCGCGGCTTCCTTCAGACGCAGTGGAGCAGCGCCCGCCCGGCGGGCGCGTCGCGGGCGACCGGCTCGAACCTCCCGGTCGCCGGGTCGCGCACCAGCAGCCGGCCCGAGGCGATGCCGAAATAGGCCCCGTGCAGGGCGAGCCGGCCCCGTTCGACGAGGGTGCGCACGGAGGGGAACGTCATCAGGTTCGCGAGCGACCGCTCGATGGAGGCGAACTCGAGCCGCGTTCGGTATGCGTCCGCATCGCCCGGCGGCCGCGGGCCGAGGCTCGCGGCGGCGGGCGCGATCTGGCTCATCCAGCGTCCGATGAAGTCGGCCGGCGAGAGCGGCGTGGCCTCGTCGGCGAAGGCGCGGATCCCGCCGCAGCGGGCATGGCCCAGGACGACGATGTGCTTCACCGCCAGCGCCTGGACGCCGAACTCGAGCGCGGCGAGCGTACCGTTCTGCGCCGACTCCAGGGGATCGTAGGCGGGCACCAGATTGGCGACGTTGCGCACGACGAGCAGTTCGCCCGGTGCCGCGTTGAAGATCACCTCCGGCGATACCCGGCTGTCGACGCAGCCGATCACCATCGTCTCCGGGCTCTGACCCGCGTCCGCGAGATCCGCGTAGCGTGCATGCTCGTGCGCGAAGCGACCTGTCAGGAAATCGCGATAACCTTCGACGAGCCTGTCCGGAATCATGCCGCACCCCCCGCTGACCGCGACGCTCGCTCCCGCGGAGCCGCCGGATGGGATGTACCCCAAGCCGGAAGTGTAAATTTTCACGGCTCCACAGGCAAGCCACGGATCGTCGCGCATCCCGGGCGTCCGGGAGCCCGCGCGTGCTCAGCCGCGCCGCCGCAGGCGCGCGTAGTCGCCGACGATCAGGCGGAAGGGCGCCTCGTCCTCGTCGATCGTGGGGAAGCGGGGCAGGGGCTCCTCGAAGACGTTGTCGGTCTCGTCGTCGTTGACGGTGGAGACCTCTCCCACCAGCACGTCGCCGCCTTCGCCCCAGAAGGCGTGCCAGATCCCTGGCATCAGCGTGATGCTCTCGCCGACATCGAGGTGGACGACGCCGCCGGCCTCCACCTCGCGCACGATCCCGTCGCAGGGGACCCGCACGGGGGAGCTGCGGTCGATGCCGCCGTCCGGCGTCGGTGCGTGGAGCCGCAGCGCGAGCCGCGCGCCGTCGCGGGCGCCGCGCACGATGATGTCCTCGGCCTTGACCACGTGGCGATGCATCGGCCCGAGCCGGTCGCGCCCGACGATCATCAGCTTCTCGGCGTAGAGCATGCCGCGCCCGCGCGCGAGATCGGCGGCAGTGCCGTTCCGCAGGGTGAACAGCACGAGCCCCACCGCGTCGAAGCGGCCCTGCCCGTAGTCCGTCACGTCCCAGCCGAGCCCCGCCTCGAGGATGCCGGCGATGCGCTCCCGCTCCGCGGCGAATCGCGCGGGCTCCCAATCGGCGAAGGGCGGCAGGGCGAAGCCGAAGGAGCGGACGAAGGCCTGGGCCTCCCGCAGGACGGCGTTGATCTGCGAGCGTTTCATGCGGCGTGTGACCCGTCTGGTCGAGCGTGCCGGGCAGCCTACAGGCGACGCCACCGACGCGCCAGCCGCCGGCCATCCGCCTTGACGAGGCCCCGGCTCCGGGATCGACTGCCGCGCGGCGCCGAGCGGCGGCGCGCGAGGGAGGCCGGCATGATCGTCACCACCACGAACGGCGTCGAGGGACGCCAGATCGTTCAGTATCACGGCATCGTCTCGGGGGAGGCGATCTTCGGCGCCAACATCTTCAAGGACTTCTTCGCCTCGATCCGCGACATCGTCGGCGGGCGGGCGGGGTCCTACGAGCGGGTGATGCGCGACGGTCGCGACACGGCGATCAACGAGATGCTCGAGGAGGCGCGCAAGCTCGGGGCCAACGCCGTCATCGGCGTCGACCTGGATTACGGCGCGATCGGCGCCAAGGAGAGCATGATGCTCGTCACGGCCTCGGGCACCGCGGTCACCCTGCGCTGAGGCCGCGCCCGTTCGGCACGCCGCGCACGAGCAGCGCGCCGACGAGGAAGAAGCCGAGCAGCACCACCGGCCCGGCAGCCTGGGTCTGGAACAGGCCGGTGAAGACGGCCACCAGGAACGGGCCTAGGAAGGCCGTGAGCTTGCCCGAGAGCGCGAGGAGGCCGAACCAGCGCCCCGCGTCGCCGGCCGGGACGAGCCGCGCGAGCAGCGAGCGCGAGGACGCCTGCAACGGCCCCGCCAAGGCCCCGATCACGAGGCCGAGGCCGAGGAAGACCTTCTCGGGCACGCTGCCGTAGAGGCCGGGCCCGCCCGCGGGCGCGGTCTCGACGACGAACAGGACGTGGCTCTCGCCGAGCGACAGGACCCCGACCGTCACCAGCAGGAGGATCGCGAGGCTGCCGAGGATGACCGCGCGCGGGCCGATCCGGTCGTCGACGCGGCCGCCGGCGACGGCGCCGAGCGTGCCGGTCACGAGGATGAGAATGCCGAAGACGCCGAGCTCCACGGTGCTCCAGCCGAACAGCCCCGCGCCGTAGATCGTGCCGAGCCCGAAGAGCACGACGAGCCCGTCCTGGTAGGCCATGTGGGCGAGCAGGAAGCGCGCGATCGCGGGATTGCGCCGCGCGTCGGCGATCGTCCCGCGTACGCGGGAGAGCCCGTCGCGGACCGCCGCGCCGAAAGGACGGCCGCCGCGCGGCGCGTCGGGGGTGAAGAACAGGAGTGGAAGGATGAACACCGCGAACCACAGCGCCGTCAGCGGCCCGACGATGCGGTCTCCTTCCCGTGCCGCGGGGTCGAGGCCGAAGAGCGGCTCGAGGCCGGCGAGCGTGCGGCCGCTCTCGGGGCTCGCGGCGAGGAGCGCCAGCACGATCGCCAACGAGACGAGCCCGCCGGCATAGCCCGTCGCCCAGCCGGCACCCGAGAGCCGGCCCAGCCGGTGCGGCGGCACGAGGGCGGGCATCATCGCGTTGTTGAAGGTGCCCGCGAGCTCCGCCGCTACGGTCGCCACCGCGAAGGCGACGAGCGCGAGGAGGACGAGGCCGGGGGAGGCGGCCGGGGGCACGAGCCACAGCAGCGCCGCCGCCAGGCTCATCAGGGCGCCGAAGGCGAGGATCCACGGCTTCTTCGGCCCGCCGGCATCGGCGATGGCGCCGAGCACGGGGGAGAGGATCGCCAGCGAAAGCCCCGCGGCCGAGGTCGCGAGCATCCACTGCGTCTGGCCCGTGACCGGATCGGAGGCGACGGCGTTGACGAAGTAGGGCCCGAACACGAACGTCACGACGAGCGTGAAGAAGGGCTGGGTCGACCAGTCGAACAGCGCCCAGCCTACGAGCGCCCGGCGCGGAGCGCCCTCCCGCGCGCGCCTCGCGCCCGCACGCGATTCGGATCCCGACGACGAGCCTTCCGACGAAGCTGCCTCTCGCGCGGTTGCCTCGGGCTGCATGCGGCGTCTCCGGAAGGACCGACACCGTTCTAGCGAGCGCACGCGCGCGGCGCCAGCCTCCCGAGGCGCGCTCCCGACGCGCTGTTCCGAGGCGCTCTCCGGCGACGACGGCCCGCCGATCGCGGCCGCTCCCTCAGCCGACGAGCTTCGCCCGCGTGGCGCGCAGCTCCGCGATCGCCGCCTCGACCTCGGTCTTCTGGGCCTCGAGATGGGCGATCTGCTCGTCGATCTTCTCCACCGACAGCTTCAGGTCGACGCCGGTCGGACCGCCCTTGGCGTCCGATTCCAGCATCTCCTGGATCTCGGCGAGGGTGAAGCCGAGCTGCTTGCCCTTGAGGACGACCGACAGGCGCGCACGGTCCTGTGCCGAGTAGATCCGCATCGTGCCGATCCGGCGCGGCGAGAGAAGGCCGCGGTCCTCGTAGAATCGGAGCGCACGCAGGGTCACGTCGAACTCCCGGGACAGGTCGCTGATGAGGTATTCGCGATCCTCGGTCCTCTCGGCGCCCTCCTGCAGCTTGTCCTTCTTGCGCGACTTGGCGATCGTGGTCATGTGAAACGGCCCCCGCGAGACCATCGAGAACAGGAGCGAATCCACTGCTGTGCATCCGCATGGTTGTTTCATGATGCAATGAATGCGGACGGGTGGCAAGCGAGAGCTGCGGAGCGCTGCGCGAGCAACAAGTGCTGGCATGTGCGCGCATGCCGAGCCACGGGGCGTAGTACGCACTTCATCACCGCTTGCGTGACATGGGTGCGCGCGCGACATCGTCTCCGCCTCCCGCCGCGACCGGCGCCTTGTCTCCGGGCCGGCCACGCCCCATGTTCAACCCCGCCATGATCGTGACGCGTCCCTCCCTTCTCCTGCTCGCCGTCGTCGCCGCCGCGATGCTCGCGCCGGTTCCCGCGTCCGCGCAGTTCGGGCGCGAGCCGACCGCCTGCATGCGGATCGCCACGACCTACGCCGAGACTCTGGTCGAGGTCGGCGAGATCGGTCCCCTCGTCGAGACGCAGGCCCGGGCGCTCGCCGTGCTCGACGAGATCGCGGCCCGCGGGGAGGTCGAGCCGTTCGACCGGCTCCAGGAGGCCGAGGCCCTGCTGCGCGGGCGCGATCTCTGGGACGCGGCGCGCGAAATTCGCCGGGTCGACCGCCTCGTCGACAATTCGGCCTCCGTGGTCGCGGGCTGGCGCGGGCTGTACTGCCCCTCCGCGGTTCCCACCGGCGCCGCCGGGCTCGAGGGCCAGGCGCGCTGCGACGCGCTCTCGGCGATCTTCGTCGACAGGCTGCGCATCGACAACCCGACCCCGCAGCAGATCCGCGCACGGGAGGCACGCGAATCGGAACGGCAGACGATCCTCAAGGCGCGGACCACGCGCGCCGACCGCGACGATCTGCTCCAGCTCTGGCGGATGCGCTCGGAAGCGTTCGAGACGCTGATGACCCTCGAGCGCGCGCGGGTGCTCCAGGAGGCGGCCGCGCAGCTGATGCTGCGCACCGGCGAGGCCGGGTGCCTCAACGGCGAGACGACCTGAGGCCGCCGGCGGGCGGCTGCGACCGCGGCCCTCGACGGCGCGGTTGCGTGCGCGCCGCGTCTCGCGCATAGGAGCGGCGCGTCCCCAGGAGCCGAGCCCCGTGACCGACACCGCCCAGCGCAGCGCCGCACCGCGCCGCACCTGCCTCGCCGTCGTGCTCGCCGCGGGCGAGGGTACCCGCATGCGCTCCGACACGCCCAAGGTGCTTCATCGCGTCGCGGGGCGCGCGATGCTCGTCCACGCGCTCGCGGCGGTGCGGGCGGCGGGCGCCGATCGCGTCGCCGTCGTCGTCGGCCCGGGCCGCGAGGACGTCGCCGCGGCCGCGCGCGAGGCCGTGCCCGACGCCGCGGTGTTCGTGCAGGCCGAGCGCCTCGGCACCGCCCACGCCCTGCTCGCCGCCCGCGCGGCGCTGTCCGAGCCCGTCGACGACGTCGTCGTCGCCTACGCCGACACGCCGCTGGTGGAAGCCGAGACCTTCGCGCGCCTGCGCGCCCCGCTGGCGGAGGGCGCAGGCGTCGTCGTGCTCGGCTTCGAGGCGGCGGACCCCGCCGGCTACGGCCGCGTTCTGCGCGAGGGCGAGGCCGTCGTCGCGATTCGCGAGGACCGCGACGCGACCGAGGCCGAGCGGAAGGCCACCTTGTGCAATGCCGGCCTGATGGCGCTCTCGGGCGCGCGGGTGCTCTCCCTGCTCGAGGCGATCGGCAACGCCAACGCCAAGGGTGAGTACTACCTCACCGACGCGGTGGAGATCGCCAGGGCGCGCGACCTCCCCGTCGCCTGCGTGGTCGCGCCGGAAGACGAGGTGCAGGGCGTCAACGACCGCGTCCAGCTCGCGGCCGTGGAGCGCACGCTCCAGGAGCGCCTGCGGGAGCGGGCGATGCGCGCCGGGGTGACGATGATCGATCCCTCGAGCGTCTTCCTCGCCTTCGACACCGCGCTCGGGCGCGACGTGACCATCGAGCCGAACGTCGTCTTCGGACCGGGCGTCTCGGTCGACGCGGGGGCGACGATCCACGCCTTCTCGCATCTCGAGGGCGCGCGGGTCGCCGCGGGCGCGACCGTCGGCCCGTTCGCGCGCCTGAGGCCGGGGGCCGACATCGGCGCGAAGGCCAAGGTCGGCAACTTCGTCGAGGTCAAGAAGGCGCGCGTGGGCGCCGGCGCCAAGCTGCCGCACCTCTCCTACGTCGGCGACGCCGAGATCGGCGCGAAGGCCAATCTCGGCGCGGGCACGATCACCTGCAATTACGACGGCTTCGACAAGCACCTCACCCGCGTGGGGGAGGGCGCCTTCGTCGGCTCGAATTCCTCCCTGGTCGCGCCGGTGTCGATCGGGGCGGGGGCCTATGTCGGCTCGGGCTCGGTGGTGACGCGGGACGTGCCCGAGAACGCGCTCGCCGTCGCCCGCGGCCGCCAGGAAACCAAGCCCGGCTGGGCGACGCGCTTTCGCGACGGCAAGCGTACGCGCGATACGAGCGGCGGGGCGTGACGGGTCCGGCCGTGTTCATAAACGGTCAAGAAACGTGATTGGCGTAACCTGCGGCGTCCGGGTAGCTCCCGGACGGACGGGCACGGCGACCGTGCGCTCCTGACGTGAGGTGTTCCCATGTGCGGCATCATCGGCATTCTCGGGCGTGACGACGTCGCGGACCGGCTCGTCGACGCGCTCAAGCGGCTCGAGTACCGCGGCTACGACTCGGCGGGCGTCGCGACCCTCCAGGGCGGGCGCATCGTGCGCCGTCGCGCCGAGGGCAAGCTGCGCAACCTCGAGGTCAAGCTCGAGGCCGATCCGCTGCCCGGCCACGCCGGCATCGGCCACACCCGCTGGGCGACGCACGGGCGCCCGACGGAGGCGAACGCCCATCCGCACGCCACCGACCGGCTCGCCATCGTCCACAACGGCATCATCGAGAACTATCGCGAGCTGCGCTTCGCGCTCGAGGACGAGGGCGTCCGCTTCGCCTCCGACACGGACACCGAGGTCGTCGCCCAGGCCGTCACGCAGGAGATGAAGGCCGGGCGCGATCCGCGCGCCGCCGTCCTCGCCGTGCTGCCGCGCCTGCGCGGCGCCTTCGCGCTCGCCTTCCTGTTCGAGGGCGAGGAGAACCTGATGATCGGCGCGCGCCGCGGCTCGCCGCTGGCGGTGGGCCACGGCGAGGGCGAGATGTTCCTGGGCTCCGACGCCCTCGCGCTCGCCCCCTTCACGGACGACGTCACCTACCTCGAGGAGGGCGACGTGGTGGTGATGACCCGCGCCGGCGCGAGCCTCCTCGACGAGCGCGGCACGCCGGTCTCGCGCCCGCGCCAGCGCATCGCGGCGGGCGTCTACGCGGCGGAGAAGGGCAACCACCGCCACTTCATGATCAAGGAGATCTACGAGCAGCCGGAGGTCGTCGCGCGCACGCTCGCGGTCCACCTCGACGCCGACAACGCCGCCGCCGTGGACTGGGCGAGTCTCGAGCGCCTGACGATCACCGCCTGCGGCACGGCCTACTACGCGGGCCTCGTCGCCAAGTACTGGTTCGAGCGCCTCGCCCGGCTTCCGGTCGAGATCGACGTCGCCTCCGAGTTCCGCTACCGCGAGGCGCCGCTCCCGGAGAAGGGGCTGATGATCGTGGTCTCGCAATCGGGCGAGACGGCCGACACTCTGGCGGGCCTGCGCTACGCCAAGGAGAACGGGCAGAGGGTGATCGCCGTCGTCAACGTGCCCACCTCCTCGATGGCGCGCGAGGCGCACGCCATCGCGCAGACCCATGCCGGCCCGGAGATCGGCGTCGCCTCGACGAAGGCCTTCACCTGCCAGCTCGCCACCCTGTTCGCGCTCGCGCTCCAGGCCGGCCGCGCCCGCGGCACGCTGAGCATCGAGGAGGCCGAGCGCTACGCCGAGGCGGCCCTGCGCGCGCCCGCGCTGATGCACGAGGCGATGGCCCTCGAGCCCGCGATCGACACGCTCGCCCGCGAGCTCTCGAAGGCGCGCGACGTGCTCTACTTCGGCCGCGGCGCCGCCTACCCGATCGCGATGGAGGGAGCGCTCAAGCTCAAGGAGATCTCCTACATCCACGCCGAGGGCTACGCGGCGGGCGAGCTCAAGCACGGGCCGATCGCCCTCATCGACGAGGCGACCCCCGTCGTCGTCGTCGCGCCCTACGACCACCTCTTCGAGAAGACCATCTCGAACATGCAGGAGGTCGCCGCCCGCGGCGGACGCATCGTGCTGATCACGGACGAGGACGGCGTCGCCCACGCCCAGCTCGACACGCTCGCGACCCTCGTCCTCCCGAAGGTCGACCCGATGGTCGCTCCGCTCGTCTACAGCGTGCCGGTCCAGCTGATCGCCTACCACACGGCGGTCTTCATGGGTAAGGACGTCGACCAGCCCCGCAACCTGGCGAAGTCGGTCACGGTGGAGTGAGCGGCGGCTCCGGGCGGCTGAGGATGTAGGCGGCGCAGGCGAGCATCACCGCGGCGACCGAGAGGATCGCGATCGTCGGCGCGCCGGCGATCGCCATCACCACGAGCGAGGCGCCCATGCCGAGCACCGCCGCGGCCTTGGCGTGCCGGGGGATCGCGCCGGTGCGCCGCCAGGTGACGACCGGCGGGCCGAGCCTCGGATGCGCGAGGAGCCAGCGCTCGAAGCGCGGCGAGGAGCGCGCGAAGCAGGCCGCGGCCGCGAGCAGGAAGACGACGCCGGGCAGGAGCGGCAGCACCACGCCGAGCGCGCCGATCCCGAGGAAGACGAAGCCCAGCAGGAACAGCGTCCAGCGCGCCCAGGAGGGCAGCGTCAGGCTCTCCATCGCCTCCTCGACGGGCGTGTGGGCACCGGTGTCGGGCTCGCGCGCGGCGGGCCGTGATGCGCCATTGCGCTGTTCGGCCTCGCTCACGTCGCGCCCGCCCCTCGTGTCCGACGCCCATAGAGGGCGCGCCCTATAGATGGGTCCGCGCCACGCCTCCGCAAACCCCTTCGCCGCGACCTCAGAGCGCCGGGCGCGGCGGCGGCAGGGGATGCTCGGCGATCGACCCGTCGCGATCGGGGCCGCGATCCTCCTCCGCGATCGCGGCGGCGGGGGCGGAGAGGCAGTCGACGAGCCAGATGTCGTAGACGGGATGCTCGATGGCGTTGAGCCCCGGCGAGTTCGCGTAGATCCAGCCGGTGAAGGTCCGCGCGAGCGCGCCGTCGAGGGAGAGCTCGTCCACCTCGATGAAGCTCGTCGTGTTCGGGCTCTCGGTGGGCGGGCGCGTGTAGCAGACGCGCGCGGTGAGCTGCAGAGCGCCGAACTGCACGGTCTCGTCGATGCCGGCCTCGAACCTGATGATTCGACCGGTGATCTTGTCGAGGCCGGAGAACACCGCGATCGGGTTCTCGATCTTCTGAGCCGACGCGGGGGAGGTCGCGAGCGCGACGGCGATCGCGGGAAGGGCGCAGGCGGCGAGGGCGAGCGGGGGGAGGCGGTGGGGTCTGCGCATGGGGATCACGGGCCGGGCGTCCGGAAACGGGGAGCGGAGGCGCCGCCCCGCCACCTCCATCCGCGCCGATCGCGACGGAAACGAGGCGGGCGGGGCGCCTGCGCGGTCGCGGACCGCCTCAGTCACCCGGCGTCCAGGCCACGTAGTCCCCGGTCGCCGCCGGGCGGCGGCCTTCCGAGAGCGTCGAGCCGCGCGGGCGGTAGGCGCCGGCGGTGCCGGTGAGGTTCTCCTCGTGCGGCTTCTCCCAGGCGCGGGGCGTGTAGTCCTCCTGCGAGGGCGGCGTCGGATGGGTGTGGCACAGCCACATCCGCCACTCCATCGGGGTGCGCGAGGCGTCGGCGAGGCCGTTGTAGATCACGTAGCGGCGCTCGTGCCCGAAGCCGGGCACCTTGCCACGCTTGTCGCGATAGTACCTGTTGCCGAGCGCGTCCTCGCCGACGAACTCCCCGTGGCGACGGATCGTCAGCCGGGTGCCGAGCGTCTGCCCGTTCCACCAGGTGAAGAACTCGGTGATGAACTGCTTGAAGGTCATGCGCATCGTCCCTCGTGCGCGTCCTTATGGCGATTGCGCCGCGACAAGTCCAGAGGCAGCGGCGGGCCGCGCCGCCCGCGAGCCGGCGCGCATCCGGGTGAATGCGGATGTGCTCCCGCGCCGGTGGCGGCGCTGGTAAGGTCGTGGACCCGACCGCCCGAGGGCGCGCCGAGGTCACGCCGAGGTAAAGCCATGACGCCCCACGCGCTCGCCCGCTCCCCCCTCGAGTCCGTCCTCGTCCGGTTCGTTCTCGGCGTCGTCGTCGCGTTCTCCCTCTCCTGGATCTCCCTCGCGCCCGCCGCGGCGCAGACGCGCGCGTACGAGAACCCCGCGCTCGCGGCGATGACGCGGCAGGTGGAGGCGCAGATCGCGCAGGAGACCCCGCGGCCGGATCGCTCCAGCCGGGAATTGCTGGCGGAGGGCCGCGGCTTCCTCGCCGCCGGCGCGCCCCGCGACGCGCTCTGGAGCTTCGCCCAGGCGGTGCAGGTCAACCCGCGGAGCTACACGCTCTGGTCGGCCTACGCCCGAGCGGCGCTCGCCTTGCCCTACCAGGACTGGAACGAGCGCTGGCGGCTGCGCGAGCGCGCCACGGTGGCCGCCTATATCGCCTACGGCCACGCCGAAACCGACGTCGAGGCCGCGGATGCGCTCGCCGCGCTCGGCGAAGCCTTCGCCGCGCGCGAGATGTGGCGCGACGCGCTCGGCGCCTACAAGGCGAGCCTCGCGACGCGCGCCGTCCCCGCCGTGCAGAACGCGCACGATCTCCTGCGCTCGCGTCACGGCTTCCGCATCCTCGATTACCGGGTCGAATCCGACACGCCCGCCCCGCGGGCCTGCTTCGTCTTCTCCGAGACGCTCGCGCCGCGGGTCGACCTGACGCCGTACATCGCCGTCGCCGGCGCGAGCGGCGTCGCGGTGACGAGCGAGGGCAGCGAGGCCTGCGTGGACGGGCTCGTCCACGGCGAGCGCTACGCGATCGTGCTCCGCCAGGGCATCCCGTCCACCGTCGACGAGGTGCTGGAGCGCGCCGCCGACTACGAGGTCTACATCCGCGACCGTGCGCCCCAGGCGCGGTTCACGGGGCGCAACTACGTCCTGCCGCGGCTCGGCCAGGAGGGTATTCCGGTCGTCTCCACGAACACGGACGAGGTCGCCGTCGCCATCTATCGCATCGGCGACCGCAACCTCCTGCCGACCCTGCGCGGCGGCGACTTCCTCGACCAGATCTCGAGCTGGACGGAGGCGCGCATCGCCGACGAGCGCGGCGCGCCGATCTGGTCGGGAACGCTCGACGTCGCCATGGAGCGCAACGTCGACGTGGTCACCGCCTTCCCCGTCTCCGAGGCGGTGGGCGCGCTCGAGCCCGGCGTCTACGTGATGACGGCACGGCCCGACGCCTCGATCGATTCCGACGACGATTGGAATACCCGCGCCACGCAATGGTTCGTCGTCTCCGACGTCGGCCTCGGCGCCTTCTCGGCGAGCGACGGCGTGCACGTCCTCGTGCGCTCGCTCGCCAGCGCCGAGCCGGTCGCCGGCGCGACCGTTCGGCTGGTGGCGCGCAACAACGAGGTGCTCGGCGAGTTGACGACCGACGCGATGGGCCACGCGCGCTTCGACCCGGGCCTCGCCCGCGGCGCGGAGGGGCTCGGCGCCGGCATGGTGACCGCCGAGATCGGCGGCGACTACGGCTTCCTCGATCTCGGCCAGGCGCCGTTCGACCTGACCGACCGCGGCGTCGCCGGACGCCCGCCGGCGGGGCCGATCGAGGCGATGGTTTTTCCAGAGCGGGGCGTCTACCGCTCCGGCGAGGAGGTGCATCTCACCGCGCTCCTGCGCGACGGCGAGGCCCGCGCGGTCCCCGCGGTGCCGCTGACCCTCGTGGTGCGTCGGCCCGACGGCCTGGAGCACGCACGCATCCTCACGCGAGACGCGGGCGACGGGGGGCGGGTCCACACGCTGGCGCTCCTCGACGACGCCATGCCCGGCACCTGGCGGGTGAGCGCGCACGTCGACCCTCGGGCGCCGGCGATCGGCGAGGCGGCCTTCCTCGTCGAGGACTACGTGCCCGAGCGCATCGCGCTCGACCTCACCCCCGCCGACGTGGCGGTCGCGGCTGGCGCCCCCGCGATCGTCGACGTCGCCGCGCGCTACCTGTTCGGCGCGCCCGCCGCCGATCTCGCGATCTCGGGCGAGGTCTCCGTCTCGGCCGCCGACGCGAGCGCCGTGTCGGGGCTCGCGGGCTTCGTCGTCGGTCTCTCCGACGAGCCGGTCGAGGGCGCCTACGCCGCGCTGCCCGAGGACGGGGCGACCGGGCCGGACGGCGCGGCGCGCGTCACGGTTCCGGTGCCGGCGCTCGCCGCGGCGCGGCCGCTCGCGGCCCAGATCACCCTGCGCGTCGCCGAGCCCGGCGGACGCGCGGTCTCGCGCACGATCACCCTGCCGATCCTGCCGGACGCCCCGGTGGTCGGCGTGAAGCCGCTGGAGAGCGATCTCGCCGAGGGCGACCTCGCGGCGTTCGACGTCGTGGCCGCGCGACCGGACGGCACGCGGCTCGCGGGCGAGGCGACTTGGAATCTCCTGAAGGTCGAGCGTCGCTACCAATGGTATCAGAGCGGCGGGCAATGGGGCTTCGAGCCGGTGACCACGACCGAGCGCATCGCGAGCGGCACGCTCGCGCTCGCACCGGACGCCCCGGCACGGATCGAGGCGCCGGTGTCCTGGGGAACGCATCGGCTCGAGGTCGTCGCCGCCGACCCGGCGGTGCTGCCCACGAGCGTCACGTTCGACGTCGGCTGGTCCGGCGACGCGACGGCCCGTGCGCCCGACCTCCTGCCGCTGACGCTCGACGCGGCGGCCTACGAGACCGGTGACACGCTCGTCGCGACCATCGACGCGCCCTTCAGGGGCACGGCGACGCTCGCCGTCGTCTCCGACCGCGTGCATGCCCTGGAGACCATCGCCGTCGCGGGTGAGGGGACCCGCGCCGAGCTCGTGGTCTCGCCGGACTGGGGCGCGGGCGCCTACCTCGTCGCGATCGCCCATCGCCCGCTCGACGAGGCCGCCCGGCGCCAGCCGGGCCGCGCCATGGGGCTCGCCTGGTTCTCGGTGGATCGCGCGGCGCGCGATCTCGCGATGACGCTCGCGCCGCCCGCCGAGATCCGCCCGCGCGGCACGCTCACGGTGCCCGTGCGGCTCGACGGGCTCGCGCCCGGCGAGAGCGCGCGGGTCGTGCTCGCCGCGGTCGACGTCGGCATCCTGGCGCTGACCGACCACCAGGCGCCGGATGCGACCGCGTTCTTCCTCGGCCAGAAGCGGCTCGGGGCGGAGGTACGCGACCTCTACGGCTTCCTGATCGACGGCATGCAGGGCACCCGCGGCGCGATCCGCTCGGGCGGCGATTCCGCGCCGGCCGGCCTCGCCGCCCCGCCGCCGGACCAGCCGCCGCTCGCGCTGTTCTCCGGCATCGTGGAGGTCGGGCCGGACGGCACCGCGACGGTGGACTTCGCCATCCCCGCCTTCGACGGCACCGTGCGCGTGATGGGCGTCGCCTGGTCCGCGGGGAAGGTGGGCGACGCGTCCGCCGACGTCCTCGTGCGCGACCCGGTCGTCGTCGCGGCGACCGCGCCGCGCTTCCTCAACGCCGGCGACGAGAGCCGCCTGCACGTGCGCCTCGACAACGTCTCCGGCGCCGCCGGCACCTACACGCTAGAGGCGCTGCCGCTCGGTTCGGTGGACATCCCCGTCGGCCGGCGCCTCGCCGAGGTGACGCTCGCCGAGGGCGGGCGCGGGGAGGTGGTCTTCCCGCTCTCCGCCGGCGATCCGGGCGCGTCGGGCGTATCGCTGACGCTCTCCGGGCCGGGCGGCCTCTCGCTGGCGCAGGACGTCGCCTTCCCGGTCTCGCCGGGGACGGAGGGCGTCGTGCGCCGGGAGATCGCGCGGCTCGCGCCGGGGGAGAGCCTGCGCGTCACGGACGATCTCCTCGCCGACATCCGGCCGGGCACCGGGCGCGTGAGCGTCGCGGTGACGACGATCGCCCGGCTCGACCCCCCGGGCATGATCCAGGCGCTCGCGCGCTATCCCTACGGCTGCACGGAGCAGCTCGTCTCCCTGGCGCTGCCGCTGCTCTACGCGGAAAGCCTCGTCGGACCCGAGGCGCTCCAGCTGCCGCGCGACCGCGAGGAGACGATCCGCGACGTCGTGGCCCGCGTGCTCGGCCGCCAGACGCCCTCCGGCTCCTTCGGCCTCTGGTCCGCGCGCGGGTACGACGACCTCTGGCTCACGGCCTACGCGACGGACTTCCTCACCCGCGCCCGGGAGGAGGGCTTCGAGGCGCCGCAGGCGGCGCTCGACCGGGCGCTGGAGCGCCTGCGCAACCACGTCGCCAACACGACCGAGGTCGAGGGCGACGACGGCACGGCGCTCGCCTACGCCGCCTACGTGCTCGCCCGCAACGGCCGCCCGGTGATGGGCGACCTGCGCTACCTCGCCGACGCGCGGCTCGACGCCTTCGAGACGCCGCTCGCCCGCGCCCAGATCGGCGCGGGCCTGGCGCTGCTCGGCGACGGACGCCGTGCCGAGGTCGCCTTCGCTTCCGCCGTGCGCGGCCTCGCCGACGAGGCCTCGCGCGAGCGCGGCTGGCGCGCGGACTACGGCTCGCGCCTGCGCGACGCCGCCGGCATCCTCGCGCTCTCCGGCGAGGCCGACGTCGCCGGCGACGCGATCGGGACGATCGCCGCGGCGATCGACGCCGAGAGCGGCGCGAACCCGCTTCTCTCGACGCAGGAGATGGCCTGGCTCGCGGTCGCCGCCCGCAGCGTCGCCGAGGCGGCACGGGACATCCGGCTCGAGGTCTCGGGCGTCGCCCACGAGCGGCCTCTCCACGCGGGCTGGGACGCGACGGCGCTCGCGGGGATGGGCGTCGCCATCCGCAACGGCGGCACCGCGCCCGTCGATGCCGCGCTGACGGTGACGGGCAACCCCCTGTCCTCCGAGCCGCCGCTGGAGCAGGGCTACGCGATCGCGAGCACCTACTACGATCTCGCGGGCGAGACGGTCGATCCGGGCGAGGTCGTCCAGAACACGCGCCTCGTGGTCGTGCTGGAGGTGACCGAGATGGACGGGCTCGCCGGGCGCCTGCTCGTCGTCGACCGTCTGCCGGCGGGCTTCGAGATCGACAACCCGGCGCTCGTCGACGGGAGCGACGTCTCGGCGCTGCCGTGGCTCGTCGAGGAGCGCGTGCCGGATCGCGTCGAGTTCCGCGACGACCGCTTCGTCGCCGCCTTCGACACGCTCGGCAGCGGCATCGGCACGGTGCGGCTCGCCTACATGGTGCGCGCGGTGACGCCCGGCACCTACCTGCACCCGCCGGCCAGCGCGGAGGACATGTACCGTCCCGAGCGCTTCGGTCGCACGGGCGCGGGCACGGTGACGGTCCTTCCGGCGCGTTGAGGGGAGCGGCGGCGTGCGCGGCCTCCTGCGCCGGCGCGGCGCGCGGCTCGTCGCGGGGGCGCTCGCCCTCGCGCTGGTCGCGACCGGCCTCGCCGGGGCGGCGGCCGTCGTCGGCTACCGCTACGTCGCCGCGTCGCTCGGGCCGCTCGACCTCGTGCCGGCGCAGGCGCGCTCCGTCCTCGTGCTCGATCGCGCCGGCGCGCTGCTGCGCCCCTACGCCACGCCGGAGGGGCGCTGGCGCCTCCCCGTCGGCGTCGCCGACGTCGACCCGACCTACCTCGCCATGCTCCTCGCCTACGAGGACGCGCGTTTTCGCATCCACGCCGGCGTCGACTGGCGCGCGCTCGCCCGCGCGGCCGGCCAGCTCCTCGCCGACGGGAGGATCGTCTCGGGCGGCTCGACGCTGACGATGCAGGTCGCCCGCCTCGTCGAGCCGCGGGCGGAGCGCAGTCTCGCCGCGAAGCTGCGCCAGATCGTGCGGGCGGGCGAGATCGAGGCGGCGATGGGCAAGGACGAGATCCTCGCCCTCTACCTCTCGCTCGCGCCCTACGGAGGCAACCTGGAGGGGGTGCGCGCCGCGAGCCTCGCCTATTTCGGGCGCGAGCCGAAGCGGCTCTCGCACGCCGAGGCGGCGCTGCTGGTCGCCCTGCCGCAGAGCCCGGAGACGCGCCGGCCGGACCGCTTCCCCGAGGTCGCCCGCGTCGCCCGCGAGCGCGTCCTCGATCGCGCGTTGGCGCGGGGCGTCATCACCGCCCGCGAGCGCGAGGCGGCGGCGCGCGAGCCCGTGCCGACCGCACGCATCGCGTTCCCGATGCTGGCGGCGCACGCCGCCGACGCCGCCCTCGCCGAGCGGCCCCACGCCGATGTCCACCGGCTCGCCATCGACGGCGCGCTCCAGGCGAGCCTCGAGCAGATGGTGGCGCGTCGCCTCGCGCGGCTCGGGCCGAACCTCTCGGCGGCGATCCTCGTCGTCGACAATGCGACGGGGGAGGTGCGCGCCCACGTCGGCTCCGTCGGCTATCTCGACCACGCCCGGCGCGGGGCGATCGACATGACGCGCGCGGTGCGCTCGCCGGGCTCGGCGCTCAAGCCCTTCATCTACGCGCTCGCCTTCGAGACCGGCCTCGCCCATCCGGAGACGATCCTCGAGGACCGGCCCGTACGCTACGGCGTCTACGCGCCGGAGAACTTCGACCTCGCCTACCAGGGCGCGGTGACCGCGCGCCGCGCGCTGCAGGAATCGCTCAACGTGCCGGCGGTGGCGCTGCTCTCCGAGCTCGGCCCGGCCCGCTTCGTCGCACGCCTGCGCCAGGCGGGCGCGCGGGTCGTGGTGCCGCGGGAGACCGCGCCGGGGCTCGCGGTCGGCCTCGGCGGGGTCGGCATCACGCTCGAGGACGTCACGCGCCTCTATTCGGGCCTCGCCCGCGGCGGCTCCGTCCCGACGCTCGGCACCCGCGCGGGCGCGCTACCGATCCCCGGGGCGATCGCGCCGTCGGTCGCGGACCCGGTCGCCGCCTGGTACGTCTTCGACGTGCTGCGGGGCGCGCCCGCGCCGGAGAGCGCGCTCGGCGGCCGGATCGCCTACAAGACGGGCACATCCTACGGCTTTCGCGACGCCTGGGCGATCGGGTTCGACCGGGGCCTGACGATCGCGGTCTGGGTCGGGCGGGCGGACGGCGGGGCGACGCCGGGCCTGACAGGCCGCAACGCGGCGGCGCCGCTCCTCTTCGACGCCTTCGCCCGCACCGGGCGCGAGCCGCAGCCGCTCGCGGTCCCGCCGCACGCGCTTCTCGTCGGCACGGCCGACCTGCCGCCGCCCCTGCGGCACATCCGCCGCGACCGGCCCAAGACCATCGCGGCGACGGCGGTGGCGCGCCTCGCCATCGCCTTCCCGCCCGACGGGGCGCGCGTCGATCTCGGCCTCGTCGACGCGGAGGGCGGTGCCCGCGAGCCGCGCCTCGCGCTCAAGGCGCAGGGGGGCGCGCTGCCGCTGACCTGGCTCGTCGACGGCGTGCCGGTCGGGGCGGCGAGCCTGCGGCGCGAGGCCGACTGGCGCCCCGACGGCGCGGGCTTCACCCGCATCACGGTGATCGACGCCGCCGGCGAGACGGACACGGTGTCGGTGCGGCTGGAGTGAGGACCGGCGGACGGTATTCTGGTACGCGACAATGTGGGACCATGGTAGGAGTACGCCGAATCGTTGCCTGCGAAGGCTTCCGGGCTCGCCTTTTCGTCCAATTGGGCTTGACCGGGCGCCCGTTCGCGCATAGACACCGCCCACCTGCCGCCGGGTCCGCCCGGCGGCTTCTCGTTTCGCACGGGGCCCACCGGCCCCCGACAGGGAACCAGCGCGATGAAGACCTTTTCGCTGAAGCCCGCCGACGTCGAGAAGAAGTGGGTCGTGATCGATGCGGACGGGCTCGTCGTGGGCCGGCTCGCGTCGATCGTGGCGATGCGCCTGCGCGGCAAGCACAAGCCCGCGTACACGCCCCACGTCGATTGCGGCGACAACGTCATCGTCATCAATGCCGACAAGGTGAAGTTCACCGGCCGCAAGCGCGAGCAGAAGGTGTACTACCACCACACCGGCCATCCGGGCGGCATCAAGGAGCGCACCGCGCGCTCGATCCTCGAGGGCCGCTTCCCGGAGCGCGTCGTCGAGAAGGCCGTGGAGCGCATGCTCCCGCGCGGCCCGCTCTTCCGCAAGATCATGGGCAACCTGCGCGTCTACCCCGGCACGGAGCATCCCCACGAGGCGCAGCAGCCCGAGCCGCTCGACGTCGCGGCGATGAACTCCAAGAACGTGAGGATCTGACGATGGCGACCCTCCAGTCCCTCTCCGATCTCGGCCAGGCGCAGACCGCGACGCCCGCCGAGGAGCGTCCGGTCCACGTCCAGAAGCTCGATGCCTACGGCCGCGCCTACGCCACCGGCAAGCGCAAGGACGCCATCGCCCGCGTCTGGATCCGCCCCGGCACCGGCAAGATCACCGTCAACGACCGCACGCTCGAGGTCTACTTCGCGCGCCCGGTGCTGCGGATGATCCTCAACCAGCCGCTCCAGATCACCGGCCGCGTCGACCAGTACGACATCACCGTCACGGTCGCCGGCGGCGGCCTCTCCGGCCAGGCCGGCGCGGTGCGCCACGGCCTGTCGAAGGCGCTCACCTACTACGAGCCCGAGCTGCGCGGCGTGCTCAAGAAGAACGGCTTCCTGACGCGCGACTCCCGCACGGTCGAGCGCAAGAAGTACGGCAAGGCCAAGGCCCGCCGCTCCTTCCAGTTCTCCAAGCGCTGATCTCGTCGCGCGCGTTTCGCGATCGGAGGGGCCCGCGTCCGCGCGGGCCCCTTTTTCGTGGCACGCGCCGATCCGTGGCATCGCACACGCGCCTCGGCGGCGGTCTCCTGCTCCACCCCACAGTCAATCGCGACGATTACCTACTATCTGATGTTTATCAAATGGCGTGAGCTGAAATTACGTCGACCGAGGGAGGTCCAGTCGGGGCCGTCGCCGAGCCCTCGTCTTCGGCCGGCCCTCCGCGGTCGGGCCGATCGACTCGCTCGTCGCCGGTCGCCCGTGCGGTGCGATCGCCATCAACGACGTAGGGATACGCGGACATGAGCAAGCAGGACGTGAGCAGCGCCGACGCGAACGACGCCGCGACGCTGACGCGGCGGTTCCGCGAGCTCCACACGCTCTCGGGCCGCCCCGCACCGATCCGCCCCGAGTGGGACGGCGGTGGGCTGGCGCTGCCCTCTCCCTACGTCGGCGAGGACATCGACCACGGGCTCGCCTCCGTACGCGCGATCCTGCGGCTCGTCGGCGCCGCGACGCCGTGCGCCGACGAGATCCTGCGCTGGCGCGCCGGCCTGGAGCCGGACGCGCCTCCGCCCGAGGCGCTCCCCGGCACGGCGCTGGTCGCCCCGTTCGACGGGATCGAGGCGTTGATGGCGGCGCTGGATTGACGCACATGCGAGATCAGTAGTGCAATCGGCACTGCGCGATTTCCAGCGCTTGGTCGGCGCCCTTGCCCGTTACCCGGTAGACGAGCCGATGCTCTCGCGTGATCCGCCGTGACCACCATCCTGCGAGACTGCTTTTCAGAGGCTCTGGCTTGCCTGTTCCCTTGAAGGGCGTACGCGCAGTCTCGCGAATGAGCGCGTTGATCTTGTCGAGCCCCTCCGGATTCTCGGATTGCCACCAGAGATAATCCTGCCAGGCGGCTTGGGACCATACGAGCTTCACCCGATCAGATCTCGCTCGAGACCCCGGCCGGCATCGAGCTCGGCGATCGCGTCGGCAAGCCGCCTCGCGTTCTCGGGGTGCTTCAGCAGGTGAACGGTCTCGAGCAGGCCGGCATAGTCCTCGGCCGGCAGGACGACGACGGACCCACCCCCGGGACGCGTGACGGTCAGGGGGGCGTGCGTCGTGCAGACCTCCTCCAGGAACTCGTCGAGGTCGTCCCGGAAATCGCCGAAAGTCACGCGCGTCATGGGCAGGCTCCCGTCCTGCGAAGAGATGTGCGCGGATCGTCGGCTACGGTCAAGGGCGGCCTCGGCAACAGTCGCCGCTCGCTCGCCCCCGCCCCAGCATCCGCACGGCCCCGATCGCCGCCACACCGCCGACGGCGAGCACCGCGGCGCCCGCCGCGAACAGCGGCAGGTGCGAGCCGCTCGCGGCGAACAGCGCCGAGAGCGCGTAGGCGCCCGCCGCCTGGGCGACGGCGAAGGCGATCGTCATCGTGCCGAACAGCCGCGCCTGGGCCGGGCCGCTCGCGAGCCTCGCGGTGAGGCCCGCGGCCAGCGCCACCATGCCCGGCGTCAGCGCGCCGACGACGAGCGCCGAGAGCCAGATCGCCGCGGCCGCGGTCGAGAGGAGGGGCAGCGCCACCGCGAGTGCCTTGACGAAGAGCGCGCCCACGAGCGCGCGCCCGGCGCCGATCCGCGTCGCGACGAGCCCGCACAGCGGCGCGCCGACGAGGGCGCCGATGCCGAAGGCCGTCCAGGCGAGCCCGCCCGCGGCCTCGCCCCGGCCGAGCCCGCGGGCGACGAAGTCCGAGAGGAAGAGCGTGTGCGGGATGAAGCCCGCGCCGTCGGTGGCGTAGGCGAGGACGAGAAGCGCGATGGCGACAGGGGCGCTCCGGGGCATCTCCCCGCCGACGGGCGCGCCGGCGCCGTCCGGCCAGCGCCGCCAGGCGATCGCCGTCAGGAGGAGCGCCATCCCGGCCAGCGCGAGCCAGGTGGCCACGAGCCCGAGCGTCGCGAGCGCCGGCAGCAAGGCGCCCGAGAGCACGACGCCGATCCCGACGCCCGCGAAGACGAGGCCCGACACCCGGCTCTTCGCCTCCGGCGGCGTGCGCGAGAGGATGGCGGAGGGTCCGAGCACCATGACGAGCCCGCCGGCGACGCCCGCGAGGAAGCGGAACGCGGAGAGCCAGAGCGCACCCAGAGGCGCCGCGCAGGCCGCCAGCGAGACGACGGCGAGCGCCAGCGCCGCGTTCAGGATCACGCCGCGCTCGCGACGTCCGGCGAGCGCCTGCGCGAGGAGCGCGCCGACGAGATAGCCCGCGAGGTTCGCCGCCCCGGCGAAGGCCGCCTGCGGCGCGCTCACCCAGCTGCGCTCGACGAGGAGCGGCAGCAGCGGCGTGTAGGCGAAGCGCGCGAATCCGATGCCCACGAGAACGGCGAGCAGGGCCGGCAGCCAGGGTGCGAGCCTGACGCCGACGGAGGCGTCGCGTGCTCCGGTCTCGTCCGCCATGCGTGCCTCCCGCCGGTCTTCGAAGGACAGGCGTAGGGCCCGCGCGGTGCGATCGCAAGGCGCGAGACGGCAAGGTCGGCATGCTCCGGGCGCGCCCCCGGGGGCTTGCCCGGCGTGCCGATGTGTGTTCGAACTTCGCTCGAAGCGCGGCGCTCGCGGACGAGGCGCCGCGCGGGAGGCCGTCGCCCTTGCCCGCAGCTCGGATCGGTGGGAACGGCCCATGACGGCGCCTCAGGTCATGATCCTGGCGATCATCGTGGTCGCGATGGGGCTCTTCCTGTGGGGCCGCTGGCGTCACGACCTCGTCGCCGTCGCGGCGCTGATCGCCTGCGTGCTCGCGGGGCTCGTGCCGGCCGAAGCGGCGTTCACGGGCTTCGGCCATCCGGCGGTGATCACGGTCGCCGCCGTGCTCGTCCTCAGCCACGGCCTCGCCGCGAGCGGCGCGATCGACCGCGTCGTGCGCCGCGTCCTGCACGAGGGCGCCGGCGCGTGGACGATCGTCCTCACCATGTGCGCGCTGACCGCGTTCATGTCCGCCTTCATGAACAATATCGGCGCGCTCGCGCTGATGATGCCCGCGGCGCTCGCGGCCGCCCGCCGGGCGGAGGTGGCGCCGGGGCAGATCCTGATGCCGCTCTCCTTCGCCTCGATCCTGGGCGGGATGACGACGCTGATCGGCACGCCGCCCAACCTCATCGTCGCCGGCTTCCGGGCCGGCGCGACGGGCACGCCCTTCGGCATGTTCGACTTCGCACCCGTCGGCGTGGCGGTCGCCGGCGCGGGCGTGCTCCTCGTCGTCCTCGGCTCGCGGTTCCTCGTGCCCAACCGGCCCCGTGGCGCGGGGCAGAACTTCGACATCGGCGCCTACCTCACCGAGGCGCGGGTGCCGGCGCGGGCGCGGGCGGTGGGCATGACGCTCAAGGAGGTCGAGGAGACGCTCGCGGCGGCGGAGGCGCAGGTGGTGGGCCTCGTGCGCGACAACGCCCGCATCCCCGCGCCGCAGAACTGGCGCAGCCTGCGCGAGGACGACATCCTCGTCATCGAGGCGGATTCGAAGAACCTGCCGCAGGCTCTGGCCAAGCTCGGGCTGACGCTCGAGGAGGACAAGCGCACCGGCGTGCGCGCGCTCGAGGCCGAGCACACGGTGATGGCGGAGGTGGTGGTTCGGCCCGGCTCGCCGCTCATCGGGCGCACGGCGCAGCACCTCAAGCTGCGATCGCGCCACGCAATCAATCTCCTCGCCATATCCCGCCAGGGTCGCCGCTCGATTTCGCGCCTGCGGCAGACGCGGCTCGCGCCCGGCGACGTGCTCCTCCTCCAGGGCACGCCCGAAACGCTCGCCGACTTCTCCGCCCATTTCGACTGCGTCCCGCTCGCGGAGCGCGCCCTGCGCTTTCCCGCCAAGCGCGACGCCTGGCTCGCCACGGGGATCATGGGCGCGGCCGTGGCGGCGACCGCGCTCGGAATCCTGCCGGTCGAGATCGCCTTCACGCTCGCCGCGCTCGCCTTCGTGCTCGGCTCGATCGTGCCCACCCGCGAACTCTACACGGCCGTCGAATGGCCGGTGATCGTGCTGCTCGGCGCGCTCATCCCCGTCGCCGGCGCGGTCGCCTCGACCGGTGCGGCGGACGCCGTCGCGCGCGGGATGATGGGCGTGATCGGGGAGGGCAGCCCCGTTCTCGTCCTCGTCGGGCTCATGGTGATGACGATGTGCCTCACCGATTTCATGAACAATGCGGCGACCGCGACCGTTATGTGCCCGATCGCGATCGGGATCGCGAAGGTGATGGGGGCGAGCCCCGACCCGTTCCTGATGGCGGTGGCGATCGGGTCGTCCTGCGCCTTCCTGACCCCGATCGGCCACCAGAACAACACCCTGATCCTGGGCCCCGGCGGGTTCCGCTTCGGCGACTACTGGCGCCTCGGCCTGCCCTTGGAGATCGTCGTCCTGTGCGTGGGAATCCCGATGATCCTCGTCGTCTGGCCGCTCTAGGATCGAACCGAGACCGCCGGCGCGCCCGGCGCAGACGCGAGAGGCTTTCGTGACCGAGACCGCCGGCGAGAAGACACTGACGAGCCCGCGCGAGACCGCGCTGGACGAGAGATCGGGACCGGGCGTCAAGCGCGCGGCCGCGAAGGCCTCGAACGCCCGCGCAGCGAGGGCGAAGGAGCGCGCGGAGACGAAGCCCAAGCTCTTCGTGCGCCCCGCGCTCCTGAAGGACGTGCGCGCGATCCAGGCCCTGTGCCGGCGCGCCTATCCGTCGATGGAGCCCTACGCCCAGGCGCAGCTGCGCGGCCAGATCCAGATGTTCCCAGAGGGGCAGTTCGTCGCGATCTACGAGGACGAGCTCGTCGGCTACGCGGCGACCTTCCTCATCGACGAGAAGACCGCGCTCGCGCCGCACGACTGGAAGACCATCACCGGCAACGGCTTCGCCTCGCGCCACGACGACGACGGCGACATCCTCTACGGCTTCGAGGTGATGGTCGATCCCAAGCACCGCGGCCTGCGCATCGGCCAGCGGCTCTACAACGAGCGCAAGCGCCTCGCCATCGACCTGAAGCTCAAGGGCATCGTCTTCGCCGGGCGCATGCCCGGCTACGACAAGGCGAAGCGGCGCAAGCAGGTGGCGAGCGCGGAGGAGTATCTCGAGGCCGTGGTCGAGCAGGGGCTGCGCGACCCCGTGATCTCGTTCCAGATGCGCAACGGCTTCGAGCCGCTGCGGGTCCTGCACGATTACCTGCCGATCGACCACGAGAGCCGCGGCAACGCCGTACACCTCGTCTGGTGGAACCCGGCGGTGGCGCCGGACCCGAACGCCCGCCACGCCAAGCAGCGCCGCCGGCCGCAATCGACGGTGCGCGTCGCCTGCATCCAGTACCAGCAGCGCAAGGTGGACTCTTTCCAGGAATTCGCCGACCAGGTGGAGTACTTCGTCGACGCGGTGGCGGACTACAAGTCGGACTTCTGCGTCTTTCCGGAGCTGTTCACGCTGCAGCTGCTTTCCATCGACAACGAGAACCTGCCGCCCGACAAGGCCATCGCGCAGCTGTCCAAGTACACCGAGCGGCTCAAGGAGATGCTCTCGCGCCTGGCGGTGCACTACAACATCAACATCATCGGCGGCTCGCACCCCACGCGGGACGAGGACGGCGATATCATCAACGTCTGCTACGTCTGCCTCCGCGACGGCTCGATCCACGCCCGCGCCAAGATCCACCCGACGCCCAACGAGCGCTACTGGTGGTCGATCGTGGGCGCGGACGAGGCCGACACGATCATGACCGATTGCGGGCCGATCGGCGTGATGATCTGCTACGACAGCGAGTTCCCCGAGCTCGCCCGGCACCTCGTCGACCAGGGCGCGCAGATCCTGTTCGTCCCGTTCTGCACCGACGAGCGCAAGTCCTACCTGCGCGTGCGCTACTGCTGCCAGGCGCGCGCGGTGGAGAACCAGGTCTACCTCGCGCTCGCCGGCAACGTCGGCAACCTGCCGAACGTCGAGAACATGGACATCCAGTACGCGCAGAGCTGCATCCTCACGCCCTGCGACTTCCCCTTCGACCGGGACGGCATCGCGGCCGACACCACGCCCAACTCGGAGATGGTCGCCATCGCGGACCTGAACCTCGACACCCTGCGCCAGGCCCGCGCCAACGGCACGGTCCAGAACCTGCGCGACCGCCGGTTCGATCTCTATTCCGTGCAGTGGCGCAAGGAGAAGTCCCGCTGAGGTGAGGCGTGCGCGCCGCTAGGCGAACGCGCGCGTCGTCCGCCGTTTCGCGGACCCCGTATCACGGAGTCGAACCACGATGCCCGCCGCCTTCGACGAAGCGCATTCCCTCCGCTCCCCGTCCGGAGAGGCGCCCGCCGATCCCTGGCACGCCCTTCGGCCGAAGGAGGCGCTCGAGCGGCTGGAGGTTCCGCCGCACGGCCTCTCCGACGAGGAGGCCGCGCGGCGGCTCGCGGCGCACGGTCCCAACCGCCTGCCGCAGCCCAAGACACGCGGGCCGCTCGAACGGCTGTTCGCGCAGATCAACTCGGTCCTGATCTACATCCTTCTCGTGGCTGCCGCCGTCACCGCGCTCCTCGGTCACTGGATCGACACCGCCGTGATCCTGGCGGTGGTCGTCGCCAATGTCGGCATCGGCTTCGTCCAGGAGGGGCGGGCCGAGGCGGCGCTGGAGGCGATCCGCGGCATGCTCGCGCCCAGGGCGGCGGCGTTGCGCGGCGGGCGGCGCGTGGGCCTTCCGGGAGAGGAGCTCGTGCCCGGCGACATCGTCCTCGTCGAGGCGGGCGACCGGGTGCCGGCGGACCTGCGCGTCGTCGAGGCGCGCAACCTGCGCATCGAGGAGGCGGCGCTCACCGGCGAGAGCGTCCCGGCGGAGAAGTCCGTCCACCCCGTCGACGCGCAGGCGCAGCTCGGCGACCGCGTCTCGATGGCCTATTCGGGGACCATGGTGACCGCGGGCTCGGGGCGCGGCGTCGTCGTCGCGACGGGCGGGAGGACCGAGATCGGCCGCATCTCGGGTCTCATCGCCGGGGTGCAGGAGCTCACGACGCCGCTGCTGCGCCAGATCGACGCCTTCGCGCGAATCCTGGCCGTGGTGATCGTCGGGGCCGCCGCGGCGGTGCTCGCCTTCGGCTGGTTCGTCCGGGGCTACCCGTTCGACGAGCTGTTCATCGCCGTCGTCGGCCTCGTCGTCGCGGCGATCCCGGAGGGGCTGCCGGCGCTGCTCACGATCACGCTCGCCATCGGCGTCCAGGGCATGGCGCGGCGCAAGGCGGTCGTGCGCCGGATGCCGGCGATCGAGACGCTGGGCGCCGTCGCGGTGATCTGCTCCGACAAGACCGGCACGCTCACCCGCAACGAGATGATGGCGGCCACAGTGGTGGCCGGCGGCGTCGCCTACGAGGTCTCCGGCGAGGGCTATGCGCCGGAAGGCCGCTTCACGCGGGACGGGAGCGATGTCGATCCCGCCGAGGAGCCGCTCCTCGCCGATCTCGCCCGCGCCGCGCTCCTGTGCAACGACGCCGCGCTGACGCGCACCGAGCACGGCTGGCGGGTCGAGGGCGATCCGATGGAGGGCGCGCTGGTCGCGCTCGCCGCCAAGGCGGGCTTCGACGCGCACGCGGAGCGCGCGGCCTGGACGCGCCTCGACGCCGTGCCCTTCGACGCCCAGCACCGCTTCATGGCGACGCTCGACCGGCCGGTCGAGGCAGGCGAAGGCGCGTACGTCTTCGTCAAGGGCGCGCCCGAGCGGCTGTTCACGATGTGCGAGACGGCGCGCGGCGCGGACGGGCGCGACGCGCCCCTCGACCGCGCGGCCTGGCACGACGAGGTGGAGCGCATCGCGGCGAAGGGGCAGCGGGTGCTCGCCTTCGCCGGTCGGCCCGCCGCCGGGGGCGAGGACATGCTCGATTTCGACG
This sequence comes from Salinarimonas chemoclinalis, assembly GCF_041514305.1. Taxonomy (NCBI): domain Bacteria; kingdom Pseudomonadati; phylum Pseudomonadota; class Alphaproteobacteria; order Hyphomicrobiales; family Salinarimonadaceae; genus Salinarimonas; species Salinarimonas chemoclinalis. The sequence goes on from NZ_JBGMWH010000002.1 coordinate 278,786, forward strand.
AGGTCGGCACGGGCCTCGTGCTGCTCGGCCTCGTCGGGATGATCGACCCGCCGCGGGAAGAGGCGATCGCCGCCGTCGCGGAATGCCACGCCGCCGGCATCGACGTGAAGATGATCACCGGCGACCACGCCGCCACCGCCTCCGCCATCGCCCGTGCACTGGGGCTCGACCGCCCCGACGACGTGCTCGGCGGCCGCGACCTCGACACGCTCGACGACGAGGCGCTGGCGGTGCGCGTGCGCGAGGTGGACGTCTTCGCCCGCACCAGCCCCGAGCACAAGATCCGCCTCGTTTCCGCGCTCCAGGCGCAGGGGCTGATCGTCGCCATGACCGGCGACGGGGTCAACGACGCGCCCGCCCTCAAGCGCGCCGACGTCGGGGTGGCGATGGGCCGCAAGGGCTCGGAGGCGGCCAAGGAGGCCGCCGACGTGGTGCTGCTCGACGACAACTTCGCCACGCTGGAAGCCGCGGTGAAGGCCGGGCGGACGGTCTACGACAACCTGCGCAAGGGCATCACCTTCCTGCTTCCGATCAACGGCGGCGAGTCGGCGAGCCTCGTCATCGCGCTGCTGGCCGGGCTCAGCCTGCCGATCATGGCCGTCCAGATCCTGTGGGTGAACATGGTCTCGTCGGTGGTTCTCGCCGTCAGTCTCGCGTTCGAGCCGCCGGAGCCCGACGTCATGCGCCGGCGCCCGCGCGACCCGGGCAAGCGCATCCTCGACGCGTTCCTCGTCTGGCGGGTGCTGTTCGTCTCGGGGTTGTTCACGGCGGGCATCTTCGGCGCCTACCGCTGGGGCCTCGCCCAGGGGCATGAGCCCGAGGTCGCGCGCACCATCGCGGTGAATGCGCTCGTGTCGATGGAGATCTTCTACCTCTTCGCCGTGCGCTATCTCGACAGCCCTTCGATGACCCTGAGGGGCGCGCTCGGCACGCCCGCGGTGCTGATCGTCGTCGGCGCCGTGACCACTCTCCAGCTCGCTTTCACGTACGCGCCGTTCATGAACGCGGTCTTCGTCTCGCGGCCGCTGGGGTGGACGGAGATGGCGGTGGCCCTCGGCATCGGCGTCGGGGTTCTCGTGATGTTGGAGGCGGAGAAGCTGGTTCGCCGCGGGGTCGTGACGCTTCGCGGGGGGGCCTGAGACGCGGCGCGGGAGCCCGTGCCGCGGCTCACTCCATCACGGCGGCCTTGAGGATGCACACCATCGTGGCGCGGCCGGGCTCGCCGGCGACGCAACGCACCGTGTGCGGGCGGTCGCAGCGGTAGCGCAGGGTCTCGCCGGCGCGGGCGCGCTGGACGACGCCCGCCACCTCCACCTCGAACTCGCCCTCCAGCACCGAGAGGTGCTCGACGGAGCCGCGCTGATGCGCATCCGAGTCGAGCACGCCGCCGGGATCGGAGGCGATGTCGTACCATTGCAGCCATTCGACGGTCTTGATCCAGCCGATGATGGCGAGCCGCATCTTGCCGTCGTCCGAGACGAGGATCGGCGTGTCGGGCCGCGAGGACTTCTGGATGAAGGGCTCGTCGTCGACCGTGGCGAGCACGCGCTCGATCGAGACGTCGAGCGCCTGCGACAGCCGCCAGATCGTGGCGAGCGTCGGGTTCGTCTCGTTGCGCTCGATCTGGCTGATGATCGACTTCGCGACGCCGGACTGCTCCGCCAGCTCCGACAGCGACAGATTGTAGGCCTTGCGCAGACGCTGGACCGTCTTGCCGAGCTGGCCCGACAGGATCTGGGCTCCCGCCTCCAGCTCCCGCGTGCGCTCCTTGCCCTCGACGCCCATCAGGTTCTTCCCGCTCGACGGGGCGTTCCTTTGACCGGACGCCCGTTTGTCACTTCAAACGCACCATGCCGAACGGCGCAATCCGACGCAAGGGATTCGGACCGGATTCGCACGTCCCGGGCGTGGACCGGGCCCCCCGCTCAGCCGGCCTCGAGGCCGAACCGCTCGACCACCGCCGGCTGGATCGCGCCCGCCGTCATCGTCAGCAGCACGAGGCGCGCGTCGAGGCTCTCCTCGTCCTCCAGCGCCCTCTCGATGCGCGCCTCGACCCGTGCGAGCGCCGCTTCGCCGTTGGCATGGACGAAGATGTCGGGGCCGACGAGGCAATAGGCCAGGATCTCCGCGGCGGGCGCGTACGCCAGAGGCGGGGGCTCGGCCCCGTCGACCTCGTCCTTCATCAGCGAGACGGCGGCGAGCTTGATCGGCTCGCGCACGATCGCCGGGTGGACGTCGCAGCGGCGCAGCGCCTCGTCGAGGCGCCGCAGGTCCTCCGAGCGGCCGAAGCGGCCGAACAGGCCGATGGACGAGCCGCGCTTCACCGGCTCAGAGCGCGCGCTCGAGCACGAGCTCGCCGCGCGGCCCCTTGATCGTCAGGCGCGGCCCCTCGGTGTCCCAGGTCTGCGCGGCGCGTAGCGCCTCGAGGAAGGTGCGCTCCTTCTGCATCGTGGCGTTGTCGCACTGCCGCCGCGTGAGCGCGAAGGGGCCCACCGCGAAACCCTGTTCGCGCAGCGGGTAGGCGGTGGCCGAATAATTGTTGCAGCCCGAGAAGCCGCGCAGGCGGAAGGTCTCGTCGAGCGTCATCGCCGGGCGCTCGCCATCGAAGGCACGCCCGTCGAGGGTCGCGGCCTCGAAGGTGACGCCCGTCGGGAACTGCTTGGGCATCATCGGCGGCGGAACCGCCGGCGCCTGCTGCTCGGACGGGTCGGGCATGCCGAATCCCCCCTGTGCCGACGCCTGCGGTGCGCCGGCGAGGGCTGCGAGGAGCGCGAGGGCCGCGACGCGCGACGCTGTCATGGGTGGAGAACTCCGGTCTCGACGGGATGCGCGGGACCATAGAGAGACGGACCGGGTCGCGCAAGAAAATGCGCGGGGCGCGTGATCCGCCGCCGCGGGAGACGCGTAGGCGTCAGTGAAGTTCGGTCATGAGCTTCCTTCCCGCGGCGCTCCCCTTCCCGCGCGCGCCGCACACTCCCAGCCGCCCCTCACGGGGCGGCTTTTTTTCAGGCGCGGGCCTCGGCTTCCGGGCTCGTCGATTCACACATCTCCTGCGCCCGTCCCGGCCGCGGACGACCCCTGTCCTTCCCCTACAGGAAGGAGGACGCCACGACCACGCCACGACCACGCCACGACCACGCCACGACCACGCATCGCCGGGCCGGTGCTTCGCCGCGACGTGCCGCAGACGTGTGCATCGACTAGGCTTCCGGGGGCGGGCCGATCCGGGCCTCCAGCCGGGCGAGGAGCGGGTTCTCCGCGCGGAAGACGTAGTCGAGGCTGCGCACGGTCACGTCCGCCGCGCCGACCCGCGCCAGCGCGTCGACGAGCGCGAACACGTTCTCCTTCGGGCAATGCAGCACCAGCTCGGGTGCGGTGGGGCCGTAGGGCGCGCGGGCGCCGTGGCGCTCGCCCTGCGCGATCGCGGCCTCGGCCTCGTCGGAGGCGATGCGCGCGCGGATCTCGCGGGTGGTGCGCGCCGCCTCCTCCGCGGCGATCCGTCCCAGGATGGCGCGCGCGGCGCTCCGCGCCTCGTCGGTCCAGGGCGCGTGCAGCGAGGCGACGAGGTTCGCCTCCGAGCGCAGCATCACGCCGTCGTCGAGCACCTTGAGCGCGTTGGCGGCGAGGGTGGCGCCGGTCGTGGTGATGTCGACGATGATCTCCGCGGCACCGGATGCCGGAGCGCCCTCGGTGGCGCCGAGCGACTCGACGATGCGGTAGTCGGCCACGCCGTGACCGGCGAAGAACCGCCGGGTCAGGTTCACGTACTTGGTCGCGACCCGCATCTTGCGGCCGTGGCGCACGCGCAGATCGACCGCGACCTCGTCGAGGTCGCTCATCGTGCGCACGTCGATCCAGGCCTGCGGCACGGCGACGACGACGTTGGCCTGTCCGAAGCCGAGCGGCGTGAGGAGCGCCACCGCCGCGTCGGCGTCCGGCATCTGCTCGCGCACGAGGTCCTCGCCGGTGACGCCGAGATGCGCCTGGCCCGTGGCGAGCTGGGTCGTGATCTCGCTCGCCGAGAGGAACTTGACGAGGACACCCGGCAGGCCGGCGATGAGGCCGTGATAGTCCCGCGCGCCGCGGCCCTGCTGAAAGCCGAGGCCCGCGCGGGCGAAGAAGGCGCTCGCGTTCTCCTGGAGCCGACCCTTCGAGGGCACGGCGATGACGAGGGGGGCGCTCATGCCGTCTCTCCGCCGTTCGCGTTCGCCAGCGACGCCGCGATCCGATCGATCCAGAAGGAGCAGCCGACGGCGGGCACGGGCTCGGGCGCGCCGAGCCGCGTCAGCAGCCGGTCGTAGCGCCCGCCGCCGACGAGCGGCCGGCCCTCGGCGTCGTCGCGCGCCGTCGCCTCGAAGATGAAGCCGGTATAATAGTCGAGGTTGCGGGCGAAATCGGCGTGGAAGGCCAGCGCGCCGACGTCGACGCCTCGCGCCGCCATGAAGCCGGTGCGCTCCTCGAACAGGCCGATCGCCGGCTCGACGGCGAGGCCCGTCTCCGCCGCCAGCGCGCGCACCCGCGCCGCCGCCGCGTCGGGATCGCCGCGGATGGCGAGATAGGCGCTCAGCACCTCGCGGGCGCGGGCGTCGAGGCCGTTGCCGCGGCGGCCGGCGCGGGCGAGGAAGCGCTCGGCGATCTCGCCGGCGCTGCGCCCGCCCACCGTGCTGATGCCGGCGATGGCCAGCACGTCCTCGACGAAGGCGTGGGCCGCCTGCGGGTCCTGGCCCTCGAGCGCGGCGAGCAGCCCCGCGTGCTCGACGAGGTCCGGCTCGGGCGCTGCGTCGAGGATGGTCGCGGCGCGGCCCGAGACGATGGCGCGGATGAGGCGGCTCTTGGCCGCGGGCGCGACGCCGAGCGCGTCGACGATCGCCTCGAGGAGGCCGACGTCGCCGAGCCTGACGTCGTGGGCCACGCCGAGCGCCTCGAGCGCCTCGAGCGCCAGCGCGAGCGCTTCGGCGTCGGCGGCGGCGACGTCCCCGCGGCCGATCGATTCGATGCCGGCCTGGCGGAACTCGCCCGTCTCGCCGGCGCGCAGGCGGAAGACGGGGCCGGCGTAGCAATGGGCCGCGGCCGCGGTGCCGTGGGTGGAGAGATGCGCGCGGCAGACCGGGATCGTGTAGTCCGGCCGCAGGCACAGCTCGGCGCCGCTCGCGTCGCTCGTCACGAACAGACGCCGGCGGATGTCCTCGCCCGAGAGGTCGAGGAAGACCTCCGCCGGCTGCAGCACCGGCGGCTCGAGCGGCACGTAGCCCTCGCGGTCGAAGAGGCCGAGGAGGATCTCCTCGGCGCGCGTCTCGTATGCGTTCATGGTCCCGCTCCCGCCGCGACGTCTAGCAGGGCCGGCGCCGCTGGGGAACGGGCTTCTCCGCGCAGGGTGAACGGTCTCGGCGCCGGGCCGTCGGCGCCCGCGCGTGCCTCACGCCGCGCTCGCGGGCGCCGGCGCCTCGCGGAAGACGGGCCTCACCGCCTCGAGATCCGCGAGCGGGATGTGGCAGGCGATGCGGTGGCCGTCCGCGCGCACGTGATCGGGCGGGCGGGTCTCGTCGCAGATCGGCCCGAGCTTGCGCGGGCAGCGCGTCGCGAACGGGCAGCCGGCGGGCGGGTCGAGCGGGCTCGGCAGCGCGCCCTCCAGCACGATCTTCGTCTTCTCGATCGACGGGTCGGCAACCGGCACGGCCGAGAGCAGCGCCTCGGTGTAGGGGTGGTAGGGCGGCTCGAACACGTCAGCGGTGCGGCCCTGCTCCATGATCCGGCCGAGGTACATCACCACCACCCGGTCGGCGAGGTAGCGCACCAGCGAGAGGTCGTGGCTGATGAAAAGGAGCGTCGTGTCGTTGTCGCGCTGGATGTCCATCAGGAGCTGGGTCACCGCCGCCTGGACCGACACGTCGAGCGCCGAGACCGGCTCGTCCGCGACGACGACGGAGGGGTTGCCGGCGAACGCGCGGGCGATGCCGATGCGCTGCTTCTGCCCGCCGGAGAGCTGGCGCGGCATGCGCCCGGCGAAGTCGCGCGGAAGCTTTACGAGATCGAGCAGCTCGTAGACGCGCGCCCAGATCCTCGCGCCGTCGCGCTCGACGCCGAACTTGCGGATGACGCGGGCGATCTGCCCGCCGACGGTCTGGCTCGGGTTGAGCGTGTCGTTGGGGTTCTGGAAGATCATCTGCAGGTTGGCGACCTGCTCCTTCGGCCGCCCGGTGACCGGCGCCTCGGCGATGTCGTCGCCCTCGAAGCGGATGGCGCCGTCGGTGGCCGTCTCGAGGCCCATCAGCACCTTGGCGAAGGTGGACTTGCCGCAGCCCGATTCGCCCACGATCGCCACCGTCTGCCCGCGCCGCGCCTCGAAGGAGAGCGCCTCGTTGGCCTTCACCCAGCGCACCGAGCGGCCCTGGAGCATGGCCAGGATCGAGCGGTCGAAGACGGGGTAGTGCTTCTGCATCTCCTCGATCTCGAGCACGACGTCGCCGGTCTGTGCGCCCGTCTGCGCCACCCGCGCCGCGCGCCGGCGCGCCGGCGGGTCGATCGCGTCGAGCCTGAGGCACCGGGCGCGGTGGGAGGATCCGGCGGCGTCGTCGCGATCGCCCGCGTCGCGCATCGGCACGGGGCCGGCGTCGCACAGCCCTGCGTGGAAGAGGTCGCAGCGCGGGCCGAAATTGCAGCCGCGCGGGCGCTCGTGCGGCAGCGGCAGCTGGCCGCGGATGGCGCTGAGGGGGCGGGCGTGCTTGTCCGCCGCCGGCACCGGGATGCAGCCGAACAGCCCGCGCGTGTAGGGATGGCGCATGGCGGTGAAGACGTCCTCCACCGCGCCTTCCTCCACCACCTCGCCGGAATACATCACCGCGACCCGGTCGCAGACCTCGCGCACGAGGCCGAGATTGTGGCTGATGAACAGGATCGCGGTGCCGAACTTGCGCTTGATCTCGCCGATCAGCTCGACGATCCCGGCCTCGACGGTGACGTCGAGCGCCGTCGTCGGCTCGTCGAGGAGGAGGAGCGACGGGTTGGCGAGGAGCGCCATGGCGATCACGACGCGCTGCTGCTGCCCGCCCGAGAGCTGGTGCGGGTAGGCCGCGAGGATGCGCTCGGGGTCGGGCAGGCGCACGTCCGCCAGGATCTCCGCCGCCTTCGCCAGCGCCTCGGCCTCGGAGAGGCCGTGATGCACGGCCGGGACCTCCGAGAGCTGCCGGCCCACGGTGAGCGAGGGATTGAGCGCCGCGAAGGGCTCCTGGTAGACCATCGCGATCTCGTTGCCGCGCAGCCGCCGCAGCTCGTCGGGGGACATCGCGAGCATGTCGCGCCCCTTGAAGCGCATCGCGCCCGCCGCGATCCGGCCGTTCCGCCCCATGTAGCGCATGACGGCGTTGGCGACGGTGGACTTGCCGCAGCCGCTCTCGCCGACGAGCGCGACCGACTCGCCGGCGCGGATCGTGAGGTCGAAGTCGACCACCGCCGGGATCTCGCCCGCGCGGGTGACGTAGGAGACCGCGAGCCCCGCGACCTCGAGCACCGGCTCGGCGTCGGGAACGGCGCGGACGCCCGGCGGGGCCTCGTGCGTGGCGTGATCCTGCATCGCCTCAATCCTTCAGGGAGATCTCGCGGATGCCGTCGGCGAGGAGGTTGAAGCCGAGCACCAGCGACGAGATCGCGATCACGGGGAAGATCGTCATGTGCGGCGCGAAGGTCGCCATCGAACGGGTCTGGTTGACCATGCCGCCCCAGTCCGGGTCCGGCGGCGGCAGGCCGAGCCCGAGGAAGCCGAGGACGCCGATGGTGATGATCGTGTAGCCGAGCCGCAGGCAGGCATCGACGATGAGCGGGCCGCGGGCGTTGGGCAGGATCTCGACGAACATGATCCAGGCCGTGCTCTCGCCCCGCGTCTGCGCAGCGGCGACGTAGTCCCGGTTCCTGAGGTCGAGCACGAGCCCGCGCACGATCCGCATGATCCCCGGCGCGCTCGCGAAGGTGACGGCGAGCACGATGTTGATGCCCGAGGCGCCGAACGTCGAGATGATGACGACGTAGAGCACCAGGATCGGGAAGGAGAGGATGATGTCCGACAGACGCGAGAGCACGTCGTCCACCCAGCCGCGCTTGTAGCCGGCCAAGAGCCCCATCACGATCCCCACCGCGAAGGCGCAGCCCGTGGCCACGGGGGCGTAGAACAGCACCGTGCGCGAGCCCCAGATCACCCGGCTGAGGATGTCGCGCCCGAGATGATCCGCCCCGAGCAGGAAGGTGCCGCCCTCCGGGTGCGGCGCGCCGGGCGGCGCGAAGGGCACGAACTGCGCGTTCGGGTCGAACGGCGCGAGCCAGGGGGCCAGCAGCGCGACGACGACCCAGAAGCCCACGAGGCCCGCGCCGATCATCGCCACCGTGCTCTCGCGCAGGAGCGCGAGCCCGCCGCCGATCGGCCGCAGCGGCCCGCGCAGCCGCGCGCGCAGGCCGCGCGGCGCCGCGGCCTCGGGGATCGGCGGCCGGGGCGCGACGTCGGGGCGCACGGCGGAGGTGTCGCTCATCGTGCGGGCCTCCTCACGCGAAGCGGATGCGTGGGTTGAGATAGGTGTAGCCGATGTCCGCGATCGTCTGCGTGGCGACGGCGACGAACACGGCGACCATGGCGCAGGCCTGGATCAGGTAGATGTCCTGGTTGAGCGACGCCTCCAGGAGAAGTGCGCCGAAGCCCTTGTAGGCGAAGAAGAATTCCACCACGATCACGCCCGAGAGCAGCCAGTTGATCTGCAGCATGATCACGGTGAACGGTGCGATCAGCGCATTGCGCAGCGCGTGGCGCAGGATCACCTGGCGGTAGGGCAGGCCCTTGAGGATCGCGGTGCGGATGTAGGGTGTCTGCATCACCTCGGCCATCGATGCGCGGGTCATCCGCGCGATGTAGCCGAAGCCGTAGAGCACGAGCACCGTGACCGGCAGGACGAGCTCGCGCCAGGCGAAGCCGTCGTTCATGGAGCTGGTGCCCGGCAGCCAGCCGAGCCAGAACACGAAGAGGAACGTGACGAGCACCGCGGAGGCGAACTCGGGGATCGAGGTGGTGACGATCGATCCGACCGAGATCGATCGGTCGAGCCGCGATCCCTCCCGCATGCCGGCGAGGACGCCGAGCACGAGCGCGAGCGGGATCATCACGCCGAAGGTGACCGCGCCCAGGATCGCCGTGTTGGCGAGCCGCGGCCACAGTACCTCCGAGACGGGCACCCGGAAGCGGATCGACTGGCCGAAATCCCCGCGCAGGATGTCGCCGAGCCATTCGGCGTAGCGCACGTGCAGCGGCCGATCGTAGCCGTTGGCGGTGAGCCACAGCGCGCGCTGCTCCTGCGTGGTGTAGGGCCCGAGCACCTTCACGGCGACGGCGTCGCCGTTCACCTCGAGCAGGAGGAAGAGGAGGATCGAGACCGCCAGCATGGTCAGCGCCATGAAGGCCAGCCGCTTGCCGAGGAAGACCAGCATGGCGCGAATGCCCGCGTCGGCCCCGCCGTGGCGGCGGGGCCGGGGTGCGGATCAGCCCTGCGACAGCCAGACCTGCTCGAAGTGGTGCTCCTCGGCAGGGTGGTGGGCGTAGCCCTGGACGGCCCGGCTCGAGGCCGTGGCGATGGAGCGCCAGTAGGGCTGCACGATCACCGCGTCCGCCTGGAGCATGCGCTGGAGCTCCTCCATGATCGCGCGCCGCTCCTCGACGTCGAGCGTCGCCTCCGCCTCGTCGAGCAGCGCGTCGAAATCGGGGTTGGAATAGGACGACTCGTTCCACGGCACGCCCGAGCGGTAGGCGAGGGAGAGCACCTGCGTGCCCAGCGGCCGGTGCGTCCAGGAGGTGAAGCCGAAGGGCGTCGTCGTCCAGCGGTCCCAGTAGGTGCCGCCGGGCATGATGTTGACGGCGAGGTCGATCCCCGCCGGCCGCAGCATCTCGACGAGCGCCTGCGAGGTGTTGGGCTCCCAGGTCGGCTGCGCCACGCAGTCGATCTGGATCTGGAGCCCGTTCCCGTAGCCGGCTTCCGCCAGCAGCGCGCGGGCGCGGTCGTAGTCCTGCGTCGGCTTCGCGATAGCGGCGTACTCGGGATGGACCGGGGAGACGTGGTGGTCCTCGCCGGGCGTGCCGAGGTTCTGGTAGGCGAGCGCGAGCAGCCGCTCGTGATCGATGCAGGACTGGATCGCCTGGCGCACGCGGATGTCGTCGAACGGCGCCTGGTCCACCTTCATGCGGGCGACGCCGGTCTGCGCGGTGTCGGCCTGATAGAGCACGAGCGTGGGGATCGCCCGCGCGGCGGGCACCTGCTCGACGTTGAGCCGGTAGAGCATGTCCACCTGGCCCGACGCCAGCGCCGCGAGCGGGGCGGCCGGGTCGTCGCCGTGGTCGACGTAGTCGATCCCGTCGAGGAAGACCTCGCCGCCCCACCAGCCGCTCTCCCTGCGGCGGTAGCGCGCCCGCGAGCCGACGGTGAGCTCCACGAGCTCGAAGGGGCCGGTGCCGATCGGGTTCTCGACCCAGTTGCCGCCCTGGAAGGAGCGGTGCGCGATCAGGCAGGGGTAGTCGCCCATCGATTCCGGCAGGGCGAGGAAGGGCACGCGCAGGTTGAACTCGACCGTGTGGTCGTCGATCTTGACGACGCCGTTCTCGAGCATGGGCGAGCCGTCGTCGTTGGAGGTCCGCAGCGCCGAGAAGCGGCCGTAGTTCGACGAGCCGACGGCGGGGTCCATCCAGCGCACGAAGTTCGCGACGACGTCGTCGGCCCCGAAATCGTCCCCGTTCGACCACTTCACGCCCTGCCGGAGCTTGAACGTCCAGGTCCGCAGGTCCTCGGACGCGCTCCAGCTCTCGGCGAGATGCGGCACGGCGACGTTGTCCGAGGAGATGCGCACGAGCGGCTCGATCACGTGGCGCAGCTCGTTGCCCTTCTCGGACCAGTCGACGGTCGCGGGATCGGAGATCTCCTTGATGTTCATCGACACGCGCAGCGTCCCACCCTTCGCGGGGCTGCCGGACTGCGCCCGCGCCGCCGGCGCGAAGGGCTCGCCCGTCAGGCGCCCGGCCATCGCGTAGGCCGCGCCCGCGGAAAGGCCGAGCAGGGTCGCCGTGCGCAGGAACTCGCGGCGCGAGACCGTCCCCGCCTCGACGCCCGCCGCCACCCGCGGCAGCTTCGGATGGACCCGCTCCAGGGTCTCGACCGCCTCGGCATCGAGGCGCGTTGCGTCGTTCTTCTCGGTCATCGTCTCCGGTCCTCTCGCCCGTTGCCGCGGGCTTCTCGATTCTCGCTGCGAAAGCCGCGCGACGCGGCCACGAAACGGCTCGCGACCGGGTTGCCCCCACGGCCGAGCTCGATTGCGAAGTTATCGCGTGCGGCATGGGGGGTGTCAAACGTATATCCGCACCGTACACCCGACGACGCCGTGCCGCGCCGCACAAGATCCGCGTGAGCAGATCGTCGATCGCGCGCATGCCGCATGCCGGCACGCTGCGAGAACGCGCCGACTTGCTCGCACCCGAGCGGCCGCACGAAGCCGGAATGCGCCGCGCCGCGGCTAGTCTTGGCGCGGTTCGGGCAGGTCTGGCGCGCTCCCGCGGCTCGACTGCGCGCACGAGAGACGGGTGAGGGGCCGGCGGGCACGCGGTCGCCGGCGTTGCGCGCCGCCGCGCGGCGTGGGACAAGCTCTGCGCGCGTTGCGGCGCGCGAGACGAGGAAGAACGCCCCATGCGCTTTGCCGGAACCCCCGACTACGTCACAACCGAGGATCTCTCGGTCGCCGTCGACGCAGCGATCGCGCTCGAGCGCCCGCTGCTGGTCAAGGGCGAGCCCGGCACCGGCAAGACCGTGCTCGCCGAGGAGATCGCCAAGGCGGTCGGCGCGCCGCTGCTGACTTGGTCGATCAAGTCCACCACCAAGGCGCAGCAGGGCCTCTACGAGTACGACGCGGTCTCGCGCCTGCGCGACTCGCAGCTCGGCGACCCGCGCGTCTCCGACATCGCCAACTACATCCGCCGCGGCAAGCTCTGGGACGCCTTCACCGCGCCCGAGCGCCCGGTGCTGCTCATCGACGAGATCGACAAGGCGGACATCGAGTTCCCCAACGACCTGCTCCAGGAGCTCGACCGCATGGAGTTCCACGTCTACGAGACCGGCGAGACCGTGCGGGCCGAGCGCCGGCCGATCGTGGTGATCACCTCCAACAACGAGAAGGAACTCCCCGACGCCTTCCTGCGCCGTTGCTTCTTCCACTACATCAAGTTCCCCGACCCCGGCACGATGGCGGCCATCGTCGAGGTGCACTACCCGGGCATCAAGCAGAGGCTCGTCAAGGAGGCGCTGGACGTCTTCTTCGCCGTGCGCGAGGCCCCGGGCCTGAAGAAGAAGCCCTCGACGAGCGAGCTGCTCGACTGGCTCAAGCTCTTGCTCAACGAGGACGTCGCGCCGGAGGTGCTGCGCGAGACGAGCGCGAGGAAGCTCATCCCGCCGCTGCACGGGGCGCTCCTGAAGAACGAGCAGGACGTGGCGCTGTTCGAGAAGATCGCGTTCATGACGCGGCGGGGTGGGTGAGGGGAGACCGTCGGCGGACTTCATGGACGGTTTGGCCGAGAAGGCGCTCGACGGGCTGGTCGCGACGCAGGCGCCCCGCGATCGGCGGCTCTCCTCTCCCTCGTGGAGAGGGGCGGGGGGGTGTGGGGCGCGGCAGGATGGAGCGCGGCGTCGATGCCGGCGGGATGCCGGAGCGCTGCATGGACCTCGGTCGCTGGTCTGCACGCCCCAGACCCCGATCCATCTCCGAACGACCCAGTCCTTGGGCGAGGGAAGAGCTGCGGCGGATTGCATCCGCGGGATGCCCTGTCGCAGAGTGACTGGAGGAATCGCCCCATGCTCACCGCCATCGCCGTCTCCGGCTACCGCTCCCTGCGCGAGATCGTCGTGCCGCTCGGCCGCGTCACGGTGATCACCGGGCCGAACGGGGCGGGGAAGTCGAGCCTGTATCGGGCGCTGCGGCTCCTCGCGGATGCGGCGCAGGGGCGGCTCGTGGGGTCCCTCGCGATCGAGGGCGGGCTCGCCTCGACCTTGTGGGCGGGGCCGGAGCGGATCTCGCGGGAGATGCGCGCGGGCGCCGTGCCCGTCGAGGGCACCGTGCGGCGCGAGCGCGTGGCGCTCAGGCTCGGGTTCTGCGGCGCGGGCGACGAGGACGCGCTCGGCTACGCCGTCGATCTCGGCCTGCCCGTGACGACGACGTCCGCTTTCGGGCTCGACCCGGAATACAAGGTCGAGACCGTCTTCTCCGGGCCGATGCGGGCGCGGCCCGTCGTGCTCGCCGAGCGGCGCGGGCCGATGGTGCGGGTGGCCGACGACGAGGGCCGGCTGCGGGTCGTCGCGCAGCACCTCGCGCCCTTCGACGGCATGCTGACCCACGCCGCCGACCCGCGCGGCGCGCCCGAGCTCCTGGCGCTGCGCGAGCGGCTGCGGGCGTTCCGCTTCTACGATCACCTGCGCACCGATCCGGACGCCCCGATGCGCCAGCGGCGCGTGGGCACCCGCACGCCGGTGCTCTCCGGCGACGGCGGCGACCTCGCCGCCGAGCTCCAGACGATCCGCGAGATCGGCGATCCGCGGGCGCTCGACGCGGCGATCGCCGACGCCTTCGACGGCGCGCGCGTCGCCATCGACATCGAGGCGGGCCTGTTCGAGACCGTGATGCGGCAGCCGGGCCTGCTGCGCCCGCTCGGCGCGCGCGAGCTCTCGGACGGCACGATGCGCTACCTCGCGCTCGTCGCGGCGCTGCTGTCGCCGCGCCCGCCGGCGCTCCTCGTCCTCAACGAGCCGGAGACGAGCCTGCATCCCGACCTGATCGCGCCCCTCGCCCGCCTCGTCCTCGCCGCGAGCGACCGGGCGCAGATCGTCGTCGTCACCCACAGCGCGGCGCTGGCGGGTGCGCTCGCCGGCGCGCCGGGAGCCGTGGTGCATCGCCTCGAGAAGTCGCTGGGCGAGACGCGGATCGCGGGGGGCGCGGACGCGCCGGGATGGGTCTGGCCGAAGCGCTGATGGTCCCTCGGCTGCGCCGCGGCGTTCGGTCCCGGCATCCCCTCGACGGCTCGCGCGTTCGTACGCATGGTCCAGGCAGGAAAGCCGAAAGGGAGACAGCGATGGAAGCCAGCGCCGTTCGTATCACCGTGACCGGACGCGTCCAGGGCGTGGGATACCGCGCCTTCGCAGCGGCGCGTGCCGCCGAGCTCGGCCTGCGCGGGTTCGTGCGCAACCGAGACGACGGGTCGGTCGAGAGCGTAGCCTCGGGGACCCCCGCGGCCGTCGAGGCCTACCTCGCGGCGCTGCGCGGCGGGCCTCCGGGCGCGTCGGTCGCTGATCTGGCGGTCGATCACCTGGAATCGCGCGTGGTCGCCGAGAGCACCTTCGACGTGCGCTGAGCGACGGGCGGCGTCGCTCCGTCGCCGCCTGTTGCCGGCAAGCAACAACATCGATGGTGTCGTCGTGTTAACCGATCGCCCTCGCGTACGGAGGCGATTCCATGAACGACGACGATCTCGACCGCCGAGACGATTTCCGCGCCGACGCGGACGGGGAGCGCCCCGCCGTCGTCGCCTACGACCCGTACTTCCCGGCGCGGATCGCGTCCGAGGACGCACGCGTCGCGCCCTACGACCCGCACTTCCCGCAGGACGGCGCCAGCGACTTCGAGTGAGCGCCCTCGCGTCGGCGTGATCCGCGGTCGCGGAGCCGGTCACGCCGATGTGCGCGTGCCGCACGCGCCCGTGACGACCGATGGCCGGCTGATCGTTGTAACAGGGAGACCTCTCGCCACGAAGAGGGGTCTGCCATGTCCAACCCGGTCGAGACACACTGGTCGAGCCTGATGCGCGCCGCCAACGGCGGCGACGAGGGCGCGTATCGCCGGCTCCTGTCCGAGCTCGCGCCCGCCATCCGTGCCAAGATCCGCGCCAAGGCCGCGCGCTACGGCCTCTCCGGGGCCGACGTCGAGGACGCCGTCCAGGAGACGCTCCTCGCCATCCACGTCAAGCGCGGGACCTGGCGCGAGGACGAGCCGATCCGCCCCTGGGTGTTCGCGATCGCCGGCTACAAGATCGTCGACCAGATGCGCCGGCGCTACCGCCACGCCGAGGTCGACATCGCCGACTTCACCGAGATCCTCCCGGCGCAGGCCGAGCCCGATCCGACCACCTCCACCGACATGGACCGCGTCGTCGCGCGCCTGACGGGCCGCGCGGGCGAGATCGTCCGCGCGATCGGCATGGAGGGGGCGAGCGTCGGGGAGGCCTCGCAGCGCTTCGGCATGTCCGAGGGCGCGGTGCGGGTGGCACTCCACCGTGGCCTGCGAAAGCTGGCCGACCTTCGAGCGAGCATGGTGGCATGAGGACGATCGCGATGAGAACCGACGACCTGATCGATACGCTCGCGGCCGACCTCGCGCCGCGCCGCCCGCTCTCCGCCGCGCTCGCCGTCGCCTGCGCGGCGGGAATCGCGGCCACGCTCGCGCTCTTCCTCGCCGGATGGGGACCGCGGGCGGACCTCGCCGCGGCGACCGAGAGCCTGCGCTTCCTCGCCAAGCCGCTCGTCGGGATGCTGCTCGCGATCGGCGCGCTCGGGCTCGCCGTGCGCCTCGCGCATCCGGGTGCACCGGCTCGGGGATGGGCGATGGCGCTCGCCGCCGCGCCGCTGGCTGCGGCGGCCTTCGTCGCGCTCGAGCTCGCCGCGCTTCCGGCGCGGGCCTGGGCACCCGCGCTCCTGGGCGAGAACGCCCTCGTCTGCCTCGTCTCCATCCCGGCCTTGGCACTGCCGATGCTCGTCGCCCTCGTCTACGGCCTGAAAGGCGGCGCGCCCGTACGGCCCGGCCTCGCCGGCGCGGTCGTCGGGCTCGCGGCGGCGGGCGTCGCCGCCGCGCTCTACGCGGTCTTCTGCACGGACGACAGCCCGCTCTTCGTGGCGACCTGGTACACGCTCGCCGCCGGGATCGTGGCCGCGGCGGGGGCGATCGCCGGGCGGCGCTGGCTGCGCTGGTGAGCGGGCCGCGCGCGCGCTCAGGCGAGCACCCGCGGCCCGAGCGGGAGGGTCAGCGCGCACAGCACGGCGTCCGCCCCGATCTCGTAGCGCACCGTCGCGTCGAGCTCGTAGGGTAGGGTCCGGCGCAGGAGTTCGGTGCCGAACCCCTCACGCTCCGGCCGCTCGGGATCGGGGACCACACCGTCCTCGCGCCAGACGAGGCGCAGGAGCGGCGGCTCGCCGCTCGCGTCGATCTCCCAGGTCACGGAGACGGTGCCCGTGTCGCCGGCGAGTGCGCCGAACTTCACGGCGTTGGTCGAAAGCTCGTGGATCGCGAGCGTCAGCGTCTGGGCCGCCTGGCTCCCGAGCAGGATCTTCGGCCCGCCGATCGTCACCCGCTCACCCTCGCGCGCCGCGCAGGCGGTGAGCTCCTCCGCGACGAGGTATTCCAGATCGACGCCCGCGCGCGGGTCGCGCGTGACGTGGGCCTGGGTGCGGGCGATCGCGTTGAGGCGGCCCTCGAAATGCGAGGCGAAGTCGGCGACGCTCTCGGCCGTGTCGCCGGTGCGACGGGCGATCGAGCGCACGACGGCGAGCGTGTTGCGCACGCGGTGCTGCAGCTCGCCGTGCAGCAGCTTCTGCTGCTCCTGGAGCCGGCGGATGTCGTCGATGTCGGTCGACGAGCCGAACCACTCCCGCGGCTCGCCCTCGCGGCGCGGTGCCGCCTGGGCGCGGGTCTGGAACCAGCGCGAGCCGCCGTCGGCGACGAGCAGCCTGTGGATCACGTCGAGCCGGCCGCTGTCGGGCGCCACCGCCCAGGCCGCGCGCACGCGCTCTCGGTCTTCCGGGTGGACGGCGTCGAGCCAGCCGAGCCCGAGGCTCGCCTCGGCGGAGAGCCCCGTCGTCGCGATCCACTGCGGGCTCGCCCAGGTCCAGTCGCCGCCGTCGCGGGATTGCCAGACGAGCTGTGGCAGGTTCTCGACGAGCGCGCGCAGCCGCGTCGCGCTGGTGCGCGCCTCCTCGCGCGCGACGACGCGCTGCGTCACGTCGGTGGCGACGACGAGGACGCCGCCGACGCCGTTCGGCGCGTCGGGATCGGGGAGCGGTGAGTAGACGTAGCTCCACCACAGGTCCCGCGTGCCCCCGTCGCGGGTGATGGGCAGAGGCACCTCGTCGCGCCGCACCGCGCCTGCGCCGGAGCGGACGGTCGCGAGATCCTCCTCGATCCGTGGCCAGATCTCCGACCAGACCGTCGCGGCGGGCCGGCCGATCGATGGATGCCGCTCGGGGCCCATCAGCGCCGCCTGGGCGTCGTTGTAGACCTGGATCAGGTCCGGCCCCCAGAGAACGGCCATGGCGACCGGCACGGGCAGGATCGCCTCGACCGCGCCGCGCAGGGTCTGCGGCCATGTCTCGACCGGGCCGAGCGGCGTCGCCGCCCAGTCGTGGGCGCGGACGAGCCGCGCCGCCTCGCTCTCGCCGAAGGGCCAGGAACTCCCGGGCGGTGCCCGGCTCGTCGCATCGCTCGGCGTCGATCGCTTGGTCATGCGCCGGCTCCCGTCAGCCGTCGGTCGCGATGGTGCGCAGGACGAGCACGGGCGTGCCGCCGTCCGGCGCGGTGGAGGCGGCATGCGCGGCCTGTTCGAGGTGGAGATAGGCGGGGCTGAACAGGCCGGCGGCCTCCAGCGCCTCGAGGTCGTGGATCGTCATGTGGCGGCCGCGCAGGGTGATCAGCTCCGCCGCGCGCAGCTCCTGGAGCGTCCGGTTGACGTGGACCGCGGAGATGCCCGTGGCGTCCGCCAGCATCGCCTGGGTCGCCGGCAACTCGTAGGAGAGGCCGTGCGTGAGGCCCACCGCCCGCAGTCGGTGGAACAGCTCGCAGATGAGGTGCGCCATGCGCTCGAGCGCCGAACGCTGGCCGAGATTGACCGTCCACTCGCGCTGGAGCGTCTGGGCGCACAGGTCCGACCAGGCGAGCGCCGTCGACAGCCGCGGGCTCGCGGCGGCGATGGCCGCGACGCGGGCGCCGGGGATCTCCGCGACGGTCACCGAGGTGATGGCTCCCAGGCTGTGGTCCGCCCGCGGCATCAGCAGCACGTGCTGCTCGCACAGGTCCCCCGGCAGGACGAACGACAGGACCTGTCGGCGGCCGTCCTCCAGCGACTTGTAGCGCGCCGCCCAGCCGTCGAGCACGACGTACAATGCGTGCGGGCGCTCGCCCTCGCGTAGGACGTCCTCGCGCGGACCCACGCGGCGGATCCGCTCGCGGCACAACTCCTCGACCAGGCGCGCGTCCTCGTCGGTCAGCGCGACGTATGCGGACAGGCGCCGAACGATGGGCTCGACGCTCATCGGCGGGGTACTCGCCGCCGGCTCGTGGGAATCATGGACCTCGTCCTCGCGGGGGCCGGACGCCGGCCCCGGATCGCGCGGGCATGCTCGCGGGAATCGGCACCCGCCGCAAGAGCCGTCGCGCCGCGCTCACGCTCGATCGGCCTCCCGACGGCACTGGGCGGTGCGCACGGCCCCCCATCGATCCGCGAGGAAGAGGTAGTAACCCGTCAGCGCGACGCCGTGGCGTGCGGCGTCGCAGTCGAAGCCCAGCGGAGCCGCCGTGGCGTTGTCGAGGCGGCCGCCGAAATTCCACGCCGCTCCGACGATGAAGCTCGGGACAGGGTAATCCTCCGGTACCGCGCAATAGAGCTGTGGCTCCTCGCGCCGCCTGAAGAGATTATAGGCGGGATCGCCCTGGACGCTCGGCTCGTTTCGTTTCGTTAACGCTAGTGAAATGATGTTCATGACGATCACCGGACCCGGCAAGCACGCCGACGAATGCGATTTTCGGGGAGCGTAAAGGCCGCGTCTACAACATGGGTTAGCTCGACGGGCGAGTCCGTCCGTCGTGGCCGCGCCGGTCGTCCGCCGACCGACCGTGCCCGCACGCACCGGCATTTCGGCTTCACCTGGGGCGCCGGCGTTGGTAAGCAGCGGGCGAGCCATCCGCCGGAGCCCGCGCCGCCATGACCACCCAAGCGATGACGACCCTCGCCTCGACGATCGACGCCGCCTTCGAGGACCGCGCGACCGTGAGCCCCTCGACCACCGGCGCCGTCCGCGACGCCGTCGACGAGGCGCTCGCCGCGCTCGATTGCGGCCGCGTCCGCGTCGCCGAGAAGGCGGGCGAGGAGTGGGTCGTGCATCAATGGCTGAAGAAGGCCGTGCTCCTCTCCTTCCGCCTCAACGACATGAGCGTGATCGCCGGCGGCCCCGGGGGCGCCGTGTGGTGGGACAAGGTCCCCTCCAAGTTCGAGGGCTGGGACGCCGGGCGCTTCGAGGAGGCGGGCTTCCGGGCGGTACCGAGCTGCGTCGTGCGCCGCGGGGCGTACGTCGCGAAGAACGTCGTCCTGATGCCCTCCTTCGTGAACCTCGGGGCCTACGTGGACGAGGGCACGATGGTCGACACCTGGGCGACCGTCGGCTCCTGCGCGCAGATCGGCAAGAACGTGCATCTCTCCGGCGGCGTCGGCATCGGCGGCGTGCTCGAGCCGCTCCAGGCCGGCCCGACCATCATCGAGGACGATTGCTTCATCGGCGCGCGCTCGGAGGTCGTCGAGGGCGTCGTGGTGGGGCAGGGCTCCGTGCTGTCGATGGGCGTCTTCATCTCGGCCTCGACCAAGATCGTCGACCGTGAGACCGGCGAGGTCTTCCGCGGCAGGGTCCCGCCCTATTCCGTGGTGGTGCCCGGCGCGCTCCCGGGCAAGCCGCTGCCGGACGGCTCTCCCGGCCCGTCGCTCGCCTGCGCGGTCATCGTCAAGCGCGTCGACGCGCAGACCCGCGCGAAGACCGGGATCAACGAACTCCTGCGCGATTGATGCCGCGATGAACCCCCGCTCCGCCGTCGACCTCGCGCAGGCGCTGATCCGCTGCCCCTCGGTCACGCCCGCCGAGGGCGGTGCGCTCGCGCTCCTCGCGCGGGTGCTCGAGGCCGCCGGCTTCGCGGTCGAGCGCCCCGTCTTCTCCGCGCCCGGCACGCCGGATGTGGAGAACCTCTACGCCCGCATCGGCACGGGCGCGCCGGTCCTGCTGTTGGCCGGCCACACGGACGTGGTGCCGCCCGGCGACGAAGGGCGCTGGACGCACCCACCCTTCTCCGGCGAGATCGTCGACGGCGTGCTCTGGGGGCGCGGCGCCGTGGACATGAAGGGGGGTATCGCCGCCATGCTCGCCGCCGCGCTCGACTTAGTGGCGACGCGCCCGGATTTCCCCGGCTCGATCGCCGTGCTGATCACGGGGGACGAGGAGGGGCCGGCGATCAACGGCACGGTCAAGCTGCTCGAGTGGGCGAAGGCCAGGGGCGAGCGTTTCGACGCCTGCATCCTCGGCGAGCCGACGAACCCCGAGCGGCTCGGCGACATGATCAAGATCGGCCGGCGCGGCTCGCTCTCGGGCACGCTCGTCGTCCATGGCAAGCAGGGCCACGTCGCCTATCCGCATCTCGCGGACAACCCGATCGAGGGTATGGTGCGTCTGCTCGCGGGGCTCAAGGCGACGCTGCTCGACGCGGGAACGGTTCACTTCGCGGCCTCGAACCTCGAGGTGACGACGGTCGATGTCGGGAACCCGGCGACGAACGTGATCCCCGGCGAGGCGCGCGCGGCCTTCAACATCCGCTTCAACGACCTCTGGACGCCCGCGACGCTGGAGACCGAGATCCGCCGCCGGCTCGAGGCCGCCGCCGGCAACGCCGTGCGGTGGGAGGCGTCGTTCGAGAATACGAACGCGGTCGCCTTCCTCACGGAGCCGAACGCCTTCGTGCGCCGGGTCCAGGACGCCGTCGAGGCCGAGACCGGCATCCGCCCGGCGCTCTCGACGACGGGGGGCACGTCGGACGCACGCTTCATCAAGGACTACTGCCCCGTGCTCGAGTTCGGCCTCGTGGGCCAGACCATGCACCAGGTCGACGAGCGCGTGCCGGTCGCGGAGCTGGAGCGGCTGCAGGCGATCTACGGGCGGGTGCTGGAGGCGTATTTCGCCGGCTGAGATCGCGCCCGGCGCCGCGGTATCCTTGCGTCGCCGCAATCCAGACCTTTCCAGCCTCGTATTCCGCTTTCCCGATCGCACATTCTCCGGCAAGACGGGCGTGCACCGCGCGCCACCTTGCTTCGGAGATGCGCCATGAGCCGTTCCACGAACGACACGACCAGCACCGGCCTCCACCACGTCACCGCGATCTCGGGTGAGGCGCGGCGCAACCGCGACTTCTACACCCGCGTGCTCGGGCTGCGACTGGTCAAGAAGACCGTCAACTTCGACGATCCCGGCACCTACCACCTCTATTTCGGCGATGCGGCCGGGGCGCCGGGCACCATCCTCACCTTCTTCCCCTGGGCGAACGCCGCGCCGGGCCGGGCCGGTGCGGGCGAGACCGGCGAGACCGCGTTTCGCGTGCCCAAGGCGGCGATCGGCTTCTGGCTCGCGCGCTTCGTGCGGATGTCGGTCGATCACGAAGGGCCGGCGACCCGCTTCGGCCGGCCGGTCGTCACCTTCCGTGATCCCGACGGCATGCGCCTCGCCCTCGTCGGCGTGGAGGGCGCCGAGGACGAGCCCGCCTGGGCGGTGGACGGGATCGAGGCGGCGCACGCGATCCGCGGCTTCGAGAGCGTGACGCTCGAGGTGGGCGCGATCGCGGGCACCGCGGCGGTGCTGACGCGGGTCTTCGGCCTCGCGGAGACCGCACGGGAGGCGGGGCGCGTGCGCTTCGAGGGGACGGCGGCGGTGGGCGCCGCGGTCGAGCTCGTCGAGAGCGCGGCCGGGCGTCCGCGGCTCGGCGCCGGCTCGGTCCACCACGTCGCCTTCCGCGCGGGGAGCGATGCCGCGCAGGCCGCGATGGCGGAGGAGCTCGCGGCAATGGGCCTGCCGGCGACCGAGCAGAAGGATCGCAACTACTTCCGCTCGATCTACTTCCGCGAGCCGGGCGGCGTGCTGTTCGAGATCGCCACCGACGAGCCCGGGTTCGCCGCCGACGAGCCCGCCGACAGCCTCGGCGAGGCGCTGAAGCTCCCCGCCTTCCTCGAGCCGCAGCGCGCGCGCATCGAGGCCGTCCTGCCGCCCCTGTGACGAGTGCCCGAACCATGGCCGACCTCTCCTTCGTCCACACGCACGCGCCGGGGGACCCGGCGCGTGCGCCCCTCCTTCTCCTGCACGGCACGGGCGGAAACGAGCACGACCTCGTCCCGCTCGTGGCCGAGATCGCGCCCGGGCGGGCCTTCGTCTCGCCGCGGGGCCAGGTGCTGGAGAACGGCATGCCGCGTTTCTTCCGGCGCCTGTCGGAAGGCGTCTTCGACGAGGCGGACGTGCGCGCGCGCGCCGACGCGCTCGCCGGCTTCGTCGGCGAGACGCGCGCCGCGTACGGGCTCGCAGCGCCGGTGGCGGTCGGGTTCTCCAACGGGGCGAACATCGCGGCCGCCGTGATGTGGCGTCACCCCGGCGTGCTCGCCGGGGCCGTGCTGTGGCGGGCGATGACTCCGCTGCGCGAGGCGCCCGCGGGCGGGCTCGACGGCACGCCGGTCATGATCGTCAGCGGCGCGATGGATCCGATCGTCCCGGCGAGCGACGTCGGCAATCTCGCGAGCCGGCTGCGCGAGGCCGGCGCGTCCGTCACGCACGAGACGCTGCCGGTCGGGCACGGGCTGACGCGCCCCGATCTCGACCTCGCCCGCGGCTTCCTCGCGACGCGCGGGTGATCAGCCCGAGACGCGCTCGACGAGCACGAAGCCGGTGTCGACGGCGCGCTCCAGCACCGGCTCGCCGCGCATGCGCGCCAGCACGAGCCGGGCGACCTCGCGCCCTACGAGGTCGCCCGCCGGGCGGATCGTGGTGAGCGGCGGCACGCAGGCGGCGGCGAAGGGCAGGTCCCCGAAGCCCACGAGGGCGAGTTGCTCGGGCACCGGCAGTGCCCGGCGCTGCGCCTCGAAGAGGGCGCCCATCGCGACGAGGTCGTTGGAGGCGGCGATGCCGTCGACGTCGGGGATCTCGCGCAGGGCGCGATCGAGGAGGAGCGCGCCCGCCTGCGGGTCGGCCGGTCCGGGATGGTTGAGGATCGCCGCCGCGACGCCCTCCGCCCGCGCGGCCGCTGCGAAACCCTCGGCGCGCTGCGCCGCCCGGCGGTCCTCCTGCATGCGCGCGCCGCAGAAGGCGAGGCGGCGGCGCCCACGGGCGACCAGCCGCCGCGCGACGGTGGCGCCGACCGCGCCGTGATCGAAGCCGACGCCCATGTCGACGGGCGCCGCGCCGCGCTCCCACATCTCGACGACGGGCACCCGCGCCTTCTTCAGGAGTGCACGCGTGTCCGGGTTGTGCTCGAGCCCCGTGAGGACGATCGCTGCCGGTGCCCAGGCGAGCGACGCGCGCACGAGCGCCTCCTCGCGGGCGAGGTCGTACTCGGTGTGGCCGAGCAGCACCTGCAGCCCCTGCGGCGCGAGCGCGGCCTCGAGCGCCGATACGGTCTCGGCGAAGAAGGCGTTGCGCACGGAGGGGACGATGAGGCTGACGACGCGCGAGGACGCGGCCGCGAGCCCGCCGGCGACGAGATTCGGCACGTAACCGAGATCGGCCACCGCCTTGGCGATGGCGTCGCGTGCGGGTGGCGAGACGCTCTTGGGCCGGCGGAAGTAGAGCGAGACGGTGGAGGCGGACACGTCCGCCGCGGCGGCGACCTCCGACATGGTCACCGCCTGCATCTTCCGCCGCCCCCGCCGCCGCGGCCCCGCGTCGTCCATGCCCGATCCCCGATCGTAGCGCTGCGATGCTGCGACGTTGGCGGATGCACGGTCCCGTGTCAAACGTAGCGCCGGCCTCCAGGACGGCCGAGCCGACGCCGGTCGCGCATCCTCCGGAGCGTCGCTGAGCGGTGTGCGGGAGCCCCCGAGGTGCTCAGCCCGTCGGCAGCCGGGCGCGCATGTCCTCGGGCAGGGCGGCGCGGATCGCCTCGAGGAAGGCGCCGATCTGCCGCGGCTCGATCGGCCCGATGTGCTTGTGCCGGACGATGCCTGCCTGGTCGATGACGAAGGTCTCCGGCACGCCATAGACGCCCCAGTCGATGGCCGAGCGGCCGCTCGCGTCGACGCCGACGCGGTCGTAGGGGTTGCCGAGCGCGCCGAGGAAGCGACGGGCGTTCTCGGGCGCGTCCTTGTAGTTGATCCCGACGATCGTCAGGTAGGGCAGCTCGGCGAGTTCCATCAGCACCGGATGCTCGACGCGGCACGGGCCGCACCAGGAGGCCCAGACGTTGACGATCGTCACCGGCCGCTCCGGCGTGCCGACGAGATCCGCGGTCGAGAAGCCGGGGATCGGCGCGCCCGCGGCGGAGAGCCCCTCGAGCGGCGGCAGGTCCACCTGCGGGGCCGGGCGCCCGATCAGGACGGAGGGTACCCGCGACGGATCGCCGAACAGGCCGATCAGGAAAACGACCGAGAGACCCGCGAAGATCAGAACCGGCAGCAGGAAGAGGACGCGGATGCGCGGGCGCGGTGCGGGATCGCTCTTCGCGTCGACGGGATCGAAGTGCGGACGCTCGTCCATTCTCAGGCCCTCTCGGTGGTGGCGGGCCGCTCGGCGGTCGCCTGGGAGGGCGATCCCGCGGCGCGCTCCTCGCCGCGGCGCCGGCCGCGCCCGGCGCCGCGGGCCTCGAGCTCGGCGAGGGCACGCTTCTGGGCGCGCTGGTCGAGGATCATGCGCGCGATCAGCCCGCCGATCACGAGGACCGTGGCGAGGTAGCTCGCCAGGATGAAGGGGGTGTGCGGATCGCCCATCGCCGCCTCCTCAGGCCGCCGCCCGGCGTTCGTCGAGGCGCTCGGCCTCGAGGATCGAGAGCGTGCGCACGCGCCGGCGGAAGACCTCCGTGCGCATGGCGTACATGTGCATGGTCAGCGCGAGGAAGGTGACGCCGAGCGCCATCACGAGGAGCGGGTAGAGCATCGTGGGGTAGATCGTCGGGCCGTCCATGCGGAAGACGCTCGCCGGCTGGTGCAGCGTGTTCCACCAGTCGACGGAGAACTTCACGATCGGCAGGTTGAGCGCGCCGACCAGCGTGAGGATCGCCACCGCCCGCGCCGCGCGCGAGGGGTCCTCGATCGTGCGCCACAGCGCGATGATGCCGGCGTAGACCAGGAAGAGGACCAGCACGGAGGTCAGCCGTGCATCCCACACCCAGTACGTGCCCCACATCGGCTTGCCCCACAGCGCCCCCGTGACCAGGCACACGAGCGTGAAGGCCGCGCCGATGGGCGCAGCCGCCTTCTGCGAGACGTCCGCCAGCGGATGGCGCCAGACCAGCGTGCCGATCGCCGACGCGCTCATCATGGCGTAGAGGAAGAGCGCCAGCCACGCGGCCGGCACGTGGATGTACATGATCCGGATGGTCTCGCCCTGCTGGTAGTCCGCGGGCGCGACGAACCAGGCCATCCACAGGCCGATCCCGAGCGACACGACGGTGAGGCCGGCGAGCCAGGGGAGCAGGACCCCCGACCAACGCAGGAACGTGCTCGGATTGGCGAGTTTCGTCAGCATGCGGCTCCCTCGGGACCCGCACGATGTAGCGAGCCCGCCTTCCCCCCGCAACGGCGCCGTGGTCGCACCTCGGAACCGTTCCGGTTCGGCCGACCATGCCGCGCGGACACGGCGGGGGCAATGCGCGCAAGACCGGACCCGACCCCGCATTCCCGCCGACCGCGTGGCACGCGAGCGCTCTCAGAGCGGCTCGATCGTGCAGGACACGCTCTCGACGAGCGCCCGCGCGAGCCCCGCCTCGCTCGGGAAGCCGGCGAGCGTACGCACCAGCACGAACCCCTCGCGGCTGGGCGCGACGACGCGCAGGTCCCCGAATCCGTCGGCGGGAGCCTCGTCGGTGCCGTCCACGTCGGCGTCGCGGGCGACGAGGTCGTCGAGCTGCTCGCGGGTGGCGACCACGAGCTCGAGCCGCCCGCGCACGGCGGCCCGGTCCGTCACCGCGTAGTAGGCGCCCGCGCCTCGGGCGTGGAGCGAAACCGTCTGGAACAGCGGACCGTCGGGCGCGCTCACGCGCAGCGGCCCCTCGGCGAGATCGTAGGCGCAGGCGCCCACCGCCATCGCCGGGTCGTGGTGCGGCAGCCAGGTCGCCGGCGGGCTCGGGTCGAGGACGCCGAAGCCGGCGTCGCGCGGGGCGGCGACGAGCACCGCCGTCTCCGACGTGGCGGTGGGCGCCAGCCGCGCCTGCGCGTCCTGGCGCGCGAGCCAGGGCAGCATCAGGATGGCGGCGATGTGCGTCATTGCCGCGAGCACGAGGCCGATCGTCGTCGCGAGCGCGAGCTTGCCCGCGTTGCGGCCGAGGCTGTCGAGGACGGCGCGGGCGCGGGGCGTCACGACGTCGTCCCCCCGGGGCAGGACACGCGCACGATGCGCGGCATGGCGCCGTCGTCGAGCCAGCCCAGCGCGCCGGAGACGGGGCTGTCGTAGAGGCGCAGCACGACCTGGAATCGCCCCGCACCGGGGAGCTGGAGCCAGTTGCCCGGCCGCGGAGAGGGTGACAGCGCGATCGTCACGCCGCCTGCCTCGTCGCGCAGCATCTGTGCGGAAGCGAGCCCGGCGCGGCGCTGTGCCGTCTCCGGCGGGCGGCCCTCGGGATCGTAGAGCGTGACGGTCCAGGCGCGCGCCACCGGCGTCTCGCCGGAGACGTCGTAGCTGCAAGCGGCGTCGAGCGGCCGGCCGAGCTCGTCGACGTCGGCGCGGAAGGCGATGCCTTCGCCGAGCGCGAGCGGCACGTCGGCCGAGCGCGCCATGATGGCACGGGCGTAGGGGTCGGACGACGGCGAGCCGACGCTCGGCCAAGCGACCCAGGCCTGGACGCGGCGCTCGCCGAACGGGTACTCCCCCTCCAGCACGAAGAGCGCGGAGCCGAGCCCGAGCCCCGCGCCGAGCGCCGCCGCCCAGGCGAGGAGGAGCAGATGGTAGACGTTCCGGGCCGCTCGGCGCAGCGCTTCGAACATGACCGCGTTCCCGTTGCGCCCGCGCTCAGCGCGTGACCGGCTGGAAGCCGCCGGGGCCCGCCGGTTGGGCGGCGAGGGCGGCGGGGCCGGGCGCGCGACCCTCGCGGAAGCCCTGCGGCGTGCGGGCCTCCTCGAAGAGCGAGCCGATCCCGGTGACGACCTCGAAGGAACGGCGCGAGAGCGTGTTGCGCTGGAGCGCGGCGACCTGCGGGTCGATGCTCGCCGTCGTCGCCGGGCCGCCGCCGGCGACGGCCGGGCCGTCGTCCGAGAGGCCCGGGATCGGCCGCGGCTCGACGCCGCCGTGCGCGAAGGTCATGATCTCCTTGAAGGTCATGGCCGGCAGCGTGCCGCCGGTCATGTTGTTCGTGGAGGTGAAGTCGTCGTTGCCGAACCACACGGCGGCGACGAAATTGCCGGTGTAGCCGGCGTACCAGGCGTCCCGGTAGGCGTTCGTCGTGCCCGTCTTGCCCGCCGAGCGGATGCCGTCGATCGCCGCGCGCCGGCCTGTGCCGCGCTCGGGCACGGCGACGAGCATCGTGTTCATGTCCGCGACGACACCCGTGGAGAGCACGCGCTCGCGCGGCGCATCGCGATCGTGCGCGTAGAGGAGCACGCCGTCCTGCGTCGTCACCTCGACCGTGGGGTAGGGCCGCGCCCGCTCGCCGCCGTTGGCGAAGACGGCGTAGCCGGCCGCCATGTCGAGCACGGTCATCTCGGACGCGCCGATCGGCAGCGAGGACGAGTCCGCGAGCGGCGTCTCGACGCCCATGCGCCGCGTCGTCTCGATGATGCGCGCGCGCCCGCGCTTCGCGTCGCCCTCGCCGAGCTCGACGGAGAGCCGCACGGGGATCGTGTTGATCGAGCGCGCCAGCGCCGTGATCATCGGCATCGCCCCCGAGAAGGAGCGGTTGTAGTTGTTCGGGCACCAATTGCCGAGGCAGATCGGCCGGTCGACGACCGTCGAATCCGGGCGATAGGGCAGGTAGGACAGCGCGGTGGCGTAGACGAAGGGCTTGAAGGACGAGCCCGGCTGGCGGCGCGCGTGCGCCGCCCGGTTGAACTGGCTCTGTCCATAGTCACGCCCGCCGACGATCGCGCGAACGGCGCCGTCCGGTTCCATCAGCACCGCCGCCGCCTGGCCGACGCGGTAGCGCTCGCCGTGCTGGCGCAGCGTGTCCTCGACCGCGAGCTCGGCGCGGCGCTGCATGGCCTGATCGAGCGGCGTCTTCACGACGAGCACCCGCTGGTTCCCGAAATGCCCGTCGCGGGCCATGTCCCGGACCTGCTCGAAGGCCCAGTCGAGATAGTAGTCGGGCGTCGTCTCGCGGCCGCGGTCGATCGCGCTCGCGGGGTTGCGCCGCGCGATCTGGACCTGGCCCTCCGACATGAAGCCGGCGTTCACCATCGCGGTGAGCACGTCGTTCGCGCGCGCGCGGGCCGCGGGCAGGTTGACGTGGGGCGAGAAGCGTGAGGGCGCCTTGAAAAGCCCCGCCAGCATCGCCGCTTCCGCCAGCGTCACCTCGCCGATCGGCTTGCCGAAGTAGAAGTCCGCCGCCGCGACGACGCCGAAATTGCCGCCGCCCATGTAGGCGCGGTCGAGGTAGAGCTTGAGGATCTCGTTCTTGGAGAGCTGGAACTCGAGCCAGAGCGCGAGGAACGCCTCCTTGATCTTGCGGTCGAGGGTGCGCTCGTTGGAGAGGAACAGGTTCTTGGCGAGCTGCTGGGTGATGGTCGAGCCACCCTGGACGACCGTACCCTCCCGCGAGTTGGCCACCAGCGCGCGGGCGGTCCCGATCGGGTCGATGCCCCAGTGCGAGAAGAAGCGTCGGTCCTCGGTGGCGAGGGCGGCCTTGATCACGACCTCGGGTATTTCGTCGATCGCCACGGAATCGTCGTGCCGGATGCCGCGCCGGCCCACCTCCTGGCCGTAGCGATCGAGGAAGGTGACGGCGAGCTCCTCCGTGCGCCGCCACTCCTCCTGCGTCTCGTAGAAGGCGGGGATGGCGAGGGCGAGCATCACGGTGGCGCCCGCGAGCCCCAGGGTGACGCCCTCGGAGGCGAGGTCGAGCACGACGCGGGCGGCGCCGCGGGCGCGGAAGAGGTCCGTGAAGGCCGTGTAGCGCCGCCAAACCGTCTCGAGGTCGCGGCGCGAGTCGAACGCGGAGGCGGACAGCCAGGCGTCGAGGGCCAGCGCGGCCCGCTTGACCCGTGTCCAGACGCTGATCTTCCGATCGAAACGCACCCCGTTCCCCCGCTACCCGCCCGGACCGCTTAACCAAAGGTTAACCGCCGAGGTTCCTATCAGACATTCGCGCCCGCGGCGATTCGAATCCGCCGCCCGGGAGCCGTGGTAAACGGCGCGGCACGGTCGGGGTTCGCCCCGAATCGGCCGCGGCGTCGCCTCGGTTCCGCCCGTCGGGAGGCGCAGGGGTCACCGGCCTCCGCCTCCCGTCGCCGTCGGGCCCGCAAGGCCCGTGCCGGTCGCATTCGCCACGAAACGGGGCCGCCTCGTTCGGAATTCGTTGAGGTTGACGGGCGATGAACGCCCGCCGAGGATCGCCCCATGTCCCGCCGCGAGACGCTCAGCTCCGCCGATGCCCCATTCTGGCGCACGAAGCCGCTTTCCGAGATGTCGGAGGCGGAGTGGGAGAGCCTGTGCGACGGCTGCGGCCGCTGCTGCCTCGTCAAGCTCGAGGACGAGGACACCGCCGAGGTCGCCTACACCGACGTCGCCTGCCGGCTCCTCGACGCCGGCACCTGCCGCTGCCGCGACTACGAGAACCGCCAGGCCCAGGTGCCCGACTGCGTGCGCCTGACGCCGCAGGCGGTCGAGCGCCTCTCCTGGCTGCCGGGAACCTGCGCCTATCGCCGCGTGGCGGAGGGCAGGGGGCTCGCCTGGTGGCACCCGCTGGTCTCCGGCTCGCCGGAGACCGTGCACGCGGCGGGGGTGTCCGTGCGCGGGCGCGTGTCGGGGATGGAGGACGAGGTGGGGCTGGCGGAGCTGGTGGAGCGGGTGGTGGGGTGGCCTTGGGAGTGAGGGCCGGCGCCGTCGTCACCCGGGGTGGGATGTGGCGCGCACAGGTCAGCGCCCATTCCTCGATGATCGAGAGATTGCCGATCCCTTCTCCGCGCATGGCATGGTCGGGGAATTCGTCGATCCACGCGCCGATGTCGTCGATCGCCGGGACGTTCACCGGGCGCCGGGGGCTCTCGCCCGCGAGCGCCCGGCGCACCTGATCACGCAACGCGCGGTCCGCTGTGAAGCGGATCACCCCTGCGCCCGTTCCGGCGCGCTCGCATCCGCCTTCCCGTCCTCCCCGTCCTCGTCCTCCCCCTCCGCCTCCCCCGGCACGCTCGTCTGCTCCCCGAGCGTATCGCGTATCCACAGCATCTTCACGAAAACCATGATCGCCACCGCCATCGGCACGGCCAGAAAGACGCCCAGCAGGCCCCACGCGAGGCCGAAGGCGACGATGGCGAAGAGGACGAACGCGGGAGCGAGGTTCACGGCCTTGCGCTGGATCAGCGGCAGGATGACGTTGCCTTCGATCTGCTGCACCACGACGACGACGCCGATCGTCCAGAGCACCGTGTTCGGCCCCTCGTTGAAGGCGAACACGATCGCCGGAACGGCGCCGATGAAGGGCCCGAGGAAGGGGATGAAGTCCAGCACCCCCGCGATCAGCCCGAGCGCGGCGGGGGCCGGCAGGCCGATCCACCAGAATGCGGCACCGCTGAGGACGCCGACGAGCGTCATCGATGCGAGCTGGCCGAAGAACCACAGCTTCAAGGCGTTTCCGGTGGTGACGAACGCGCCGTCGATGCGCGCATGCATCTCGTGCGGGAACAGATGCACGATGACGCGCCGGTACAGCGCGGGGTCGAAGGCGAGATAGACGGCGGCGACCACGACGATCAGCGCGTCCACCATGCCGCCGAGCAGGGTGAAGCCGATGTTCGCGGCTTGGCTCATGACGGTCGTGCCATCCCCGGCCGCGGCGGCGAAGCGCTCCTCCAGGCGCTCGACCGGGTCCTGGATGCCGAGCCGGTCGCCGACGGCTTCGATCGCCGTCGGCAGCTGCTCGAACACGTCCCGGACCTGGCCCTGGATCGTCATCGTGAAGAACGTCGCGAACCCGGCGATCACGAGTACGAGGAGGGCGAGCCCGACGTAGAACGCGGCGGCGCCCGGCAGTCCCGGTATGCGCGCCACCAGGTCGACGAAGGCGCGCAGGATGATGCCGAGCAGCAGGGCCGCGAAGGCGAGAACCAGCACGTAGGCGAAGCTGTAGACCACGTAGGCGAGCGCCACCACGAGGGTGACGATCAGCACCTTGCGCACGAACGGCGTGTCCTCCCCCGCGAAGCCCTGCGGATTGGATGCACGGGCCTCGGGGACCCTGCGTCTCGCGTTCTCCGCGCGCGCCGTGCTCTCGTCCGTCATCCTCGATCCTTTCGCGCCCCGGCAACGGAGGGCGGAACGAGGTGGTTCCGTGGCGCAGCGCCTGTCAGCCGCGCATCAGGAAATCCTTTGCCAGCATGCAATGCACGCCCTTGTTTCCGTTGACGACCTGCGTGATGCGCAGGTCGGCTGCGAGGCTCGCCAGCATGTAGGCGTCCTCGCGGGAGATCCCGGCCTTCTCGACGACGAGATCGATCATCTCCCGCAGCGCGATCACGACGCAATCGTCGAGATCCGGGTCGAAGGCCATGGTGATCCAGTGCGTCGGCGTCTCGGCCAGCGGCCAGGTGAGCCGCATGTCGTTGCGGGCGTGGAGCGCGAACGTGCCGACGAGCCCGGTCTCGATCGCCGTGATGCAGACCTCGCCGTCGCCCTGCGCGCCGTGGCCGTCGCCGACCGAGAAGTTTCCGCCGTCGACGTGGACGGGCAGGTAGAGAATCGTGCCGGCGACGAGCTCCTTGTTGTCGAGGTTGCCGCCGTTGCGCCGCGGCGGCAGCGTCGACAGCGCGCCCCAGGCGGGCGGCGGGGCGACGCCCATGACGCCGAAGAAGGGCGCGAGCGGCAGCTCCAGCCCCCAGGACAGGCGCGCGACGTTCCTCTCGCGGTCGAGCGGGATGTGCACGCAGCGGGGCGTCTCGAAGTCGTCCGGCAGGGCGCCGCGCTGGGGGCCGAGCGTGTTGTAGCCCCAGTCGTAGTGCAGCTCGATCGTCTCGATGCGCACCTCGAGCACGCCGCCGGCCTTCAGCCCGCGCACCGCCACCGGGCCGGTGCAGATGTGGCCCGGCAGCTTCGGGGAGAGCGCCGCGTGGATGGCCGAGAGCGCCGGCGGCACCCCGAAGGGCGCGGGCGGCATCGCCTCGGGCGGGCCGGAGACGGTCGAGATCGTCACGCGGTCGCCGCTGTCGACGACGAGGCGCGGCGCCAGCGCGGCGTCGAAAAAGCCCCAGTGCACGGTCTCGGGTGCGGCGTCGAGGCGATGGTCGGCCATGGCGTTCTCTCCGGTTCGTCGTTCCAGCAATAGCCGCACGCGCCCGCGGCGTCACCGCGCGGGGATGCTCAGAGCCAACCCTTGCGCTTGAACCAGTAGAACGAGATGCCGGCCGAAAGAACCATCGTCGCGAGCGCCGCCGGGTATCCGAAGGCCCAGTCCAGCTCGGGCATCCGCGCGAAGTTCATGCCGTAGATCGTGCCCACCAGGGTCGGCGGCAGGAAGAGCACCGCGGCGATCGAGAAGACCTTGATCACCCGGTTCTGGGCGAGGTTGATCAGCCCGAGCGTCGCCTCCTGAAGGTAGACGATCTCCGCCGTGAGCTGGCCCTCGTACGCCGAGAGCGAGCGCAGGTCGCGCTCGAGCTGCTTGAGGCGGTGCGGCGCCTCCTTCGAAAGCCAGCCCTCGCCACCCTGGCGGACGAAGGGGACGAGCCGCGTGAGCGACAGCAGGCTCTCGCGCAGGATCGAGATCGTCATGTTGCGGCGGCCCAGCCGCATCAGGATCTCCTGGAGGTCGCCCTCCGCCTCCTTCGCCTTGCGCGCCCCGCTCTCGACGAAGAGGTGCGTCGAGACGCCGTTGAGGTCGGCCGCGACGTACTCGAGCACGTCCGCCGCGCGCTCGACGATCGAATCGATCAGCGCGACGAAGACGAGGTCGCTTTCCGGACGCGCCTCCGGCTGGCGCGCCCACTTCGCCTCGAAGGCGCGGAAGGGCAGGGGGTCGCCGTAGCGCACGGACACGAGATGGCGCGCGCTCAGCACGAAGGTCGCCTGCGTGCGGGCGGGCCGCCCCTCGCCCGCACCCTCGATGATGGTGGTCGTGACGACGAGGGAGCCGTCCACGCGATAGAGGCGCGAGCTCTCCTCGATCTCGGCCATCTCCTGGCGCGTGGGCACCTCGATGCCGATCATCCGCTCGACCGCCTCCTCCTCCTCGGGCGTGGGCTCGTACAGGTCGATCCAGATCGCCTCCGGATGCGGCTCGGTCTCGGGCAGGCGCACGAGCGTGCCGTCGCGGGCGCCGTAGAGGGTGATCATGCGGGATGCCTCCTTCGCGGCGGGGCCGCGCCTGCCGCTCGTAGCGCCGCGGGCGGGGAAGGGGAAGCCGGCGGGCGGACATGTCTTGCGTGGACGCCGAGCGATCCCCGATCATCGCCTTGCTCGTTTGCGATCCTGCCATGGACCGATTGCGGCCCGCACTCTCGCCGGGCCGCCCCGCCTGGGTCATGATGCCCGCGCCATGAATACCCAACGACGACCCCACGCCGAGGAGAGCGGTCATGAGCTTCGAGCCTGCGGACGATCCGGTTCCCGGGGACGCCCGATCCTGTGACGCGATCGAGACGGTGATCGTTCCGCGGGCGCGCGACATCGGCTCCTTCGAGGTGCGCCGCGCGCTGCCCTCGGCGAGCAAGCAGATGGTCGGCCCCTTCATCTTCTTCGACCAGATGGGTCCCGCCGAGTTCCTGCTCGGCGCCGGCATGGACGTGCGCCCGCACCCCCACATCGGGCTCGCCACCGTCACCTACCTGTTCGACGGCGAGATCATGCACCGCGACAGCCTCGGCACCGAGCTGCCGATCCGGCCCGGCGCGCTCAACCTCATGACGGCTGGGCGCGGCATCACGCATTCCGAGCGCACCTCGGCCGATCTGCGAACCACCGGCTCCAAGCTGTTCGGAATCCAGAGCTGGGTGGCGCTCGCGGAGCGCGACGAAGAGGGCGATCCCGGCTTCGTGCACTACGCCGCCGACGCGCTCCCGGTCGTGGAGGGCGAGGGCAAGAACGTGCGGCTGATCGCGGGCGGCGCGCTCGGCGCGCGCTCGCCGGTGCGGACCTCGACGGAGACGATCTACGCCGACGCGACGCTCGAGGCCGGTGCCGTGATCCCCTTCGACGCGGAATGGGAGGAGCGCGCGATCTACACCGTCTCCGGCGAGGTCGAGATCGCGGGCGACCGCTTCGGCCCCGGCAGGCTCCTCGTCTTCCGCCCGGGCGATCGCATCGCCATTCGCGCGGCGACGCCCGCGCGCTTCATGATGTTGGGCGGCGAGCCGATGGACGGCCCCCGGTACATCTGGTGGAACTTCGTCTCCTCCAGGCGGGACCGCATCGAGGAAGCCAAGAACGACTGGCGCGAGGGCCGCTTCGCCGGCGTGCCCGGCGAGACGGAGTTCATCCCGCTGCCGGGACGGTGAGGCGCGGCGTGATCGCGCGAGTGGCGCGCACGGCGGTTCCGAGCTAGAGCGGGAGGGCGCGGCGGCGCGCCGTCGGCCCAGCGCACGAGAAGAGCCCGAGAGCCCGATGCGAGATCCGATGCCCGCAGAGCCCGCCGTCGTCCTCACGCTGTCCTGCCGCAATCGCCCCGGCATCGTCGCCGCGGTCTCGGCGCATCTCTTCGAGAACGCCTGCAACATCCTCGACGCGCAGCAGTACGACGACACCCAGACGGGCAATTTCTTCATGCGCGTCGTGCTCAACCGGCTCGACGGCGCGGCGCCGGTGGAGGCGCTTCGCGAGGGCTTCGCGCCGCTGGCCGAGCGCTTCGGCATGGTCTGGTCGATGCGCGGCACGGACGCACGCCGGAGGGTGATGATCCTCGCTTCGCGATTCGACCATTGCCTCGCCGACCTGCTCTATCGCTGGCGCACCGGAGAGCTGGCGATGGACCTCGCGGCCGTCGTCTCGAACCACCCGCGCGAGACCTTCGCGCATCTCGATTTCGGCGACGTGCCCTTCCACCACCTGCCCGTGACGAAGGACACCAAGCTCGAGCAGGAGAGCGCGTTGTGGCGCCTCGTGCAGGATGTCGCACCGGATCTCGTGGTGCTCGCCCGCTACATGCAGGTGCTCTCCGACGGGCTCTCGGCGAAGCTGACCGGCCGCTGCATCAACATCCACCATTCCTTCCTGCCCGGCTTCAAGGGCGCGAAGCCCTATCATCAGGCGCACGCGCGCGGCGTGAAGCTGATCGGCGCGACGGCGCACTACGTCACCTCCGACCTCGACGAGGGGCCGATCATCGAGCAGGACGTCGAGCGCATCTCCCACCGCGACACGCCGGACGCCCTGGTGCGCAAGGGCCGCGACATCGAGCGGCGGGTCCTGGCGCGCGCCGTGCGGTTGCACATCGAGGACCGCGTCGTCCTCAACGGCGGCAAGACGGTGGTCTTCACCGACTGAGCCGCCGCGCCGCCGCCGATTTTTCGCCCATCCGCTCTGTCAAATCCCAGGCCCATGGCTATGATCGCGCCGCGCCGCGGGGAGGCGCGGCCAGGAAGAGGACCTCACATGACACGAGATAAGCGCTCTCGCGCGCGCCGCCTCGCGCTGATGGCCGGCGTCGCCGCCACGGTTCTCGCGCTCGGCGAGGTCGGCGTCTCTCCGCTCCGCATCACGCTCCCGGCGGGGGAGGGACCGGTTTCCATCGAGGCCGTCCGGCTGGATCGCGGCCTCTTCGCCGCGGCGTGGGCGCAGAGCGCGGTGACGCTCGAGAACGTCACGATCGACGCCGGCCCGAGCGTCTACCGCATGCCCAGCGTCACGATCGAGGGCTCGAGCCTCTCGCGGGAGGCGCTCCTCGACGCGCTCCAGGGCAAGACCGACGCGCCCTGGCACGAGGCGCTCGCCGGCGTCTCGGCCGAGCGGATCACGATGCCCGCACTCGTCATCGAGCAGGAGGTCGAGGACGCGCAGACCACGATCACCTACGCGGATCTCGTCGCGGAGGACGTGACCGAGGGGGTGATCGCCCGCTTCGTCGCGGGCTCCGGGCGGATCGAGGCCGAGGGGCCGGACGGCCGGACGTTCGAGGGCGAGATCGGCGAGACGGTTGTCGAGGGCTTCGATCTGCCCTTCTCCGTTCGCTGGTACACCGACGCCGCGCCGGAGAACGGCGAGAACCCCTACCGGCCGATCTACCGGTCGTTCTCCGTGGCCGAGACGCGCTTCGGCGACGACGAGGCGTCGGTCTCGGTGGGGCGCGTGTCCGGGGAGACGGTCGAGGGGCGGCTGATGCGCGAGCCCTTCACGCGGATCATGCCCGAACTCGAGGCGATGGCCGAGGCCGGCGAGGAGCCGGACGACGACGAGACGCGGCGCATGCTCGGCATGATGGCCGACATGATGGGGGCCATTCGCGTCGGGCAGGTCGTCGTCGAGGACGTCGCCGTCACGGTCGCCGAGATGGGTGGCGCACCGGTCTTCGCGATCGAGCGGATCGTCTTCGGCGGCGACGGGCCGGCGCGCGCCGAGACCATCCGCGTCGAGTCCGAGCCGGCGCGGCTGACGATCGCTTCCGTCGTCTCCGAGGGCTTCTCGTTCGCGCCGATGGTCGAGGGCATGCGCCGGATGGCCGAGGGCGAGGTCGCGCTCGACGCGGGCGGCGCCCGCGGGCTCGTGCCCGCGCTCGGCACGCTGCGGCTGGAGGAGCTCGCCGGCAGCATCGTGCCGCCGGGCCGCACCGAGCCGGTCGACGTGTCCCTCGCCGCCTTCGCCATGGCGGCGGAGGATCTCGTCGAGGGCGTGCCGACGCGCATCCGAGCGAGCTTCGACAACCTCGCCTTCGCCCTGACGGAGGGGTCTGCGCAAGGCCGCGTCGCGCAGCTGCGCGCGCTCGGGTACGAGGCGGTCGATCTCTCGGGTGCCTTCGCCGCGCTCTGGAATCCAGAAGCGCAGACGCTCGCGATCGAGGAAGCCATGCTCACGGGCGTCGACATGGGCCGTTTCGGCCTGTCGGCGGAGTTCGGCGACATCGGCGCGGGGATCTTCTCGGGCGACCAGATGGCGGTGATGATGGCGGCGGCTGCCGCCACCGCCCGCAGCGTCAGCGTCTCCATCGTCGACGAGGGTCTGACCGAGCGGCTCCTGGAGATGCAGGCCGGCCGGATGGGCGTCGGCGCGAACGACCTGCGCGGCATCGGCGTGATGACGGCGCGTACGATGGTGCCGGCGCAGCTCGGCGGGACGCCCGAGGCGATCGCGCTCGGCGAGGCGCTCGCGACCTTCCTCGAGGCGCCGGGCGCGCTCGACGTTTCGGTGACCGCCATCGACCCAGCCGGAATCCCCTTCGCGGCGGTCATGCAGACCGACGATCCGCGCGCGCTCCTGCCGCTCGTGACCATCGAGGCGCAGGCGCGCTGATCCGTCCCCGACGACGAAGCCGGCGAGGCGGGCGCGTTCCACCGGGACGCGCCCGTTTCACTGGTGCTGTTGCACGGGGTATGGAAATCGAAACGCGACTCACGACTTGTACCTCCGAACGACGAGGAGGATTCCATGAACCCCAACGCCACGAGCGACGATCCCCGCGACTTCCTCCAGGACCAGGGCTTCGACGCCTACACGAAGGAGGACCACGCCACCTGGGCTCGCCTCGCCACGCGCCAGCGCGCGCTCCTGGAGGGCCGCGTCGTCGACGGCTTCCTCGAGGGGCTCGACCGGCTCGGCATCTCCGACGAGGGCATCCCGGACTTCCGGGTCATGAACGAGCGCCTGCGGGCGACGACGGGCTGGGAGGTCGTGGCCGTGCCCGGGCTCGTGCCGGACGTCGTGTTCTTCAAGCTGCTCGCCGACCGCAAGTTTCCCGCCGGCTGGTGGATCCGCAAGCCCGAGCAGATCGACTACATCGAGGAGCCCGACGTCTTCCACGACGTGTTCGGCCACGTGCCGCTGATCATGCAGCAGGTCTACGCGGACTATCTCGAAGAATACGGCAAGGCCGGGCTCGAGGCGGCGCGGCACGGCACGCTGCACCGGCTGGCGCGGCTATACTGGTACACCGTCGAGTTCGGGCTGGCGCAGACGCCGCAGGGGCTTCGCATCGTCGGCGCGGGCATCGCCTCCTCGCCCGGCGAGACCGTGTTCTCGATCGAGAGCGCCTCGCCCAACCGCATCGCCTTCGACCTGGGCCGCGTGATGCGCACGCGCTACCGCATCGACGACTATCAGGAGACCTACTTCGTGCTCGACGGGCCCGACGCCTGGCCGCGCCTCGACATCGCGCAGCTCGCCCCGTTGTGGCGTGCCCTCGACCGCGAGAGCGACCTCGACCCCGGCGACGTGCTGCCCGACGACCGCGTCCTGACGCGCGGCACCGGCACGTACCACCGCGAGAAGGCGCCCGCCTGAGGGCGGCGCCGCCGCCGCGCGAGAACCGCCGATTTTTCCGTCCGGAGGGCTGGACACGCCCCCCGGCTTCGGATATCGAAGCGCCCTCACGACGGGGCGGCCAGCGCCGCCCGCGACTGGACCGGGCGCATAGCTCAGTTGGTAGAGCAGCTGACTCTTAATCAGCGGGTCCTAGGTTCGAGCCCTAGTGCGCCCACCACCGGTTTTTCAGAAGGCCCGGCGATCCCTAGGGGTTCGGCGGGCCTTCTGCTTTTCGGGCGGTCGAGTATGGCGCGCCGCATCGATGAGGTCACGGCGGCATGAACGCCGGTCGGCGATTCTCGGTCGTCCACGTGCGCTCCTCCACCCCGACCCTTGCATCCACTCCCCCATCGGCGTATCCAGAACCCATCCGCTGCACCGCAGCATCCCCGCCGATCAGACGCAGCACCGCAGGCCGATGTAGGACGCCGCATCCATTCGACGCCCCCGTACCGCTCGAGGCTCCGCCTCGCGGCGCCGGCGCTCGCGGCCTCGCCTGCTCGCATATCGACGCGTCACCTCTCTCGATCCCCCGCGCCCCGCCCGTCCGCGTGGCGACGAAAGCGACCTTTCATGAAGACCTTCTCCCCCGCGCGCCTGCGCGCCGACTGGCTCGGCAACGTCCGCGCCGATCTCCTCGCCGGGCTCGTGGTGGCGCTGGCGCTCATCCCGGAGGCGATCGCCTTCTCGATCATAGCGGGCGTCGACCCGAAGGTCGGGCTCTACGCCTCGTTCTCGATCGCGGTGATCACGGCGATCGTCGGCGGGCGGCCGGGGATGATCTCGGCGGCGACTGCGGCGACCGCGGTGCTGATGGTGACGCTCGTGCGCGATCACGGGCTCGAGTACCTGCTCGCCGCCACCGTGCTCGCGGGTCTCCTGCAGATCGCCGCAGGCTGGGCGGGGATCGCGCAGCTGATGCGGTTCGTCTCGCGCTCGGTGATGACCGGCTTCGTCAACGCGCTGGCGATCCTCATCTTCATGGCGCAGCTGCCGGAGCTGATCGGGGTGACCTGGGTGACCTACGCGCTCGTGGCGGCGGGCCTCGTCGTGCTCTACGGGCTGCCGCGGATCACGACCGTGATCCCTGCGCCGCTCGTGTGCATCGTCGTCGTGACGCTCGCCGTCCTCGCGCTGGGCCTCGACGTGCGCACCGTGGGCGACATGGGCGAGCTGCCCTCGACGCTGCCGGTGTTCCTCCTCCCGGACATCCCGCTCACGCTCGAGACGCTGATGATCATCCTGCCCTATTCGGCGGCGGTGGCGGCGGTGGGGCTGCTCGAGTCGCTGATGACCGCGCAGATCGTCGACGAGCTCACCGACACGCCGAGCGACAAGCGCCAGGAATGCGTCGCGCAGGGCATC
Source organism: Salinarimonas chemoclinalis (assembly GCF_041514305.1). Taxonomy (NCBI): domain Bacteria; kingdom Pseudomonadati; phylum Pseudomonadota; class Alphaproteobacteria; order Hyphomicrobiales; family Salinarimonadaceae; genus Salinarimonas; species Salinarimonas chemoclinalis. The sequence goes on from NZ_JBGMWH010000002.1 coordinate 318,772, forward strand.
GCCAACACGGCGACCGGCTTCATCGGCGGCATGGCGGGCTGCGCCATGATCGGGCAATCGGTGATCAACGTGAAGTCGGGCGGGCGTGGGCGGCTGTCGTCCTTCGCCGCGGGCGTCTTCCTGCTCGTGATGATCGTGGCGCTCGGCGGCCTCGTCGCCGAGATCCCGATGCCGGCGCTCGTCGCCATCATGATCATGGTCTCGATCGGCACCTTCTCCTGGTCCTCGCTCGCCAACCTGCGCACGCACCCCCGCTCGTCGAGCGTGGTGATGCTCTCGACCGTGGCAGGCGTGGTGCTCACCCACAACCTCGCCATCGGCGTGCTGCTGGGTGTGCTGCTGTCGGGCATCTTCTTCGCCTGGAAGATCGCGCAGCTCTTCCGCGTGACCTCGTTCCTCGACGACGCCCGCACCGCACGGACCTACGTCGTCGAGGGCCAGCTCTTCTTCGCCTCCGCCGACGCGTTCGCCGCCTCCTTCGACTTCAAGGAGGCGCTCGACCGGGTCGTGATCGACGTCTCGCGGGCGCACATCTGGGACATCTCCAGCGTGTCGGCGCTGGATACCGTGGTACTCAAGTTCCGGCGCGAGGGCGCCGAGGTGGAGATCGTCGGGCTCAACGCGGCGAGCGAGACGATCGTCGACAGGCTCGCGATCCACGACAAGCCCGGCGCACTCGACAAACTCCTGGAGCATTGAGGAAAGGGAAACGGCCATGGCCCGTCTCGTCGCCTGCATCGACGGCTCGATCTACTCCCACTCCGTCGCGGACCACGCCGCCTGGGCCGCGACGCGGCTCGACGCGTCGGTCGAGCTGCTCCAGGTGCTCGGCCGCAGGGAGGTGTCGAACACGGACCTCAGCGGCAGCCTGCCCGCGGATGCGCGCGTCCACGTGCTCGAGCAGCTCGCGGAACTGGACGCCCGACGCGCGCGGCTTCTGCTCGAGAAGGCCCGCATCGTGATGGACGAGGCACGCGCACGGGTGCGCGACGCCGGAGTCGGCGCGGTCGAGACGACCCTGCGGCACGGCGACCTCCTCGACGAGGTCGCCTCCCGGGAGGCGGGCGCCGACCTGATCGTCGTGGGCAAGCGCGGCGAGGCCGCGGACTTCGCACGCCTGCATCTCGGCTCGAACCTGGAGCGCTTGATCCGTGCGGCTCACAAGCCCGTCCTCGTCGCCTCCCGCGGCTTCAAGCCGGTCGAGCGCGTGCTCGTCGCCTTCGACGGCGGACCGAGCGCGTCTAAGGCGGTCGACCACGTCTCCCGCTCACCGCTCTTCGCCGGGCTCGCGATCCACCTCGTGACGGTCGGTGCCGAGGACGGGCAGGCCCGCCGGCGCCTCGACGCGGCGGCGGCGCAGATCGCGGGGGGCGGCCTCGCGGTCGAGACGCATCTCGAGCCCGGCACGCCCCACGAGGCGATCGCCGGCCTCGTCGAGCGGCTGCGGATCGACCTCCTGGTCATGGGCGCCTACGGCCACACGCGCTTTCGCAACCTCTTCATCGGCTCGACGACGACCGAGATGATGCGCACGAACCTCGTGCCGGTGCTGCTGTTTCGGTGAGAGCAGCTTTGCTCCGCTCTCGGGTCGTCCAGCCGCGGACGATTTGAAGTTGCAGATTCCTGTTGCCAGCTCTCTCCTCCTGATCTAGCCTCTCAATTGCATGGCGGGCTCCGAGCTACCGCGGGCCGCGCGTACGGCCCTGCGCGCCGCCTCCCGGCGGCGTTCCTCCGGGTTGCTCCCCCGTATCCATGCAGTCTCGACAGGAGGTCGTCATGAGGAAGCTCTTGCTCAACGGCGTCGCGTTCTCGGCCCTCTCTGTGCTCGCGTTCGGTGCCCCGGCCTGGTCGGTGGAACTGGCGGCGAACGTCTCGCCGCAGTCCATCGACGGCGCGGGCCGCAACATCATGCGGACGGCGGACGGCGGCATCGTCGCCGCGTTCGCCGCCACGACCGGCGGCACCGCCGGGCTGGTCTTCGGTCGCTCCCTCGACAACGGCGCGAGCTGGAGCAACGTGTCCCTGGAGGACGTGAGCGGCTCGGTCGTGCAGGCCGCGATCGACTCGAACTTCCAGGGCTCCTACATCGCCTTCACCGAGACGGTCGACGGCCGCACCGTCGGGCGGATCGCCTTCAGCTCGACCCCGTTCGGCGCCGATCCGGAGCTCGTCGTCTCCGGCGCGGTGACGCCCGACGGCGTCGTGCCGAGGGATACGCACATCCAGGCCTCGCGCGCCGGCTGGGGCGACCGTGCCGACGCGGACCGCGAGACCGTCGCCTACGGCTGGCAGGACGAGACGACCAAGGGCCTCTACATAGGCGTCTCGCCCGACGGCCGCACCTTCCCTCAGGCGCGTCTCGTCGTCTCCGACCCACACGCCACGTCGGGCCCGGCGGTCGCCATCCGCGGCCAGTACGTGATCGCGACCTACCAGACCACCAACCCGGCGATCGCGCCGGCCGACGTCCCGGCGGCGCTGCGCGACGGGCGCACCTACCCGGCCTGGATCGAGTCCATGGACGGCGGCGCGACCTGGTCCGAGCCCAAGCCGCTCTTCGGCCACGGCGCGGACGCGTTCCCGGTGGCGAGCGTCGAGACCGGCGACGGCGCGATCGTGCGCCATCGGCTGGCCGGCGGCTCGCTCCTGCCGAACTCGCCGATCCTCAACTGGGCCTCGACCCGCAGCCTCGACGGCGACCTCTTCGAGGCCGACAAGACGCTGCCGGCCGACGATCTGGAGTTCGACGAGCTGCGACGCGAGCGCCTGCCGGCGGGCATGCCGGGCCGGGAGGGCGAGCGCATGCCGCGCTTCGACCTGTCGCTCGGCGGCACGACCTTCGTGCAGAGTTCGATGCGCAGCATCGACGGTGACGGCGCCGAGGGCGAGGTGAGCATCGTCAGCTTCCGGCCGATCGAGCCGGGCGCGGCGTGGACCCACGTCGTCGCCAACAACGCGCTGACGATGGATCGCGGGCGCATCGATCGTGTGACCTCGCATCTCGGCGCGCAGGGCTCGCAGTTCCAGTACAGCGCGCTGATCGACACCTCGGTGCGGGCGACGACCTACCGGGAGGTCGACCCGGCGACCGGCGAGGCGCGGCTCGTCGCGGCGGTATCGGTCGACACCGGCAAGACCTTCGATCATCATGTGAGCTTCACGAGCGAGGAGCTCGCGGCTCACGGCATCGAGGGCTTCGGCGAAGGTACCGTGCTCGCGGCGAGCCAGTGCCTGTTCGAGGACCGCGACGGCGAGGTCCACGTCGACGTCCTGTTCACGCAGGACGGCACGATGCGCTTCGCCAGCCTGCCGGTGGGCGTGAACGCAGCGGTGCTGCGCCAGCGCGAGCACGCGCTCCTGAGCACGCGCTGATCCACGCGCGGGCGCCCCACGACCGTCGGGGGGCGCCCGCGCCCGACGAGGAGGGTGACATGCTGCATCACGTCGAGCTCTACGTCTCGAACCTCGCCGTCTCCCGGGCCTTCTGGTCCGAGCTGCTCGGCCGGATCGGCTACGTCGAGAGCGCCGCGTGGGACGACGGCTTCACCCTCCAGAACGGCAAGGATGCCTACCTGACCTTCGTCCAGGTCGCCGACAAGTACGCCTCGCTCGGCTATCACCGCTGCGCGGTCGGGCTGAACCACCTGGCCTTCACGGTCGAGAGCCGAGCGGCGGTCGACGCCCTTCGCGAGCATTGCCTCGCGAAGGGCACGACGATGCTCTACGACGACAAGTATCCGTTCGCCAACGGCGGGACGGACTATTACGCGCTGTACATCGAGGATCCGGACCGCATCAAGGTCGAGTTCGTGGCGGCCTGAGCGCCCGCCGGTGGCGCGCGGCGTCGCGCGCGGGTCCGGGCGCCTCGACCCGGCGGTGCAGACGAGGGAGCCTTCCGTGGCGAAGCGAAATCGGCGCGGGGCCGTCGCGGCTGTCGCGCTCGCCGTGTGCGTCTGCGGGATCGCCGCGCCGGCGGCGCCGTCCCGCACGGTCCCCGATCTCGCGCCCGATCTCGCGCCCGAGTTCGCCGACGTGGTCGATCTCGGGGCGACGTTCAGCGTCTATTCCTTCGGGCAATCGCCCTACAACCGATCGGTGCCATTCCTGCCCTTCGAGGAGCGGCTGCGCTTCTCGAAGGGCGCCGAGGCCTTCACCGTCCTGCGCGACGGCGGCGCGGACGTTCCCGTCGACGTCCTGCCGGCGACGAGCGCCAACGCGCCCTCCTGCGAGGCCTGCCACGTTCGCGACGGGCGCGGGCCGGCGCACGGCGTGCCGCTCGACCGGACGGGCCTGTCCGTGGTGAACCACGCCGGCGACGCCGCTCCGGTCTTCCGCTACCCCGCGACTGCGGGGGACGGCGCGGTGCGGCTGACCGACGTGCGCTTCGAGGTCGCCGCGCGGCTGTTGCTGCGGGGGGCCGAGACCGTCGAGCTGGTGCGGCCGGTCGCGTTCGTGGACGGCGTCGAGCGGCCGGTCGACCTGCGCAACGCACCGGGCGTCTACGGGCTCGGGCTGCTCGAGGCGATCCCCGACGCATCCATCCGCGCCCACGCGTTGGCGCGCCCGCACGCGCAGCTCGGCATCGCGGGGCGCGTCGCGGAGCCGGCGGTGGTGGGCGAGGGGGATCGCGTCGGGCGCTTCGGCTGGAAGGGGAGCTTTCCGACGCTTGCCGAGCAGGTGAGCCACGCGGTGACGGCGGAACTCGGTATCGTCGACGGGCCGGGCGGCGGGGACCCCGCCTTCGCCGCGCTCGTGGCGGATCTCACGCACTACCTGCAGCTCCTCGCCGTGCCGGCGCGGCGGCCCGCGGGCGAGGCGCATCGGGCCGGCGCCGTGCTGTTCGTGGAGACGGGCTGCGCCATGTGCCACGTCCCGTCCTGGCGGACCGGCGACGGGCCGGACGTGCCCGAGCGTGCGCGCGACCTCGTCGTCCACCCCTTCACGGACATGCTGCTGCACGACATGGGCGAGGGCCTCGCCGATCCGTCCGGCGGGCCGCAGGCGCGCCTGTGGCGTACCGCGCCCCTGTGGGGCATCGGCGTCCAGCACGGCGTCTCGCCGGAGGCCGGCTTCCTGCACGACGGGCGCGCCCGCACCCTCACCGAGGCCATCCTTTGGCACGGCGGGGACGCGACGCCGGTCGTCGACCGCTTCCGGGCGCTCGGCCCGGACGAGCGGGCGGCCCTCCTCGCCTTTCTCGCCTCCCTCTGATCCTCGGACCCGACGCGGTGCTCGCCATGGTTCGCCGATACCCGCCTCCGACGCTCGCGGCCCTCCTGTGCGCGCTCGCCCTGATCGGGGCGCCGGCGGCGGCCGTCGCGGAGGCGGCGGTCGAGGCGGCAGTCGAGGCGCCCTGGGTCCGCAATCCCGCGGGCCACGGCACGACGCTCGTATTCGAGCTCGGCGGCTTCCTCTGGAAGCAGGACGGAGACGCGCCCGCGCGGCGCCTGACGGCCTCCGCCACCCCCGAGTCGTCGCCGCTCGTGTCGCCCGACGGCACACGCGTGGCCTTCGTCTCGCGCGGCGACGCCGGCGACGAGATCGCCGTGGCCTCCCTCGACACGGGGGCGACCGCGCTCCTCGCCTACGACGGCGGCGTCGACGCGAAGATCCAGGGCTGGTTCGGCGAAACCGAGGTGCTGTACTCGAGCACGGTCGCCTCCGCCAAGCGTGGGCCGCTGCTATTCGCCGTCGACATCGAGACGCGGCGGGTGCGCACGCTCCCCCTCGCCGAGGCGGCCGAGGGCTGCGTCCTCGGCGACGCCTTCGTCTACGTCAAGAACCAGGAGCTGATCGACAGCAACCGCCTCTACCGCGGCGGCTACGCCCAGCGCATCCTGCGCATCGACGCCGCTCTCGTCGCCGAGGGCGCGCGTCCGGCACCACCGTACGACGGTGCGGGGGAGGGGCCCTCCGTGCTGCTGACGGGGGACTACGAGGGCATCAGCCGCAACCCGCTGTGCATCGGCGAGCGGATCTTCTTCCTCAGCGACCGCGACGGGCGCTTCAACGTCTGGTCCATGGACGCGCGAGGAGCGGACCTCGTCCAGCACACCTTCGAGGCCGAATTCGACATCCGCTCGATGACGAGCTCGGATGGCAGCACGATCCTCTACCAGCGCGCGGGCGAGGTGATGCGCCTCGACCCGGCGAGGGGCACCGTCGCGCCGTTGGCGGTGCGTATGCCTGCGGGTTGGGCGACCGCGACCCAGCGGCTCGTCCTCGACCCCGAGGAGGCGACCGAGCTCGCCGTCTCCGACGACGGAACGCGGGCCGTCCTCGTCCTGCGCGGAAAGCTCTTCGCCGTCGACCTGGGCACGGGCGCGGCGCGTTGCCTCGAATGCCGGTCGGACCGGCGCGTGCGGTCCCCCGAACTCACGGCGGACGGCCGCACGGTACTCGCGATCCACGACGCCACGGGCGCCTACGACATCTACGCCTACGCCATGGACGGCAGCGGGTCGCGGCGTGTGCCGAACGCGATCGAGGGGCCGATCTTCGACATCTCGGCCTCGCCGGACGGGCGCGACGTCCTCGCGCTGGTGGTGCCGCGCGCGGTCTATCACGTGGACACCGTGGGCGGCGTCACGCGCCGGCTCGATCTCGCCTCGCGCACCTGGCCGGAGGACATCGCCTGGGCGTCGCGGGGTCGCGCCGCCGCCTTCGTCACCTTCACCGGCAGCGGGATCGGGCGGATCACGCGCTACGACGCCGCCTGCGGCAGCGTCGCCCATCTCACCAGCGGGCGCCAGCACGTCTCCGAACCGGTCTTCTCCCCGGATGGGCGCGAGATCTGGTACCTCGCGCAGACGAACTTCCGCTCGAGCATCGACGACACCTGGGGGCCGGCCAACTTCTGGCCCTCCTACGACGAGCGCACCCTCGTCCACGCGGTGGACGTCTCGGATCTCGTCGCGCCGCGGCCCGCGGCCACGGACGGACCGCGCGTCGGCGCCGCGAGGGGCGCGACGGGCGCCGTCGCCGCGTGCCCGGAGCCGGTGGTCGAGCGGGCGGCCGACCGCCGGGACCTGCTGCGCATCCGCGAGCTGCCGTTCGTCGCAGCGAACTACGACGACCTGTGGCACCACGGCGGGCGCCTGCACGCGCTCTCCAAGCGCGCCGAGCGGGACGACCACGGCCGGATCGTCGCCTTCGAGCGCGATCTCGACGGCCCGCGCAGCGCGCCGCGCGCCGTCTTCCGCGAGCAGGTCCTCGATCACGCGGTCTCGGGCGGGGGGCGCTCGCTGATCGCGCTCTCGACGAGCGGGGTGTTCGTGGCGACGCTCGACGCGTCGGGCGACCTCGGCGAGGCGCGGGCGCTGCGCAACCTCGCGGGGCTCGAGGTCGAGATCGATCTCGCGCAGGAGCGGGTGCAGATCTTCGACGAACTCTGGCGCATGTACCGCGACTATTTCTGGGATCCGGAGATGGCCGGCATCGACTGGGCGGCCGAGCGGGAGCGCTATCGCGCCTTCCTGCCGCGGGTCGGGGACCGGGCCGGGTTCGACGAGGTCGTCGCCGGCATGGTCTCCGAGCTCGGCGCGGGTCACACCTCGATCGGCGCGCCGCCGTCGCGCGTGCAGGGCCGGGGCGGCGTCGGGCGGCTGGGTGCGGATCTCGTCGAGGAGGACGGCGGCCTGCGCGTCGCGGCGATCCACGACGGGGACCTCGACGTCGTCGAGGAGCGTTCGCCGCTGTCGACGAGCGTGCCGCCGCTCGACCTGGGCGACCGTATCACGCATGTCGACGGCATCGCGGTCGCGACGCGCCGGATGCTCGACGAGCGGCTGCGCGCTCGCGTGGGCGCGGACGTCTCGCTCGCGGTCGAGAAGCCGGACGGGCGCGCCGTCGTCGCGCGCGTCGTCCCCGTGAGCACCGGGCGCGAGACCCGGCTGCGGGCGAAGGCATGGGCGGCGGCCAACGCGGCTCGGGTCGAGGCGCTGAGCGGCGGCCGCGCGGGCTACGTGCATCTGCAATCGGCCTACGAGGCGGACTTCTCCGAATTCGTGCGCCGGTACGTCCACCTGCACGACCGCGAGGCGCTGATCCTGGACCTGCGCGGCAACAACGGCGGCAACGTCGACCCCTGGCTCCTGCATCTCCTCCAACGCCGCCAGTGGCTGAGCATCGCCGACCGCTACGATGCGATGGCGCTGCGCCATCCGCGCGACGCCTTCGCCGGGACGCTCGTCGTGCTCGTCGACGGCGACACCTATTCCGACGGCGAGTTGATCGCCGAGGGCGTGCGCCGGCTGGGGCTCGGCACGCTCGTCGGCACGCGTACCTCCGGCGCCGGCAAGTGGGTGAACGACGACACGACCCTCGTCGACGGCAGCCGCGTGCGCCTGCCCGAGGCGGGCTCCTACCACGTCGTCGACGGCGAGAAGCGGTGGGTGATCGAAGGGCGCGGGGTGGAGCCGGACATCCGGGTCGAGAACGACCCCTGGCTGTTCTTCCACGGCATCGACGCGCAGCTCGAGGCGGCCGTCGCGGCCGCGCTCGGGGGGAGGGGCGGGTGAAGGGGCATCACGCGCGGCACACACGCATGTGATCGGGCACCGGGGTGCGCGGTCGATCGGGACACCCCAAGACTCTCCCGTCCCGAAGGAGAGACGATCCCATGTCCGACATCCGTCCCCTGATCCCCCGCCGACCCGTTCCGGCGCTGCCGCTGCCGCTCGCCGGCGGCGGGCGCTTCGACCTCGCGGAGGAGACGCCGCGGCACTTCACGCTGCTCGTCTTCTACCGTGGGCTGCACTGCCCGATCTGCAAGGTGCAGCTGCGCGAGCTGGAGCGCCAGCTCGGCGCCTTCGCCGAGCGCGGCGTCGGCGTCGTCGCGATTTCGTCGGACGACGAGGTGCGCGCGCAGCGTACCAAGGCCGATTGGGGCCTGTCCGAGCTGCGGGTCGCCTACGGGCTGGACCTCGCCACGGCCCGCAGCTGGGGTCTCTACGTCTCGACCGGGCGCGGCACCACCTCGGCGGGGATCGAGGAGCCCGCGCTCTTCAGCGAACCGGCGCTCTACCTCGTGCGGGCGGACGGCACGCTCTATTTCGGCGCCGTGCAGACCATGCCCTTCGCACGCCCGCATCTGTCCGACGTGCTCGCGGCGATCGACTTCGTCCTGGCCAAGGACTACCCCGCGCGCGGAGAGGTGGAGACGCTCGCCGAGGCGTCGCGCTGAGCCTCCGGCGCCTCGCGCCGCTCGGTCCTGCGCCGCGCCAGCTCGCGGTAGAGAGCCTCGCGCGTCACGCCGATCTCGGCGGCGAGGTCCTGCCGGGCGCCGCGCGGCGGCAGGGCGCGCCCGTCGGCCAGCCAGGCGTCGAGGCGCTCAGAGACCGTGCGCAGCGAGCGGATCTCCGCGCGCAGCCGCGCCGCCTGCACCGCGCGGGCGAGTTCACCGGCCCAGTGCTCGGCGAGCCCGGGATCGCGGGCGAGCGCCGCACGGAACGTGGCGCGCGGGAGCGCGGCGACGCTCGCTCCCCAGCCCGCCACCGCGTCGCAATGGTAGGTCCGCGACCATGCGGACGCCTCGGCGACGATCCCGCCGGCGGGCACGCGGTGCAGGATCATGCGCGTCCCCGACCCCGCATGGCGCACCAGCATCACCTCGCCGCTCCGCACCTGGAACACGTGCGTCACGGGATCGTCGGCGCGAAACAGGCTGGCGCCCGGCTCGAGGATACGGACGGGCGTGTTCTCGAAGAGGCGTGCTATCGGATCGGGCATGATCGCGATCATATGGCGGTCGGGCGCTGCGCGCTACGAGAAGACATCGACAGGGAGCGCCCCATGATCCGAACCGCCGTCCTGCCCGGCCTCGCCGCCGCCGTCCTCCTCTCCCTGCCCGCGACGGCGTTCGCGCAGCACGCGAGCCCCTCGCCCTATGCCGGCGCGGAGAGCCGGGCGATCAAGAGCCTGTCCCAGGACGACATCGACGAGCTGCGTCGCGGCGGTGGCTGGGGCCTCGCGCTCGCGGCGGAGCTGAACGGCGTCCCGGGCCCCGCCCACCTGCTCGAGCTGAAGGGCGCGATCGGCCTCCGGGCGGATCAGGTCGCGGCGATCGAGGCGATCCATGCGCAGATGCGGACCGAGGCGCGCGCGGCCGGCGAGCGCCTGATCGCGGCCGAGGCGGCGATCGAGGCGGCGTTCCGTGCGGGTGATCTCGAGGAGAAGACCCTGCGCGGCCTCGTCGCGGATGCCGAAGCCGCGCGGGCGGACCTGCGCTTCGTCCACCTCTCGCGGCACCTGTCGACGCCGCCGCTCCTCACCGCGGACCAGATCGCGGCCTATGCGGCCGCCCGCGGGTACGCGAGCGACCCCTGTGCGGCAGTTCCGCAGGGGCATGACGTCACGATGTGGCGTCGACACAATGGCTGCGATTGAGAGGATCGCCGCCCGGCCGAAAGGACGAGGCGGGCGGGGGCGCCGCAGCGCACCCGCCCGCCGTCTCGTGACTCACGCCAGGTCGACGCGATCGGCGTTCATCACCTTGGTCCAGGCCTTCACGAAGTCGTGCACGAACACGTCGGTCGCGTCGTCGCAGGCGTAGACCTCGCACAACGCGCGCAGCTGCGAGTTCGAGCCGAAGACGAGGTCGACGCGGGTGCCGGTCCACTTCGCGGCGCCGGTGGCCCGGTCGCGGCCCTGGTAGAGCGTCTTCCCCTCGTTCGCCGGCGCCCACTCCGTGCCGAGGTCGAGCAGGTTGACGAAGAAGTCGTTCGTCAGCATGCCGGGACGCTCGGTGAGGACGCCGTGGGTCGAGCCGCCGTGGTTGGCGCCGAGGACGCGCAGGCCGCCGACGAGGGCCGTCATCTCCGGCGCCGTCAGGCCGAGGAGCTGCGCGCGATCGACGAGCATCTCCTCCGGCGAGATCGCGTAGGCGCCCCGGGTGAAGTTGCGGAAGCCGTCGGCCTCCGGCTCCATCACGGCGAAGGACTCGACGTCCGTCTGCTCCTGGGTCGCGTCGACGCGGCCCGGCGCGAACGGCACCTCGACGACGTGGCCCGCATCCCGCGCCGCCTTCTCGACGGCCGCCGTGCCCGCGAGCACGATCAGGTCGGCGAGCGAGACCTTCTTGCCGTCCGTCCGCGAGGCATCGAACTCGGCCTTGATGCCCTCGAGCACCGAGAGGACCTTCTCGAGGCGCGCAGGCTCGTTGGCCTCCCAGTCCTTCTGCGGGGCGAGGCGGATGCGCGCGCCGTTTGCGCCGCCGCGCTTGTCCGAGCCGCGGTACGAGAAGGCCGAGGCCCAGGCCACGAAGACGAGATCCGCCGTCGAGAGGCCGGAGCCGAGGATCTTCTCCTCGAGCGCCGCGACGTCGTCGTCGCCCACGAGCGCGTAGTCGCGCGCCGGCAGCGGGTCCTGCCAGACCAGCACCTCGGAGGGGACCTCCGGGCCGAGGTAGAGCTCGCGCGGGCCCATGTCGCGATGGGTCAGCTTGAACCAAGCGCGGGCGAAGGCGTCGGCGAACGCCTCGGGGTTCTGGTGGAAGTGCCGGGAGATCTTCTCGTAGGCCGGGTCCATGCGCATGGCCATGTCGGCCGTGGTCATCATCAGGGGCACGCGCGCGCCCGAGCCGTCGACCTGCGGGGCGTGGTCCTTCTCGGCGAGGTCCTTCGCCGCCCACTGCCAGGCGCCGGCGGGGCTCTTCACGAGCTCCCACTCGTAGCCGAAGAGGACGTCGAAATAGCCCATGTCCCACTTGATCGGGTCGGGGGTCCAGGGGCCCTCGATACCGCTCGTGATGGTGTGGACGCCGCGGCCGCTCTCGTAGGAGTTCTTCCAGCCGAGCCCCATCAGCTCGACGTCGGCGGCCTCCGGCTCGCGGGCGAGGTGCGTCGCAGGCGCGGCGCCGTGCGACTTGCCGAAGGTGTGACCGCCGGCGACGAGGGCGACGGTCTCCTCGTCGTTCATCGCCATGCGCGCGAAGGTCTCGCGGATGTCGCGGCCGGACGCGACCGGGTCCGGGCTGCCGTTCGGGCCCTCCGGGTTGACGTAGATGAGCCCCATCTGCACCGCGGCGAGCGGCCGCTCGAGCTCACGCTCGCCGGTGTAGCGCATGTCGCCGAGCCACTCGGACTCCGAGCCCCAGTAGATGTCCTCCTCGGGCTCCCACACGTCGACGCGCCCGCCGCCGAAACCGAAGGTCTTCAGGCCCATGTCCTCGAGCGCGCAATTGCCCGCGAGGATCATCAGGTCCGCCCAGGAGAGCCGGCGGCCGTACTTCTTCTTGATCGGCCACAGCAGGAAGCGGGCCTTGTCGAGGTTCGTGTTGTCCGGCCAGGAATTGAGCGGGGCGAAGCGCTGCGTGCCCGAGGCGCCGCCGCCGCGGCCGTCCGCCGTGCGATAGGTGCCGGCCGAATGCCAGGCCATGCGGATGAAGAGCGGTCCGTAATGGCCGTAATCCGCCGGCCACCAGTCCTGCGAGGTCTTCATCAGCGCGTAGATGTCGTTCTTGACCGCCTGCAGGTCGAGCTTGCCGAACTCGGCGGCGTAGTCGAAGCCCGGCCCCATCGGGTTGGACAGGGCCGTGTTCTGATGCAGGATCTTCAGGTTCAGCTGGTTGGGCCACCAGTCGCGGTTGCCGACCTTGCGCACGCCGTGCGCGACGGGGCATCCGCCCTTCGTCAGGCTGCCGATCTCGTCCATCTCGTCCTCCGGTCCGTCGTCCGACCCTGTATTGGTGATGGTTCGCATCATACGACCATCCGTCTCCTCGATCCAGCCGGGGGCACCGGATCGAACGCGGGGCGCCGTGTCTGGCGCCTCGCTCCCGCTTGACATAGTTCCAATCGGTCGATCAGGTAAAGTCGGATTTTCTGATTGGCGAGATAAGACAAACTGATGACATCCCTCACCCTGCGGCAGCTCTCCTACTTCGAAGCCGTGCTCCGCCACGGCCATTTCGGACGCGCGGCGGAGGCCTGCGCCATCTCGCAGCCGGCGCTCTCGATGCAGATCAAGGAGCTCGAGCAGACGCTCGGCGCCTCGCTCCTCGAACGCAGCGGGCGCAAGGTCGCGCCGACGGGGCTCGGCGAACTCGTCGGCGAGCGGGTGCGCGAGATCCTGCGGGCGGTCGACGAGCTCGAGGCGCTCGCCCGCACGGAGCGCGACGGCCTCGCCGGGCCGCTGCGTCTGGGCGTCATCCCGACGGTCGCGCCCTACCTGCTGCCGCGAATCGTCGCGCGGCTCGCGACACTCTACCAGGACATCGACGTGCGCATCCGCGAGTCGATCACGCCGACCCTGATCCGCGAGCTCTCCGAGCGCCGCCTCGACGCGGCGCTGGTCGCGCTGCCCGTCTCCGAGCCGAGCCTGGAGGAGACGGCGCTGTTCTCCGAGAGCTTCGTGCTCGTGCGTCCGCTGGCGGACGCGGGCGAGCCGGTGCCGGAGCCGGACACGCTCGCGCGCATGAAGCTCCTGCTGCTCGAGGAGGGCCATTGCTTCCGCGAGCAGGCGCTCTCGTTCTGCGGGCGCGAGGCGCCGCGCCCGCGCGAGCTGATGGACGGCAGCTCGCTCTCGACGCTGGTGCAGATGGTGGGCGCGGGCATCGGCGTCACGCTCATCCCGGAGATGGCGGTGTCGGTCGAGACGCGCTCGGCCTCCGTGAGCGTCACCGCCTTCGACGACCCGAAACCCACGCGTACGATCGGCATGGTCTGGCGGCGCACCAGCCCGCTGGCGCCACAGCTTCGCCGCATCGCCGAGGCGATCGAGGGCGTGGCGCGGAGCTGACGGGTGGTGCGGCGCTCAGCCGGCGAAGCCGAGCTGCCAGGCGGCGATCGGAACGGCGAGGAGCACGACGAGCGACACGATCACGAGCGCGCCGTCGCGCACGAGAATCCCCGCGGCGAAGAGCGCGATCGCCGCCGACGCGATCGACCCAGACGTGGGGACGATCTCCATGAAGGGCATGAACAGGCTCAGCGCCAGGATCAGGGTCAGCGGCAGGTAGAGCCAGGGCCGGTGGAGCAGGACGGTCAGCCGCGCGCCGAGGAAGCGCTCGACGAACCGCACCGGCCGGCGCATCCACGAGACGCCCTCGCACAGCTTGCGGGTCGACATCCGGCGCCGGGTGACGAAGCCCGGCAGCCAGACGCTGTCGCGCCCGAGCATCATCTGCGCGGCGAGGATGAACACGATCACCGCCACCGTCGCGGTGAGGCCCGGGATCGCGCTCGCCGGCGAGGTCGAGATCAACGAGAACACGAGCATCAGGGCGGCGAACGACTTCGTACCGAGGTGCTCGATCACCTCCTCGACGGAGATGCTCTCGTCGTGCGCCGTCTGCTCGAGCCGGTCGAGCACGTCGCTGAGCGCCCGCGTGGGTTCCTTCGGCATCCGAGACCTCGCCAAAGACGATCGAACGCACGCGTCTACGGCCGAGTTCCGCCCGTCAGCCCGGCCACGGGATGCGCACGAGTTCGAAGCCGCCGCCGGCCCGGCGGACGTGCCCGACGTTCGGGAAGCCCCAATGGTAGCCGGCAATCATCAGCCGGTCGGCGGCGGCCTCGTCGAGGAGCCGGCGGCGGGTCTCGCGGGCCATCTGCGGGTCCATGTCGAAGCGCACCGACCAGTCCGGGTTCGCGACGAAGAGGAAGGGCAGGTGCGCGGCGTCCGAGATCAGGAGCAGGCCGTCGCCGCCCGACTGCACGCGAAACGCCATGTGCCCGGGCGAATGGCCGTGCGCGTCGACGGCGACCATGCCGGGCGCGAGCTCGTCGCCGCCGGCATAGGTGTGCATCCCGAGATCCTCGCCGGCGAAGATCGCCTGCGCCCGCTCGAAACCGCCGCGGCGGCCCTCCGGCGCGCGTGACATCTCGCCTTCGTCGAGCCAGTAGGCGGCCTCGCCCTCGGGGACCAGCGTCTCGGCATTGGGGAAGACGGGCGCGCCGTCGGCGCCGCGCAGGCCGGAGATGTGGTCGCCGTGGAAGTGCGAGATCACGACCGTGTCGACGTCGCTCGGTGCGACGCCGATGACCGCGAGGCCCGCGACGAGACGGCCGACGGGGCTCTCGCCCTCCTGGGGGCCGTTGCCGGTGTCGACGAGGACGTTGCGCCCGCCGATGCGCAGGAGCGTGGCGGTGAAGGGATTCTCGATCGCGTCGGTCGCCCGCATGTCGGCGGTGAAGGCCGCCTGGACCTCCTCGAGCGACGCGTTCGTGACGAAGCCGTCCTGGAGCGGGAAGGCCCGCATTCCGTCGTAGATGGGGAAGACTTCGATGTCGCCCACGCGGTACCGGAAGACCGGGATCGAGGCGTCGGGACCGTCGGTGCCCTGTGCGCGCGCGCCGCGCGCGGTCGCGAAGGTGGCGGCGGCGCCGACGACGGCCGGAGCGGCCAGCATCGCGCGGCGGGTGAGATCGGTCATGGCGGGTGGTCTCCCAGAAGGCCGGCGTTCGAGCGACGCCCGCCGTCGTTATGGGACGCTCCGCGCGCGTGTCCCGCCCGCTCACGCGCTCGTGAAGGCGCGCTTCAGCGACGGCCGCCCGCCGTCTTCCAGGTACGCTCCGCCGTCACGAACTCCAGCCGGCCGGGCAGCGCGGCGATGAGATCGGACAGCTCTGGCTCGTCGACCAGCTCGGCGGCGGTCTGCGCGTCGAACCAGCGCCGCTCGCGCTCGTCGCGCTCCGGCCAGCGCTTCTGCTCCTTGGCGACGCGCATCAGGTAGACGTCGACCGTGCAGGGCACGAAGCTGCGCGACTTGAGACGCTTGTCGTACGTGAAGACGCCGTAGGGTTCGGGCGAGACGTCGCCGGCGAGACCCGCCTCCTCGTAGGCCTCGCGCGCCGCTGTTTCGTTCGGCCGCAGCTTGCGGATCGGCCAGCCTTTCGGGATCACCCAGCGACGCGTCTCCCGCGAGGTGACGAGCAAGACCTCGATGCGCCCGGAATCGTCGAGGCGGAACGGCAGCGCGCCGCATTGCTTGCGTGGCGCAGTGGACGTTTTGTCGTTCTTCTTCATCGCACTCACGTAGGCACGGGCTTCGTGCATCGCAACGCTTCGGACCTCGATACGAGAATCAGAACTGTAGCACAGCGTCACACACCGTCATTTAAAAAGATGAAACGACAGTCTTTCCATTCGCGCACGATTTCACGGCCCGGCGGCGAAGCGATGGCGGGGCCGACGGCATGCGGTGCGATCCGGCGCGATCGGGAACGACCGTGCCCGTACGCTCATTGTTCGGACCGAGGCGGCGCGCGGCGTGGCCGAGGATGGGGCGGAAGGAGGCGATCATGCGCGACGGGCTCGAGGACATGCGCGGACGGGTCGTGATGCTGACGGGCGCGTCGGCCGGGATCGGGCGTGCGACGGCGCTGCGGCTCGCGCACGAGGGCGCGCGCATCGGGCTTCTCGCCCGCAGCGCCGAGGCGCTCGAGGACGTCGCCCAGGAGGTCCGCATCCGCGGCGGCGACGCTCTGGCGCTGCCCTGCGACGTCGCCGACGCCGACGGTGTCTTCCGCGCGGCGGAGGCGCTGGAGCGCGCCTTCGGGCCGATCGACGTGTGGATCAACGACGCGATGGTGACGGTCTTCTCGCCGGTCCACGAGACGACGCCCGACGAGTACCGCCGCGTGACCGAGGTGACCTATCTCGGCGCGGTTCACGGCACGCTCGCGGCGCTGCGCTCGATGCGCCCGCGCGGGCGCGGCATCGTCGTGCAGGTGGGGTCCGCGCTCGCCTATCGCGGCATCCCGCTGCAGAGCGCCTATTGCGGCGCGAAGCACGCCATCGTCGGCTTCTCGGATTCGCTGCGCACGGAACTGCGCCACGACGGCGTCGACATCGCGGTGACGGAGGTGCACCTGCCGGGCGTCGACACGCCCCAGTTCGAGTGGGCGCGCTCGCGCATGCCGCGCGCGCCGCGACCGTCCGGCCCCGTCTACGAGCCGGAGGCGGCGGCCGACGCCATCGTCCGGACGATCCGCTCGCCCGAGCGCGCCTGGTGGCTCGGCGGCGTGACGGCGATGGCCATCATCGGCAACGCGCTCGCGCCCGGCCTCGCCGATCGCTACCTCGCCGCCAATGCCGTCGAGGGGCAGATGCGCGAGGGGGGCACGCGGCGTCGGGTGTCTCCGGAGGGCAACCTCTACCGGCCGGCGGACCGCGCGCTCCACCGCACCCGCGGCCCGTTCGGCCGTGAGGCCAAGGCGTCCGCCATGCGCCTTCCCGGTCCGCAGGTGCGGATCGGCGCGGCCGTCGCGACCGCCGCGGTCGCCGTCGGACTCGGGCTCGCGATCGGGCGTGTCGCGCGCCGGTGAGGCCCGCGCGGAGCAGACTGTCCGACGTGCGGATGCGTGGGGAGGTCGCGCCGAGAGGCGGGGCGGGCTCGCCGCGACTCAAGACTTCTTGACGATCTTGGCCAGCTGCTTGAGCTGGGCGACGGCGTCGGCGAGCTCGTTGAGCGCGATCGTGCGCTGGCCGGCCTTGATCGCGCGCTCGCAATCGTCGAGCTGCTGCTTGACGATCGTGTCGAGGACCGCTGCGATCTGCGCTTTCGTCATCGAGCTCCTCCGTCCCCGCGCGGTCCCCGCCTGCGCGCACCCGGCGGTTAGGCCAAGCGGGCGCGCGCGTCAACGCACCCGGGATGCGTCAGGCGAGGAGCTTGCGCACGGCGTCCTTCCAGCCGGAGAGCTTCCTTCCGCGCTCGTCGTTGGACATGGAGGGTTCGAAGCGGCGCTCGAGGCGCCAGCGGTCGGCGAACTGCTCGGGCGGCGGGTAGAAGCCGACGTCCATCCCGGCGAGGTAGGCCGAGCCGAGCGCGGTGGTTTCCTTCACCTCCGGGCGATCCACGGGGGCGGCGAGGAGGTCGGCGAGGCGCTGCATCGTCCAGTCGGAGGCGACCATGCCGCCGTCGACGCGCAGCACCGTCTCGCCGCCCGCGGGCGCGTGCTCGGCCCAGTCCGCCTGCATCGCCTCCAGCAGGTCGGCGGTCTGGTAGCAGACGCTCTCCAGTGCCGCGCGGGCGAGCTCGCGCGGGCCGGTGTTGCGGGTGAGCCCGAAGAGCGCGCCGCGCACGTCCGGGTTCCAGTGGGGCGCGCCGAGCCCGACGAAGGCGGGAACGAGGTAGACGTCCTGGGTCGGGTCCGCCCCCTCCGCCATCGCACCGCTCCGCGAGGCCTCGGCGATGAGGCCGAGCCCGTCGCGCAGCCATTGCACGGCCGCGCCGGCGACGAAGATCGAGCCCTCGAGCGCGTAGGTGGTCTTGCCGTTCAGCCGATAGGCGATCGTGGTGAGCAGCTTCGACCGCGAGGCGATGGGCGTCTCGCCGGTGTTGAGCACGGCGAAGCAGCCGGTACCGTAGGTGGACTTCACCATGCCCGGCGTAAAGCAGGCCTGGCCGATGGTGGCGCCCTGCTGGTCGCCGGCGACACCGCGGATCCTGATCGGTGCGCCGAAGAGATCCGGCAGCGTCTCGCCGAAGTCGCCGGCCGAATCGCGCACCTCCGGCAGCATCGCGCGGGGCACGCCGAAGATCGCGCACAGCTCGTCGTCCCAGCGGTTCTCGTGGATGTCGTAGAGGAGCGTGCGCGCGGCGTTGGTCGCGTCCGTGACGTGGAGCCCACCGGTGAGGCGCCACAGGAGATAGGTGTCGACCGTGCCGAAGGCGAGTTCGCCGCGCTCGGCGCGGGCGCGTGCACCCTTCACCTGGTCGAGCATCCAGCCGATCTTGGAGGCGGAGAAGTAGGGGTCGACGAGAAGCCCGGTCTTGGCCGTGATCAGCGGCTCGCGCCCCTCGGCCTTGAGCTTCGAGCAGAAGGCGGCGGTGCGCCGGTCCTGCCAGACGATGGCGCGATGGATCGGCTCGCCGGTGCGGCGGTCCCAGACGAGCGCCGTCTCGCGCTGGTTGGTGATGCCGATCGCGGCGATGTCGCCCGGGCCGACGCTCGCGCCCGCCATCGCCTCGCGCACGGTGGCGACGCTCGTATCCCAGAGGTCGTCCGGCTCGTGCTCGACCCAGCCGGAGGCGGGGTAGTGCTGCGCGAATTCCCGCTGCGCGATGCCCGCGACGTGCATGTGGTCGTCGAACAGGATGGCGCGGGTCGAGGTGGTGCCCTGGTCGATGGCGAGGGTGTAGCGGCTCACGAGGCGTCCTCCGGGTTCGCGGGGCGGCGACATGGGTGTCGCTCGTCGTTCGGCGTTCGTATTTTTTCGCTGTCGTTCGCCGCGAACTTACGCGGGCTCGCCGCGCGTTTCCACCCCCTTCGTCGGCCCCGATCGTTGGATCGGATCTCCTCAGGCGAGGAGGTCGCCCGTCTCGCAGATCGTGACGCCGGCGCGCTCCAGGTCGGCGAGCGCCTTCGCGAGCGAGCCGTCCTGGTCGATCGCGCGGCAGGCGTCGATCACGACGACGGTCTCGAAGCCTTCCGCGCGGGCGTCGAGAGCGGTCCAGGCGACGCAGAAGTCGGTGGCGAGCCCCACGCAGAAGACGCGCTCGAGCCCGCGCTCGCGCAGATAGCCGGCGAGGCCCGTCTGGGTGCGACGGTCCGCCTCGCGAAAGGCGGAGTAGCTGTCCACGTCCCTGTGGAAGCCCTTTCGGATGACGAGCTCGGCGGCGGTCGCGCAGTCGAGCGCGCGCGAGATCTCGGCGCCGCGCGAACCCTGGACGCAATGGTCCGGCCACAGCACCTGCGGCCCCCAGGGCATCTCGATCGTCTCGAACGGCGTCTTCCCGGGATGGCTCGAGGCGAAGGACGCGTGGTGGGGCGGGTGCCAGTCCTGGGTGAGCACCAGGTGCCCGCGGTGGCTGGCGAAGCGCCGTGCGAGCGCGTCGATCGGGGCGATCACGCCATCGCCGTTCTCCACCGCGAGCGCCCCGCCGGGCAGGAAGTCGTATTGCACGTCGATCGCGAGGAGCACGTCCTCCTCGCAGAGCGTCGGGTTCATCGGGCGCTCCCTCGGCGTTCTCGTCGGTGTCGTCGTCGTCGTGAGAGCGCGCGCGGCGTCGAACGCCGCGCGCGCGGGTGCCGGGACGCGCGCGGCGCGCCTCAGTTCGGCAGCTGGGCGTCGATGCCCTGGACGTAGAAGTTCATGCCGAGGATCTGGCCGTCGGAGAGCACGCCGTCGCCCTCGCAGGGGACTTCCGAGCCGTCCTGCATGAAGACCGGGCAGGTGAAGGTGTGCAGCTCGCCCGACGCGATCGCCGCCTCGGTCGCCTCGGCCATCGCCTTCACGTCGTCGGGCATGTTCTTGTATTCGGCCATCTCGACCATGCCGGAGTCGAGCCCGCCCCAGACGTCGCCGCTCTCCCAGGTGCCGTCGAGGACCGCCTGTACGCGCTGGACGTAGTAGTCGTTCCAGTTGTCGATGATCGAGGTCAGCTGCGCCTCGGGGGCGAAGCGCTCCATGTCGGAGGCTTGGCCGAAGCCGAGAGCGCCGCGGTCCGCGGCCGCCTGGAGCGGGGCGGGGCTGTCGGTGTGCTGGGTGATGACGTCGACGCCCTGGTCGAGGAGCGCGGTCGCGGCGTCGGCCTCGCGGGCGGGGTCGTACCAGGAGTTGACCCACACCACGCGCAGCTCGATGTCCGGGTCGATCGACTGCGCGCCGAGCATGAAGGCGTTGATGCCGGCGATGACCTCCGGGATCGGGAAGGCGCCGACGTAGCCGATCACGCCGCTCTCGGACATCCGCGCGGCGATCTGGCCGATGATGTAGCGGCCCTCGTGGAACTTCGCCGCGTAGGTGGCGAGGTTGTCGGCGCGCTTGTAGCCGGTGGCGTGCTCGAACTTCACGTCGGGATAGCGCTCGGCCACCGCGAGCGTCGGCTCCATGAAGCCGAAGGAGGTCGTGAAGATGATGTCGTGGCCGGTGCGGGCGAGCTGCTCGATGGCGCGCTCGGCGTCGGATTCCGGCACGCTCTCGACGAAGGTCGTCTCGACCCGGTCGCCGAACGCGGCCTCGACCGCCTGGCGGCCCTGGTCGTGCTGGTAGGACCAGCCGTGGTCGCCCACCGGGCCGACGTAGATGAAGCCGACCCTGGCGGTGTCCTGCTGCGCGACGGCAGCCGTCGCACCGATGGCGAGCGCCGCGACGGCGGCGATCAGCGAAGTCCCTGTCCTCATGACGACCTCTTGTTCTGGGGGTGAGCGACTTTGGCACTCATCCCGCGACCGTGCAACGGCGGCGCGCCGCCTGCACGAGCGCGGCGTTGCCGGGGGCGGGAGACCCGTCCGGCAGGACGAGCACGTCCTCGAGCCCGATGCGAAGATCGTGCCCGGCGCGCAGGGCGGCGGGCAGGAGCGGCCAGAAGCCGGTATCGAGGCCGTGCGACAGGATCGACCCCGACCAGCCGCCCTCGTCGAGCTCGGCGACGACGCCCTCGAAGGCGCCGAGCGCCTCGTCCTCGCCCTGCTCGTTGATCTCGACGAGAACCCGCAGCACCCGGTGCGCCCACGGTTCGTGCAGGAAGCGCGCGACGTCGCCGCGCGACCAGAGGCCCGCCTCGATATCGATGCCCATTTCCTGGGCGAGTGCCGCGACTTCGGGCGCATCGTTCTCGGACAGGTTGATCGAGACGTAGTCCGGCTCGACCCGCCAGCCGCGCATCGCCGAGAGCCTCGCCGCGCCGCCGGGCGCGATCCAGGCGCCCGTGGAGACGCCGACGGGTATGCCGGGGCAGGCGGCGCGGATCGCGTCCAGCGCCGCCGCGACTGCCCGGGGCTCCAGCGTCTCGACGCCTGCATCGTCGCGCGGATGCACGTGCAGCGCGCCCACCCCCGCGGCGACGACCGACGCGGCATCGGCGGCGAGGTCCTCCGGCGTCAGCGGGACCGCGGGGTGCTCGGCGCGGGTGCGGGCGCCGTTGAGGGCGGCTTGGAGGAGCATGCGGGCCTCCGCGGGTCAGCGATCCGGCACGAACGGCGTCCCCAGCGACCCCGGCGCCCCCACGGCCCGGCCCCTGCGGATCGACAGCAGCACCAGCGCGAGGATCGTCGCGATGTAGGGCGCGGCGGCGAGAAGCTGCGAGGGGAGGGCGACCTGGGCGGCCTGGGCGTGGAGCTGGAGCACGGTCGCCGTGCCGAAGACGAGCGCCCCGACGAGCGCCCACGTCGGGCGCCACGCGGCGAAGACGACGAGCGCCACCGCGATCCAGCCGCGCCCCGCGGTCATGTTCGGCGACCAGAAGCGGGTGTAGACGAGCGACAGATACGCGCCCGCGAGCCCGGCGCAGAGGCCGCCGAAGATCACCGCGTACACGCGCATCCTCAGGACCGGCAGGCCGAGCGCGTGGGCGGAGACGTGGTTCTCGCCGATCGAGCGCAGGCGCAGGCCCGTGCGCGTGCGCGCCAGGAAGAAGGCGACGCCGGCGACGAGGCCGAAGGCGACGTAGACGAGCGGGTCCTGCGAGAACAGCGCGTGGCCGACGAGCGGCAGGTCGGACAGGACGGGAATCGGCCATTCCTCGACGCGCGGGCGCGTCTGCCCCACGAAGGGCGCGCCGATGAGGCCCGACAGGCCGAGCCCGAAGATGGTGAGCGCCAGCCCCGCGCCGACCTGGTTCGCCGCGAAGCCCAGCACCGCGAGCGCGAAGAGCGCCGCCATCAGCCCGCCGGCGAGCATGCCCATGGCGATGCCGACGAGCGTCGAATCGAAGGTGAAGGCGGCGGCGAAGGCGCACACGGCGCCCATCGCCATCATGCCCTCGACGCCGAGGTTGAGGACGCCGGCGCGCTCGGCCACGAGCTCGCCGATGGCGGCGATCAGGAGCGGCGTCGAGGCGGCGACGATGGTGAAGAGAATGGCCTCGAACGTCGTCATGCGCGCGCCCCCGCCTGTCTCACGAGCCTCGGCCGATAGCTCACCAGCGCGTCCGCCGTGAGCACGCACAGGAGGACGAGGCCCTGGAAGGCGACCGTGAGGTCGAAGGGCAGGCGCAGCAGGATCTGCGCGTTCTCGCCGCCGATGAAGGTGAGCGCCAGCACCAGCCCCGCGGCGAGGATGCCCCAGGGGTTGAGCCGGCCGAGGAAGGCCACCGTGATCGCCGTGAAGCCGTAGCCGGGCGAGATGTCCGGGATGACGCGCGCGATCTGGCCCGACACCTCGGCGATGCCGGCGAGCCCGGCGAGGCCTCCCGAGATCAGGAAGACGATCAGCGTCGTGCGCCTGGCGTCGAAACCCGCGAAGCGCGCGGCGCGCGGCGCGTCGCCGGTGAGCTTGAGGCGGTAGCCGAAGAGCGTGCGGCCGAGCACCACCGCGGTGATCACGACCGCGATCACCGCGAAGACGACGCCGACGTGCACGCGGTCGAGCCCGGGGATCTCGGGCAGGCGCGCCGCGCTCTCGAAGACGACGGATTGCGGGAAGTTGAAGCCGCCGGGGTCGCGCCAGGGGCCGCGGGCGAGCCAGTCGAGGAAGAGCTCGGCGACGTAGACGAGGAAGAGCGAGGTGAGGATCTCGCTCACGCCAAAGCGCACCTTCAGGAAGGCGGGAACCGCTCCCCAGGCCGCGCCGCCGGCGATGCCGGCGAGCATCATCGCCGGCAGGAGCCAGGGGCCGGGATCGCTGCCGTGCGTGGCGAGCGCCAGCGCCGAGCCGGCGATGCCCCCCATGACGAATTGCCCCTCCGCGCCGATGTTCCACAGCCCGGCGCGGAAGCAGTAGGACAGGCCGATCGCGATCAGGATCAGCGGCGTCGCCTTCACCAGCATGGCGCGCAGCGACCAGGGGTCGCCGAGCGGCTGGAGGATGTAGACCTCGAAGGCCGAGACGGGCGACTTGCCCATCAGCGCCACGACGAGCCCCGCGACGAGGAAGGCGACGACGAGCGCGGCGAGCGGCGCCAGCGCGCGGGCGACGGGGGAGGGATCGGTGCGGGGGATCAGCTCGATGCGCATCAGGCGGGCTCCCGCGCCAGCGCCGCGTCGGCCTCGTCGTGCGCGCCGATCATCTCCAGCCCGATCGCCTCGCGCGTCCAGGCGGAGGCGGGGCGAAGCGGCGAGAGGCGCCCGTCGGAGATCACCGCCATGCGGTCGGCGATCTCGAACAGCTCGTCCAGATCCTGGCTGATCACGAGCACGGCGGCTCCCTTCGCGGCGAGGTCGACGAGCGCCTGGCGGATGAGGCGCGCGGCGCCGGCGTCGACGCCCCAGGTGGGCTGGTCGACGACGAGGAGCGTCGGCCCGCGCAGGATCTCGCGCCCGACGACGAACTTCTGCAGGTTCCCGCCCGAGAGCTTGCGTGCGGCGGGGTCGTCCGACGGCGTGCGCACGTCGAAATGCGCGACGACCGAGCGCGCGATCCGCGCGGCTTCCGAGAAGGCGACGAAGCCGGCCTTCACGAGCCCGCTCGTGGCGTGATGGGAGAGGACCGTGTTGTCGGACAGCCCGTGGCTCGGCGCGGCGGCGTGGCCGAGACGCTCCTCCGGCACGAAGGCCGCGCCGAGCCGCCGGCGCGCGTCGATGCCGAGCCGTCCGGCGCCGGTGCCGGCGACGACGACGTCCCCGGCGTTCGGCGCGAGCCGCTCGCCGGACAGCGCGGCGAAGAGCTCGCTCTGGCCGTTTCCGGCGACGCCGGCGATGCCGACGACCTCGCCCGCGCGCACCGAGAGCGCGACGTCGACGAGAGGCTTGCCGTGCAGCGCCTCCGGCGGCAGCGAGAGGGACTCCACCCGCAGCACCTCCTCGCCGGCGCCCTTGGAGAGGTGGGCCCGCACCTCGCCGACCTCGCTGCCGACCATGAGGGCCGCGATCTCGCGGGCGCTGCTCGCCCGCGGGTCGAGCGTCGCGACGACCTTGCCGCCGCGCAGGATCGTCGCCGCCCGGCACAGGCGGCGCACCTCCTCGAGCTTGTGGGAGATGTAGAGGATCGCCGTGCCGGCGTCCGACAGGCGGGTGAGCGTCTCGAACAGCCGCTCGCTCTCCTGGGGCGTGAGCACCGAGGTCGGCTCGTCGAGCACGATCAGGCGCGGCTTCTGCATCAGGCAGCGCACGATCTCGATGCGCTGGCGCTCGCCCGCCGAGAGCGTCCACACCGCGCGGTCGGGCTCCAGCGCGAGGCCCCAGCCGCGCGAGACCTCCGCGAGCTCGGTGCGCACCGCGTCGAAGGCGCGATCGGGGAGGGCGACGGCGACGTTCTCGGCCACCGTCATCTCCTCGAACAGCGAGAAGTGCTGGAACACCATGCCGATGCCGAGCGCCCTGGCCGCGACGGGTGAGGGGATCGAGACCGGGCGTCCCTCCCACAGGATCTCGCCCGCGGTCGGCTCGATCACGCCGTAGAGGATCTTGACCAGCGTCGACTTGCCGGCGCCGTTCTCGCCGAGCAGCGCGTGGATCTCGCCCGGCGCCAGCGCGAGGTCGACACCGTCGTTGGCGAGGAGGTCGCCGTAGCGCTTCGAGACGCCGCGCAGGGAGACCAGCGCGGGCGTGCCGTCGCCGAGGGTGACGGGGGCGGGCGAGGAGGTAGCGGTGGAGGCGGGAGCGGCGTCGGCCAAGGTCGTGGCGATCTCAGGGCGTGAGGACGGTGGCGCCGGTGGTCTTGCGCCCTTCGAGCGCGCGATGCACGTCACCGACGTCGGCGAGCGCCGCGCGGCCGTGGACCGGGATCTCGACGGCGCCGCTCGCGACGACGTCGAACAGGTCCTGCGCGGTCGCGACGAGGTCCTCGCGCTTGGCGACGTAGGTGAACAACGTCGGCCGCGTGGCGAAGAGCGAGCCCTTCTGGGCGAGGAGCCCGATGTCGAACGCCTCGACCTTGCCCGACGCCGAGCCGTAGCTCGCGAACATGCCGAGCGGGGCGAGGCAGTCGAGCGAGCCGGGGAAGGTCGCCTTGCCGACGCCGTCGTAGACGACCCGGCACTTGGCGCCCTTCGTGATCTCGGCGACGCGCTCGGGGAAGCTCTCCGCGGTATAGTCGATGACGTGGTCGCAGCCCTTGGCGCGGGCGAGTTCGCCCTTCTCCGGCGAGCCGACCGTCCCGATCACGGTCGCGCCGAGGTGCTTGGCCCATTGCACCAGGATGAGCCCGACGCCGCCGGCGGCGGCGTGGACGAGCACGGTGTCCCCCGCCTTCACGCGGTAGGTGCGCCGCAGCAGGTATTGCGCCGTCATGCCCTTGAGCATCATGGCGGCGGCCTGCTCGTCCGAGATCCCGTCGGGTATCTTCACGAGCCGGTCGGCGTCGATGAGGCGCGCCTGCGCATACGCGCCGAGCCCTGCGGCATAGGCGACGCGGTCGCCGGGGGCGAGGTCGCTCACCCCCTCGCCGACGGCCTCGACCACGCCCGCGCCCTCGTTGCCCGGGGTGAAGGGGAGGGGGGCCGGGTAGGCGCCGGTGCGGAAGTAGACGTCGATGAAGTTGACGCCGATCGCCGTGTGCCTCACGCGCGCCTGGCCCGGCCCGGGCGCGCCGATCTCGACCTCCTCCAGCGCCATCACCTCAGGCCCGCCTACGGCATGGATCCGAATCGCCTTGGTCATCGGCTCTACCTCCTCGTTCGCCCGCGATCATAGGGAGGGGGCGGGCCGCGCGGCAATGCCGAAGCGGACGGGCCGCACGACGCACCTGCGAAAGAGGCAGTTGTCGTGCCATGATACGGCCGCGAGGGGGAGCACGGCCGTTGCACATGATCGAGCCGCAGGACGAACGACACCGAGCCTGGCCGAGGGACTTCACGCCCAAGCTCGTGACGGTGCTGCGCGAGGGTTACGGGCGCGCGGCGCTCGGGCGCGACGCGCTCGCGGGGCTGACGGTGGCGATCGTCGCGCTGCCGTTGTCGATGGCCATCGCCATCGCATCGGGCGCGAGCCCCGAGAGCGGACTCTACGCGGCGATCGTCGGCGGCGCCATCGTCTCGGCGCTGGGCGGCTCGCGCTACCAGATCGGCGGGCCGGCGGGCGCCTTCATCGTGCTCGTCGCGGCCATCATCGCCCGCCACGGCTTCGACGGCTTCCTCCTCGCCACCATGATCGCCGGGCTGATCCTCGTCGCGCTCGGTGCGCTCAGGCTCGGCACCTACATCCGCTACATTCCCCATCCGGTGATCGTGGGCTTCACGGCGGGCATCGCGGCCATCATTTTCGTGAGCCAGCTGAAGGATCTCTTCGGCATCACGCTCGCGGGGCCGGAGCCCGGCCCCGTGCTCGACAAGCTCGGGGCGCTCGTCGCCGCGGCGGGGAGCGCGAGCCCGCTCGCGATCGCGCTCTCTGCGGCGACGATCGCCGTGATCGTCGGCGTGAAGCGCCTGGCGCCCACCGCGCCGGGCATGCTGATCGCGGTGGCGCTCGCGGCGGCAGCGACGGCCGCGTTCGACCTGCCGGTCGAGACGATCGGCACGCGTTTC
Source organism: Salinarimonas chemoclinalis (assembly GCF_041514305.1). Taxonomy (NCBI): domain Bacteria; kingdom Pseudomonadati; phylum Pseudomonadota; class Alphaproteobacteria; order Hyphomicrobiales; family Salinarimonadaceae; genus Salinarimonas; species Salinarimonas chemoclinalis. The sequence goes on from NZ_JBGMWH010000002.1 coordinate 346,058, forward strand.
GGCGGCATCCCCGGCGGCCTGCCCGCGCCGTCGCTTCCCGCGATCTCCTGGGAGCGGGTGATCGAGGTCCTCCCGGACGCCTTCGCCATCGCGCTCCTCGGCGGCATCGAATCGCTGCTCTCCGCGGTGGTGGCCGACGGGATGAGCGGGCGTCGCCATCGCTCGAACATGGAGCTCGTGGCGCAGGGGGTGGCCAACATCGGCTCGGCGCTGTTCGGCGGCCTGTGCGTCACCGGCACGATCGCGCGCACGGCGACGAACGTGCGCTCGGGCGCGGTTGGGCCGGTGGCGGGCATCCTGCACGCGGGCTTCCTGCTCGGCTTCATGCTCGCCGCGGCGCCGCTCGCGTCGCACGTACCGCTCGCCGCGCTCGCGGGCGTTCTCGTCCTCGTCGCCTGGAACATGGCGGAGAAGCACGAGTTCGCGGCGATCCTGCGCCGCTCGCGCTCGGAGTCCGTGGTGCTGCTGGCCACCTTCCTCGTCGTCGTCTTCCGGGATCTCACCGAGGGTATCCTCGTCGGCGTCGTGCTCGGCGCCTTCGTGTTCATGCACCGCATGGCGACGATGGTGGGCGTCGAAGGCGGAGAGACGGGATCCACGTCCGAGCCCGACGAGAGCGAGACGGCGAGCGGGCGTGACGTGATGGTCTACCGATTCACCGGCCCGCTCTTCTTCGCGGCCTCCTCGACGGTCGCCGCCGCGCTGGAGCGGATCGGGCGGGTGCCTCCGGCGGTGGTACTCGACCTCTCCGCGGTCCCGCTCGTCGATTCCTCGGCGGCGCACGAGCTCGAAGGCTTCGTCGCGCGGGTGCGCGGGGGAGGGGCGATCGTGGTGATCGCCGGCGCGCGGCCGGAGTTGCGCCGCTTCCTCGCCCGCGTCGGGCTCAAGCCCCCGGTCGTGCGCTACGCCGCGAGCGTCGCCGCCGCGCGCGCCGATGCCGAGCGCGCGCTCAGGTCTTCCCCGAGCGATCCCGGTTCATGAGCGCGAAGACCGGCCCCGCCCCGGCCATGACGAGGACGATGCGGATGATGTGATGGGCCGCGACGAAGGCGACCTCCGTCTGCACGGCGATGGCGACGAGGCTCATCTCCGCGAGTCCGCCGGGGGAGTAGGCGAGGATCAGCGGCACGGTGCCGAGACCCATGATCCTCCCGACCACGCTCGCGAAGGCCAGCGTGATCGCCAGCAGCAGGATCGTCGAGCCGACGGAGAGCGCGAGAATGCGCAGGATCTCCCGCGGCGGCGTGCCGAGGAAGCGCGCGCCGATCGTCACGCCGAGCACGACCTGCGCGCCCGCGACGATCTCCACCGGCGGCTGGAAGTCGCTCACGCCGGTCACGTGGACGCCGGCGCTGACCAGCATCGGGCCGAGCAGGACCTTGGCGGGGAGCCGCAGGACGTGGCCGAGGAAGGCGCCGGCGAGGCCGCAGACGAGGATCCACGCCTCCGCCGAGAGCGGCGCGTCGAGGATCGAGGGCCCCGCCGGAGGGCGGGCGCCGAGCGACACGCCCTCTACCCACTGGATGAGGAACGGCAGCGTCATCACGACGAGCAGGATGCGTGCGGAGTGGATCAAGGCGATGGTGCGCCCGTCGCCGCCCTTCGCCTCCCCCACGATGACCATCTCGACGAGCCCGCCGGGCATGCCGGAGAAGTAGGCCGTCACCGGATCGAAGCGCGCGACGATGCGGAAGTAGGCCACCACGACGAGACCCGAGACGGCGACGAACGCGGCGAGCCCGATCGTCGAGATCACCCACTCGTCGAGGCGGCCGATCACGTCCGGGGTGAACGCGGCCCCGAGCAGCACGCCGATGACGGCGCTCATCGGCGGGCGCACGACCGCCGGCGCGGCGATCGGCGCGCGCACGAGGGCCGCGAGCGTGCAGACCGTCATCGGGCCGAGCATCCAGGGCAGCGGCAGGCCGGCTCGGTAGAAGACCCATCCGCCGAGCGCGCCGAGCAGGAGGGCCGCGAGGAAGCGCAGGTAGGGGAAGCGGGAGGGCGCCATCTTCGCGAAGCCGCCGCGAAGTTCGGCCAGGAAGCTGCCCACCCGTCTCTCCTCCTCGTACGCCCTATCCGTCACCCCACCGTCTAGCGGAGCCGGCGCGCGAACGCACGCGCGCGGACGCCCATGCGGCCCGGGCATGCGGCCGGCGCAAGGCTGCGGCCGATCGCGGGGCGTGCGACCTCAGCGCGCCGAAACCTCCTCCAGCCACGCGGCGACGAGGCGGCGCTCGTCCGGGGTCATGCCGGTGATGTTGTTGGGCGGCATCGCGTCGGTGAGGACCGACTGCGCGCGGATGGCGCCGGCGTGGCGCAGGATGTCGTCGGGGCTCTCGAAACGCATGTCCTTGGGCGGCGAGGCGAGGCCCGGCCAGGCGGGCTCGGTGGCGTGGCACATGGCGCAGCGCCCCTGGACGACGAGCATCGCTTCCTGGAAGGCGGCCGTCTGGGCCTCCGGCCGATCGGCGCCGGCGTTCCAGTCGACGGTGTCGAAGCTCGGCCGCCCGGCGACCGACAGGAATGCGGCCACCGCGAGCGCCGCCGCCGCGCCACCCCAGGTCCACCAGACGTATCCCTTGCCCGCGTGCATCGTGTTGAAGAAGTGGCGCACCAGCGCGCCCGAGACGATCACCATCGCGACGATCGCGGGGGCGTACGCGCTCGTCCAGGCGAGCGGGTAGTGCGTGCCGAGCATCAGGAAGAGCACCGGCAGGGTCAGGTAGTTGTTGTGCAGCGAGCGCTGCTTGGCCTGCTTGCCGAGCGCGGGATCGGGCTCGCGCCCCGCCATCAGGTCGGCGACGACGATCTTCTGGTTGGGGATGATGACGAGGAAGACGGACGCGGACATCCACGTCGCGATCATCGCGCCCGTATGCAGGAAGGCGGCGCGGTCCGAGAAGACCTGCAGGAAGGCCACGTTCATCGCGATGATGAAGGCGAACAGCACCGCGCCCAGTGCGACGTCGTTGCGGCCGAGCGGCGACTTGCACAGCCCGTCATAGACGACCCAGGAGAACGCCAGCGCGCCGATGCCCAGGAGTGCCGCCTGCCAGGGCGCCAGCGCGAGCTTCGCCGGGTCGACGGTGTAGAGGTCCGCCTGGACGTAGTAGATCCACACGATCAGGAAGAAGCCCGTCAGCCAGGTGGCGTAGCTCTCCCACTTGAACCAGGTCAGCTCGCGCGGCAGTTCCGGGGGCGCGACGAGGTACTTCTGCATCCGGTAGAAGCCGCCGCCGTGCACCTGCCAGGTCTCGCCGCCCACGCCCTTCGGCAGGCCGTCGCGCTTCCGAAGCGAGAGGTCGAGGGCGATGAAGTAGAAGGACGAGCCGATCCAGGCGACGGCGGCGATGACGTGGATCCAGCGGCCGAGCTGGCTCGCCCATTCGGTGGTGACGGCGTCGATCATGGCGGTGCTGCGCTGCGGTACGGGAGATGCGAGCCTAGAGAAGCGGCGCGCGCGGGGGAAGTGGGCGTTTTCGCGCGCGGCTGGCGGCCCGCTGCAACATAGGTGTCTTGCCCTGGGCTGCCGCCTCGTGTACGAACGCCGCCGTCGAAACCTGACGGATCGGGAGGTGCGCATGGACGTGTGCAAGATCATCCTCCCGGCGCTGCCCTCGACGGATCGGACCTTCAGGGACCGGATCCCTCGCTGAGCCCGCGCCGGACCGCGGACCACGCGTCCGGCCATTCTCATCGCAGCACTCGATCCGAATTCCGGGCGGCGCGCCTCGCGCCCGCCTCGTCCGTCAGGAGCCGGCCCCCGCGGCCGGAAGCATCGATGTCCCTCCGTACCGAACGTCGCGGCGACCCGCTGCGCGACATCGTCCGTTTCGTCGCCTCTCACTGGCGCCGACGGCTGACCGCCACGCTCGTCATCGTCGGCGGCATGATCCTCTCGACGCTCGCCGAGATCGCCGTCCCGTACTTCGCCGGGCGGATCATCGACGCGGTCGCGCTCGGCGCGCAGACGCCCGGTGCGGGCCGAGCGGCCCTCCTCGCGCTCGTGGCCACCGTCGTCCTCGGCATTGTCTCCGTCGCCTTCCGCCACAAGGCCTTCCGCGGCCTGGAGCGGCTGACGATCTTCGTCATGAGCGACGTCGCCCGCGAGAGCTTCGCGCGCGTCCAGCGCTTCTCGTCGGACTGGCACGCGAGCAACTTCGCGGGCTCGACCGTGCGCAAGATCACCCGCGGCATCTGGGCGATCGACACGTTCAGCGACACCGTGCTCGTCGCGCTCCTGCCGTCCGCCGTGGTGCTGGTGGGCACGATCCTGCTCATGAGCGTGCAATGGCCGATCATGGGCGCGGTGGTGCTCGTGGGCGCGATCGCCTACGTCGGCACGGTCGCGCTCCTGTCGAGCCGCTGGGTCGCGCCGCGCGCGCGGCTCGCCAACGCGCAGGACACGCGCATGGGCGGGCTGCTGGCCGACGCGATCGGCTGCAACGCCGTCGTCAAGGCCTTCGGCGCCGAGGACCGCGAGGACGTGCGGCTCCAGCGGCTGCTCGACAAGTGGCGCGCGCGCACCCGCGGCGCCTGGATGCGCTACTCGACCACCTGGAGCACGCAGCTCGCGATCCTCGTCGTGCTGCGCGCGGCGGTGCTCGGCATCGCGCTGTGGCTGTGGTGGCGCGGGCAGGCCACCGCCGGCGACATCGCCTACGTGCTGACCGCCTTCCTGGTCGTGAACGGGTACCTCCGCGAGGTCGGCATGCACCTCAACAACCTGCGCCAGTCGGTGAACGAGATGGAGGAGCTCGTTGCCATCATGCAGGCGCCGCTGGGCGTCGTCGATCGGCCGGACGCGCAGCCGATCGCGATCTCCCGCGGCGAGATCGCCTTCGAGGACGTCACCTTCCACTACAAGGGCCACGACGCGCCGCTCTTCCGGGATCTCTCGGTGCGCATCGCGCCCGGCGAGCGGGTGGGGCTCGTCGGGCGCTCGGGCTCGGGCAAGTCGACCTTCGTCAAGCTGATCCAGCGCCTGTACGACATCGAGGCGGGGCGGGTGGCGATCGACGGGCAGGACGTGGCGGCGGCGACGCAGGCCTCCCTGCGCGGGCAGATCGCCATCGTGCCGCAGGAGCCGATCCTGTTCCACCGCTCGCTCGCCGAGAACATCGCCTACGCGCGCCCGGGCGCGCGGCCGGACGAGATCGAGGCCGCGGCGCGGCTCGCCAACGCCCACGACTTCATCGCTCGTCTGCCCAAGGGCTACGAGACCCATGTCGGCGAGCGGGGCGTGAAGCTCTCCGGCGGCGAGCGCCAGCGCGTGGCGCTCGCCCGCGCCTTCCTGGCGGACGCGCCGATCCTGATCCTGGACGAGGCGACCTCGAGCCTGGATTCGGAGAGCGAGCGGCTCATCCAGGAGGCGATGGAGCGGCTGATGAAGGGCCGCACGGCGATCGTCATCGCCCACCGTCTGTCGACGGTGCGCACGCTCGACCGCATCCTCGTCTTCGACCGCGGCCGCATCGTGGAGGAGGGGCCGCACGGCGCGCTCCTCGGCCTGCCCGACGGCGTGTACCGCCGGCTGTTCGAGGCGCAGGCGGAGGACATGACCCGGGCGGCGTGAGCCGAGGCCCGGGTTTACACCCGAGCCGCCTTCCATATATCACCGGGCGGCGCGGCCCCGACGGGCCGCGCCGCCGTTTCACCCCGCCACAGCCGAGCTTCGAGGGCCCATGCGCGCCGAGATCGAACAGCTGGTCGAGACCGCCAAGCAGTCCATAGGGCTGCTGAGGAGGCATCTTTGACTGGGATACCGCACAACGCCGCCTCGCGGAGCTGAACGCCGCCTCCGAGAACCCCGAACTCTGGAACGACCCCGAGGCCGCGCAGAAGCTGATGCGCGAGCGCACCACGCTCGAGGATTCGATCGCGGCCATCACCCGCCTCGAGCAGGAGCTCGACGACGCGATCACGCTCATCGAACTCGGCGGCGCCGAGGACGACGAGGCGACCGTGCAGGAGGGCGAGGCCGCCATCCGCGGCATCGAGGCGGAAGCGCAGCGCCGGCAGGTCGAGAGCCTGCTCTCGGGCGAGGCGGACGCGAACGACACCTACCTCGAGGTTCATTCCGGCGCCGGCGGCACCGAGAGCCAGGACTGGGCCCAGATGCTCCAGCGCATGTACATGCGCTGGGCCGACAAGCACGGCTTCAAGGTCGAGGTGATGGAGATCGCCGAGGGCGAGGAGGCGGGCATCAAGGGCGCGACCGTGATGATCAAGGGCCACAACGCCTACGGCTGGCTCAAGACCGAATCGGGCGTGCACCGGCTGGTGCGCATCTCGCCCTACGATTCCGCCGCGCGCCGGCACACCTCCTTCGCCTCGGTGTGGGTCTACCCCGTCGTCGACGACCGGATCGACATCCAGGTCAACGAGAGCGACTGCCGCATCGACACGTACCGCGCCTCCGGCGCCGGCGGCCAGCACATCAACACGACCGATTCCGCCGTGCGCATCACGCACCTCCCCACCGGCATCGTGGTCGCCTGCCAGCAGGAGCGCTCCCAGCACAAGAACCGGGCCAAGGCCTGGGACATGCTGCGCGCGCGTCTCTACGAGGCCGAGCTGAAGAAGCGCGAGGAGAAGGCCAACGCCGAGAGCGCCTCGAAGACCGACATCGGCTGGGGCCACCAGATCCGCTCCTACGTGCTCCAGCCATACCAGCTAGTGAAGGACCTGCGCACGGGAACACAGTCGACGAGCCCCGACGACGTGCTCGACGGCGACCTCGATCCGTTCATGGAGGCGGCGCTCGCGCAGCGGGTGTACGGCACGACGGCGGACGTCGAGGACGTGGATTGAGCGGGGGCGATCGCGCGAGGGGGCGCGCGCCGCGCCGCCCCTTCGGCACGCCTCAGATCCCCAGCCCGCCCTCCGTCCGGTCGAGGATCATCGGGATGATCAGGTCCTCCTCGTCGTCGAGGTGGCGCAGCAGGCTCGCGAGCAGGCGGTCCGCCTGGTCGGCGTAGGCATCGGCCGCGCGGCGCAGGGCGTCCTGGTCGGTCTCGGGCGCGACGAGCAAGGCGCGGGCGCGCTCGGCGGTGACCTCGAGCGCGTGGTGGATCGCCTCGTGGTCGCCCTCCAGCACGTCGAAGCCGCGCACGAGCCGCGCGTCCGCCGCGCGGAAGAGCGGGAAATAGGCGTGATCCTCGATCTGGTGGTGCCCCTCCAGCTCGCCGAGGAAGAGCCGCAGCCGCGGCGCGAACCACCCCCGGAACGGCCCCGCCGCCACCTCGCCCTCGCGCAGCGCCTTCGTCGCGCCCTGGAGCGCGCCGCCCAGCTCGCGGAACATGTCGTGCTTGGCGATCCAGAACCGCGCGGTGGCGCCCAGATTCGGATGCGCCGGCCAGACCTCCCGCGGGTAGCGGTCGAGCAGCACGCGCAGGTCGGCGGGCCAGCCGAGGCGCGTGTCGAGGTCGAGGGGGGTGTGTGCGGTCATGGGCGGGCTCCAGCGTCCGGCTGTGAAATAGATGGCCCCTGCGGACCCGGAAAGCTCATCCGCGCCCTGCACAGATGCGCTTGCTGGGGTGCAAGATTCCAGCGTGCCAAGAGAACGGGGGAGGCCGTCTCTCCGGCTCGGTCCAGAGCTTTGCGAGGGTATTTGCAATCGCAACTTGATGATTTTAGATTGGTCTCGAGAAAATGATCGATCTGGAGGTCGCCCATGTTCGGCAGGATCTACATTCTCGCTGCGTTCCTCATGCCGCTCTTCGTGACCGCTTCCGTCGCTCAGGTCATGACCGAGGCCCCAGGCTGGCGCCAGCAAGCCGTCGATCATCTGACGAAGGGCGGTTCTGCGATCATCGAGAGCGATCTGACCGGCAGCGGCCTGAGATGCGTCCGAATGAACAACTATGGCTGCATCATGCAGCCGTCGGGCGACACCTGGAACGGAAGCATCGGACGAGACAGCGTCGGGCATGCCGTGTTCAGCTCACCGGAATGGTCGATCCGGGCTGTCGTCCGGGACTATTGCTCGAAGCACGCACGTGGCGTTCGGTCTGCACTGGCCTTGTCCGAAGCCTACTCCCCCTGGTGCGACACGCTCGGTACCGTCGGTGTTCGTGGCAACTGGGGCCGTTCGTGCCGAACCGGCCCTCAGCCACCGCCGGACTTCGGCGGTCCGCTCTGCTCACGACCCGCGGATGGCGAGCCCGCGCCCGGCCAATGCGCGAGCTGCAACTGCCCCTCGCGGGTGGCCGAACGGCTGGTCGCGGGTCTCGGCATGTCGGTCACCGAGCCGCTCGGTCTCTTCGCCGAGGACGGAACCCCCGATGCCGATCGCCTGAAGTCGGTCCTGCGCAACAAGATGCGTGTCGAGCTCGGCGGGTTCATGCCGACCGATGCCGTTCTCGATCAGGGAATCGATCTTCACGGTCCCTGCGCCTGACGCGCGCCGGCATTCGCGGCGTTGCGGTGTCGGCACCCCGGTCCCAACCCCGTCTTCCCACGCCTTCGCCTTCCCCCGCGTCCCCCGCGCCCCTATCCTCCGCGCCCCATCCCCCGCCCGGAGCCCCCGATGAAGATCACCGCCATCCGCGACGTCGTCGCGCCCATCAAGTCGCAGATCGCCAACGCCTACATCGACTTCTCGCTGATGACGGCCTCGGTGGTGGCGATCGAGACGGATCTCGTCGTGGAGGGGCGGCGCGTCGTCGGCTACGGGTTCAACTCGAACGGCCGCTATGCGCCGCAAGGCCTCCTGCGCGAGCGCTTCATCCCGCGGCTGCGCGAGGCGGCGCCCGACGCCTACCAGGGGGCGGACGGGTTCATCGACCCGCACAAGGCCTGGGACCTGATGATGAAGAACGAGAAGCCGGGCGGGCACGGGGAGCGCTCGGTGGCGGTGGGCGTGCTCGACATGGCGCTATGGGACGCGCTGGCGAAGGCGCACCGGGTGCCGCTCTGGCGGCTCCTGGCCGATCGTCACAATGACGGGCGCGCCGACGAGACCGCCTGGGTCTACGCCGCGGGCGGCTACTACCATCCCGGCAAGGGGCTCGACGCGCTCGCCGACGAGATGCGCTCCTACCTCGACCGGGGCTATTCCACGGTGAAGATGAAGGTCGGCCTCGTGCCGCTCGCGGAGGATCTCGCCCGCATCGAGGCCGTGCTCGACGTGCTCGGCGGGGACGGGTCGCGGCTGTGCGTGGACGTCAACGGCCGCTTCTCGCTCGAGGAGGCGATCCGCTTCGGCCGGGCGATCGCACCCTACGGCCTGCGCTGGTACGAGGAGCCGCTCGATCCGCTCGACTACCTTGAGCACGCCGCGCTCGCCACGCTCTACGCGCCGACCTTGGCGACGGGCGAGAACCTGTTCTCGCACCAGGACGCGCGCAACCTGATCCGGCACGGGGGCCTGAGGCCGGATCGCGACATCCTGCAGTTCGACCCGGCGCTCTCCTACGGGCTCGTGGAGTACCTGCGCACCCTCGACGTGCTCGCCGCCCACGGCTGGTCGCGGCGGCGCTGCGTGCCCCACGGCGGGCACCAGTTCGCGCTGAACATCGCGGTGGGGCTGGGGCTCGGCGGCAACGAGAGCTACCCGGACGTGTTCGCCCCCTTCGGCGGCTTCGCCGACGGCACGCCGGTCGTCGACGGCCGCATCGCGATGCCGGACGTGCCGGGCGTCGGCTTCGAGGCGAAGAGCGCGCTGTGGGCTGTGATGCGGCCGCTGGGGGAGGGGTAAAATCCGCCCGCGTGAGTGAAATTATGCAAAACACGTTCGTGATCGGATTTACTCTTCAATTCCGGCCGTCGGCGGGTTATCTCCTCCTCGCCACAGGAGAAACGCCATGCCCGCCGCCCGCACCCCGAAGGTCCACGTCATCCACGAGAACGACGCCTGGGTCGTGCCGCTTCGCGCGGCCTTCGCGGAACTGGGTACGCCCTACCAGGAGTGGTTCCTCGACCGCGGCGTGCTCGACCTGCGCGAGGCGCCGCCGGAGGGCGTGTTCTACAACCGCATGAGCGCGTCGTCGCACACGCGCGGCCATCGCCATGCGCCCGAGTACACCGCCGCCGTGCTCGCCTGGCTCGAGCGCCACGGACGCACGGTGGTGAACGACAGCCGCGCGCTGCGGCTGGAGGTGTCCAAGGTCGCGCAGTACGAGGCGCTCGCCGCCCACGGCATCGCGACGCCGGACACGCTCGCGGTCGTCGGTCGGGAACACATCGCCGATGCGGCCGAGCGGCTCGGCTTCCCGCTGATCCTCAAGCACAACCGCGGCGGCAAGGGGCTCGGCGTGCGGCTGTTCCTGTCGGCGGCGGCGCTCGCGGAGCACCTCGCCTCGGAGGATTTCGAGGAGCCGCTCGACGGGATCACCCTCGTGCAGCGCTACGTGCAGGCGCCCGAGCCCTTCGTGACGCGCCTCGAATTCGTCGGCGGGCGCTTCCTCTACGCGGTGCGGGTCGACACGTCCGAGGGCTTCGAGCTGTGCCCGGCGGATGCGTGCTCGATCGAGGCCGCCCGCGAAACGGCCGCGATCGGGGACGCCGCCTGCCCGGCGGTGGCGCCGGCGGACAAGTTCACCGTCGTGCCGGGCTACGAGAACCCGGACATACCGGCGCTCGAGCGGATGCTGGCCGAGAACGGCATCGGGATCGCCGGGATCGAGGTCATCGAGGACGCGACCGGCCGGCGCTTCGCCTACGACGTCAACACGAACACGAACTACAATCCGCAGGCGGAAGCCAAGGCCGGCGTCTCCGGCATGCGCGCCATCGCCCGCCACCTCGACGGCCTGCTCGCCCGGGAACGGCGCGCGGCGGCGTAGAGCGCGCGGACAGGCGGCCCCTCAGGACACCTTCGCGCGCATCTTGAGGAACCGCATCGCCCGCTCGGACGTCTCGGCCGGCAGCGTCCCGTAGCCGGCGACGTCCGCGTCGATGCCGGCCTCGGGCAGGCCGAGCCGCTTCGTGCGCAGCTCGAGCACCTTGCGGAAGGCCTCGGCGCCGAGGCCGAGCGCCTTGCAGGCGACCGCGATGCCCGAGGTCTCCGGCTGGAGCAGGGCGCGCAGGGCCTGGGCGTTGGGGATGTCCGAGAAGGTCGAGATCACCTGGGCGAGGTCGAAGGCGCGGTCGTCGCGGGCGAGGATCGAGACGACGTCGTCGACCGTGCGCCGTCCGTCCTTGAGGTCGGCGACGAGCAGCTTGAGCTCGAGCCGGCGCTCGCGCGCCTCGCGCACGACGCGCTTGGGCGCATCGCCGGAGATGAGCTCGACCTGGTGCCCGGCGTCCGACTTCTGCGCCGCCTGGGCGGCGATCTGGAGGACGCGGCGTGCCTGGGAGACGGGCAGGCTCTCGCGGCGGCTCTCGAGGTTCTGGCGCACGGCGGCGTCGCGCCCGCCGCGCTCGACGAGCCTCTCGAAGCCGCGATCGGAGAAGGCGGCGCCCTCGTTGCCGGAGACGGTGCGCAGCACCTGCTTGTCGCCGCGGTCCACCAGGATCTCGGTGACGTTCTCCGAGAGCGTCGCGCGCTCGGCGATGGCGTGGAGGTGGGCCTGGGAATGCGTCACCGCGATCGCCGCGAGGTCGGCGTCGGTGAGGACGGGGGAGAGCTTGAGCACGAGGCGCGCGACGTCGGCATCGGGGTCGCCGGCGAGCGTCGTCGCGACGGCCCGGGGGAGTTGCGGCTCCGCTGCGACGCGGTCCGCGTAGTCCTTGCGGTCGGGGGTGTCCATCTTCTCGAGCGAGCGGTTGGCGATGTCCGAGAAGTGCTCCTGCGCCCCCTCGCTCGGCTCGGAATCGTGCAGGAACAGATCCGTGACCGCGTTGAGGAGACGCCTGCGCCCCTCCGATGACGCATCCGTCGATAGGCGCGCCAGCTCGTCCAGCATCGTCGTGTACTCCCCGGGGTATCCTCGCTGTCCAGAACTAGACGATCTTCTCGAATCTCCGGTTAACTCGACCACCCCAACGCAGGCGATCACAGGCCGAGATGTCGCGCCACCTGCTCGGCCGCCGCCGTGGGCGAGGTCTCGCCGGCCCCGACCGCTCGTTCGAGCCGCGCGAGCAGGTCGCGGGTCCCCGCGTCGCCCGTGAGGCGGGCGCGCAGGCGCTCGTCGACGAGCGCCCACATCCACTTCACGTCCTGGCGTCGGCGCCGCTCGGCGAGGAGGCCCTTCGCTTCGTGGCGGGCGCGATGGTCGAGGACGCGCGCCCAGACGTCGTCGAGCCCCGCGCCGGAGAGGCCCGAGCAGGTCACGACGGGCGGTGTCCACAGGGGCGAGGCCGGAGCCAGGATGGAGAGCGCGGTGCGATACTCCGCCGCCGCCCGGCGCGCGCGCCCGGCGTTCTCCTCCTCGGCCTTGTTGACCGCGATCATGTCGGCGATCTCGAGCACGCCCTTCTTGATCCCCTGCAGCTCGTCGCCCGCCCCCGGCAGCATCAGCACCAGGAAGAAGTCGGTGAGATCCGCCACCGCCGTCTCGGACTGGCCCACGCCGACGGTCTCGACCAGCACCACGTCGAAGCCCGCGGCCTCGCACAGGAGCATCGTCTCGCGGGTGCGCGCGGCGACGCCGCCGAGCGTGCCGGAGGAAGGGGAGGGGCGCACGAAGGCGTTCGGATCGACGGCCAGGCGCGCCATGCGCGTCTTGTCGCCGAGGATCGAGCCGCCGGTGCGCGAGGAGCTGGGATCGACGGCGAGCACCGCCAGCCGATGACCGCGCGCGGTCAACATCGTGCCGAGCGAATCGATGAGGGTCGACTTGCCCACCCCCGGCACGCCGGTGATTCCCACCCGCACGGCGGCGCCGGTGCGCGGGAGAAGCGAGTCGATGAGCGTCGCCGCTGCGATGCGGCGGTCGGGCCGCTTCGATTCGACGAGCGTGATGGCCCGGGCGAGCGCCGCGCGGTCCCCCGCCAGGAGCTTCGCCTCCAGGCTCGCGACGTCGAGAGCGGGCTTGTCCACGGCGGCCATGGCGCGTCGCCTCCTTCGCCGCGGAACGCGGCACCGTCGCCCGGGTTACCGCGTCGAGCAGCGAAGCGCGAGAGCCGTTCTCGCGTCCTCCGCGGATTGGCCGCGGGACTTCTTCATGAGAACAGGATGCACGTCATGCATCCACATTATCGGCTCCCCGCATCGAGCCCGCACCCCGGCGGTGTGTTCCGCCTAGAGCCGTGCAGTGTTGTTCAGATGCGTTAGTCGAACGTCGCATCTTGCATATCAGCGCGTCTTCGTTTATGTAGTGGGTGGTTTTCGATGCAGAAAGAGCATTGTAGGACGATGAGCAACGACAAGCTGTTCAATCCGCTCGGGATCGCCGTCCCCGGCTACACGGGGAGCCCGCGGCTTCCCGGCGAGCGGCCGTCCGATGCCGAGTTCCAGCAGGCGCTCGCGCAGCCGCAGGCGCAGCAGGGAAGCGAGGCGCCCCGTCAGGGTCCGCTCGTCGCGGGCGCGCCCGTGCAGCAGGCCGCCGCTCCGCCGCAGAACGTCCCGCCGACGACCATCGCCGCCGGCTATTCGGCCTGGTCGGCCCGCAACGCGGACGACATCACCTCGCAGTACCTGAACAACTTCCAGCAGGAGGCCTGAGCATGGCGGCGCGCGCCCCCAACCGCGAGATCTTCGCCCGCCTGCTCTACGTCCGCGAGGTCGGCTCCGAAGACCAGCGCAATGCCGCCAACGCGCGGCTCGCGCTGCTGCGCGACGCGTTCAACACCGATAAGCGCTTCCCCTCCTCGCGCCCGGTCATGGCCGCGGTGGAGACCGAGTGCTGGACCTGGTGGCACGAGATCTCGACGGAGCCCGCCGCCCACCCGCAGAGGGCGCCCGCGCTGGTCTGATCCGCCCTGCGACGGCCGCACCCTCGCCACGATCGCGGCGCAGTGAGCGCGGGTCCCCCGCGCACCGCACGGCCGCCGCACCATGACCTCTCCGACGACCGTTCCCGCACCGCCGCCGCGTCCCGCGCCTCGCCTCGCCGCGCTGGGTCTCGCGCTGGCGCTCGGCGCCTGCAACCTCGCCGGCGCCACGGCTCCGAACGCCGCGAGTGCCGGGTCCCAGACCCTGCTCGTGGCGACGACGCGCGCGCCCGCCGCCGATGCGGGCGCCTCGCCCTTCTTCGTCGCCGAGCGCGGCGCGGGGCTCGCCTTCGCGCAGGCCACGCTCGCGCCGCCGAGCTCGGGCGTGCTCGCCTCGCTCTCGCCCTTCGACGCCCGGTGGGGCGTCGTGGGCGTCGGCCCCGTCGTGCGCGCCGAGCCCGCCGAGGCCTTCGCCCGCGCCGCGGTGGGGCGCGACGTGCTGATCTACGTCCACGGCTTTCGCGAAACCTTCGAGACGGCGGCCGCGGGCGCCGCCGAGCTCGCGGCGGGCATCGGCTTTCGCGGCGCCAGCGGGCTGTTCACCTGGCCCTCCGGCGGCGCCACCTTCGACTACGGCTACGATCGCGAGAGCGCGCTTTGGTCGCGCGACGCGCTGGAGGAGCTGATCCTCACCCTCGCGCGCAGCGAGAGTGGAGGGCGCGTGCACATCGTCGCCCATTCCATGGGCTCGTTGCTGACCCTGGAGACGCTGCGCTCCGTGCGCGCCAGCGGGGGTGACGCGGCGATGGCGCGGATCGGCGCCGTGGTGCTGGCCTCTCCCGACGTCGACATCGACCTGTTCGCGCAGGGGGTCGAGCGGCTCGGCGTCGACGCGCAGCGCATCACGGTCATCAGCGCCCGGAACGACCGCGCGCTGGCGCTCTCGCGACGCCTCGCCGGCGGCGTGGTGCGGGCGGGGGCGGCGGATCGCGAGCGGCTCGCCGGGCTCGGCGTGCGCGTGGCGGACGCGTCCGAGTTCGGCTCGGGCGTCCTCAACCACGACCTGTTCCTGCGCGATCCCGACGTGCGTGCCGTCGTCGCGCGTGCCATCGAGAGGTCACGCTGACGGGTGCCGCGGCCGGCTGCGGCCTCAGCCGCCCGCGCGCAACGCGTCGAGGAAGCGCCGGCCGGCGCGCCCGGTGGGCTCCTGGCCGAGGCGCACCTGCACGTCCTTGATCGCCTCGCGGGTCTTGGAGCCGATGATCCCGTCGACGTCGCCGATGGCGTAGCCGCGGCGCAGGAGCTGGACCTGCACCTCGCGGCGTTCCTCGCGCGACAGCGGCGGATCGTCCGTCGGCCAGGGCGTCTGGATGCCGGGGCGGCCTGCGAGGCGGTCGGACAGGAGCGCTATGGCGAGCGCGTAGGACTCTGCCTGATTGTAGGAGAAGATCGCGTCGAAGTTCCGGAACACGACCCAGGCCGGCCCGTTCGTGCCCGACGGCGCCAGAATAGCGGCCTGGCCGGGCCCGGTCAGCGCGCCTCCGTCGATCCGCCGCACGCCCATGCCGGCGAAGTCGGACAGGGCCCGTTTGTTTCGCCGCCCGGTGCGGCTCTCCGGGAAGCCCGCCGGCAGGCGCACCTCGTAGCCCCAGGGCTCGCCCGCCCGCCAGTTGGAGCGTGCGAGGTAGTTCGCCGTCGAGCCCAGCGCGTCGACCGTCGAGCCGACGATGTCGCGCCTGCCGTCACCGTCGAAATCGACCGCGAGGCGCTGGTACGTCGAGGGTATGAACTGCGTCTGGCCGAAGGCGCCCGCCCACGAGCCGGTGAGCTGCTCGACCGGGATCTCGCCACGCTCCAGGATCTGGAGGGTGGCGAACAGCTCGCCGCGGAAGAAGCTCTGGCGCCGACCGAAGCACGATAGGGTGGAGAGCGACTGCAGCAGCGGGCGCTTGCCCATGTTGCGGCCGTAGTTCGACTCGACGCCCCAGATCGCGACGATCACGTGGCGATCGACACCCCAGCGCTCCTGCGCCAACGCCAGGGCGTTGGGGTACTGCGCCATCGCCCGCCGTCCGTCCTCGACACGCTCCTCGTCGACGAGACCGGCGATGTAGTCCCAGATCGCGGTGCGGAACTCCGGCTGCCGATCGAGCAGCTCGAGCAGGCTCATGTCCGGCTCGACGCTCGCGAGCGCGCGGTCGAAGGTCGCGGTCGAGACGTTGTTGCGGGCGGCCTGGCCGCGCAGCTCGGACAGGCAGGAGCGGAATTGCGCCTGCGCCGCAGCGGGCGCGGGGAGGGCGGTCGCGCCGGCCGTCGCGGCGAGGCCGAGGGCGAGGAGCGCGCGCAGCGCGCGGGGGAGGGGAGGTCGCTTGATCATGACGTCTGGATGCTGGGCGAACATGGTGAACGAATGACTAACGGACCGTTTTTCTCCGCCGGCATCGAACCCGCTCGCGCGCGGCCTCCGCGAACCCCGGGCGGCCCGCCGCGTTCGCCCCTTCCGGATCGAGGAGGCGAACATGGCCGACAGAATCCACGACGACGATACCGCGCGCCGCGCCGCGGTGCGGGCGAACGACGGCGGAAAGAGTTGACGGAGAAGAAGGATATGAGTATTAGCCTTCGCCATCGATGACGGAGGTGGTGGTGATGGCTTCGGGCGGCGCGATGCGAAGTCTCCTGCGTGCGGAGGGGCTCGCCGCCCTGTGCGCGGCAGTCGCGCTCTATGCATGGCTCGACGCGCCGTGGTGGGCGTTCGCCGCCGGGTTCCTGTTGCCGGATCTCGCCATCCTCGCGTATCTGGCGAATGCCCGCGTCGGCGCCCTCGTCTACAACATGGCTCACTCCTATGTCGGGCCGGTGGCGCTCGGCCTCGTCGGCCTCCACGTCGACCTGCAAGTCGGCCCCGCTCTCCTCGCGGCGGCGGCCGTTTGGACGTCTCACATCGGCTTCGACCGGGCGCTCGGCTACGGCCTCAAGCATGCGAGCGGCTTCGCCGACACGCATCTGGGTCCGATCGGGCGCGCCGACCGCGTTCGGAAGGCGTGAGCGGATGCCCGCGCCCGCCAAGACGAGCGACGCCGCGATCCTCGTGGCCGCGCGCCGGATCCTCGAGGCGCACGGGCTCGGCGCGTTGACGATGCAGGCCGTGGCGGACGCGGTCGGGGTGCGCCCGCCGTCGCTCTACAAGCGGTTCGAGGGCCGCGAGGCGCTCCTCGCCGCCCTCGAGTCCGACACGCTCGCGCGCCTGGGGGCGATGCTGGGCGAGGCCGCCCTCGGGCGCGCCCCGCTCGCCGCGCTGGAGGCGCAGGCCCACGCCTTCCGACGCTTCGCCCGCGAGAACCCGCACGCCTACGCGCAGATCTACGCGCCGGAGGCGACACGCGGCGTGGAGGTCGACGCGGCGCGGCGCGATGCCGTCGCTCCCGCGCTGGAGGCTCTCGCCGCGCTGGTCGGTGCGGGCAGGGCGCTCGCCGCCGCGCGGACGCTCACCGCCTACCTGCACGGCTTCGTCTCGATCGAGAACGCGGGGCTGTTTCGCCTCGGGGGCGACGTCGACGAGGCCTTCCGTGCCGGAATCGAACTCATCCTGCGCGGAATCGAGACGGGAGATGCATAGCCCCATGACGATCCGCCCCTACGACGCCGCCCGCGACGCGGACGCCTGCCTCGCCGTCTGGCGCGACGCCTCGCGTGCGGGGCACCCCTTCCTCGGCGAGAACGCCCTCGCTGCCGACGCGGTCCTCGTGCGCGACGTCTACCTGCCGAAGGCGGAGATCGCCGTCGCCGAGGAGGACGGGCGGGTGGTGGGCTTCGTGGCGCTCCTCGGCGACATCGTGGGCGGCCTGTTCGTCGATCCGGCGTGGCACGGGCGGGGGATCGGTCGCGCGCTCGTGCTCCATGCGGCCGAGCGGAAGGGCGGGCTCGCCGTCGACGTGTACGAGGCGAACACCGGCGCGCGCGCTTTCTATCGGCGGCTCGGCTTCGTCGAGAAGGGGCGGCAGGAGACCGACAGCCGCAACAGGCCGCATCCGCTCCTGCGCCTGCGGCGCCCCGGCTGATCAGTCACAGCCGTCGCGCGAGCCAGCCGGCGAAGCTCTCGGCCAGCGCGACGGCGCGGCGCTGCTCGAAGTCGGGCGTATGCCAGGGGCCGGACTGGCCGGGCGGAAGCGCGACGCGCAACGGCTCGCGGGCGAGCACGCGGCCGCCCTCGCTCAAGGTCGCGACCCCTGCGAGCTCGTCCGCCGCGAGGGAGCCGCCGCCGGGCATGCCGAAGCCGAACGGCCCGTCGTCGCTCTCGCCCGAGCCCCAGCCCCGCAGCTCGAAGCGCTCGAGCACGACGGTGAGCCGCGATCCACCCGCGCCGAGCCGGCCGGCGAAGCGGTCCTCCAGCGCGCGCTCGAGGCTCGTCCGGAGCAGGTCCGCGTAGTCGCCCACGCCCTTCTCCCGCAGCGGCGACACGTCGACGCGAATCTCGCCGATCAGCACGGCGGGCTGCGCGGCGGCCTGGCCGGAGAGCGCGCCGAAGGCGAGGACGAGCGCGGCGAGCGACCGAAGCACGAGCCGCGGGAGGGCGGCGGGTAAGGGGTGGGCGGGCATGACGTCCTCCTCGGGGGTGGCGCCGGGCGCGTGCGGGGCACGCGCCGGGCGTTCGTCGGGAGGCTCAACCCCGCACCGTGCGTGGGGTTCGGCGGCGGCGCGAAGGCGCCGCCGCGATCAGCGGAACTCGACGCTCATCACCTCGTAGGACTTGCCGCCGCCGGGGGTGTGGACCTCGACGGTGTCGCCCACCGTCTTGCCGATGAGGGCGCGGGCGATCGGCGAGCCGATCGACACGCGACCGGAATGCACGTCCGCCTCCGGCTCGCCGACGATCTGGTAGACCTTCTCCTCCTCGGTGTCCTCGTCGATCAGCTTCACGGTCGCGCCGAACTTGACGCGGTCCCCGGAGAGCTTCGCCGGCTCGATCACCTCGGCGCGGGAGATCAGGCTCTCGAGCTCCAGGATGCGGCCCTCGTTGTGGGACTGAGCCTCCTTGGCCGCGTGATATTCCGCGTTCTCGGAGAGATCGCCGAGCGCGCGCGCCTCGGAGATCGCCTGGATGATCCGCTGGCGCTCGACCTGCTGGCGCTGCTTGAGCTCCTCCTCGAGCTTCCTGTAGCCCGGGGCCGTGATCGGGACCTTGTCCATGTCTTGTCTCACCGACGCGAAAAAGCCGTAGCGCGGAGCGGCCGTGCCGGGCGCTCCGCGCTGAGGCGGTTGGGGATGTGGCGGGAGCCGCGCGCCGGTGCACCGGGCGCGGGGTGCGCTTCAGGCGAAATAGTCCTGCAGCGCCCGCACTTCGAGATCGCCACCGAGGTAGGCCTCGATGCCCGCCGCGGCCGCGATCGCTCCTGCGAGAGTGGTGTAGTACGGGACCTTATGCAAGAGGGCCGCCCGGCGCAGCGACCGGGAATCGGAGAGCGCGCCCGCGCCCGCGCTCGTGTTGAAGACGAGGTGGACGTCGCCGTTCTTGATCGAATCGACGATGTGGGGGCGTCCCTCCAGCACCTTGTTGACGCGCTTGGCCTTCACGCCTTCGGTGGCGAGGAAGCGCTGCGTGCCGGTGGTCGCGAGGATGGTGAACCCGTGATCCGCGAGCATGCGCACCGCGGGAAGGATGCCCGGCTTGTCCTCGTCGCGCACCGACACGAAGACCGTTCCGGCCCTCGGCAGCATCGTGCCCGAGCCGAACTGGCTCTTGAGGAAGGCGATGCCGAAGGAATGGTCGAGCCCGATCACCTCGCCGGTCGAGCGCATCTCCGGCCCGAGCAACACGTCGACGCCGGGGAAGCGGGCGAAGGGGAACACGGCCTCCTTCACCGCGATGTGCTCGCGCGGCGCCGCGCGCTCGCCGAGCCCGAAGCTCGCCAGCGCCTCGCCGGCCATGATGCGCGAGGCGATCTTGGCGATCGGCTCGCCGATCACCTTGGCGACGAAGGGCACCGTGCGCGAGGCGCGGGGGTTCACCTCGAGCACGTAGATCGCGCCGTCCTTGATCGCGTATTGCACGTTCATGAGACCGCCGACGTCGAGCGCGAGCGCCAGCGCCTTCGTCTGGCGCTCCAACTCGGCGATGGTCTCCGGCGACAGCGTGCGCGGGGGCAGCGAGCAGGCCGAGTCGCCCGAGTGGATGCCCGCCTCCTCGATGTGCTCCATGATGCCGGCGATGAAGACGTCCTCGCCGTCGCACAGCGCGTCGACGTCGATCTCGGTCGCGTCCGTGAGGTAGCGGTCGAACAGGAGCGGGTTCTTGCCCAGCACCGTGTTGATCTGCCCCGTCTTGTCGTTGGGGTAGCGCGCCTTGACGTCGGAGGGGATCAGCGAGGGCAGGGTGCCGAGCAGGTAGTCCTCGAACTGCGTCTCGTCGCGGATGATCGCCATGGCGCGCCCGCCGAGCACGTAGGAGGGGCGCACCACGAAGGGCAGGCCGAGATCCTGGGCGATGAGGCGCGACTGCTCGACGGAGTAGGCGATGCCGTTCTTGGGCTGCTTGAGGCCGAGCTTGTCGAGCAGGCGCTTGAAGCGGTCGCGGTCCTCGGCGAGGTCGATCATGTCGGGCGAGGTGCCGAGGATCGGCACGTTCGCGTCCTCGAGCGCGCGGGCGAGCTTGAGCGGCGTCTGCCCGCCGAACTGCACGATGACGCCGTGCAGCCGCCCGGCCCCGCGCTCCGTCTCCAGGATCTCCAGCACGTCCTCGGCGGTGAGCGGCTCGAAGTAGAGCCGATCGGACGTGTCGTAGTCCGTCGAGACGGTCTCCGGGTTGCAGTTGATCATGATCGTCTCGTACCCGGCGTCGCCGAGCGCGAAACAGGCGTGGCAGCAGCAATAGTCGAACTCGATGCCCTGCCCGATGCGGTTGGGCCCGCCGCCGAGGATGACCACCTTGGTCCGGTCGCTCGGCTGCGCTTCGTCGACCGGCGCGCCGCCGAAGGGCGCCTCGTAGGTCGAATACATGTAGGCGGTGGGGGAGGCGAACTCGGCCGCGCAGGTGTCGATGCGCTTGAACACCGGGCGCACGCCGAGCGCCCGGCGCTTCGCCGTCACCTCCGCCTCCTCCAGGTTCGCGAGCACCGCGAGGCGCGCGTCCGAGAAGCCCATCGCCTTGAGGCGGCGCAGCGCCCCGGGCGTCGTCGGCAGGCCGAGCGTGCGGACCTTCGCCTCGGTGTCGACGATGTCCTTCAGGTGCTCGAGGAACCACGGGTCGATCATGCACGAGGCGTGCACGTCCTCGATCGACGTCCCCAGCCGCAGCGCCTGGGCGACCTTGAGCAGGCGGTCGGGGGTGGGCGTGCCCAGCGCCGCCTTGATGGCGTTCTCGTCGTCGCCCTTGCCGATGCCCTCGATCTCGATCTCGTCGAGGCCGGTGAGCCCGGTCTCGAGCGAGCGCAGCGCCTTCTGCAGGCTCTCGGGGAAGGAGCGGCCGATCGCCATCGCCTCGCCCACCGACTTCATGGCGGTGGTCAGCGTCGGCTCGGCGCCTGGGAACTTCTCGAACGCGAAGCGCGGGATCTTGGTGACGACGTAGTCGATCGTCGGCTCGAAGGAGGCCGGCGTCGCGCCCCCGGTGATGTCGTTGGCGATCTCGTCGAGGGTGTAGCCCACGGCGAGCTTCGCCGCGACCTTGGCGATGGGGAAGCCCGTCGCCTTCGAGGCCAGCGCGGAGGAGCGCGACACGCGCGGGTTCATCTCGATCACGACCATGCGGCCGTTCGCCGGGTTGATGGCGAACTGCACGTTCGAGCCGCCGGTCTCGACGCCGATCTCGCGGAGCACCGCGATCGAGGCGTCGCGCATGATCTGGTATTCCTTGTCGGTGAGCGTCAGCGCCGGCGCCACCGTGATCGAATCGCCCGTGTGCACGCCCATCGGGTCGATGTTCTCGATGGAGCAGATGATGATGCAGTTGTCCGCCTTGTCGCGGACGACCTCCATCTCGTACTCCTTCCAGCCGAGCACGCTCTCCTCGATCAGGACCTCGCCGGTGGGGGAGGCGTCGAGCCCGCGCTCGACGATGTCGAGGAACTCCTCGCGGTTGTAGGCGATGCCGCCGCCGGTGCCGCCGAGCGTGAAGGACGGGCGGATGATCGCCGGCAGGCCGATCTCGGCGAGCGCCATCAGCGCCTCGCCGAGCGCGTACTCGATGGTGCGCTTGCGCCGCTCGATGTCGCCCGCGGCCCAGCCGCGCTCGAACTCGGCGACGAGGCGCGCCTTCTCCTCGGCGTCGACGTCCATCGCCTCGATGCGGGCGATCTCGGCGCGGTGCTGGTCCTTGTACTTCTTCTTGAGCGCGGAGGCGTTGGCGAGCCGCGAAGCGGGCGTCTCGAGCCCGATTCGCGCCATGGCCTCGCGGAAGAGCTGGCGGTCTTCGGCCATGTCGATGGCCTCCGCCTTGGCGCCGATCATCTCCACGCCGAACTTGTCGAGCACGCCCATCTGCTGGAGCGAGAGCGCGCAGTTGAGCGCGGTCTGGCCGCCCATCGTGGGGAGCAGCGCGTCCGGGCGCTCCTTCTCGATGATCTTGGCGACGATCTCGGGTGTGATCGGCTCGACGTAGGTGCGGTCCGCCAGCTCCGGATCGGTCATGATCGTCGCCGGGTTGGAGTTCACCAGCACGATCCGGTAGCCCTCCTCCTTGAGGGCCTTGACCGCCTGCGTGCCGGAATAGTCGAACTCGCAGGCCTGGCCGATGATGATCGGCCCCGCGCCGATGATGAGGATCGAGGAGATATCGGTGCGTTTGGGCATGACGGTCTCGTGCTCGAAGGGGCCGCCCGCGCGTCATGACCCGGTCGTCATGAAAAGAGGCCCGCGCGCGAACGCGTGAGCCTCGTGCCGAGCGGCCCGGCCGCGCGGAGCGGCCAGGATCGCGATGTGTGGGGGTCTATAGACCAAGCACCTCCCGGTGGGAAGGGTCGCGCAGCCGGCGAACGGGCGGCGTTGCAGCGGCGATATCGGAACCGCTCCGTCGCGCGTCGCATTGGCAGGCGCGCCGCGAGGCTCTACGTTCCGCCATTGCACCACGAGAAGAGGGAGACGCGAGCCGATGCCGTACACGCGCTGGACCATCGTCACGGGAGCCTCGAGCGGAATCGGCGCCGAGATCGCGCGCCAGTTCTCCTCCATCGGGCACAACCTCGTCCTCGTGGCGCGCCGGCGCGAGAAGCTCGAGGCGCTCGCCTCCGAGCTGACCACGGCCGATCGCGGCGCCGTCGAGGTGATCGAGCTCGACCTCGGCCGGACCGAGGCGCCGGGCGAGCTGCATGCGGCGGTGACCGAGAAGGGGCTGGCGATCCACACGCTCGTCAACAATGCCGGGTTCGGGCTGCGCGGGGACTTCGTCGACCTCGGGCTCGAGGAGCAGATGGCGATGATCGAGCTCAACGTCTCGTCGCTCACCCGGCTCTCGCGGCTGTTCCTGCCGGACCTGATCAAGCGCGGGCAGGGCGGGATCCTCAACGTCTCCTCGCTCGCCGCCTTCCAGGCCGGGCCGCACATGGCTGTGTACTACGCCACCAAGGCCTACGTGCTCTCGCTGTCGGAGGCGCTTCACGAGGAGGCGCGGCCCTTCGGCGTGACGGTCACCGCGCTGTGCCCGGGAGCCACCGAGAGCGAGTTCGGCGCGCGTGCCGGCCTGGAGAGTTCGCGGCTGTTCCGCAGCGGGCGGATGGACGCGCAGAAGGTGGCGCGCATCGGCGTCGAGGCCTACCGCGCCGGCCACGCGGTCTCGACGCCCGGCGCGCGCAACAAGCTTCTGATGGGGCTCAACCGCTTCCTGCCGCGGGTCGTCATGCGCCGTGCGGCCGGCGCGATGCAGTCGTGAGGCTCACACGACCCGGAGCGTGATCGCCCCGAGCCCGGCGACGGACGCCCGCATGGTCTCCCCGCGGGAGACCGGGCCGACGCCCTCGGGCGTGCCGGTGAAGATCACGTCGCCGGGGAAGAGTTCGTTGTAGCGCGAGAGGTAGGCGATCTGCTCGGCGACCGACCAGATCATGTCGGCGAGGTCGCCCGTCTGGCGCGTGGTGCCGTCGACATCGAGCCGGATCTCGCCCGTGGCGAGGTGGCCGACCTGCGAGACCGGGTGGATCGGGCCGATCGGGCCCGAGAAGTCCGCGCCCTTGGCGAGCGCCCAGGGCCGGCGCAGGCTCTTCGCCTCGTCCTGCAGGTCGCGCCGCGTCATGTCGAGGCCGACCGCATAGCCGTAGACGAGACCGAGCGCCTCGTCGGTCGTCACGTCGCGCCCGCCGCTGGAGAGCGCGCAGACGAGCTCCACCTCGAAATGGTAGTTCTGCGTCATCTGCGGGTAGGCGTGCTCGGCGAGCGCGTCGGCCGGCACCGGCTGGAGCGCGTCCGCCGGCTTCATGAAGAAGAAGGGCGGCTCGCGGTCCGGGTCGTGCCCCATCTCGCGGGCGTGGGCGGCGTAGTTGCGCCCGACGCAATAGACCCGGCGAACGGGAAACAGCGCGCTCGCGCCGGTGATGGGGATCGCCGGGGTCTCGGGGGCGGGGAAGACGAAGGTCATCGGCGAGCCTCTGGGGTGCCACGGGTCGGGCTTCTGTCGCGCCGATCAGTAACGGAGGCTCGTGCGGCGCGCCATGCCCGCAGGCGCCCGTCTCACACGAACCCGAGCGCCACCAGCGCCACCACGACGTACCGCCCGCCCTTCGCCACGATCACGAGCGGCAGGAACACGACGAGCGGCGTGCGCATCACGCCCGCGATCACCGTGAGCGGATCGCCGACGATCGGCGTCCACGACAGGAGCAGGGAGGCCACGCCCCAGCGCCGATAGAGCGCCTCCGTGCGCGCGAAGCGCTCCGGCGAGACGGGGAAGCGTGGATGGTGCCGAAAGCGCACGAGGAAGCGCCCGATGCCCCAGTTCACTACCGACCCGGCGACGTTGGCGATCGTCGCGACCGCCACCGCGAGCCACGCCGCCGCCTCGCCGAGCGCGAGCACGCCCACGAGCGCGGCCTCGGAGGTTCCCGGCAGGAGCGTCGCCGAGGTGAAGGCGGAGAACGCCAGGGCGGCGAGCATGGCGATGTCGCCCAAGGCGGGTCCGTCCCTTCCGTGAAGCCCTCGTGTGACGCGACGCCGTCGAAACACGGATCGGTGGCCACCGCAAGCGCGGGGGTGACGCGGCCGCCCCGGGTCGTGCTAAGGGAGACGCGTCGCAGAGAAATTCGCGCCACGACAGCCCGCGGACCACGCATGAACGACGTCGCCCCGAACGCCGAAGCCGCCCTCGTCGCCCGCCTGGTCGAGCGGCTGGGGCCCGCCCAGGTCGTCTCCGCGCTCGCCGACATCGAGCCGCATCTCGTCGAGAGCCGCGGTCTCTATCGCGGCCGCGCGCTCGCGGTCGTGCGCCCGAAGGACGTCCACGAGGTCTCCTTCGTGCTGGCGCAATGCGCGGCGGCCGGCGTGCCGGTGGTGCCGCAGGGCGGCAACACGGGGCTCGTCGGCGGCGGGGTGCCGCATGGCGGGATCGTGCTGTCGTTGGCGCGGCTCGACGTCATCCGTGCCCTCGATCCGCTCAACGCGACGATCACCGTCGAGGCGGGCGTGACGCTCAAGGCGATCCAGGACGCGGCGGACGCGGCGGATCGGCTGTTCCCGCTCTCGCTCGCCTCCGAGGGCACCTGCCAGATCGGCGGCAACCTCGCGACCAATGCCGGCGGCACCGGCGTGCTGCGCTACGGCAACGCCCGCGACCTGGTGCTCGGCCTCGAGGTCGTGCTCGCCGACGGGCGGATCTGGAACGGCATGAAGGGCCTGCGCAAGGACAACACCGGCTACGACCTCAAGCACCTCTTCATCGGCTCGGAGGGCACGCTCGGCGTGATCACGGCGGCCGTGCTCAAGCTCTACCCCAAGCCCAAGGCGAAGGTGACCGCCTTCCTCGGCTGCGAGGGGCCGCACGCGGCGCTGAAGGTGTTCGAGCGCCTGCGCGAGGAGGCGGGGGACCAGCTCACCGCGTTCGAATACATCCCCCGCTTCGGCCTCGAGCTCGTCCTGAAGCACGCCGACGGCGTCGTGAAGCCGCTGGAAGGCGACCACGCCGCCTACGCCCTCGTCGAGCTGTCCTCGCCCCGCGCCGACGCCGATCTCTCGGGCGTGATCGAGACCGTGCTCGGTGCCGCCATCGAGGAGGGCCTGGTCGAGGACGCGACGATCGGCGCGAGCGAGGCGCAGAACGCCGCGCTCTGGAAGCTGCGCGAGATGCTCTCCGAGGTGCAGGGCCGCGAGGGCGGCTCGATCAAGCACGACGTGTCTGTGCCCGTCTCGCGGGTCGCCGACTTCATCGTCGAGGCGTCGGCCGCCTGCGAGGCGGCGATGGACGGCATCCGCGTGTGCGCCTTCGGCCATTTCGGCGACGGCAACATCCACTTCAACCTCTCCCAGCCGGTCGGCATGGAGAAGGCGGCGTATCTCGGGGAGTGGGAGCGTTTCAATCGAATCGTGCACGACATCGTCCACGCCTACGACGGCTCGATCGCCGCCGAGCACGGTGTGGGGCTGATCAAGCGAGACGAGTTGAAGCTCTACAAGGAGCCGGTGGCGCTCGAGACGATGCGCGCGATCAAGGCCGCGCTCGACCCGCGCGACATCCTCAACCCCGGCAAGGTCGTCGCGCTCTCCCCCGAGGCGCCGGCCGCGCTGCCGGGACGCTGAAGCGGAAGCCGACCCATGGCCGAGAAGACGATCGACATCCTCTCCATCGGCGAGCCGCTGATGGAGCTCGCCGAGACCGAGCGCGCCGGCGAGCGGCTCTATGCGCCCGGCTTCGGCGGGGACTGCTCCAACGTCGCCATCGCCGCCGCGCGGCTCGGCGCCCGCGCCGCCATGGCCACGGCGGTGGGGGAGGATACGTTCGGGCAGGCCTTCCTCGACCTCTGGGCGCGCGAGGGTGTCGACGCGTCCTCGGTGATCCGCCGGCCGGGCGGGCGCACCGGCGTCTACTTCATCAGCTACGGGCCGGACGGGCACGACTTCAGCTACTACCGCCAGGGCTCGGCGGCGAGCCTCATGACGCCCGCCGAGCTGCCCGCCGACGCGATCGCGCGCGCGCGGATCGTCCACGCGTCCGGCATCAGCCAGGCGATCTCGCCGTCCTGCACCGACATGGTGTTCGCGGCGATGAGCGCGGCGAAGGCGGCCGGCGCGCTCGTCTCCTACGACACGAACCTGCGCCTGCGGCTGTGGCCCCTCGACCGCGCCCGCGCCATCGTCCAGGCGGCGGCGTCCATGGCCGACATCGTGCTGCCGGGCCACGACGACGCGCGCCTGCTCACCGGCCTCGACCGGCCCGAGGACATCTGCGACGCCTACCTGCGGCTCGGCGCCGGCGTCGTCGCGCTCACGCTGGGCAAGGACGGGGCGATGATCGCGACCCGCGACGGGAAGACGGTGATCCCCGCCCGCCGGGTGACGGCGGTGGACGCCACCGGCGCGGGGGACGCCTTCGACGGGGCGTTTCTCGCGGAGTACCTGGTGCACGGCGACCCGCTCCGCGCCGGCGCCTTCGCCAACGCCGCGGCGGCGCTCTCGGTGCGCGGCCATGGGGCGGTCGGGCCGCTGCCGACGCGGGCGGAGGTGGAGGCCTTCGTGGCCGTTTAGCAATACAGCAATCCGAACGAGTGCTCGGAAAAACACCAGCCCCTCCCTCGTTTAACGAAGTTTAGAGGGTGAATCCGCCAGAAGTGGTTCGAAGCCGGCAATACGGTGGACCGTCGAGGCGGACATGGCAACGCAGATCAAGCCCACCCAACGCGAAATCCTGTTCGACGCCGCAGATCTCATCGTTTCGAAGACGGATCTGAAAGGCCGCATCACATATGCCAATCGAACATTCTGCAATATCTCGGGTTACGGCGAAGCGGACGTGATCGGCCAGCCGCACGCGATGATCCGCCATCCGGACATGCCGCGGGCCGTGTTCAAGATCCTGTGGGACGCGATCCTCGCCGGGCGTGAGGTCTTCGCCTACGTGAAGAACATGACCAAGGCGGGAGACCATTACTGGGTCTTCGCCCACGTCACGCCCTCCTTCGACGGCGCGCGCCGCGTCGGCGGCTTCCACTCGAATCGCCGCCTGCCGCGCCGCGATGCCATCGCGTCCGTGGAGCCGCTCTATCGCGAGCTCGTGCGAATCGAGGCGTCGCACCGGAACGGCAAGGAGGCGGTTGCCGCCTCGAGCGCCCATCTGAACTCCCTCATCGCCGGCAACGGACAGGACTATGACCAATTCGTCTTCTCTCTCTAGGGCCGCGATCGGGCTCGCGCTGGCGGGCGTCGGCGCGGCTGGGCTCGCGGTCACGGGCCCGGTGCTCGGCTCGACGACGGCGCTCGGCTTCGGCGTGCTGGCGCTCGCCGGGCTCGGCCTCTCGGGCTGGATGCTGAGCAGGGTCCATGCGGCGCTCTCGCGTACGACGGACGTCGTGCGCCGCGTCGGGCGGGGCGACTTCGAGGCGCGCCTCGTCGGCATCCGCGAGGGCGGTGGGCTCGGCGCGCTGATGCACCAGGTCAACGACAGCACGGATCGCATCGACGCCTTCGTGCGCGAGGCAGCAGCGTCGATGGCGGCGGTGCGCGACAACAAGTATTTCCGCCGGATTCTTCCCGATGGGCTCGAAGGCGCGCTCGGCGGGGCGGCGACGACCATCAACGAGGCGACGGAGGTGATCGAGGGCCGCGTTGCCGCCTTCAACGCCTCCACGGCCTCGTTCGAGGCTGCGATCGAGGCGATCGTGCGCACGCTCGCCGACGCCTCGCGCGCGATGGGCGAGATGGCGGCCGGCATGGAGACCGGCGCGGCGACGACGAACGAGCGTGCGAGCGCGGTCGCGGCGGCGTCCGAGGAGATGTCGATCTCGGTCGAGACGGTGGCCTCGGCGGCGACGCAGCTCTCCGCGTCCGCGCAGGAGGTCGTCGACGAGGCGCAGCGCTCGGCGGACCGCGCCCGCCAGGCGGTCGCCCGCGCGAGCGAGACCCAGGCGATCGTCGTCGGCCTCTCGGGCGCGGCGGAGCGGATCGGCAAGGTGGTGGAGCTGATCAACGCCATCGCCGACCAGACGAACCTCCTCGCGCTCAACGCCACGATCGAGGCCGCCCGCGCCGGCGAGGCGGGGCGCGGCTTCGCCGTGGTGGCGGCGGAGGTGAAGACGCTCGCCGGCCAGACCGCGAAGGCGACCGAGGAGATCGCCTCCCAGGTCGGCGAGCTACAGTCGGCGACGTCCGGCGCCGTCGACGCCATCACGGAGATCGCGCGGCTCATCGCGGACATCGACACGGCCTCCTCCCAGATCGCCAACGCCATCGCCTCGCAGACCGCGGCGACCGCGGAAATCGCGCGCAACACCGAGCAGGCCTCCGAGGGCACCCGGAACGTCACCGAGAACATTCATGGCGTGTCGGAGAACGTGCAGGGGGCGCGCAAGTCGGCCAGCGCCGTCCTCGCCGCCGCCGGCGAGGTGGAAGCCCAGGGCCGCCGTCTCGGCGAGGAGGTCCGCGCCTTCCTGGTCGCGCTGCGCCGCGGCCCGATGGAGCGCCGCGAGGGCGAGCGCGACGCGGCGTGAGCGCGCGAAAGAGCCACGCGGCGGCGCGTCAGGACTTCACGAGCACGTAGGTCCCCGGCGCGTCGCCGAGCGCGGGGAGCTTGCCGGCGCCGGGCTCCCGGGCCGGGACGCGTGCGGGGGCCTGGGCTTCGATCCACGAGAACCAGTAGGGCCACCAGGTGCCGGGATGCTCCTCGGCCTTCGCGATCCAGTCCTCGAGCTCGCCCCGGGGCTCGCCGCCGGTCCAGTACTGGTACTTCGCCTTGCCCGGCGGGTTGACGACGCCCGCGATGTGGCCCGAGCCGGCGAGCACGTACTCGACCGGGCCGCCGAAGGCCGAGCAGCCGAGGAAGACCGATTTCGCCGGGGCGATGTGGTCCTCCCGGGTGGCGAGGTTGAAGATGGGGATCTTCACCTTCTTCAGGTCGATCTTCTCGCCGCCGATCGTCACCTCGCCGCGACTGAGGTTGTTCTCGAGGTAGCAGTTGCGCAGGTAGAAGGAATGGTTCGCCGCGGGCATGCGCGTCGAATCCGAGTTCCAGTACAGCAGGTCGAAGGGGAAGGGGGCCTGGCCCTTGAGGTAGACGTTGACGATGTAGGGCCAGATCAGGTCGTTGGGCCGCAGCATGTTGAAGGCGGACGCCATGCGCGAGCCCTCGAGGTAGCCGCGCGCCTTCATCGTCTCCTCGATCGCCTTGATCCCGACCTCGTCGGCGAAGACCTTGAGGTCCCCGGCGTGGGTGAAGTCGACCTGCGTCGTGAACAGGGTCGCCGAGGCGATGCGGTCGTCCTTCGTCGCGGCCATGAAGCCGAGCGCCGTGGACAGCAGCGTCCCGCCGACGCAGTAGCCGATGGCGGTGACCGTCTTCTCGCCGGTCGCCTGCTCGATCGCGTCTAGCGCCGCGAAGACGCCCTCGCGCATGTAGTGCTCGAAGCTCTTCTCCGCGAGCCGCGCGTCCGGGTTGACCCAGGAGATGCAGAAGACGGTCAGCCCCTGCGAGACCGCCCAGCGGATGAAGCTCTTCTGCTCGTTGAGGTCGAGGATGTAGAACTTGTTGATCCACGGCGGCACGATCAGCAGCGGACGCTTCAGGACCGTGTCGGTCGTGGGCGTGTACTGCAGCAGTTCGATCAGTTCGTTGCGGAAGACGACCTTGCCCGGCGTGGTCGCCAGGTTGACGCCGACCTGGAAGCGGCCCGGGTCGGACTGGCGGATCTTCAGCTCGCCGCCGCCGGCCTCGATGTCCTCCGCGAGCATCTGCATGCCGCGCACGAGGTTCGCCCCCGATTCGCGCATGGTCTCGCGGATCAGCTCGGGATTCGTCCCGAGGAAGTTCGAGGGCGAGAGCGCGCTCGACATCTGGCGCACGTAGAAGCGCGCCTTCTGGCGGGTGGCCTCGTCGATCCCCTCGGCCTCGTCCACCATGCTCTCCGCCCAGCGGGAGGTGGCGAGGTAGGCCTGCTTGAGGAAGTCGAAGTAGGCGTTGTCGGACCACTCCGCGTCCTTGAAGCGCGCGTCCTTCGGGTCCGGCGCGGCGGCGGGGGCGACGTCTTCGCCCTGCATCCGGCGCAGGGAGGACGACCAGATGTCGAAGAACGAGGTGCCGAGCCGCGCCTGCGCCTCGATCGCCTTCTGCGGGTCGATCAGCCAGCGCTCGGTGACGTGGACGAGCGTCTTGACCATGTCCGACATCTCGTCGGCCATGCCGGTCTTGGCGCGGCGCTCCTCGATCGGCTTGAGGTAGGCCGCGGTCGCCTTGCCGTATTCCTCGACGAGGCGCGCCATGTTGTGCGACATCGCCTCTAGGTCGGGCTGCGGATGATCATTGGGCGTTGCGCGGGGTCCCTCGGACCTTCTATTGTCGCTCACGGACGCTCCCCTTCCCGACGGCACGCGCGAGCCTCCCTGCCCACGCCGTCCTTTCGACACCTTACCGAACGCTATATGGTGGTCGCTAGACCGGAAGACGCCCGATGCATCGGCGTTCCCGGCCGGCGTACTCGGCCGTCGTTCCTCGACCCCGCCAGCGGAGTATCCATGGCACGCGAAACGCGCAATTCGATGACGCTCGCCGCCGTCGCGGCGGCAGCGCTGACGCTCGCCGGTTGCGCGGGGGATCTCAACCCCGTGCGCGACGTCTTCGTCGCGGTCGGCGCGGGCGCCACGCCGCAGCAGGCGCCGGGCTTCGTCGAGGAGACCCGCGTCGGCGCGCCCTCGGGCTACGTGCCGGTGCGCCCGACGCCGCGGCGCGAGACCGACCCGAAGACGCCCGAGGAGGTCGCCGAGGCGCGCGCCGCGCTGGAGGCGGACCTCGAGGCCGCCCTCGCCCGCGGCGAGCGCGCCCGCGACCTCGCCATCGGTCCCGACCCCGAGCCGGTCGTCGTCCCGCCGCTGCCGCCGCTCTCCGAAGATCCGGCTCCGCCGCCGGCCTCGCGCTGAGA
This sequence comes from Salinarimonas chemoclinalis, assembly GCF_041514305.1. Lineage (NCBI taxonomy): Bacteria > Pseudomonadati > Pseudomonadota > Alphaproteobacteria > Hyphomicrobiales > Salinarimonadaceae > Salinarimonas > Salinarimonas chemoclinalis. Next base: position 377,857 of record NZ_JBGMWH010000002.1, read on the forward strand.
GCGCCTGCGACATTCGGCTGATGCCTCGTTGACCACGCCGTGCTAGAGAGGCCGTCCACGCCTCCTCGGCAATCCTGGACCTCGCCATGACCGAATTTCACCGCATCAAGCGCCTGCCGACCTACGTCTTCGAGCATGTGAACCGGATCAAGGCCGCCGCCCGCGCCGAGGGCGCCGACATCATCGACCTGGGCATGGGCAACCCGGACCTGCCGGCACCCGCGCACATCGTCGCGAAGCTCGCCGAGACCGCGGGGCGCCCGCGCACGGACCGCTACTCGGCCTCCAAGGGCATCGCGGGCCTGCGCCGCGCCCAGGCGGGCTACTACGACCGGCGCTTCGGCGTGAAGCTGAACCCCGACAGCCAGGTCGTCGTCACGCTCGGCTCGAAGGAGGGCTTCGCCAACATGGCACAGGCCATCACGGCGCCGGGCGACGTGGTGCTGGTGCCGAACCCGAGCTACCCGCTCCACGCCTTCGGCTTCCTGATGGCGGGCGGGGCGATCCGCTCGGTGCCCGCGGAGGCGACGCCCGCGTTCTTCCACGCGCTCGAGCGCGCGGTCGTCCACTCGATCCCCAAGCCGCTGGCGCTCGTCGTCTGCTACCCGTCGAATCCGACGGGCTTCACGGCGGACCTCGGCTTCTACGAGGACGTGATCGCCTTCGCCAAGAAGCACGAGCTGATCGTGCTCTCGGACCTCGCCTACGCCGAGATCTACTTCGACGGCGTGCCGCCGCCCTCGATCCTGCAGGTGCCGGGGGCGATGGACGTCGCGGTCGAGTTCACCTCGATGTCGAAGACGTTCTCGATGGCCGGCTGGCGCATCGGCTTCGCGGTCGGCAACGAGCGGCTGCTGGCCGCGCTCGCGCGGGTGAAATCCTACCTCGACTACGGCGCCTTCACGCCGGTCCAGGTGGCAGCCACCGCCGCGCTCAACGGGCCGGAGGACTGCATCGCCGAGACGCGCGCCATCTACCAGCGCCGGCGCGACGCGCTCGTCGAGAGCTTCGGCAAGGCCGGCTGGGAGATCCCGCCGCCGGCGGCGTCGATGTTCGCCTGGGTGCCGATCCCCGAGCGCTACCGCCATCTCGGCTCGCTCGAGTTCTCGAAGCTGCTCGTCGAGAAGGCGGAGGTCGCGGTCGCGCCGGGCATCGGCTTCGGCGAGCACGGCGACGAGTACGTGCGCATCGCGCTCGTCGAGAACGAGCAGCGGATCCGGCAGGCCGCACGCAACGTCCGCCGCTTCTTCGAGCAGGATCGCACGGGCCACAACGTGGTGCCGCTGGCGCGGACGGCCTCCGCCTGATCCTCAGGCTGGATCGGGCGCGTCGCGCGGAACGATCACCGTCACCGCCTTCGCGAGCACGCGGAAGCGGGCGGGCGTCTTCGTGATCAGCTCGCCGTCCGCGTTGACCGAGCGCGGCTTGCGGGTCGTGACCTCGAAGGTCTTCGCCGCGCGCGAGCGCACGTCCTCGAAGGCGACGTGGCGGCCGGAGCGGAACGAGCCCGCGAGCCGCAGCAGCTCCCAGGGCCGGCGCATCTCGAGGCTGTAGAGGTGGAGCGTCGCGTCGTCGATGCGCGCGTCCTCGTCCACCGTCATGCCGCCGCCGTAGTGGCGCCCGTTGCCGACCGCGATCTGGAAGGTCGACACGCGGGCGCGTTCGGTCGCGGATTCGATGGTGGCGCGAAACGGTCGCGCTCGGGCGAGGACCTGAGCCGCGGCAATGGCATACCCCAGCTTGCCGAAGCGTCGCTTCAGCTCGCGGGTGAGCCCGTGCGCCAGCTCCGCCGAGAGGCCGATCGAGGCGACGTTGAAGAACGGCCGCCCGTTCACCTCGCCGCAGTCGATCCGGCGCGTGTGCCCGGCCAGGATCACGTCCGCCGCGGCCTCGAGATCCTCGGGGATGGAGAGCGTGCGGGCGAGGTCGTTGGCGGTTCCGAGCGGCAGGATGCCGAGCGGTAGCCCGGTGTCTATCAGGCCGCGGGCGGCGGCGTTCATCGTGCCGTCGCCGCCGCCGACGATCACCATGTCGACGTCCTCGCGATGGGCGCGGATCACGTCGGGGAGCGCGTCGGGATCGCGGCAGTCCTCGAGCACGACCTCCAGGCCCTCGTACGCCCGAAGGCGCGCGACCGCCGTCTCCATCAGCTCCGGCGCGCGGCGGCTGTTGGCGTTGACGAGCAGGAGCGCGCGCTTGGCGATGCCGCGCGCGGGTGGGGGAGGCGGCTTTCCGGCCTCGTCGGCACCCTGCTTCTCCGAACCGAGGGCCTCGACCGGCTCGCTCGTCATCCCCGTCGTCTCCCGTGATTTCGGCTTCCGTGAACCGAACGGCTGCGGGAACCGACGAAGCGGATGAAGGTTCCACGCTGAAGGTTCTGTGCCGGGAGCGGAGGGCCGCCAGCCCTGCGCAGGGTCGTTCTACTACGAATCGCGGAACCGCCGACTTCGTGCGACGTTAACGCGTCTGTAACACTTCGTGATCGTGCCGAGGAGGCCAGCCCGTGCCGATCCTGGACAACGACTCGCACGCCGCCCGCGAGGACCTCCGCGTCCTGCGCGATGCGCTCGGACCCGTCCAGGGCACCCCCTGCCACGCGGATGCGATGCGCGCGGCCGCGGCCGAGGCGCGCCGCCGACGCCGGGCCGAGCGGGACGTCGCGACACGCCGCTCGCGCGATCCCGCCCATCACCTCGCCGAAGGATGATCGCACCTCGCGGAAGGACGATCGTCGCCGCGCACGGCCTCTCCCCCGTCCATCTCAGTCGGACAGGCTCTCGATGTAGGTCGCGAGGTCGGAGATCTCCTCGCGCGTGAGCGCCATGTCCGGCATCGCGGGATGGGGATCGGCGAGGAAGGTCTCGAGCGCGCCGTCCTCGAGGGGACCGCGCGCGGCCACTTCCCGGAAGCTCGCCACGCCGTCCACCGCGGTCTCCTGGTCCGGCGACACGAGGTGGCAGGACGCGCACCACCTCTCGGCGATGGCGCGGCCCTCGGCGGCGTCGCGGGCGAAGGCGGAGCCGCTCGCCGACAGCGCGAGAAGCACCGTCGCCAGGGCCGGAAGGGCCGGAGCCCGAAAGCGCGAACGCATCACCATCTCCACATCACCATCTCTGCGCGGGCGCGGCGCGGCGGGACGCCGCGATCCGTCAACGTTAGCGAAGCCGAAAAGATTGTCGGACCAAACTCCGCGCGAACACGGATGCGCCCGGAAGCATGATCGCAACGCCGACCTTCCCCGATCTCGCCGCCCTCGTCGTCGACGAGAGCCTGTATGTGCGCCGCATCCTGCGCGACATGCTCACCCGCGTGGGCATCAAGCGCGTGCTGGAGGCTCCCGACGGCGCCGAGGCGCTCGGCGTCCTGTCCGAATCGAAGCCCGATCTCGTCATCCTCGACTGGGACCTCGCCATCCTCTCGGGCGAGGAGTTCATCCGGCTCACGCGCACGCCGACGACCTCGCCTGCGCCGACCGTGCCGATCATCGTCATGATGTCGAAGCCGCGCCGCTACATCGTGGACCGCGCGGTGGGGCTCGGCGTCAACGAGATCATCGCCAAGCCCTTCTCGCCCAAGGTGCTCTGGTCGCGTCTCGACGAGGTGATCAACCGCCCGCGGCCCTACCTGCAGGTCAAGAGCCTCCTGCGCCCCGTGGCTCGCACCGCGCCGGCGCAGATCGCGCCGAAGTCGGCGGCCTGACGCGCGGGGGGCGGCCGCGGTAGATTTACGCCCTTGGCATCACGGGGGCACGGCGCTTACATTGACGGCAAGTAGCCAGGCGAACCTCCCCGGAGGCGACGCCGCAAACGGATGATGGACTTGCTCGTCAATGTCGGAGATCAGCCGAAGGTCGTGGATACCGGGTCGAGCCCGGCTCTGACGCCCCTGGCAGCGGCGCCCCCGCCGACGCCGGCCCTGCCCGATGCGGCGGCGGCCTACGCGGGCCCGCGTCGCATGCGCCCGGTCGATGGCAGCGCCTACGCGGCGCTCGACCTCGGCACCAACAATTGCCGCCTCCTCATCGCCGAGCCGTCACGACACGGGTTCCGCGTCGTCGACGCGTTCTCGCGCATCGTGCGGCTGGGGGAGGGGCTCGCCGCGAGCGAGCGGCTGAGCGCGCACGCCATCGATCGCACGCTCGAGGCGCTGCGCGTGTGTCGCGACAAGATGACGACGAAGGGCGTGCGGCGCGCGCGCCTGATCGCCACCGAGGCCTGCCGCTCGGCGCGCAACGGTGAGAGCTTCGTCGAGCAGGTGCAGGAGGAGATCGGCCTCGACCTCGAGATCGTCGACCGGCGCACCGAGGCCTACCTCGCCGTCACCGGCTGCGCCGCGCTCGCCGATCCCAACGCGCATTCCGTCGTCATCTTCGACATCGGGGGCGGCTCGACCGAGATCGCCTGGCTCGACGGGCGGGCGACGAGCCCGATGTCCGACCCCTGCAAGCGCATCCGCGCGTGGGATTCGCTGCCCGTGGGCGTCGTCACCGTCGCCGAGCGGCACGGCGGCGTGCACGTGACGCACGAGAGCTTCGAGCGGATGGTCGAGGAGGTGCAGACCCTGCTCGAGCCCTTCCAGATCGCGGCGAGCGCGGCGAGCAACGCGCCCGGGTTCCACCTGCTCGGCACGTCCGGCACGGTGACGACGCTGGGCGGGATCTTCCTCGACCTGCCGCGCTACGACCGACGGCGGGTCGACGGGCTCTGGATGGCGGACCGCGACCTCGACCGCGTGATCGACGACCTGATCGTCTCGAACTACGACGACCGCGCGACGCACCCCTGCATCGGCCGCGACCGGGCGGATCTCGTGCTCGCCGGTTGCGCGATCCTGGAGGCGATCCGCCGCGCCTTCCCCTCGCCGCGCCTGCGCATCGCCGACCGCGGGCTGCGCGAGGGCATCCTCATGAACCTCATGCGCGAGGACGGGGTCTGGCGCCGGCGCAGGCGCTGAGCGGCCGACCACTTCGACCTCCCGCACACCGACGAGCCAGATTGCCTTGAGCGACAAGAAGAAGACCGGCGCGCCGCGCGCGATGAAGGTCCGCGTGAAGAGCGCGCGCGGGCGCACGACCTCGTCACAGCGCTGGCTCGAGCGCCAGCTCAACGATCCCTACGTCGTGCGCGCCAAGGCCGAGGGCCTGCGCTCGCGCGCGGCCTTCAAGCTCCTCGAAATCGACGAGAAGCACAAGTTCCTCAAACCCGGACAGCGCATCGTCGACCTCGGCGCGGCGCCGGGCGGCTGGTCTCAGGTGGCCGCACGCAAGATCGGGCTCGAGCGCTCGGACCGCGCGACGATCGTCGGCATCGATCTCCTGCCGGTCGAGCCGATGCCCGGCGCCACCTTCCTCATGCTCGACTTCCTCGAGGAGGAGGCGCCCGCGCGCCTCAAGGCGCTGCTGGGCGGCGAAGCGGACGTCGTGATGTCGGACATGGCGGCCAACGCCACCGGCCACAAGAAGACCGACCACCTGCGCATCATGGGCCTCGCCGAGGCCGGCGTGGAGTTCGCCCGCGAGGTGCTCGCTCCGGGCGGCACCTTCCTGTGCAAGGTGCTGCGCGGCGGGACCGAGCACACGCTGCTCGCCGACCTGAAGCGCGACTTCGCCCAGATCCGGCACGTCAAGCCCGCGGCGAGCCGTGCCGATTCGGCGGAGCTGTTCGTTCTGGCGACGGGGTTCCGCGGGCGGTCGACGGGCGAGGAAGGCGCGGAGACGGGCGCCGCGCCGGGCCCCTGAGAGGACGCCGGCGACCCATGTCCTTCCCTGTAGGGGAAGGTGGATCGGCGCCGAAGGCGACGAGACGGATGGGGCGCGCGGCACGCGCGTTCGGCGAAGCCGAAGTGCGACGGCCGCAGCGGACACGGTGCTCTTCCGCGTCGCGGAACGCGTCGCTCGCGCCGCGCCCCATTCGTCACCGGCTTCGCCGGCGCCACCTTCCCATACAGGGAAGGAGAGTGCCTGCACCCGGCCTCGAGCAACCCCACCGCTCGGCTCGACACGCACGCCCGGAGACCCTGTTCCTTCCCGTTCGGTACTGTATTAGTTTCGCCACACTGTTGTGTGAACGCATCAGCGCGCGTCGACGAATCGGCGCCGCAGGCCCGAGGGCGACGTGAAGGACAAGCGCACGATCAATCCGGACGAGGAGATCGCCGCGACCGGGCCGGGCTGGATCGGCCTCGTGCTCGTTGTCTCCGCCCTCGTCTCGGCACTCGCGAGCTTCCTCATCCTGTCGGGGCTCACGCCGATCCAGCCGACCGAGGCCGTCACCCTCAACGCGCTGTTGATCAACATCGGCTTCATCCTCGCGCTCGCCGTGATGATGGCGGTGCAGGGCCGGCGCCTGCTGCGCGCGCGGCGCGCGGGGGCGGCGGGGGCGAGGCTGCACCTGCGCTTCGTCCTCCTGTTCAGCGGGATCGCGACGGTGCCCGTCGTCGTCGTCGCGGTCGTCGCCTCGATCGCGCTCGCGCGCGGGCTCGAGCCGTGGTTCTCGGGCTGGATCGACACACTGCTGCAGAACACCGTCGAGATCGCCCACGAGTACCGCGAATTGCAATGCCGGACGCTCGCGCGCGAGACGACGCTGATGGCGGCCGATCTCGACCGCGCCAAGGTGCTCTACGACGCCGATCCGGACCTCTTCCGCGAGTTCATGCGCTCGCGCGCGGTCTTCCTCGGCTTTCCCGTGGCGATGATGGTCGAGGCGGACGGGAGGATCGTCGAGGAGATCGTCAACGTCCCGATCCCCGGCCTCGAGGTTCCCGGTCCCACCGACCTCGCCGACGCCGAGTTCGAGGACGCGCTGTGCCTCGTGCCGCGCGAGGATTCGGTGCTGCGCTCCATCCTCAGGCTCCAGGATCACGACGGGCGCATCCTCTTCGTCACCCGCTTCGTCGACCGGCGCGCGCTCGATTTCCCCAACGAGGCGGAAGCGGGGATGAGCTACTACCGCCTCCTGGAGCAGCTCTCCTCGGGCATCCAGGTCGCCTTCGCCTCGATGCTCGCGGTGATCACGCTGATCATCCTGCTCTCGGCGATCTGGTTCGGCCTCGGCTCGGCGGACAACCTCGTCTCGCCGATCAGGCGGCTGATCCGCGCGACGCAGCAGGTCGCGGAAGGGAACTTCTACGTCCAGGTGCCCGTGCGCCGCACGGAGGGCGATCTCGCCTTCCTCGGCCAGACCTTCAACGCCATGACCTCGGAGCTGCGCCGCCAGCACGACGGGCTCACCGCCGCGAGCCACGTCATCGACCAGCGCCGGCGCTTCACCGAGGCGGTGCTCTCGGGCGTCTCGGCCGGGGTGATCGGGCTCGACGCGCACGGGGTCGTGACGATCATGAACCCGTCGGCGGAACGGATCTTCGGGCTGGGCGAGGCCGACGTCGTCGGGCGCCCGGCCGCGCAGGCGCTGCCCGAGCTCGCCGCCCTCGTCGAGACCGCCCGCGCCTCGCGCGCGCGCCTGACCCAGGAGCAGATCGCGATCCAGCGCGGCGGACGCGAGCGCACCGTGGACGTGCGCGTCACGTCCGAGCAGGCACGCGGCGACGAGAAGGGCTTCGTCGTCACGCTGGACGACATCACCGACCTCGTCGCCGCCCAGCGCACGTCGGCCTGGGCGGACGTGGCGCGGCGCATCGCCCACGAGATCAAGAACCCGCTCACCCCGATCCAGCTCTCGGCGGAGCGCATCCGGCGCAAGTACGGCAAGGTGATCACCGAGGACCGTGCGGTGTTCGACCAGTGCACCGACACGATCGTTCGCCAGGTCGACGACATCAAGCGCATGGTGGACGAGTTCTCCTCCTTCGCGCGCATGCCCAAGCCGACCCTCGTCGGCGACGAGGACCTGTGCGACACGGTGCGCCAGGCGGTGTTCATGCTGCGTATCGCCCACCCGGACATCGCCTTCGTCGACGAACTGCCAGAGGGGCCGGTCGCAGCGCGCTTCGATCGCCGGCTCGTGTCTCAGGCGGTGGGCAACATCCTCAAGAACGCGGCCGAGGCGCTCGCCGAATCGCCGGACGTGCCGACGGGGGAGGGGCGCATCGTCGTGCGCGTGCAGCAGCCGGACGGGATCGTCGCCATCGACGTGATCGACAACGGCCGCGGCTTCCCGGTCGAGAACCGGCACCGGCTGCTCGAGCCCTACATGACCACGCGCGAGAAGGGCACCGGGCTCGGCCTGCCCATCGTCGCCAAGATCTTCGAGGAGCACGGCGGCGGCGTCGAGCTCCGCGACAACCCGGAGGGCCGGGGCGCCTGGGTGCGCCTCTGGTTCCCCGCCGACCCCGCGCCCGGCGCGGGCGCAGACACGCCGAGCGCCGAGACGGCGCAGACTTCGGGGGCGACATCGCCATGAGCGCCGACATCCTCATCGTCGACGACGAGACCGACATCCGCGAGCTCGTCGCGGGCATCCTCGAGGACGAGGGTCACCGCTGCCGCACGGCGGGCTCGTCCGACGACGCGTTGGCGGCGATCGAGAGCCGGCGACCGCACCTCGTCTTCCTCGACATCTGGCTCCAGGGCTCGCGCCTCGACGGGCTGCAGGTGCTCGAGCAGGTCAAGGCGAGCCATCCCGAGCTGCCGATCGTGATGATCTCGGGCCACGGCAACGTCGAGACCGCCGTCTCGGCGATCAAGCTCGGCGCCTACGACTTCATCGAGAAACCGTTCAAGGCCGATCGGCTGGTGCTCGTCGCCGAGCGGGCGCTCGAGGCCTCGCGGCTCAAACGCGAGGTGCGCGAGCTCAAGGCCCGCTCGGCCCAGGCGAGCCGCATCTGCGGCAGGTCCCCGGTCATGAACCAGCTGCGCCAGACGGTGGAGCGGGTCGCGCCCACGAACGCGCGCGTCCTCGTCACCGGCGCGCCGGGCTCGGGCAAGGAGCTCGTGGCGCGCACGCTGCACGGCCTTTCGACCCGCGCGAACGGCCCCTTCGTGGTGATCAACGCCGCGACGATCACGCCGGAGACGATGGAGGCCGAGCTCTTCGGCATCGAGTCGGGGGAGGCGCGCGAGCGCCGCGTCGGCGCGCTGGAGGAGGCGCACGGCGGCACCCTCTACATCGACGAGATCGCCGACTTCCCCAGAGAGACCCAGGCGCGCATCCTGCGGGTCCTCGTCGAGCAGAACTTCCAGCGCGTCGGCGGCTCCACGCGCGTGCACGTGGACGTACGCATCGTCTCCTCGTCGAGCCGCGACCTCGCCGCCGAAATCGCCGCGGGGCGCCTGCGCGAGGACCTGTTCCACAGGCTCTCCGTCGTGCCGATCCGGGTGCCATCGCTCGCGGAGCGGCGGGAGGACGTGCCGGAGCTGATCGCGTTCTTCATGGACCAGATCTCGCGCGGCACCGGCCTCGCGCCGCGGCGCATCGGCCAGGACGCGCTCGCCGTGCTCCAGTCGCACGATTGGCCGGGCAACGTGCGCCAGCTGCGCAACAACGTCGAGCGGCTGATGATTCTCGCCACCGGCGACGCCGAGACGGAGATCTCCGCCGACATGCTCCCGGCGGAGGTCGGCGCGCTCGTGCCGGCGACGCCGAGCGGGGCGGGGGGCGAGAAGCTGATGAGCCTGCCGCTGCGTGAGGCGCGCGAGATCTTCGAGCGCGAGTACCTGATGGCGCAGATCGCACGGTTCTCCGGCAACATCTCGCGCACGGCGGAATTCATCGGCATGGAGCGCTCGGCGCTCCACCGCAAGCTCAAGTCGCTGGGCGTGCATGCCTGAGGCGATGCGCGCCGGCGCGGGGTTATCCGTGCGAAAAAGCGCGTAGGAACCTACGGGGGGCTTGCCTTGTGCCGACCTCCCATCTGTAATGGGCGATGCCGGTTCAGGGCCGCCGCAGGGCGGCCGATCTAAGCTCCATGGCTCCTGGCCTCCAAGACCGGCGGCGGCAGGGTGGCGAGGCAAACTCATGGCGGGCGAGCGCGCGCAGAATCTCCAGGACACGTTCCTCAACCACGTGCGGAAGAACAAGGTCCCCTTGACCATCTTCCTCGTGAACGGCGTGAAGCTCCAAGGCGTTGTGACATGGTTCGACAATTTCTGCGTCCTGCTGCGCCGCGATGGTCATTCACAGCTCGTCTACAAGCACGCGATCTCCACGATCATGCCGGGTCAGCCGATCCAGCTGTTCGAGCAGAACGACGAGGGCGGCGAGAAGACCTGACGAGAGAGGCTGATACGTGAGCGAGGCCACCCCGCCCGTCGAGGAGCGGCTCCGGCGTCTCGCCGAGCCCGAGAAGGAGGTCGCCTCGGGAACGCCGACGCTCGTCGTCGGCCCCTACCCGACGCGACGCCGCACGGGCGCGGAGGCCGAAGGGCCGCCGCCGAACCCCCGCGACTTCGGTTCACGCCTGGAGGAGGCCGTCGGCCTCGCCGGGGCGATCGACCTGCGCGTCGTCGAGGCGCTCGTCACGCCGCTCGCGGCCTTGCGGCCTGCGACCTATCTGGGCAAGGGCAAGGTCGAGGAGCTCGAGGGGATCGTCGCCGCGCACGAGATCCGGCTCGTGGTGATGGACTGTGCCCTCTCGCCGGTGCAGCAGCGCAACCTCGAGAAGGAATGGGGCGCCAAGGTCATCGATCGCACGGGGCTCATCCTGGAGATCTTCGGGCGCCGGGCGCGCACGAAGGAGGGTACGCTCCAGGTCGAGCTCGCCCATCTCAACTACCAGAAGAGCCGCCTCGTGCGCTCCTGGACCCATCTCGAGCGCCAGAGGGGCGGCTACGGCTTCCTCGGCGGCCCGGGCGAGACGCAGATCGAGGCGGACCGCCGCCAGATCCAGGAGCGCATGACGCGCATCGAGCGCGACCTCGAGACGGTGACGCGCACCCGTGCGCTCCACCGCACCTCGCGCAGGCGCGTGCCCTACCCGATCATCGCGCTCGTCGGCTACACCAATGCCGGCAAGTCGACGCTCTTCAACCGCATGACGCGGGCCGAGGTGATGGCGGAGAACATGCTGTTCGCCACGCTCGACCCCACCTCGCGCGCGATCGCGCTGCCGCACGGCGAGAAGGCGATCCTCTCTGACACGGTGGGCTTCATCTCCGACCTGCCGACGATGCTCGTCGCAGCCTTCCGCGCCACGCTCGAGGACGTGATCGAGGCCGACGTGCTGCTGCACGTGCGCGACGTCTCCCACGGGGAGACGCAGGCGCAGGCCGAGGACGTCGCGCACGTCCTGCGCGGGCTCGACATAGACCCGGAGGATCGCGGGCGCCTGATCGAGGTCTGGAACAAGGCCGACCTGATCGACGCCGAGGAGCGCGCGCGGCTCGAGGCCGTGATCGCGCGCATGGACCCGCACGAGCGCCCGGCGCTCGTCTCCGCCGTGACGGGGGAGGGGATCGAGGCGCTGCTGCGGGTCGTCGAGGACCGCATCGCCCGTGATCGCCCGACCTACGCGGTGACGCTCGACCCCGGCGACGGCGCGGGCGTGAACTGGCTCTACGAGCAGGCGGAGATCTTCGAACGGCACGACCGCGACGACCGCGTCGACTTCGTCGTGCGGATCGCCGCCGAGAAGGAGCCGCGCTTCCTCCAGCGCTTCCCGAAGGCGCGCCGCGCGGCGGCGGCTTAACCGATCCTTCACCATCCGCGCCGACGATCGCGCCATGGTCGTCAAGAAGCGCCTCCGCACCGTCCTCGTTCCGCTCGCGCTCTACGGAGTGTCAGGGCTCGCGGTCGGCTATTTCGTGCACCACGCCCAGTCGGGCCAGCGCGGGCTCGAGGCCAAGCGTGAGCTGCAGGTCGAGCGCGAGCGCATCGCCGCGACGCTCGACGCGCTCACCCGCGAGCGGGCGGACTGGGAGCATCGCATCGCCCTCGTGCGCGCCGAGCAGATCGATCGCGACCTGCTCGAGGAGCAGGCGCGGCTGATGCTCGGGCGCGTCCACGCCAACGACGTGGTGATCATGATCGCCCCGTCCGGCGACGACGCCGCCGCGCGCGCCGAAACTTCGATCAACTGAATTTCTGTTGATTCCGGAATTTCCTTGTTTCCGAGGAACATGCGAAGGGCCCGCGGCGCCGGCGCGCGGGCTCTTGCGCTCTCGCTTTCCAACTTTAGTTGGGCTAAGACATGGCGCGAGGAAAACGTCTCGGAGGTGTGCATGGCCACGGCTGCACGTCGGACGCAGGGCGCGTCCGCATCCAGCAAGTCCGCTTCCGCCAAGTCCGCTGCGACCAAGTCCCCGACGAAGGGACGCGCGGCCAAGGGCTCGGCGACCAACGCTCCCACCCTCACCAAGGAGGAGGAGCTCCACGCCTATCGCGAGATGCTGCTGATCCGCCGCTTCGAGGAGAAGGCGGGCCAGATGTACGGCATGGGGCTGATCGGCGGCTTCTGCCACCTCTACATCGGCCAGGAGGCCGTGGTGGTGGGCATGCAGATGGCCTCGACGGACGGTGACCAGGTGATCACCGGCTACCGCGATCACGGCCACATGCTGGTCACGGGCATGGATCCCAAGGGGGTGCTCGCCGAGCTCACGGGCCGCCGCGGCGGCTACTCGAAGGGCAAGGGCGGCTCCATGCACATGTTCTCCAAGGAGAAGAACTTCTACGGAGGGCACGGCATCGTCGGCGCCCAGGTGCCGCTCGGCACCGGCATCGCCTTCGCCAACCGCTACCGCGGCGAGGACCGCGTCAGCATGGTCTATTTCGGCGACGGCGCGGCCAACCAGGGCCAGGTCTACGAGAGCTTCAACATGGCGGCGCTCTGGAAGCTGCCCGTCGTCTACGTGATCGAGAACAACCGCTACGCCATGGGCACGTCGGTGACGCGTTCGGCCGCGCAGTCGGACTTCTCCAAGCGCGGGCTCTCCTTCGGCATCCCCGGCGAGCAGGTCGACGGGATGGACATCCGCGCGGTGCGGGCCGCCGGCGCGCGCGCCATCGAGCACGCGCGCTCCGGCGAGGGACCCTACATCCTCGAGATGCTCACCTACCGCTATCGCGGGCACTCGATGTCGGACCCGGCCAAGTACCGCACCAAGGACGAGGTCTCGCGCATGCGCGAGGAGCACGACCCGATCGAGCAGGTGCGCCGGCGCCTGATCGGCGAGTTCGGGGTGCCGGAGGACGAGCTCAAGGGCATCGACGGGCAGATCCGCAAGATCGTCAACGAGGCGGCGGACTTCGCGACCAGCGATCCGGAGCCCGACGCGTCCGAGCTCTACACCGACATTCTCCACTGATCTCCCCTCCCTCCGGCAGCGCGCCCCCGCCCGGCGGGGCGCGCGTCCGCCGTCGACCGAAGAGCGCAGGTCCATGCCCATCGACGTCCTGATGCCCGCCCTCTCCCCGACCATGGAGCAGGGGAAGCTCGCCAAGTGGCTGAAGAAGGAAGGCGACACGGTGAAATCCGGCGACATCCTCGCCGAGATCGAGACCGACAAGGCCACCATGGAGGTCGAGGCGGTGGACGAAGGCGTCCTCGCCAAGATCCTGGTCGCGGAAGACACAGACAACGTCGCGGTCAACACCCCCATCGCCATCATCGCGGAGGAGGGCGAGGACGTCTCGGCGGCGGCCTCCTCCGGCGCGTCGGCGCCCGCGCAGTCTCCGGCTCCCGAGCCCGCCGGCGGCGCGCCGGCGCAGATGGCGGCCGAGGGCATGGCGGCCCAGCCCGCCGGCGCCGGCCCGACCGAGGCGACCGCCCCGGTCGCCCGCCCGGCCGCGCCCGCCGTGATGCGCACGGAGGGCGTCTACGACGCGACGCAGGAGATCCCCGCCGGCACCGAGATCGTGAACACCACGGTGCGCGAGGCGCTGCGCGACGCCATGGCCGAGGAGATGCGCCGTGACGAGAGCGTCTTCGTCATGGGCGAGGAGGTGGCCGAGTACCAGGGTGCCTACAAGGTCACCCAGGGCCTGCTCCAGGAGTTCGGCGCGCGCCGGGTGATCGACACGCCCATCACCGAGCACGGCTTCGCGGGCCTCGGCGTGGGCGCGGCTTTCTCGGGTCTGCGGCCGATCGTCGAGTTCATGACCTTCAACTTCGCCATGCAGGCGATCGACCAGATCATCAACTCGGCGGCCAAGACCCTCTACATGTCCGGCGGCCAGCTCGGCGCGCCGATCGTCTTCCGCGGCCCCAACGGCGCCGCCTCCCGCGTCGCCGCCCAGCACAGCCACGACTACGCCGCCTGGTACTCGAACGTGCCCGGCCTCAAGGTCGTGATGCCCTACACCGCGGCGGACGCGAAGGGGCTCCTCAAGAGCGCCATCCGCGACCCCAACCCGGTGATCTTCCTCGAGAACGAGATCCTGTACGGCCAATCCTTCCCGGTGCCGAAGCTCGACGATTTCACGGTGCCGATCGGCAAGGCCAAGATCCACCGCGAGGGCACGGACTGCACCATCGTCTCCTTCGGCATCGGCATGACCTACGCGCTCAAGGCCGCGCACGAGCTGGAAGGCGAGGGCATCTCCTGTGAGGTCGTCGACCTGCGCACCATCCGCCCGATGGACTCGGAGACGGTCGTCGCCTCGGTGATGAAGACCGGGCGCTGCGTGTGCGTCGAGGAGGGCTTCCCGCAGTCGGGCGTGTCGGCGGAGATCGCCACGCGCGTCCAGGCGGACGCCTTCGACTATCTCGACGCGCCGGTCGCCCGCGTCACCGGCAAGGACGTGCCGATGCCGTACGCGGCCAACCTCGAGAAGCTCGCGCTGCCGTCGGTGGCGGAGGTGGTGCAGGCGGTCAAGGCCGTCTGCTATCGCTGAGCGGGGAGGGCGCGGCATGGCCGGAGACGACGACACCCCGCTCTTCCACGAACTCGAGCCGCCGCCGGACGTCCGCGAGAAGGGCGGCCACGAGGTGCTGCGCGCGAGCGTGGTCGAGGGTGCCGTGTCCCTCACGCTGCGGCGCTCCTTCGACGATCCCCATACCTGGGGCGTGCTCCTCGCCGACCTCGCCCGCCAGGTGTCGCACGTCTACGCCGCGGAGACCGGCATGAGCGCCGAGGAGGCCTTCGCGCAGATCCGCGCCGGTCTCGACGCGGAGTTCGACACGCCCGGCTCACCCCACGCCGTGAACTGATCATTCCCGTTCAAGCTCAGGATCCAGCGACGATGCCCATCAACATCCTGATGCCCGCCCTGTCCCCCACGATGGAGAAGGGCAACCTCGCCAAGTGGCTCAAGAAGGAAGGCGATACGGTCAAGTCCGGCGACATCCTCGCCGAGATCGAGACCGACAAGGCCACGATGGAGGTCGAGGCCGTCGACGAGGGCGTTCTCGCGAAGATCGTGGTGCCCGAGGGGACGGCGGACGTGCCTGTGAACGACGTCATCGCCGTCATCGCCGAGGAGGGCGAGGACCCGAAGAGCGTCCAGGCACCGGCTTCCGGAGGCGCCCCCGCTCCGGCTCCCGAGCCGAAGCCCGCCCCGACGCCGGAGCCCGCTCCCGCCGCGCCGCAGGCGAACACCACGACGGCCGGCGGCGGCGGCGCCGGGCACATGTCCCACGCCCGCGTCGACGAGGCCCCCGGCGGCGCCCCGGCGGCAGGGCAGGCTGCGCCGGCCTCCTCCGGCGCTCGGGTCTTCGCCTCGCCGCTCGCCAGGCGCGTCGCCAAGGAGAGCGGGCTCGACATCGCGCAGGTCAAGGGCTCGGGCCCGCACGGGCGCGTCGTCGAGCGCGACGTGCGCGCCGCGATCGCCGGCGGCACGGGGAAGGCGGCTCCGGCCGCCGCCGCCGCGCCCGCCGCCGGTGCCGCGCCGCAGAAGGCCGTGCCGACGCCCCCGGCCGCTACCGCGGGCGCGACCATGGCGCAGGGGCTCAAGGTCGACCAGGTCAAGGCGATGTTCGAGACGGGCTCCTACGAGGAGGTTCAGCTCGACGGCATGCGCAAGACGATCGCCAAGCGCCTGCTCGAGTCCAAGCAGACCATCCCGCACTTCTACCTGACGATCGACGTCGCGCTCGACGCGACGCTCGCGCTGCGCGGCCAGCTCAACGCGGCCGCGCCGGCGAAGGACGGCAAGCCCGCCTACAAGCTCTCCGTCAACGACTTCGTGATCAAGGCGCTTGCGATGGCGCTCCAGCGCGTGCCGAACGCCAACGCGGTGTGGGCCGAGGACCGCATCCTCAAGCTGAAGCATTCCGACGTCGGCGTCGCCGTTGCGATCGAGGGCGGGCTGTTCACGCCGGTGATCCGAAAGGCGGAGACGAAAACGCTCTCGGCGATCTCCGCCGAGATGAAGGATCTCGCGGGCCGCGCCCGCAACAAGCGCCTGAAGCCCGAGGAGTATACCGGCGGCACCACCGCGGTCTCCAACCTCGGCATGTTCGGCATCCGCGAGTTCGCCGCCGTCATCAACCCGCCCCACGCGACCATCCTCGCGGTCGGCGCCGGCGAGAAGCGCGTCGTCGTCAAGGACGACGCACCCGCGGTAGTCCAGGCGATGACGGTGACGCTGTCGTGCGACCACCGGGTGGTCGACGGGGCTCTCGGCGCGGAGCTGCTCGCGGCGTTCAAGGGGCTCATCGAGAACCCGATGGGGATGCTGGTGTGAGCCGAGGCCTCTTCCGTCGCGGAGAATGTCGCGGGGAGATGAATTCTGGGCGGGGCTCGCCGGGTGTGCCGACGTCGAGCGGGGTCTTGGACGGCTTCATCGCTGGGGAGGTAATCCTGCGGCACCCCCACCCCCCGGCCCCTCCCCACAAGGGGGAGGGGAGACGGTCGGCGCGGGTCACGCCTGTCGAGGCCGTCTCGGTCGCGAACGCGAGGCGCCTTCCTTCCCCCTTGTGGGGAAGGTGCCCCCGAAGGGGGCGGATGGGGGTCGTCGTGCAGCGCTCTCGGGTCGCGGTGAGCACGGATGCCGGTGCCGGGGTGTGCACGCGGAGACGAAGCGGGAGGACAGCGCGATGGCTTGGAACCAGCCTCCAGCGAGATCGCCGTCGGCGGCCGCCCGCCGGGCCGCGGGTCCGCTTCGGCGGCGCCTGAGCCCTGCCGAGAAGCGCCTCTGGTGGTGCCTGCGCCACCGGCTCGCGCTCGATGGCACGCACTTCCGTCGGCAGGTCACCCTGGGCCCCTACGTCGTCGATTTCTGCTGCCTGAAGCACAAGCTCGTCATCGAGGTGGACGGCGCGAGCCATTCCTACGATTCCCAGCAGGCACGCGACGCCGTGCGGGATGCGACACTCGAGGGGCAGGGCTTTCGCGTCCTGCGCTTCACCAACGACGCGGTCCTGCGCGAGATCGACGTGGTCATGGACACCGTCCACGCCCACCTGGCCGAGGTCGCCGCTGTCCATGCCTGACGCCGCGACCCTCGCCCCCGCCACCATCCGCCCCGCCACCCCCGCGGACGCGCGCGACGTCGCGCTCCTGTGGGACATGGCCAATGCCGGGCACGTGGCGAGCGTGTTCGCGCGGGTCGCCGACGGGGGGCGGACCTGGCTCGACGCGGCCGCCGCGGAGATCGCGCGGCCGTCGGGGGAGATGTCGTGGAAGAACGCCGTCGTGGCGGAGGCGGGTGGCGCCGTCGTCGGGGCGCTGGTCGCGCTGCGGCTCGCGGAGCGGATCTCGCGGGTGGCGCTCATGCGCCTGCCGCCGGACCAGCGGGCGCACTACGAGCTGCTCGCCAAGGTGCACGGGGCCTACCTCCTGCGCGACATCGCCGTCCGTCCCGAGCATCGCGGCCGCGGCATCGGCGCGGCGCTGATCGATGCGGGCGTCGCGCGCGCCCGCGCGGCCGGCTGCGGCACGCTCGCCGTCACCACCCACGAGACGAACGCCGTCTTCCGCCGCCAGCTCGGCAAGCGCGGCTTTCGCGAGATCGACGGGACGCCCGTGCGCCAGCACGCCCGCTACGCACCGGAAAGCCGCTGGATCCTCCTGACCCGCCCCGTCGAGGGCGCCTGACCGCAGACGAGAGAGACGAGCATCATGGCCGACACCTACGACGTGATCATCATCGGCGCAGGCCCCGGCGGCTACGTCGCCGCCATCCGCGCGGCGCAGCTCGGGATGAAGGCCGCCGTCGTCGACCGCGAGCATCTGGGCGGCATCTGCCTCAACTGGGGCTGCATCCCGACGAAGGCGCTGCTGCGCTCGGCCGAGATCTTCCACTACATGTCGCACGCCGGCGACTACGGCCTTGCCGCGCAAGGCGTTTCCTTCGACATCGGCGCGGTGGTGAAGCGCTCGCGCGGCGTCTCCGGCCGGCTGAACGGCGGCGTCGGCATGCTGCTCAAGAAGAACAAGGTCGACGTGATCTGGGGCGAGGGCGCCATATCCAAGGCCGGCGAGGTGACGGTGAAGCCGGCCACCAGGTCCGTGGAGGGCCCGCCGGTGCCGGCGCCCAAGGGCGCGCTCGGGCCGGGGACCTACAAGGCCAAGAACATCATCGTGGCGACCGGCGCGCGCCCGCGCGTGCTGCCGGGCATCGAGCCGGACAAGACGCTGATCTGGACCTATTTCGAGGCCATGGTGCCGAAAGAGATGCCGAAGTCTCTGCTCGTGATGGGCTCCGGCGCCATCGGCATCGAGTTCGCCTCGTTCTACCGCACGATGGGTGCGGAGGTCACCGTCGTCGAGGTCATGCCGCAGATCCTGCCCGTCGAGGACGCCGAGATCGCCGCCATGGCGAGGAAGCGCTTCGAGAAGCTGGGCATCAAGATCCTCACCGGCGCGAAGGTGACCAAGGTCGAGAAGGGCTCGAGCAGCGTCACCGCCACGATCGAGACCGAGAAGGGCTCCCAGCAGATCACCGCCGACAAGCTGATCTCGGCGGTGGGCGTCGTCGGCAACGTCGAGGGCCTCGGTCTCGAAGCGCTCGGCGTGAAGATCGAGCGCGGGATCGTCGTCACCGACGGGCTGGGGCGCACCAACGTGCCCGGCGTCTTCGCCATCGGCGACGTCGCAGGCCCGCCGATGCTCGCCCACAAGGCCGAGCACGAGGGCGTCATCTGCGTCGAGACCATCGCCGGCATGCACACGCACCCGATGGACAAGGGCATGATCCCGGGCTGTACCTACTGTCACCCACAGGTGGCATCGGTGGGGCTCACCGAGGCCAAGGCCAAGGAGCAGGGTCTCCAGGTGAAGGTCGGCCGCTTCCCCTTCGCAGGCAACGGCAAGGCGATCGCCCTCGGCGAGCCCGAGGGGATGGTCAAGACGATCTTCGACGCCGCGACCGGCAAGCTGCTGGGCGCCCACATGATCGGCGCGGAAGTCACCGAGCTGATCCAGGGCTATGTCGTGGCGATGAACCTCGAGACCACCGAGGAAGAGCTGATGCACACGGTCTTCCCGCACCCGACGCTGTCGGAGATGATGCACGAGAGCGTGCTGGATGCGTACGGACGGGTGATTCATACGTGAGGCCGGCAGGCCCGTGGCGGAAGGGGTGGGATTCGAACCCACGGTGGGGTCGCCCCCACGGCGGTTTTCAAGACCGCTGCCTTAAACCACTCGGCCACCCTTCCGGCCGGCTCAGTCGTAGCGCGCCGCGGGGCGCCTGAAAAGCGCGCCCTTCCGGCGCATCCGGCTCGGCGTGGCAGAATGGCGACACCGGCCGGGGAAATGTGGACGAGTCTCCAGGCTCGACCTGGAACGAATGGGGAACATTCAGGGTGCGAGCGAGGAACGTCCCCCACCGCGCTCCGAACCATGGCGAATGCTTGTCATCCGCGCCGCATTCTGGGCATAGTCCGGCGAAATCGTGCCGCCGCGCGACGAAGGCGAGAGCCCGAGTCGCGAGGGCGTGGACCGCCCGAACGAGCGGCGGAAGTGATGGGGCTCGAGGACATGGTGGCAGTCACGCGCGCGACTGGATGGCTGATCCGGATCGCGGCCGTTGGAACCCTCGCCGTGACGCTCGCCGCCTGCGGCACGCGCGTCGCGGTCGACCCGCAGCTCGGCGTCTCCGCGAGCGCACGCGTCGCGGGCGAGGACGACGCCATCGCGAAGGGCGGGGGGAGGGCGCACGTGGGGCGGCCCTACACCATCGCCGGGCGCACCTACGTCCCGCGCCACGATCCCGACTATTCCGCCGAAGGGCTCGCCTCCTGGTACGGCGCCCGCTTCCACGGCCGCAAGACGGCGAACGGCGAGGTGTTCGATCGCTTCGCGATGTCCGCCGCGCACACGACCATGCCGCTGCCGAGCTACGCGCGGGTCACCAACCTCGAGAACGAGCGCTCGGTCATCGTGCGCGTCAACGACCGCGGGCCGTTCCACGGCAGGCGCATCATCGACGTATCGCGCGCGGTGGCGGACACCCTGGCCTTCCGCGGCGCCGGCGTGGCGCGGGTGCGGGTGGACTATGTGGGGCCGGCCTCCACGGAGGGCAGCGACGACGAGATCCTGATGGCGACGCTGCGCACCGACGGCCAGCTCGCGCAGATGCCGATCGAGGGCGCGACGACGATCCAGGTCGCGTCCGCCGGCGGCGCGCCGCAGGTCGACCGCACGCCGCTCGCCGCCGCCGACCGCCCGGTCGCGCCGACGCTCGCCTTCGCCTCCGCGCCGCCGACGATGGCACTGCCGATCCCGCCCGCACGGCCGAGCGTGCTCGCCTCGGCGCAGCCGACGGCCGTGAACGCCTCCTTGCCGGGCGCCACGCCCGCGGCGACGCTCGATCGCACGCGGGAGGCGACGCAGCTCGTGGGGATCTTCTTCGCCGCGCCGGACCAGCCCGCCGCAGGCTTCGTGCGCGCGGGCCCCTTCGCCGGCGTCGCCGCCCAGCGGGGCGCCAGCCTGCGGCGCTGAAGGCACGGGCCGCGGAAAGCGGCCTCGTCGCGCGTCCTCTCGGGCATCCTCGCCTTGCAAGCCGGGCGCGTGCGGCGTAAGTGCGCGCACGAACGCCCCGGCTTTCGCCCCGACGCACGGAGAGACGCGCATGACCGCCATCGCCAACATCCTCGCCCGCCAGATCCTCGACAGCCGTGGCAACCCGACGGTCGAGGTCGACGTCTATCTGGAGGACGGGGCGATGGGGCGCGCCGCGGTGCCGTCGGGCGCCTCGACGGGCGCGCACGAGGCGGTGGAGCTGCGCGACGGTGACGCGGCCTACTACAAGGGCAAGGGCGTGCTCGCGGCGGTCGACGCCGTCAACGGCGAGCTCCTCGACGCGATCGTCGGCATGGACGCCGAGGACCAGGTCGCCGTCGACCGCGCCATGATCGAGCTCGACGGCACGCCCAACAAGGCCCGGCTCGGCGCGAACGCCATCCTGGGCGTCTCGCTCGCGACCGCGAAGGCGGCGGCGATCTCCTGCGGCCTGCCGCTCTATCGCTACGTGGGCGGCACGCAGGCGCGCACGCTGCCCGTCCCGATGATGAACATCGTCAACGGCGGGGCGCACGCCGACAATCCGATCGACTTCCAGGAATTCATGGTGATGCCCGTCGGCGCACCCTCGCTCGCCGAGGCCGTGCGGATGGGCTCCGAGATCTTCCACACGCTGAAGTCGGGGCTGAAGAAGGCCGGCCACAACACCAACGTCGGCGACGAGGGCGGCTTCGCCCCGAACCTTCCGTCCGCCGAGGCCGCGCTGGACTTCGTCATGAAGGCGATCGAAGAGGCCGGCTACACGCCCGGCGACGACGTCGTGCTGGCGCTCGACTGCGCCGCGACCGAGTTCTTCAAGGACGGCGCCTACGTCTACGAAGGGGAGGGCGGCAAGCGCCGCTCGCCGCAGGAGCAGGCGCAGTACCTGGCCGATCTCGTCGCCGCCTACCCGATCCGCTCGATCGAGGACGGCATGGCCGAGGACGACTGGGAGGGCTGGGCCGCGGTGACCGCCGCCGTCGGCGACCGCTGCCAGCTCGTCGGCGACGATCTCTTCGTCACCAACGTCGAGCGGCTCTCGCGTGGCATCGCCGAGCGGGTCGGCAACTCGATCCTCGTGAAGGTCAACCAGATCGGCTCGCTCACAGAGACTCTGGCCGCCGTCGACATGGCGCACCGCGCCGCCTACACGGCGGTGATGTCCCACCGCTCCGGCGAGACCGAGGACGCGACCATCGCCGACCTCGCGGTGGCGACCAATTGCGGGCAGATCAAGACCGGCTCGCTCGCCCGCTCGGACCGCACGGCGAAGTACAACCAGCTCATCCGCATCGAGGAGGAGCTCGGCGCCAGCGCGGTCTACGCGGGGCGCGGCGCGCTCAAGGGGCGTCTCTGACGGGTGCGACGGGGCGGGGAGGAGCGCGGGCGCGGGCCCGGCCGCTACCCTGCCTTCCCCGTCCCCGCGCGTGGCCGGGGCTCTCTCCTTCTCCTACGGGGACGGGTATTCAGGCGTCCGAGGTCTTCCCCTTCGCCGCCACCCAGTGCCGCTCCA
Source organism: Salinarimonas chemoclinalis (assembly GCF_041514305.1). NCBI lineage: Bacteria > Pseudomonadati > Pseudomonadota > Alphaproteobacteria > Hyphomicrobiales > Salinarimonadaceae > Salinarimonas > Salinarimonas chemoclinalis. The sequence goes on from NZ_JBGMWH010000002.1 coordinate 400,152, forward strand.
TCTCCTCGAGGCTCGCATCCGCGAGCGTACGGCCCTGCGCGGCGAGCGCGTCCTCGATCGCGGCGAAGCGGCGGGTGAACTTCGCGTTGGTGCCGCGCAGCGCCGCCTCTGGATCGACGTCGCAATGCCGCGCGAGATTCGCGACCGAGAACAGGAGGTCGCCGATCTCGTCGGCCACCGCGGCCTTCTCGCCCGCTGCGATCGCCTCCTCCACCTCGGCGAGCTCCTCGCGGATCTTGGCGACGACGTCCCGCGTGCGTTCCCAGTCGAAGCCGACCTTCGCGGCGCGGCGGGTGAGCTTGTCGGCGCGGGAGAGGGCAGGGGCCGCGGCCGGCACGTCGTCGAGGTGGCGCGCCGGCCGCTCTCCGCGCGTCGCCGCGCGCTCGGCTTTCTCGGCGGCCTTGATCTCCCCCCACAGCGCCTCGATCGCCTCCGGCGAGCGGGTCCGTGCCTCGCCGAAGACGTGCGGGTGGCGGCGGACGAGCTTCGTCGTGATCGCCTCCACCACGTCGCCGAAGGCGAAGGCGCCGGCCTCCTGCGCCATCCGGGCGTGGAAGACGACCTGGAGCAGCAGGTCGCCGAGCTCGTCGCGCAGGTCGGCGAGGTCGCCGCGCTCGACCGCGTCGGCCACCTCGTAGGCCTCCTCGATCGTGTAGGGCACGATCGTCTCGAAGGTCTGCGCCACGTCCCAGGCGCAGCCCGTCCGCGGGTCGCGCAGGGCCTCCATGATGGCGAGGAGGCGCTCGATGTCCTTGGAAGGGGTCACGTTCGGCTCCGCGTCTTCGGGGGCGGTCTCGGTCTCATGGTTCACCCGTCCTTAACGCGACCCGCTCAGTTTGACGAGACGTCGAGTCGAAGCCGAGTTGCGTACGCATGTCCTCCGGTTCCCAGCGTTCCTCCGCCACCCTGATTCCCTTCCCGCTGCGCCCCGCGCCGATCCCCGCGATCGAGCGCTCCCGCGAGCTCCAGAAGCGCCTGATGGACGCGGTCTTCGCGTCCGGCGCGCTCGAGGTCGACGCGCAGGACACCCCCACCAAGCGGCTCGCCGCGCGCCTGCAGATCCTGGGCTTCGTCGCGATCGAGGAGATCACCGAGAGCGGCGACCGGCGGCGGCTTCGTGCCTCGGAGGCGATCGAAGCCGAGCCGGGCCGGGACTGGCGGATTTCGCGGGCTGGCGCCGGCGCGTGCATCGCCTGAGCGGGGCAGGGGGCGTCAATCCGGTTGCTCATGACGTCCGAGGGAGACCGTTCGGCAGGACGAACGCGCGCTTCCGCATCGCGGCCCCAGTCCTTGCACGTGTGCAAGCGTCGCCGTGAAACACGGGCGCAGCAAAGCGTCGCACTCACGACCTCGTCATTTCCGGCAGCGTCCGTATCGGTCATCCTGACGCCCGACGGACGACGGAGGGTGCGGATGACCGATGCACGACCCTGGTTTCGACGGCTCGCCGGGCCCGCGCTCGCGGCCATGCTCGCGACGGTGCCGCCGCTCGCAACGCCCGCGTCCGCGCAGGCGGACCCGCTGCGCAACTGCCCGCCGATGCTGGCCGGCCTCGACGGCCTGATCCATCGCGCCGCGCTCGCGCAGGACGAGGCGGCGCTGACCTTCGTGGGTCATGCCACGTTCCTGATCGAGAGCGCCGCGGGCGTCACGGTGGCGACCGACTACAACGACTACGTCCGGCCGGACATCGTGCCGACCATCGCCACGATGAATCGTGCGCACCGCACGCACTATTCGCTCGCGCCCGATCCCGCCATCGCGCACGTGCTGCGCGGCTGGGACCCGCAGGGCGGGGCGGCCGAGCACGATCTCGAGGTCGCCGACGTGCGGGTGCGCAACGTCACGACCAACATCCGCTCGGGCGCCGGCACCGCCTACGACGAGAACTCCATCTTCGTGTTCGAGACCGCCGGTCTGTGCATCGCCCATCTCGGCCACCTGCACCACGTCCTGGAGCCCGAGCATCTCGTGGCGCTCGGCCGCGTCGACGTGGCGCTCGCGCCGGTCGACGGCTCCTGGACGCTCGACACCGAGGGCATGATCGAGACGCTCCGGCGCATGGGGCCGCGGCTCGTGGTGCCGATGCACTTCTTCTCGCCGTTGCGGCTGGAGCAGTTCCTGGAGGCCGCGAGCCCGCATTTCGAGATCGCCCGCGCCGGCAGCGCGTCGGTTATCCTGTCGAGGGACGGGCTTCCGCAGCGGCCGACCATCCTCGTCCTCGACGGGCCGGGACGCTGACGGCGGGGGCGGGCCCGACGGGGCGCGCTTCGTCGTCGATCGGGACGGGGACCGTGGACCGCACCACACGTCTACGGCCATGAAGCGCATAAGATATATTATGGAACCAAAACATGCCGACGGGCGAGCAGGCTCAGGCTGTCCAGTCCTCGACGACGAGCCTGTCCACGCGCATGAACTCGCGCATGTTGGCCGTCACGAGCGTGAGCCCCAGCGAGAGCGCGTGAGCCGCGATCCAGAGGTCGTTGTTTCCAATGACTGAGCCGCGTCGTTCGCGATCGGCTCGGATGCGGCCGCAGGTCGAGGACACCGCGCCATCCAACGGAAGAACGTCGATCGCTTCCATCAGTGCATCGAGCGCAGCGTGCGCATCGACCGAGACGGCGGCCTTGCCCGCGCTCTCCGAGCACTATCGCCGACGTACAGGTCGCCTCGACACCGATCTCGAGGAAACGCTCACGTACGCGCCGATGCCGCTGCCGCTGCCGCCTCAGCATGATCAAGACGTTTGTGTCGAGGAGAACGCTCCGCGTCACCACTTGCGCTCCTGCGGCGGCGGATCCTCGGCCTCCTCGACGGCGCGAACCATATCATCCGGGAGCCTATCGATCGCCGCGAGCGCGGCCAGCGTCCTGTTTCGCTCCTTCAGCACCACCTCGTCACCGCGCCGAAAGACCTCCACCTCGTCGGACTTGAACGAGAAGCCCTCCGGCAGCTGGACCGTCTGCCCATGATCCGATCTCGAGACTTTCGCCGTCGCCATGATGAACGTCCTCCGCCTGCGACCAATATAGACGCGCACCGTCGCCGGACCAACGCGATCCGACGGACCCCTGCGTCCAAACGGCGGCGCCGGGTCGCCCGGATGACCGAGCTGCGCCCCTCAAGCCTCGATCGTCATCCCGTCATACGCCGGCTCCACCCCGTCCGGCAGCCGCGCGGCCAGCGCGCGATAGTCGAGATCCGTGTGGAGGTTCGTCAGCACGGCGCGGCGCGGCTTCACGCGCGCGATGAGCGCGAGCGCGTCCGACAGGCTGTAGTGGGACGGGTGCGGCGTCTCGCGCAGGGCGTCGATCACGAGCGTGTCGAGACCTTCCAGCATCGCTTCCGCTTCCGGCGGCATGGAGCTGACGTCCGGTGCGTAGGCGAGATCGCCGAAGCGGAACCCGAGCGCGTCCTGCGGGCCGTGCCGGAGGCGGAACGGACGCGCCTCGATCGGCCCGCCGTCGCCCTCGACCACGATGGGCTCGAGATCGTGGATGCGCCGCTCTTCGAGGATCGGCGGATAGTCGCTGCCGTCGGGCGTCGCGAAGCAGTAGCCGAAGCGCGCGCGCAGCGAGGCCGAGGTCGCATCGTCGCACCAGACCGGGATTCGCCGGCGCATGTGGATCACGAGCGGGCGCAGGTCGTCGATGCCGTGGGTGTGGTCGGCATGATCGTGCGTGTAGAGAACGCCGTCCAGGTGCCTGATCTCGTGGTCGATCAGCTGCAGGCGCAGGTCAGGCCCGGTGTCGACGAGCACGCTTGTGACGCCGCCCGCACCGCGCCGCGCGACGTGCAGCGCGCAGCGCCGCCGGCGGTTCCTCGGCTCCGCAGGATCGCACTCGCCCCAGCCGGAGCCGGGGCGTGGCACGCCGCCCGAGGAGCCGCAGCCGAGGATCGTCGCGCGCAGGCCGCTCATGCGCCCTCCCCGGCCGGCGCGACCCCGTCGACGACGGCCGCCTTGCGGAAGAGCCGGTAGAAGTTCGCCGTCGTCACCTGCGCTAGCGTCTCGGGCGCGAGGCCGAGCGTCTGCGCGAGCGAGGCCGCGGTCATGGCGACGTAGGCCGGCTCGTTCGGCTTGCCGCGCCTGGGCTGCGGCGCGAGGTAGGGCGCGTCGGTCTCGACCAGGAGGCGCTCGAGCGGAAGCGAGCGGGCGATGGCACGCAGCTCGTCGGAGCGATTGAACGTGACGATGCCCGAGAACGACACGTAGAGCCCGAGCTCCACACCCACCCGCGCCAGCGCCGGGCCCGACGAGAAGCAGTGCAGCACGGCGTCGAAGCGCCCGCGGCCCATCTCCTCGGTCAGGATCGCGATCATGTCCTCGTCCGCGTCGCGGGCGTGGATCACGAGCGGCAGACCGCTCTCGCGTGCGGCCGCGATGTGCGCGCGGAAGACCCGCGCCTGCACGTCGCGGGGGCTCTTGTCGTAGAAGTAGTCGAGCCCCGCCTCCCCGATGGCGATGCAGCGCGGGTGGCGGGCGAGGTCGACGAGCGTCTGCGGCGCGACGTCGGGCTCGGCCGCTGCGTTGTGCGGGTGCGTGCCGATCGAGCAGAAGATCCGCGCGTCCCGCTCCGCCAGCGCACGGTAGGTGTCGGCCTTGGCGACGACGGTCGAGATCGTCACCATGCGCCCGACGCCCGCAGCCTCGGCACGCGCGAGCACGCCGTCGAGGTCGTCGCCGAGGCCCGGGAAGTCGAGGTGGCAATGGCTGTCGATCAGCATCGTGGCGCCCGCCTCAACCCGCGTCGGTCTCGGGCGCGACGAAACGCGGGAAGATCGGGGTGGGGGCCGGCAGCACCGTGCCCGACGCGAGCCGACCGCCCTCCCCCACGTCCGCCAGCATCCGCCGGTCCGCCGGCACGGCGAGGAGATCGAGCAGCTTGCCGGCGGACTCGGGGATCGCCGGCTGCGCGGCAATCCCGACCGCGCGCAGCACCTCGATCGTCACCCAGAGCACCGTTTCCATCCGCGCCGGGTCGGTCTTTCGCAACGCCCACGGCTCCTGGGAGGCGAAGTAGCGATTGGCGTCGGCGACGACGGCCCAGATCTCGGCGAGCATCCCGTGGACGGCGACGCTCTCCATCGCCGCGCGCGCCTTCGCCGGCAGCGCGTCGGCCGCCGCCAGGATCTCGCGATCGGCGTCCGCGAGCGCGCCGGGCGTCGGCACCCTCCCCTCGCAGTTCTTGGCGATCATCGACAGCGAGCGCTGGGCGAGGTTGCCGAGGTCGTTGGCGAGGTCGGCGTTGATGCGGTTGGCGATCCCCTCCGGCGAGTAGCTGCCGTCCTGTCCGAACGGCACGTCGCGCAGGAAGAAGTAGCGGATCTGGTCGACGCCGTAGGTGTCTGCGAGGTTGAACGGGTCGACGACGTTGCCGACCGACTTCGACATCTTCTCGCCCTTCACCAGCAGGAAGCCGTGGCCGAAGACGCGCTTCGGCAGCGGCAGGCCCGCCGACATCAGGAAGGCCGGCCAGTAGACCGTGTGGAAGCGGGTGATGTCCTTGCCGATGACGTGCATGTCCGCCGGCCAGTACTGCGCACGCGGCGCGTCCGGATCGGGGAAGCCGGTGCCCGAGAGGTAGTTCGTCAGCGCGTCCACCCACACGTACATCACGTGGTCGGGATCGTCCGGCACGGGGACGCCCCAGTCGAAGGTGGTGCGCGAGATCGAGAGGTCCTCGAGCCCGCGCTCGACGAAGGCCACGATCTCGTTGCGGCGCGCGGCCGGCGCGATGAAGCCGGGGTTCGCCTCGTAATGGGCGAGCAGCCGCTCCTGGTAGGCGGAGAGGCGGAAGAAGTAGCTCTTCTCCTCGATCCACTCGACCGGCGACCCGGTCGGCGCGAGGCGCCTGCCGTCCGGCGTCGTGGTCAGCTCGCCCTCGGCGAAGTAGGCCTCGTCGCGCACCGAGTACCAGCCGGAATACGCGCCGAGATAGATGTCACCGTTCGCCTCCATCCGCCGCCACAGCTCCTGGACGGAAGCCCGGTGGTCGGCGTCCGTCGTGCGGATGAAGCGGTCGAAGGAGCAGCCGAGCCGCTCGACCATCGCCGCGAAGCGCGCCGCCATGCGGTCGACGTAGTCGCGCGGGGTCGTGCCGGCCTTCGTCGCGGTCTGCTGGATCTTGAGCCCGTGCTCGTCGGTGCCCGTCATCGCGAACACGTCGTAGCCGTCGATGCGCTTGAAGCGTGCGATCGCGTCCGTCGCGATCGCCTCGTAGGCGTGGCCGATGTGCGGCTCGCCGTTGGGGTAGGAGATCGCCGTCGTGATGTAGAACGGCTTCTTGTCGGCCATCGTCGATCCCTCGCGCGGGCGGGCGCCTCGGGCGCCGCATCCAACTATCTCGTCGCGCGGACCGCCTCGGCAAGGTCCCCGAACAGGGTCAGGACCAGGGGACGCCGGTCGAGATTGTAGATGTCGGCGTCGGCGGCGGCGCGGGCGGACTTCTCACACACCTCGACGAGCGGCGCAAGGCGACGCGCCCCCTCCCCCGCCCGCGCCGAGATCACGCCCGCCGCCCAGCGCTCGACGGTCTCGAGCACGATCTCGAGGTCCTGCTCCGCGCCCCGGCGCGCCAGCCGGTCCGCCAGCGCGCCGACCCTGCGCCAGTCGACCGTGGGAAGCGCCGCGAGCAGGCCCTCGACGGCGCGCAGCGTGCCGGCCCGGTCGGGGTCGAGCAGCGCCACGGCGCGACGCGCCGAGCCGTCGGCGGCACCGATCGCGGTCGCGAGCGCGTCGTCGGGCGCCGTGCCGATCGGCTCGGGCAGTGAGCGGATCACCCGCGCGAGCGCCTCGTCCGCGAGGGGGCGCAGCAGGAGCTTGCGGCAGCGCGAGCGGATCGTCGGCAGCACGCGCTGGGGCGCGTGCGAGACGATGAGGAAGAGCGAGCGCGGCGGCGGCTCCTCGACCATCTTGAGCAGCGCGTTGGCGGAGGCGGGGATCAGGTCCTCGGCGGCGTCGACGATGCACACCCGGTAGCCCGCGTCCGCGGCGGTGGAGGCGAAGAGCTGGAGGCCGCGGCGGACCTCGTCGACGGGGATCGTGGTCGAGGCCGCTTTCTTCTCCGTCGCCGGCACGCGGCGCAGGACGAACAGTCCCGGATGCGAGAGCGCCGCCACCTGCCGCCCGGCGCGCGAGCCGTCCGGCACGTCGAGGCTCGAGGCCGGCTCGGGCGGGCGCCCGCCGCGCTCGAGCAGGAACTTGGCGACGCGGTAGGCGAGCGTCGCCTTGCCGATCCCCTCCGGCCCGCCGATCAACCAGGCATGGTGCATGCGCCCGGATCCGTAGGCGTCCAGGAAGGCGCGCTCGGCCTCGGCGTGGCCGAAGAGCACCGCGCGCTCGCGCGGGTGGGGCGCGCCGGGGAGCTGGTCCGGCTCCGCCTGCGGGGCCTTCTCAGCCATGTGCTTCTTCCACGGTCGCGGCCGGGGGCGGGGCGAGGCGCGGCAGCACCGCCGCCGCGACGCGCCCGGCGACGGCGTCGACGTCGCCGGAGGCGTCGATCAGGATGCAGCGTTCCGGCTCGCGGGCGGCGATGGCGTGGAAGGCCTCGCGCAGCTTCTCGTGGAAGGCGCCGTTCTCGCCCTCGAAGCGGTCGGCGGCGTCGGCGCCCTGCCCTCCGCGGCGAGCGGCGGCGCGGGCGAGGGCCGTCGCGACGGGAAGGTCGAGGACCAGCGTCAGGTCCGGCCGCGTCTCGCCCACGGCCCAGCGCTCCAATGCGTCGATGAGGGGCGCGGCCACCGCCCCCGCCGCACCCTGGTAGGCGCGGGTCGAATCGCTGAAGCGGTCGCACAGCACGATGGCGCCCCGCGCCAGCGCCGGCCGGATCGTCGCGGCGACGTGGTCCTGGCGCGCGCGCGCGAAGAGCAGAGCCTCGGCGAAGGGGCCTAGAGCCTTCGCCTCCCCCGACAGGATCGCCCGCCGCAGGTCCTCCGCGTGCGGGGAACCGCCGGGCTCGCGGGTGGCGACGACCTCGTGCCCGTCCGCGCGCAGGCGCGCGGCGAGGCGGCCGACCTGGGTGGACTTGCCGGTCCCCTCCCCGCCCTCGAACGTGATGAAGCGTGCCTCCATGCCCCTCACGAGGCTCCCGGGAGGGGATCGGGATCGCCGAAGATGGCGCGACGAATGGCGCCCGCGCCGAGCTCCCAGAGCCCGTCCACGGCCCGGCGCGACACCGGCCCCTGCCCCACGCTCCCCGCCGTCTCGAGCGGCGCCTCGAGCACGAGCGTGTCGCCGCGCGTCACGCGCAGGATGCCCACCGGCGTGCCCGCCTCGACCGGCGGCATCAACGGGCCGCGATAGACGATGCGCGCCGACAGGCGCTGGTCGTCGCCGCGCGGCACCAGGATCTCGATCGGCTCCGCGGCGGCGAGCGCGACATGCGGCGTCTCGCCGCCGAAGACCTGCGCCTCGCCGACGGTCTCGCCGGCCTCGAACAGGCGCCGGCGATCGAAGGCGCGAAAGCCCCAGTCGAGCAGCTTGCGCGCCTCCTCGGCGCGGGCGCGCGCGGTCTCGAGGCCGTTCACCACGACGACGAGCCGCTGCCCGTCGCGCACCGCGGAGCCGACGAGGCCGTAGCCGGATTGCGAGAGGAAGCCGGTCTTCACCCCGTCCGCGCCGATGTTCATCGTCAGCAGGTCGTTGCGGTTGCGTTGTGTGATGCCGTTCCAGGCGAAGCTCTCCTCGCCGAAGATCGCGTAGATCTCCGGCGATTCCGCCATCAGGTGGAGCGTCAGCTTCGCGAGTTCGCGCGCCGTCGTCACCTGCTCGGGATGATGGAAGCCGGTGGCGTTGCGCCAGACGGACCGCTCCAGCCCGATCTCGCGTGCGTGCCGCGTCATCATGCGCGCGAACGCCTCCTCCGAGCCGGCGATGCCCTCCGCCGCCGCGATCGAGGCGTCGTTGCCCGAATGCACGACGATGCCGCGCAGGAGGTCCGGGAGCGCGATCGTGCTGCCCACTTCCGCGAACATGGTCGAACCGCCGGACGGCGCGCCGCCGGTGCGCCACGCGTTCTCCGAGACGGTGAACGCGTCGTCCTGCGAGAGGCGCCCCCGGCGGATCTCCTCGGCGATGATCTCGACCGTCATGATCTTCGCCATCGAGGCGGGGACCATGAGCACGTCCGCGTCCTGCGCGAAGAGCACGGTCCCGGTCGACGCGTCGATCAGGAAGGCCTGCTCGGCGGCGGTCTCGAAGGCGCCGGCCGGACGTGTGCCGAGGGCGGCGATCGCGAGGACGAGGGCGACGAGGAGGGAGAGGGTCGCGCGCAGGACGTCACGCGCGCCGGGAGACACGGTGGACAAGACGCTGCTCCGTTGCGAGGCCGCGGGTACCTTGCGCGAGGCGGATGGAGAAATCAACGCCGCCGCGGGCGCAGCGTTCGCCGCCGGCGCGCTCCCCCCACTTCCGTGAACGCCGTAGCCCCGGAGGGGAGGAGTCCACGCGCAGCGCGGGCTGTGGGGCCGTTCGATCTCCCCTGCGAGCGGCATCGCCGCCCTCCCCGCATCCGTCCTCGTTCCGGCTACCGCGTCTCCGCCGGATCGACGCGCCGCGCGGGGTCGGTGCGCACCAGGATCAGCCCCGCCACCGGGCCGAGGATCGCCACCGTCGCCGCGGCCAGGGCCAGCGTGGCCCCCTCCCCGATCAGCGCGAAGCCGGTGCCGATCAGCGCCGGCCCGAGCGCGCCGCCCAGGAAGAAGAAGCAGGCGTGCAGCGCCGTCGCCGAGCCGCGCGCCTGGGCGGCGAGCTCCGTCACCGCCGTCTGGAACGAGTTGTGCATCATGTAGAAGCCGAGCCCCATCGCGACGAACGCCGCCGCCATCAGCCGCCAGTCGGCGACGAAGACGAGGGCGCACACGGCGACTGCCGCGACGAGGCCTCCGACCCCGACCATCCGAGGCATGCCGAGGAAGCGCAGGAGCGTTCGCACCAGCGCGGAGTAGACGAGCCCGCCGATGGCGAAGCCCGCGAGCGCGAGCCCCGCCTCCGCCGATCCGCCGGCGTCCCGGCGCTCGAGCAGAACCGCCGCGAAGGGAAAGAGGCCGAAGAGCGCCGCCGCCTCCACGAAGACGAAGGCGAACAGCGCGCGCGCCCGCGGCATGGCCAGCAGCATGCGGTAGCGCTCGCGCGCGACGCCGAGGTCGAAGCGCCCCGTCGGCTCGGCGGTCCGCCGCGACGCGAGGAAGACGGCGAGGAGCGCCGCGGCCGCGAGGACGGCCGCGAGCCCGAACACGCCGCGCCAGCCGATCGCCAGCGCGAGCACGCCCGACAGGGAGGAGCCGGCGAGCTGGCCCAGGATGATCGCGACCAGGAAGCGGCTGATCGCGACCTGCCGCCCCTCCATGTCGACCCGGTCGCCGATCGCCGCCAGCGCCAGCGGGATCACCCCGCCGGCGGCCGCGCCGGCGATCACGCGCAGGACGAAGAGCGTCGTCTCGTCGGGCGCGAAGGCGGAGGCGACGAGGCTCGCCGCGAGCACGGCGACGCAGGCGCGCATCACCCGCAGCTTGCCGATCGCGTCCCCGATCGGGCCGAGGATCGGCTGGATCAGCGCGTAGGGTAGCGCGAAGGCGGTGGCGAGGAGCGCGATCGACTTCACCGACGCCCCGAGATCGGCGGCGATCGTCGGCACCAGCGGGTCGACGATGCGCGTCGAGAACGTCGAGGCGAAGCCCGCCACCGCGAAGATCGCGATGGTGAGCGCGATCGCGCGCTGGTCGTCCGTCTTGTCGGTCATCGCTCCGCCGGCCGCCGTGCAGGGAGGCTTAGCCTATACGCCGGCGCGGCGCCCCGGCAGTGAGCGCACGCGCATGGGGGGGCTGCGGGGCGCCGCGGGCGGGGATCGCCATCGACACCACGCACGCGCGCATCTGGACTCGCTTGGGTTTTATATCTATCAATTAATTCCACGATGAGTTGCGCTTCTGTTTCGAACGTCGAGAGCTTCATCACGGCGGCACGAGGGGCCGACGGCTCCGAGCGCGCGAACTACCAGCTCTTCGTCCGCGATCTCTGCGACCTCCTCGGTGTCCCCGCCCCGACCTATTCCTCCGCCGAGACGGCGCTCAACGACTACGTCTTCGAGCGCCGCGTCGACTTCGCCCATCCCGACGGCTCGCGCACGCCCGGCTTCATCGACTGCTACAAGCGCGACTGCTTCGTGCTCGAGGCCAAGCAGTCCGGCAAGCGCAAGGCGGGTGCCGACGGCGGTCCCGCGCCCGGCTGGGACCGGGTGCTGATGGAGGCGCGCCGCCAGGCGGAGAACTACGCCCGCGCGCTGCCGGTCTCCCACGGCTACCCGCCCCTCCTGATCGTGCTCGACGTCGGCCGCTCGATCGCGCTCTTCGCCGACTTCTCCGGGCAGGGCAAGAACTACGTCCACTATCCGGACCGCGCGCGCTACCGCATCGGCCTCGACGACCTGCGCGACGAGGCCGTGCGCGAGCGGCTGCGACGGGCCTTCGTCGATCCGCTCTCGCTCGACCCCACCCGCGAGGCGGCAGAGGTCACCCGCGACGTCGCCGAGCGGCTCGCCCGGATCGCGAGGCGGCTGGAGAGGCGCCACGAGCCCAAGGACGTGGCCGAGTTCCTGATGCGCTGCGTCTTCACGATGTTCGCCAAGGACGTCGGCCTGCTGCCGCGGGAGAAGCTGCTCGACCTCCTCGCCGCGGTGAAGCGGGAGCCGGGCGCCTTCGTGCCGGCGATGGAGAGCCTCTGGGCGGCGATGAACGCGGGCCGCTACGAGTCGCGTCTGATGACGACGCTGCTCGAGTTCAACGGCGGGCTCTTCGCGCAGGCGCGCGCGCTCCCGCTCGCGGCCGAGGAGATCGCCGAGTTGGAGGTCGCCGCGCGCAAGACCTGGGCGAACGTCGAGCCGACGATCTTCGGCACGCTGCTGGAGCGCGCCCTCGACCCGCGCGAGCGCGCCTCGCTCGGCGCGCACTACACGCCGCGCACCTACGTCGAGCGGCTCGTGATCCACACGGTGATCGAGCCGCTGCGCGCCGAATGGGAGATCCGCAAGAACCGCGCAGACGAGCAGGCGCGTGCCGGCGACGTCGCGCAGGCACTCGGGACGATCCGCATCTTCCACCACGAGCTGTGCACCGTGCGCGTGCTCGATCCCGCCTGCGGCACCGGCAACTTCCTCTACGTCGCGCTCGAGCTGATGAAGCGGCTCGAGGGCGAGGTGCTGGACGCGCTCGATGCACTCGGCCAGGACCAGGGGCGGCTCGCCATGGACGGCGAGACCGTGAGCCCCAAGCAGTTCCTGGGGCTGGAGATCAACCCGCGCGCGGTCGCCATCGCCGAACTCGTGCTGTGGATCGGCTTCCTGAAGTGGCAGCTGAAGACCGGCGGACCGCACGCGGTCGCAGTGCCGGTGCTGAAGGCCTACGGCACGATCCGCGAGCAGGACGCGATCCTCGCCCACGACGGCGTCGAGCCCGTGCTCGACGCGGCCGGCGCGGCCGTGACGCGCTGGGACGGCATCGGCTGCACGACGAGTGCCGCGAACGGCGAGCGCATTCCCGACCCCGCGGCGCGCATCCCCCTCCTGCGCTACCGCGACCCGCGCCCCGCGCCCTGGCCGGAGGCGGAGTTCGTCGTCGGCAACCCGCCCTTCATCGGCGGCAAGGACCTGCGCGCGCAGCTCGGGAACGGCTACGCCGAGGCCTGCTGGACGGCCCGCCCGCACCTGCCCGGCGGGGCGGACTTCGTCATGCACTTCTGGGACGAGGCGGCGACGCGGCTGACGGCGGCGGCGCGCGACGGCGGTGCGCGCAGGACGGGCAAGGGCGCCGGGACGCAGGCGAAGGCCGGCGCGGCGCCGGTGCTGCGGCGGTTCGGCTTCATCACCACGAACTCGATCACGCAGACCTTCTCGCGCCGGGTGATCGAGCGCCACCGCGCCGCGAAGAGCCCGCTCCACCTCGTCTTCGCCGTGCCCGACCACCCCTGGTACAAGGGCGCGGACGCCGCCGCCGTGCGCATCGCCATGACGGTGTGCGCCCGCGGCGAGGGGCCGGGCGTGCTCGCCCGGATCGTCTCCGAGCGCCACCTCGACAGCGACACGCCGCAGGTGGAGCTGGCGCGGCGCGAGGGGGTCATCACGGGGAATCTGTCGATCGGCGCGGATCTCGGGTCGGCGACGGCGCTGCTCGCCAACGAGGCGCTCTGCAGCCCGGGGGTGAAACTCCACGGCGCCGGCTTCATCGTCACCCCGCAGAAGGCGGCTTCGCTCGGCCTCGGACGCGTGCCCGGGCTCGAGAACCACATCCTCCCCTACCGCAACGGCCGCGACCTGACGGGGCGGCCGAGGGGCGCGATGGTCATCGATCTGCACGGGCTGAAGGCGGAGGAGGTGCTGGAGCGGTTCCCGGAGGTGTACCAGCACGTGCTGGAGACGGTGAAGCCGGGGCGTCAGGCCAAGGTCGGCGCCTCGAAAGACATGAACGAGTACGCGACGAAGTGGTGGCTCTTCGGCAAGGTGAGGACCGAACTCCGATCATTCACCTCAAACCTCCCCCGCTACATCGCCACCACGGAAACCGCCAAGCACCGCCTCTTCCAGTTCCTCGACACCGGCATCCGCCCCGACAACATGCTCGTCGCCATCGGCCTTCCGACGCCCGAGCATCTCGCTGTGCTCTCCTCGCGGCTGCACGTCGTCTGGGCGATCGCCGCCGGCGGCTGGATGGGGATCGGGAACGATCCGCGCTATTCCAAGACCCGCACCTTCGACCCCTTCCCCTTCCCCGCCTGCCTCGACCCCGCCCATCCCGACGCCGAATCCCGCGCCACGCTGCGCCGGCTGGGCGAGCGCCTCGACGCCATGCGCAAGGCGCGCATCGCACGGCACCCGCACCTCACGCTGACGGGGCTCTACAACGTCCTGGAGCGGCTGCGCGGGCTCGACTGGGGCACCGATAACCTCCCGCTCACGCCCGCGGAGACGGACGTGAAGGACGCGGGCCTCGTCTCCGTCCTGAAGGACCTCCACGATTCCATCGACCGCGCCGCCTTCGCCGCCTACGGCTGGGAGGATCTCGCCGACCACCTGGTCGGCCGACCGGGCGCAACGACGCCTGTGGACGCGCTTCCCGAGGGACAGGCCGAGGTCGAGGCGGAGCTGCTCGCACGCCTCGTCGCGCTCAACCGGGAGCGGGCGCAGGAGGAGGCGGACGGGCGCGTGCGCTGGCTGCGCCCGGGGTTCCAGGTCCCGCGGCTCGGCGGGCGCCTGCCGCAGCCGGCCCAGGAGATCTTCCCCGGGCTCGACGACGTCGTCCTCCCCGTCGCCGCGCGCCCTCGCTGGCCCGCGGACGGGCTCGACCAGATCCGCCTCGTGCGCGACGTGCTCGCCCGCGCGCCGGCCCCGGTGCGCATCGACGCGATCGCCGTCTCGTTCGACGGGCGCGCCGACGCCCATCGCCGCCGACGGGTGGCGGCGGTGCTGGAGACCCTCGTCGCCACGGGCTCCGCCCGCTTCCGCGAGGAGGGCGAGGGGGAGCCGCGCTCCTACTTCGTGCCGCGCTGAGGCCCCGCGCGGCCCCTCAGAACCGCATCGCGGAGGCGTTGATCAGCCCCGCCGACACGCTCGCCGCGCCGAGGAACAGCGCGGGCGCGATCTCGCCCTTGGCGATGCGCGGCGAGAGATCGGGGATCACGAAGCGGACCAGGACGTACACCGCGATCTGGACGACCAGCGCGACGCCGCCCCAGACCACGAGGTCGACCACGGTCTGCGCGAACACCATCGCCGAGGAGAGCGGGATCGCGAAGCCCACGAGGCTCAGGCCCAGCGCCAGGGCGGCGGAGGGAATGTTGCGCCGGATGAGTGCGAACTCGTTGTGCGCCGTCGCGAATGTGTAGATCGCAAGATAGAGGGCGACGAGGCCCGTCGCGAGGACGAAATCGAGAAGGAAACCCGGCAGGACGGTCAGAATCGACGGCATCGCGTTATATCCACCCACACGCCCGATTCGGGCGGCACCAGCATAGAAGTCTCGGCGTCGTAGTGCACGACCCCGCACGGGTCGGCCTCGGCCCCGTGCAGAAAGGACCCGACCCTTGCGTCATCGCCGCATCGCGCCCCTCATCGTCGCGACCGCCCTCTTCATGGAGACGACGGACTCGACGGTGATCGCGACGGCCCTGCCCGCCATCGCCGCCGACCTCGGCGAGGACCCGATCGCGCTGAAGCTCGCCATCACCTCATACCTGATCGCGCTCGCGGTCTTCATCCCGGTGAGCGGCTGGATGGCGGACCGGTTCGGGGCGCGCACGGTGTTCCGCGCGGCGCTCGGCGTGTTCGTGACGGGCTCGATCGCCTGCGCCTTCGCGGATTCGCTCGGCGGTTTCGTCGCCGCACGCTTCTTCCAGGGCATGGGCGGGGCCATGATGGTGCCGGTCGGGCGGCTCGTGATCCTGCGCGGCATCCCCAAGAACGAACTCGTCGGGGCGCTCGCCTTCCTCACCGTCCCCGCTCTGGTGGGCCCGGTGCTCGGCCCGCCGCTCGGGGGCTTCGTCACGACCGCCTTCTCCTGGCGCTGGATCTTCATCATCAACGTGCCGATCGGCCTGCTCGGCATCGTGCTGGCGTCGATCTTCATCGAGAACCTGCGCGAGGAGGACACGCCCCCGCTCGATTGGCGCGGCTACCTCATGCTCGGCACGGGCCTCGCGCTCGCCATGCTCGGCCTGGCCACCGCCGGGCGCCACCTGCTGCCGCTCTGGGCGTCGGCGGCGAGCCTCGGGGTCGGGGTTGCGCTGCTCGCGCTCTACGTGCGGCACGCGCGCCGCGCCGCGTATCCGGTGATGGGCTTCTCGCTCCTGGCGCTGCCGACCTTCCGGGCCGGCGTCGTCGGCGGCGCGCTGTTCCGGCTGGGTGTGGGTGCGATCCCCTTCCTCCTGCCGCTGATGCTCCAGCTCGGCTTCGGGCTCGACCCGCTGAACTCCGGCCTGATCACCTTCGCCGCCGCGGCCGGCGCGCTGTTCATGAAGGCGCTCGCCGCGCGCATCATCCGTGCGCTCGGCTTCCGGTCGATCCTCGTCTGGAACAGCCTGGTCTGCGCGGCCTTCATCGCGGTGATGGGGATCTTCCGGCCGGAGATGCCCTACGTCGTGATGCTCGCGCTCCTGCTGGTCGGCGGCTGCTTCCGCTCGCTGCAGTTCACGGCGCTCAACGCCGTGTCCTTCGCCGACGTCGTGCGTCGGGACATGAGCCAGGCGACGACGCTGTCGAGCGTCGTGCAGCAGGTGGCGCTCGCGGTGGGCGTGACGATCGCCGCCTTCGCGCTCGAGGCCGCCAGCGCGCTCGCGGGGCATGAGCGCCTGGTCACGGCGGATTTCACTCCCGCCTTCCTGTTCATGGCCGCGCTCTCGGGCCTCGCCTACTTCGTCTTCGCCCGTCTCGATCCCGACGCCGGGGCCGAGATGTCCGGCCACCGGAGTAATCTCGGCCCCGTCTCGCCGGGGCGTGAGAGATCCGCATGACGTGCGAGTCCGGCGTCGCGCCGGGGGGCGCGAAACCGGGACGAGAACCGACGGGAGCGGCCGTCACTTCAGCGGGTCGTGCCCCCAGTTCATGAGGGAGTAGCGCCAGCGCGAGTGCTCCTCGTCGTTCCTCGGGCCGCCCTGCTTCGCGTGGCGGTGGACGTACCCGACGACCTTCCGCATGTGGGCGTAGTCGTCTTCCGTTAGGTCGGTCTTCCTGGTGCGCGCGATGTCCACGATGCGCCGTCCGGACTTGTGGCCCACCGCCTCGCTCTCGCCCTCCCGCGTCCAGCCGACGCCCCGCGACTCCTCCGTCGCGAGCCAGTCCTCCAGTTGCTCGGGAGTCATGTTCACCGCATCCTCGAAGTCGCGGTGGATCGCCTGCTTCTCGGCATCGTCCATGGATCGCCTCCTCGGGTTCACGAGGCGGGGGAACGCGCGACGCGCTCGACGGGTCGAGCGACGCACGGTCGCGTCCCCCGCCCCTGGGCGCCCGCCGACCGCAGGCCGCCGGCCGCCCTCAGCGCGTCGTGGTCGACGCCGTAGCGCGCCAGGACGGCGTCGTCGACGGGCCTGCCGCGTCGGCGCAACACGGCGTTGAGCTCGGCGCGCCAGGCGGCGAACGGACCGTGGCGCTCGGAGTGGTTCTGGGTCGTCCCGACGAGATAGGCGCCACGCGTCGGCAGCGCGACGACGCGCCCGCCGTGCGCGGCCGCCGCCTGCGGCCAGTCGTGGTGATCGCGCAGCACGTGGAGCGGGTTGCGCCGCAGCGGGTCCGGGTCGTCCGGCCGCAGGCGCGCCACGATCGACGAGCCGCACAGCGCGTGGAACGGCCGCTCGAACACGCCGGGGAAGGGCAGCGGCGCCGTGCGTCCGGTGCCGAAGTCGATCATGTCGCCGTGCGCCAGCACGCCGCCGAGAGCATCGAGATCGATGGTCGCGCGGGCGACCGCGACGAGATCGCGGGGCACCCAGTCGTCGGCGTCGAGGAGCATCAGCCAGCCGTCGCCGCGGCGCGCGGCGGCCTCGCCGAGCGCGTGGCGCTTGCGGCCGGCGTCGTTGTTGGCCGCGTCCGGCGATCCCGCCGGACGCGGCCCCGAGGAAGCGCACGCGCGGGTCGTCCGGCAGCATCCGCGGACGGTCCTGTCCGACGATCAGGACGCCGAAGCCGGGGTCCGTCTGAGCCAGGACGCTGCGCAACGTGAGGGCGAGGAGCGCCTCGACGCGTGCGAAATCGTCGCTGCCCGCGCGGCCGACGAGCGGTATGCCGAACGTGAACGGTCGAGCGAACGTCATGACGCCGGCGAAACGCCGCACGTGCGGAGAGGTTCACCGATCCGCCGCGCGGAATGCACGTGTCGCCCGTGATAATGCGCGGCCGGCGCTCGGGGCGCCGGCCGTGGCTCGGAAGGCCGGCGGCGCGCGGCGCTGCCGGAGGGCCGTCGACCGCGTGATGCGGCCGCTGACCGGATCGCTCAGACCTCGTTGCCGGCGGCGACCAGGCTCTTGACCGTCTGGAGCGCGGCGCCACGCAGCGCCGGGCGCTTGATCTCGTTGAACAGCGCGACGAGCGCGATCGCGTCCTCGTCCATCAGGCGGGCCTGGCCCTGCTCGACGCCGCCGAGCAGCGCGGAGGCGGGCTGCTCGAGGACCTGCGAGATCTGCACGAGGCGCGAGGCGGCGACGCGATCCGTGCCGTTCTCGTACTTCTGCACCTGCTGGTAGGTGACGCCGATGGCCTGACCAAGCTCGCTCTGGGAGAGCTTGGCCTGCTTGCGCGCGAGACGGATCCGCTGGCCGATCTCGCGGTCGATTTCAGTGGGTGAGCGTGTCATGAGCCGGTTCCCGACGTGTTGTTTCCGGATTGTAACCGAAAAGTTGCCCGAAAGGTTGCCTCTGATGTCGGCGAAAGCGAGACGTTCTTCGGGTGAAGAAGCGTATCGCGATACTTGAGCGATCCAGCGACGTCTCTTTGGACACCAAACGGCGCGCGCGCCGTCAAGTCCCTCGCCCGATACGGGGCGCCCCCGGACGCTCTTCCTACATCGCCATTTATGCACGAAGCCCGCGAGGTGCTAGACCCGATCGTGCGACATTGCGCCCGGACAACGGGGGCACCACTGCGCATACGTTGCAGCCGCCGAGTATAAGTGCAGTTTCGCACATTGCCTGTCGTCGCGGCGTGCGTGACGTGACTTCCGCGCGCCGGTCGTTCCGCGTCGCGGATGCCCGATACCCCGTCGATCTTCCACCCCAACCGCCGGTGAGCCTTACGGCACGTTCCCGACGCAAGGCCGCCCGGCGCGCTCGACCGCCTGCGATCCGTCCCGGCCGCCCCGCTCGTGGGACGCCTCGCAATCGGCGGATGCTCAGCGGAAATTCGATGGGGAAAATGTCGCAATGGTGAACGCCCCGTGGAGCCCGCCGCTCGCGGGGGCGGCAGAATACCGTTCGATGCACGCCTTCGGTGCATCGTGCCGGATCGTGCGGGAGCGCCGCAGCGAATCGGCCGCGCGCCCGCGGTCTCTCCGAGGCGTGCGCCGTGGCGCGGTCCCGCATCGCGGCGCAGCCGCGCGTGCGCGCCGCGGACCGCCGCAGGGGGGCTGTACCCCTGCGGCGGCCACGGAAGAAATCCGACGGATCTGCAAGCCACACGCGTCATCGCACCGGGCCCCCCTCGGCCCGCGGGCGGCACGCGCGTGCCTGCACACGATCTGCACCACCCTGGTAGGACATCGTCCCTCAGAATTGCATCCACTTCAAGCATGAAACGACCCCATCCATACCGCCTCACACGCGAATCTGTGAATAAGCACTACCGCGTCGTTGGTTTGACCCGGCGGCTGGAACTGGATACAGTATTCGACACCAACAAAGGTTATGATTGTAGCCACCATGCCGGACAATGACACGAGCCGACGCGAGAGCATCCGCGAGCGCATCTACGCGGACCTGCGCCGGCGGGTGAGACGCTGCGAGTTCGCTGCGGAGGACCGGCTGGTCGACGTCGAGATCGCCCGCGCCTACGGGGCGTCGCGCATGCCCGCCCGCGAGGCGCTGCTCCAGCTCGTGAACGACGGCTACCTCGTCGGCACCTCGCGCGGCTTCGCCCTGCCGACGCTGTCGCTCCAGGAGGTTCGCGACGTCTTCGAGGTGCGCAAGCTGCTCGAGCCCCGCGCCGCCGCGCTCGCCGCCGCCAACCTCGACGAGGCGTCCGAGGGCGCTCTGGACGGCGCGCTCGCTGAAGCGCATGCGGCGACCCGCGCGGACGACGTCGCGCGTCTGATCCGCGCCAACGTCGACTTCCGCGACGCCTGGGTCGCGCGCGTGCGCAACGCGCGTCTCGCCGAGACGCTGGCGCGGTTCGTCGATCACGTGCAGACCGTGCGCCGGGAGATGCTCGGTTGCGAGACGACGCGCCTGGTCGTGCTCGAGGGGCTCGAGGACGTGCGGGCCGCCTTCGCCACCCGCGACCCGATCGTCGCGGGCGATCGCATGGCCTCCTTCATCACGTGCGCCGAGCGCGCCTTCTTCTCCGCCCGCCGCTCCGCCTGAGCGCGCGACAAAGGGCGCGGGGCGCGGTAGATCATGCGCCTCGATCCGCCGACTCGGCGCCGGACCCGCCATCCTTCGCGCTGCCCGGTGCCGAGTCGGCCCTGCACGGACGGCGCGGGTGCGCGCGCCGCGAAGGGAGCCCCTCGATGCCCGCCCCGACCTCGCCCGAACCAGCCCCGGCGGCGTCCCCTGCGCCCGGCACGGCCGGCGCCGTGATCGAAGCCCTGCGCGCCGCCCTCGGCGCGGAGTCCGTGCGTACCGGCGCCGACGTCGCCGCGCGCGCGTGCGCCGACGCGAGCGGACTGCAGCCCACGCGGCCGCTCGCCCTCGTCCTCCCGCGCTCGCCCGACGAGGTCTCGCGCGCGCTCGCGATCTGCCATGCGCACGGCCGGCCGGTCGTGACGCAGGGGGGCATGACCGGGCTCGCCGGCGGAGCGCATCCGCACGAGACGGAGGTCGCGCTCTCGCTCGAGCGCATGGTCGGCATCGAGGAGATCGACCCGCAGGCGGCGACGCTCACCGCGCTGGCGGGCACGCCGCTCCAGGTGCTGCAGGACGCCGCGGAGGAGGCCGGGTTCCTGCTCGGGATCGATCTCGGCGCGCGCGGGTCGTGCACGATCGGCGGGAACGTCGCGACGAACGCGGGCGGCAATACGGTGCTGCGCTGGGGCATGACCCGGCGCAACGTGCTCGGCCTCGAGGCCGTGCTCGCCGACGGCACGATCGTCTCCTCGCTCAACAAGATGCTCAAGAACAATTCCGGCTACGACTGGACGCAGCTGATGATCGGAACCGAGGGCACGCTCGGGATCGTCACCCGCGTCGTGCTGGCGCTGCAGCCGCGGCCCGAGGGCGTGCACACCGCGATCTGCGCCGTGCGCGACGCGTCCGCGGCGATCGCGCTGCTGCGGGCGCTGGAACGGCGCTTCGCGGGCGGGCTCCTCGTGTTCGAGGCGATGTGGCGCGAGTTCGTGCGCGCGGCGATCGACGAGGTCGGCCTCGCGCCGCCCTTCGCGGAGGAGCACGACCTCCTCGTCCTCGTCGAGGCCGCGACCGGCGAGGGGCCGGCGGGGCGCGAGCGCTTCGAGGAGACGCTCGGCACGATGCTGGAGGAGGGTCTCGTCGTCGATGCGGTGCTCGCCCGCTCGGAGGCGGATCGGGCGCGGCTGTGGGCCTATCGCGAATCGCCCTACGAGTACCAGCCCAAGCTCCCCGTCTTCGTCTCCTTCGACGTGAGCTTCCCCCGCGCCCGCATCGGCGAGGCGGTCGAGGAATTGCGCGATCTCGCCCGCGCGCACTGGCCCGATGCGCTCAGCGTGATCTTCGGCCACATCGCCGATTCGAACCTCCACCTCGTCGTCGGTGGGCCCGGGATCGAGAAGACGATGGTAGAGGAGCGGGTCTACGCCGTCGTGGCGCGCTACGGGGGTGCCGTGTCGGCGGAGCACGGGATCGGGCGCAACAAGCGCGCCTATCTCGCGCTGTCGCGCAGCGCGCCCGAGCTCGCGCTCATGCGCACCATCAAGCGCGCGCTCGACCCGCGCGACATCCTCAACCGCGGCCGGGTGCTGTGACGCATCGGGCCCGCATCGGAGCGACGCGATGACCGGACACCCGCCCCTCCTCCCCCTCCTCGCCGACGACGCGCTCTCGCCGGCGGCGAAGGCGGTCTTCGACGACATCCGCGCGACCCGCGGGTCGGACTTCGTCAACAATTTCTGGCGCGCGCTGGCGCACGATCCGGAGCTCCTGCGGCGCACCTGGGAGGGCGTGAAGGCGGTGATGGCGCCCGGCGCCCTCGACCCGCTGACGAAGGAGCTGATCTACATCGCCGTCTCGGCGACGAACGGCTGCGAGTACTGCACCTGGTCGCACACGGCCGGGGCCAGGCCGAAGGGCATGACGGACGCGATGCTCATGGAGGTCCTCGCCGTCGCTGCGAAGGCCAACGAGACCAACCGCTTGGCGAACGGCCTGCGCGTGCCGGTCGACGAGGCCTTCCTGCCGGCGGCCGCTCCTCAGGGAACGTCCGTGAAGTAGTCCGGGTGCGCGGCGGCGGCCTCGGCGATGAAGCCGTGGATGTTGTTGAGATGCGCACGCACCGCCGCCGCGGCGCCGGCGGGGTCGCCCGCCTCGATCGCGTCGAGGATCGCGCCGTGCTCGCGCACGATGCGGGCGTAGGTCTCCTCCTTGGCGAGGCTGAGCACGCGGATGCGCACCCCGTGCGCCTCCTCCGCCCGCACCAGCGCCGCGATGCGGCCGTAGCCGGTCGCCGCCGCGAGGGTCTGGTGGAAGAGGTCGTCGGCCTCGTTGAAGGCCAACTGGTCGCGCGCCCGTGCGAGCGTGCGCATCCGCGCGACGAGAGCGCGGCAGCGGGCGATCACCTCCTCCTCCCCCGGCGCCGGCCCCACCTCGGCGAGCCGCGTCGCCACCGCGACCTCCAGCGCCTCGCGGATGAAGCGCGCCTCGAGGATGCGCTTGCGGTCGAGCTTCGCCACGAAGGTCCCGCGGTGCGGGCGCACCTCGATGAGCCCCGCCTCGGCGAGGCGGATGAAGGCCTCCCGCACCGGGGTGCGCGAGGCGTCCAGCGCGCGGGCGGTTTCCACCTCCGAGAGCCGCATGCCGGGGGTGAGCCGCATGCGCACGAGCGCGGCGTAGAGCCATTCGTAGATCTGGCTCGCCGCGGAGCGGCTGAAGTCGAGCGTACCGCCCGCCTCCAGCAGGGTTCGCAGCTCGGTCTCGTGGATCACGTCGCTCATCGCAGGCTCTGGCGGGACGGGCTCTGAAGGTCGGATCGCATCGACACCGGTCGGTGTCGTGCGGAGCAGATTGACACGTTTCGACGCCGCGCACTAGTATACCGGTACTCGAGACGTCGGGGCGGCGGTGGGAGACCGCATCCGCCTACGACGCGACGGCCGGCGAGAGACCGGCGGGGAGGACGCCGAGGGCTGGACGCGGGGGCTCGACGCCCGCGCGGTCCCGCGCCGACATCCACCCGACACGATGAGCTGATCCGATCGCGTGAGCCGGCGCCCCGTCGGCGCGCGACGGGCGAGACGGCCCGGGCGCCGAACGCCCGGAGACCTTCGGGAGGAGACCCATGACGAAGCTGATCACCACGCTCATGACCGGCGCGGCGGCGCTGGCGCTCACGGCCGGCGCGGCGGCCGCGCAGACGCAGGTCCGCATCGCCTGGTACAACGACGGCAACGAGGGCGAGGTGCTCGCCGACCTCATCGAGCGCTTCGAGGAGGCGAACCCGGACATCGACGTCGTGATCGACACGGTCGCCTACCAGGCGATCCTCGAATCGCTGCCCGTCCAGCTCGCCGCCGGCGAAGGGCCGGACATGGCTCGCGTCACCGACCTCGGCGGCCTCGCCGAGTACTATCTCGACCTGCGTCCCTACCTCGAGGACCCGGCCTATTGGGAGGCGAGCTTCGGCCCGTTCCTGAACTGGCTGCGGGTGCCGGGCGACGAAGACGCCATCCACGGCTACATGACGCAGCTGACCGTCACCGGTCCCTTCGTCAACAAGACGCTCTTCGAGCAGGCCGGCGTCGAGCTGCCGGGCGCCGACGCGACCTGGGCGGAGTGGGCCGAGGCCTCGCGGCAGGTCGCCGAGGCGACCGGCGCGCAGATCCCGCTCGCCATCGACCGCTCCGGCCACCGCATCGCCGGCCCGGCGATCTCGATGGGCGCCGCGTTCTTCGACGGGTCCGGCGAGCCGGCGGTCGTCGACGAGGGCTTCAGGACCTTCGCGCAGATGCTCTACGACTGGCACGCGGACGGTACGATGGCGAAGGACATCTTCGTCGCCGGATCGGGGGGCACCTACGTTCCGGCCAACCAGGAGTTCGTCAACGCGCAGACGGTGATGTACTACTCGGGCTCGTGGCAGATCGGCCAGTTCGCCCAGAACATCGGCCAGGACTTCGACTGGTGGGCGGTGCCCAACCCCTGCGGCCCGGCCGCCTGCTCGGGCATGCCCGGCGGCGCCGCGCTCGTCGCCATGAAGGACACCGATCATCCCGAGGAGGTCGCCCGGGTGATGGAGTACCTCTCCTCCCCCGAGGTGATCGCCGAGTTCGCCGGCCGCACGCTCTTCCTGCCCGGCCACCTGCAGCTCGACCCGGCTTCGATCGAGTTCCAGACGGAGAACCCGCTGGCGGCGCACGCGCTGCAGACCTTCGCGGCGGAAGTCCCGAAGGTTGCCGAGGCGGCCTATGCGCTGCAGGGCTACACCAACAACCGGATCGTCTTCAACGCCACCATCGCCCGCATCTCCGAGGCGATCGGCGGCGAGATGTCCCTCGACGACGCCTTCGGTCGCATCGAGACCGACATCGAGAACCAGCTCGCCGAAGCCGCACGCTGAGTTCGGCGCATTCGCTCCAGGCCGCCGGCGGATCGCATCCGCCGGCGGCCCCCCTTTCCGCCGAAGGACGAGAGACCCATGTCGCACGCGTCGTCCGGACCGGCGCCCGCCGAGGAGCGCCGCAGCCCGAGAGAGCTCGCCGGCGCGGGCTTCGGCGTGCTGTGGGCCGCGCTCATGCGCCTGTTCGAGCCGCCGATGGCGGCGCTCCAGCGGGTGCTCGGCATCGGGCGCATGCCCTATCTCTTCCTCCTGCCGAACCTCGCCTTCTTCGGCGTCTTCGTGATCACGCCGTTGTTCATCAACCTCGGCTACTCGGTCTCCGGCGGGACGAATCTCTACCTCTCGGATCGCCCCTTCGTCGGCGCGGAGCAGTACGGCTTCCTGTTCGACTGCGGCAGCTACCTCGACCCGACCTCCTGCCGCGAGGATCGCTTCTGGCGCGGCGTCTACAACACGATCACGTTCGTGACCTTCCAGGTCGCGTTCATGGTGCTGTTCGCGCTGATCACGGCGCTCGTGCTCAACCAGGAGATCCGCGCCCGCGGATTCTTCCGGGCGGTGTTCTTCTTCCCCGTCCTGCTCTCGCCGGTCGTCGTCGCCTTGATCTGGAAGTGGATCCTGCTGCGCGACGGGCTCCTCAACGCGATGCTGCTCGAGATGGGCTTCGACCGCATCCTCTGGCTGGCGGACGCCAATTGGGCGATGTTCTGGTCGGTCTTCGTCTCGGTCTGGGCGCACATGGGCTTCTACACGCTCATCCTGCTCGCCGGCTTGCAGGCGATCCCGCCTGACCTCTACGAGGCGGCGGAGATGGACGGCACGAGCCGCTGGCGCGCCTTCTGGCGCATCACGCTGCCACTGCTCTGGCCGAACCTGCTCGTCGTGCTCGTGCTGGCGCTGATCCGAGCGGTGCAGATCTTCGACGAGGTCTACGTGCTCACCGGCGGCGGACCGGGCACCGCCACGCAATTCCTGGTGCAGTACATCTACAATACGGGCTTCGCCAACCGGGTGCAGAATTTCGGGCTCGCCTCCGCGGCCTCCGTCGTCCTCGGCGTCGTCCTGTTCGCGCTCACCATCACCCAGCTCGCCCTCGCGCGTCGACGCGACGGGGCGGCCTGATCCGGGCTCGGGAGGAGAACCATGACCACCGAGACCGCAGCCGCCACGACCGGTCGGGGCCGCGCCCCGCAGAGGGGCGTCGTGATGGGCTTCCTGACGCGCCGGCGCGGGGGAAAGCGCCTGCACTGGACCGACTGGGCGACCTATGCGTACCTCGCCTTCGGCATCCTCCTGATGTTCGGGCCGATCGTCTGGCTCTTGATGTCGTCCTTCAAGACGCAGGCCGGCCTGCAGGAATTCCCGCCGACCTTCCTGCCGCTCTCCCAGGTGACCGTCGAGGTCGAGGGCAACGCGCGCCCCCTCCCTCTCTTTCGCGTGACGATGGAGGACGGCAGCGTGCGCGAACTCGCGGAAGTGCGCCGCATCGGCATCGTCTCGACCATGATCGACCCGGCGGAGCCGGAGGAGCGCCTCTCCGTGCCGATCGAGGCCCGCGAGCCGATTCGCGCGTTCCAGCTCGCGACCGAGAATTACACGACGCCCCTCGAGCAGTTCGCTTTCGGGCGCTACCTGTGGAACTCGGTGTTCGTCACCGTGATCGCGACGATCATCACGCTGATCATCAACTCGATGGCCGCCTTCGCGCTGTCGATCTACGAGTTCAAGGGCCGCAACCTCGCGATGGGCTTCATCATCTCGACGCTGATGATCCCCATCACCATCGTGCTGGTCCCCACCTACGTCGTCGTGGCCTCGCTCGGCATGGTCAACTCGCTGTGGGGCGTCATCATCCCCGGCGCGGCGACGCCCACCGGCGTGTTCCTGCTGCGGCAGTACATGCTCACGCTCCCCAAGGAGCTGATCGAGGCCGCGCGCATGGACAAGGCCAGCGAATGGCAGATCTACTGGCGCATCGTCCTGCCGCTCTCCCTGCCGGCGCTTGCGGTGCTGGCGATCTTCTCGATCATGTGGCGCTGGAACGACTTCCTCTGGCCGCTGATCGTGCTCAACCAGACGGAGGTCTACACGCTCCAGCTCGGGCTGAACGCCTTCCAGGGCGAGCTCAACACGCAATGGAACTACGTGCTGGCCATGACGGTCGTGACGCTCCTGCCCGTCGCCCTCGTCTTCGCCTTCCTCCAGCGCTTCATCACGACGGGCATCGCCTCGAGCGGGATGAAGTGATGGGCGCTCTTCTCGCTTCGCGCACACGCATGCGACCAGGAGATGGGAATTCCCCTCTCCCTCGTGGAGAGGGGCTAGGGGTGCGGGGCATCGCGCGAGGGGGGCCGTTCGACGGGCGCGCGCAAACGGAAATGCCGCGCTGCCCCGACCGCGAGACAATCCTGCACGCCCCACACCCCCGGCCCCTCTCCGAGAGAACGCACTCTCGGGAGAGGGGAGAGCCGGCATCGGCGGCTCCTCACACACTGCTTCGGAGAGCCTGACATGGCCACGATCGAGCTTCGCGACATCCGCAAGTCCTACAGCGACGTCGCGGTGATCCACGGCATCTCGCTGACGGTGGACGACGGCTCGTTCGTCGTGCTGGTCGGCCCGTCCGGTTGCGGCAAGTCCACGCTGCTGCGCATGATCGCCGGCCTCGAGGAGATCTCGGGCGGCGAACTCGTCATCGACGGGACGGTCGCCAACCACGAGGGCGCCGCCGATCGCGGGCTCGCCATGGTGTTCCAGTCCTACGCGCTCTACCCGCACATGACGGTCTACCAGAACATGTCCTTCGGGCTCGAGAACACCCGCATGCCCAAGGACGAGATCGACCGGCGAGTGCGCCGGGCGGCGGAGCAGCTGCGCATCGGGGACTACCTGAAGCGACGGCCCAAGGCCCTCTCGGGCGGGCAGCGCCAGCGCGTCGCCATCGGCCGCGCCATCGTGCGCGACCCCAAGGCCTTCCTCTTCGACGAGCCGCTCTCCAACCTCGACGCGGAGCTGCGCGTGGCCATGCGCAAGGAGCTCGCGGCGCTCCATCGGGAACTCGGTGCGACCATGGTCTACGTCACCCACGACCAGGTCGAGGCGATGACCCTCGCCGACAAGATCGTCGTTCTCAACGCCGGCCGCGTCGAGCAGAGCGGCGCACCGCTCGACCTCTACAACAGGCCGGCGAACCGGTTCGTGGCGGGCTTCATCGGTTCGCCGCGGATGAACATGCTCGAGGGCGCGCTCGCCGAGCGGGTCTCCGGCGGGGTGGTCGTGGCGCTCGACGGTGGGCACCGGTTGGTGCTGCCGTTCGACCCGCCCGGCCTGGCGCCGGGCACGCGCCTCACCGTGGGCGTGCGCCCCGAGCACGTCGACATCGCCGGGCGCGAGGCGTCCGGCGCGCTGCCGGCGAGCGTCGACATCAACGAGCAGCTCGGCGGCGAGACCTATCTCTACTGCACGCTCGCCGGCCAGGAGCAGGTGACCGTCCACCAGCCGGGGCAGCGCGCGGTGCGACACGGCGACGCCGTCGGGCTGACGATCCGCACCTCCGGCATCCACCTCTTCGCGCAGGACGGCAGCGTCGTCGCCCACGGCGCCGACCACGCGCCGGCGGACGCCGCCGCGGCGCACTGACGAAAGCACGATCGATGAAGCTCCTCGCGCGCGCGGACGCGGTCCGCGACATCCCTCACGGTGTCGAAGTCGAGACCGATCACGGCGCGCGCCTCCGCGTCGTCCTCGCCGGGCCGGACCTCGTCCACGTTTCCCTCGTGCGCGCCGCGGGCTGGCGTCTCGACCGCACCTGGACCATAGCGCCGAACGGCCTGGAGCCGCCGGACGACGGCCGCGCGCGCGACAGCCTCGACGGCTTCGCGCCGCCGCAGACGCGCGTGGCGCAGGACGACGGCGTCGTCACCCTCGCGGGCGGCGACGTCGCGGTCGCGATCCGCGCGAACCCGCTCCACCTTTCCTTCCATCGGGCCGGCGAGAGCGCGCCGTTCGCGTCGGATCGGCCGAGCGGCGCCTACATGCTCTCGCGACGCACGAACGCCTTCGTCCACCACATGGCGCGCCGGCCCTCGGAGCGGCACTACGGGCTCGGCGACAAGGCGGGTCCGGTCGATCGCACCGGCCGGCGCTTCAGGCTCGAGGCGGTGGACCCGTGCGGCTACGACGCGGAGACCTCCGACCCGCTCTACAAGGTCGCGCCGCTCCTGATCTGCGACGACCGCGAGACGGGCGTCGCCCACGGCATCCTCTACGACAACCTCGCCGCCGCCGACCTCGATCTCGGCGCGACGATCGACAATTACCACGCGCCTTTCCGCAGCTACCGGGCGGAGGACGGCGACCTCGACTACTGGGTCGTGCTCGGGCCCTCGGTGCTCGACGTCGCGCGCAAGATCGACAGGCTCGTCGGCGGCCAGGCGCTGCCGCCCAAATGGGCGCTCGGCTTCGGCCTCACCTCCATGAGCATCGCCGACGCGCCGGACGCGGATGCGCGCATCCGTGAGATCATCGCCGATTTCGCGCGCCACGACCTGCCCTGCGACACGTTCCATTTCGGTTCGGGCTACACGCTCCACGGCGGCAGGCGCCACACCTTCCGCTGGAACGAGACGAAGTTCCCCGATCCCGCCGGCACGCTCGCCGCGCTCCGGGAGGCGGGCCTGCGCACGATCACCAACATCAAGCCCTGCCTCCTCGACGACCACCCGGATTACGGCCCGGCGGCCGAGGCGGGCATTCTGGTCAAGGACGGCGACGGGGCGGACGCGCCCCCCGCCGTCTCGCTCTTCTGGGACGGGCCGGGCGCGCATCTCGACTTCACCAACCCCGACGGCGTCGCCTGGTGGCGTTCGCGCATGCGCGAGCGGCTTCTCTCGATCGGCGTCGACACGGTCTGGAACGACAACAACGAGTACGAGATCTGGGACGAGGACGCGCGCTGCGCCGGCTTCGGGAAGCCCTTCGACCTCGCGCTCGCGCGCCCGCTCCAGCCTCTCCTGATGACCCGCGCGTCCTTCCGGGAGCAGCAGGACGTCGCGCCCGGCACGCGCCCCTACGCCATCACCCGCGCGGGCGGCCCCGGCATCGGGCGCTACGGGCAGAGCTGGACGGGCGACAACACCACCGCCTGGAAGACCCTGCGCTGGAACATCGCGCAGGGCCTCTCCATGGGCCTCTCCGCCATGGGCAACACCGGCCACGACGTCGGCGGATTCCTCGGGCCGGAGCCGGCGCCGGAGCTGCTCGTGCGTTTCACCGAGATGTGCAGCCTCTGGCCGCGCATGGTGATGAACTCGTGGAAGGCCTCCGGCGTGACCACCCTGCCGTGGATGTACCCGCAGGTCGTCCCGCAGATGCGCGAGGCGATGCGCCTGCGCTACCGGCTGATGCCCTACCTCTACACGGCCATGTGGCGCGCGGCCGTGGACGGGACGCCCGCGGTGAAGCCGCTGTTCACGCTCTTCCCGGACGACCCCCTCGTGGCGACGCGCGACGACCTCTTCCTGCTCGGCGACGAGCTCCTCGTCGCGCCGGTCCTCGAAGAGGGCCGGACGCGCCGCGCCGTGCCCCTGCCGGCCGGGACGGCGTGGATCGACTTCCACACGGGTGACCGCTTCGAGGGCGGGCGCGTGGTCGAGGTCGAGGCGCCGCTCGGGCGGCTTCCCGTGCTGGTGCGCGAAGGCGCGCTGATTCCGCTCTCGCGGCAGCTCACGCGCATCGACCCGGTGCGCGAGACCTGGCGAGGCTTGCGCGTCCATCCCGGGTCGGACGGCGTGTCCGAGACGGTGGTCTACGAGGACGACGGCGAGACGGCGGATTGGCGCGGGGCCGGCTCGTGCCGGATCGTGCTGATGATGTGCGTCGACGGCGACACGCTGATCCTCGACGCCCAACGTGTCGGCACGTTCCGCCCGGCCTACGACGCGCTCGAGATCGAGATCGCCGGCGGGCGCCGGTTCGCCGAGATCGTGCTGAACGGCACGCCGGCCGCGCCCGGCGCGCCCCTGCACCTCGCCTTCGACGCGTGAGGGAGGGCTCGGGATGGCGCCCTCGGTCATCCGGGATGTCGGCAGGCGCGACCGCCTCGTCGGCCACGTCTACGGCGGGGTCCCATGTGCCCCGGAACGCCTCGCGGTCGCGAGCCGCTCCTGGCCGGAGGCCTGCGGAGAGATCCTGACGCTCGCGATGTCGAACGACGGGCGGGAGCACACGGTCGATGCCGCACTCTTCCTGCCGCCGAACGCGACGGTCCCGGTCCCCCTCGTCGTCGGCCTGTGCTTCCTGGGGCCGCTCGGGGCGGTCGACGCGCCGGGCTTCCCCGTCGATTCCCATGCGGTCGTGGAGGCGACGAGCGCCGGCTTCCCCGACGGGCGCCTCGACCCCGCCATGCGCGGCCGCCACGCCGCGCGCTGGCCGCGCGACCTCTTCCAAGCCGCCGGCTGTGGGCTGCTGCTGGCCTGTTACGGCTCCTTCACGCCGGACGACCCGATCGCGGCGTTCACCCATGGCATCGCACCGCTCATGGGCACACCCGAGCGGCCGATGCCGTCTCTCCCTTCCCCCGACGACGCGTCTTCTCGGAGAGGGGCCGGGGGTGGGGGGCGTGAAGGACGCCTTCGTGACGGATGCCGCGCGGGATACGCGGACGCTCGCATCGGCGGCGTGCTCCATCCTGAAGGCCCCACACCCCCCACCCCTCTCCACGAGGGAGAGGGGAGTTCCCGATCGCCCACCATCGACCGGGCGGCTCGCAATCCCGCCTCGCCCCCGCCCGAAAGTACGATCGCATCGTTCACGAAAGCCGCCGACGGTCTCCCCTCTCCCTCGTGGAGAGGGGCCGGGGGTGTGGGGCGTTCAGAACGAGACGCGTCCGTCGATGCAGGCGAATGGCGCGAGAACGAGCGGCGAGCCCTTCACCCGACGCCCCCCACCCCCCACCCCTCCCCACGAGGGGGAGGGGAGCGCGTCGAGCATGCCGCACCCGGCGCCATCGCGCTGTGGGCCTGGGCCTATTCCCGTCTCGTCGACGTCGCCCTCGCCCGGTCCGAGATCGATCCCGCGCGGATCGTCGTCGCCGGCCATTCGCGGCTCGGCAAGGCGGCGCTCCTCGCGGCCGCGCACGACACCCGCATAGCCGGCGTCTTCGCCAACAATTCCGGCTGCCTCGGCGTGCGCCCCTCCGCCGTCCGCCGCGGTGAGACGCCCGAGGCGCTGGCCGCGCGGTTCCCGCATTGGCCGACGCCGGCCTTCGCCGCCGATCCGCGCCCACCCGAGGGGCTCGACCAGCAGGACCTGCTCGCGGCCATCGCCCCGCGCCGGCTCTACGCCGCGAGCGCATCCGAGGACGCCTGGGCCGATCCCGAAGGCGAGCGAGCCGGCCTCGTCGCCGCGGCCCCGGCCTGGCGCGCGCTCGGCTGCGACGTTCCCGAGATCGACGCGGAGGCATCCCTCGTGCCTGGTGCGGCGTTCACCGCAGGCCCCCTGGGCTGGCACCTGCGAGCGGGCCCGCACGACCTCACGCGCGCCGACTGGGAGCGCGCCCTCCCCCACCTCCTGGAGCGACCCCGATGACGACGCCTCTCCTCGACCCGGATCGCCTCCTGCCGATCGCCGAGCCCGCACGGGGCCTCGCCCGCGACCTCTACGCGCGGGTGCGCGACCTCCCCCTCGTCTGCCCGCACGGCCACACCGATCCCGCCTGGTTCGCGACGAACGAAGCCTTCCAGGACGCGTCCGAGCTGCTTCTGTGGCCCGACCACTACCTCGTCCGCATGCTCCAGAGCCGCGGCGTGCCCTACGAGGCGCTCGGCATCGCGCCCAGGCGCGACCGCGGCATCCCGGTCGCTTCGCCGCGGGAGGGCTGGCGGACCTTCGCCTCGCACTACGACCTCTTCCGCGGCACGCCCTCGCGCCTGTGGCTCGACCACGCGCTGCACGAGGTGCTCGGCCTCGAGAAGCGGCTGTCCAACGAGACCGCCGACTGGGCCTACGACGCGATCAACGAGCGGCTCTCCGACGACGCCTTCCGCCCACGCGCGCTCTACGAGCGCTTCGGCATCGAGGTGCTGGCCACGACGGACGCCGCCACCGACACGCTCGACCACCACCGCGCCGTTCGCGACAGCGGCTGGGGCGGGCGCGTCATCCCCACGTTTCGCCCCGACGCCGTCACCGATCCCGAGCACGAGGCCTTCCAGGCCTCGATGGCGGAGCTGCGGCGGCTCACCGGTGCGGACGTCTCGCGCTGGGGCGACTACCTGGAGGCGCTGCGTCAGCGCCGGGCGGTCTTCGCCGATCTGGGCGCGACCGCGACCGACCACGGCCCGCCCTCGGCCATGACTGCGGACCTCGACGAGGAGACCTGCCAGAAGCTCCTCGCCGGCGCGCTCGCGGGCGCGCTGACGCCCGAGGATTCCGCGCTCTTCCGGGCGCAGATGCTCACCGAGATGGCGGGCATGTCGGCGCAGGACGGGCTCGTCATGCAGATCCATGCGGGCTCCTGGCGCAACCACGCGGGCGCGATCTTCGAGGCTTTCGGCCGCGACAGGGGCTTCGACGTGCCGCTGAAGGTGGACTGGACCGGCGGGCTCCACGCGCTCCTCGCACGCCACGGCTTCGCCGAGCGGTTGAGGATCATCCTCTTCACGCTGGACGAGACGACGCTCACCCGCGAGATCGCGCCGCTGGCCGGCGCCTATCCCTCGCTCCTGATCGGTCCGGCCTGGTGGTTCTTCGACGCGCCCGAGGGCATGCGCCGGCACCGCCGGCTCGTGACGGAGACCGCCGGCTTCGCCAACCACGCCGGCTTCAACGACGACACCCGCGCGCTGCTCTCGCTCCCGGCACGCCACGACATGTCCCGGCGCATCGAATGCGGGCTCCTCGCGGAGATGGTCTGCGAGGGCGTCCTCCACCGCGACGAGGCGGAGCCGCTCGCCGAGGAGATGACGGTCGGCCTCGCGCGGCGGGCCTACAATCTCCAAGCTGTTTCAATCAATTGAGGATCGGATTTCATCCATGCTCGAAAGCTGGCGCTGGTTCGGCCCCGCCGACGTCGTGAGCCTGACCGACATCGCCCAGGCGGGCGCGACGGGGATCGTGAGCGCGCTGCACCACGTGCCCACCGGCATCGCCTGGTCGGACGCGGAAATCGCCGCGCGCAAGCGGATGATCGAGACGCATCCCGATGGGCGACCGACGGGGCTGCACTGGGCCGTCGTCGAGAGCGTCCCGGTGTCGGAGGACATCAAGACGCAGACGGGGGACTGGCACGCGCATCTCGAGGCGTACCGGCAGACGCTGGCGGCGCTGGGCCGCGCCGGCATCGGCATCGTCTGCTACAATTTCATGCCGGTGCTCGACTGGACCCGCACCGACCTCGCCCACGCGACGCCCACCGGCGCCACCGCGATGGTGTTCGACGCGATCGACTTCGCCGCCTTCGACCTGCATCTGCTGGCCCGCGCGAACGCCGCCGAGGACTACCCCGAGGCGATCCGCGAGGCGGCCGCGCGGCGCTTCGGCGGCATGAGCGAGGACGCCAAGCGGGTGCTGGCCGACAACGTGCTCGCGGGCCTTCCCGGCGCCGCCGAGCATTGGGACGTGGAGGGCGTGCGCGCCCATCTCGCGCGCTACGCCGCCATCGGGCCGGAGCGGCTGCGGGCGAACTTCTTCGCCTTCCTGGAGGCGGTCGTGCCGGCGGCCGAGGAGGCCGGCGTGCGGCTGTGCTGCCACCCGGACGACCCGCCCTTCCCGCTCCTGGGGCTGCCGCGGATCGTCTCGACCCTCGACGATTATCGCGCGATGCTCGCCGCTGTCGACAGCCCCGCCAACGGCGTGACGTTCTGCACGGGCTCGCTCGGAGCGCGGGCGGACAACGACGTGCCGGCGATGGCCCGCGCGCTCGCGCCCCACATCGTTTTCGCGCACCTGCGCAACGTCGCCCGCGCGCCCGACGGCTCCTTCGCCGAGGTGAATCACCTCGAGGGCGACGTCGACATGGTCGCGGTCATCGCGGCGCTGCTCGACGAGGAGGCGCGCCGACGGCGGGCCGGGGATCCGCACCCGGTCATCCCCATGCGCCCGGACCACGGGCACGTCATGCTCGACGACTTCAGGCGCCCGAGCCAGCCGGGCTACCCGGCGATCGGCCGCCTGCGCGGGCTCGCGGAGCTGCGCGGGGTGGCGACGGCGCTCGCCCATGGAGGAACGCGATGACGAGGCTCACGGAGGCGGCGCTCTGCGCGCTGCCCGCATCCGTCCAGAAGCCGGCTTACGATCGCACGGCGCACGCCGTAGGGATCGTCCATCTCGGCGTCGGCGCCTTTCACAAGGCGCACCAGGCGGTCTACACCGACGACGCCCTCGCCGCCGCCGGCGGCGACTGGAGGATCGCCGGCATCGGCCTGCGACGTCCCGACGCCGAGGAGGCGCTCGCGCCGCAGGACGGACTCTACACGCTGATCGAGCGCGGCCCCGAGGGTCCGCGGGCGCGGGTGATCGGCGCCCTCGCGGAGGTCCTCACCGCGCCGCGGGACCCGGCGCGCACCCGCGCGCTCCTGACCGCGCCGAGCACCCGGATCGTGAGCCTCACCGTCACCGAGAAGGCCTACGGCCTCGACCCGGCGACCGGCGGCCTCGACGCCGCGCGCCCGGACATCGCGGCCGATCTGGCCTCTCCGGACGCGCCGACCACCGCGGTCGGCTGGATCGTCCACGCGCTGGGGCTGCGGCGCACGGCCGGACTCGCGCCCTTCACGCCGCTCTCCTGCGACAACCTCCCCGAGAACGGCGCCGTCCTCGGCCGGCTCGTCCGGGAGTTCGCCGCGCGCGTCGACCCCGACCTCGCCGCCTGGATCGCCGCCGAGGTGCCCTTCCCCTCGACCATGGTCGACCGCATCACGCCCGCGTCCACCGACGAGACCCTGGCGGACGCCCGCCGCCTCGCGGGCTTCGAGGACGAGGCCGCGACCGAGACCGAGCCGTTCACCCAATGGGTGATTGAGGACCGCTTCGCGGCCGGGCGCCCGGCCTGGGACGCGGCGGGC
This sequence comes from Salinarimonas chemoclinalis, assembly GCF_041514305.1. Taxonomy (NCBI): domain Bacteria; kingdom Pseudomonadati; phylum Pseudomonadota; class Alphaproteobacteria; order Hyphomicrobiales; family Salinarimonadaceae; genus Salinarimonas; species Salinarimonas chemoclinalis. Next base: position 435,646 of record NZ_JBGMWH010000002.1, read on the forward strand.
GCGATCCTCGCCGCGGACGTGCGGCCCTACGAGGCGATGAAGCTGCGGCTCCTCAACGGCGCGCACTCGCTGATCGCCTATTCAGGCGCCGTCGCCGGGCTCGCCCACGTGCGCGACGTGATGGGGCGGGAAGACCTCGCCGCCCTCGTCGCCGCGCATCAGGACGCGGTGGCACGCACCCTCGCGCCGGTGCCGGGCATCGACCTGGACGCCTACCAGCGCGACCTGCGGGCGCGCTTCGCCAACCCGGCGATGGCGCATCGCACGGTCCAGATCGCCATGGACGGCTCGCAGAAGCTCCCGCCGCGCCTCGTCGAGCCCGCGCTCGAGGCGCTGGAGCGTGGCCTGCCGTGGCGCACCTGCGCCTTCGCGATCGCGGCCTGGATGCGGTTCCTGGAGGGCCGCGACGAGGCCGGCGCGGAGCTTCCTCTTTCAGACCCGCTCGCCGAGACCCTGCGCGCGACGCTCGCCGCCGCGGGCTCGGACCCCGGGGACCGCGCCCGCGCGCTCCTCGCGCTCGAGGCGATCTTCCCGCCGACGCTCTCCCGGCACGACGCGTTCGCCCGCACCGTCGCGGAGGACCTCGCACGCATCGTGCGCGACGGCATGCTCCCCGCCGCCCGCGCGGCGCTCGAGGGCTGATCGCGCACCGGTCCTCCCCTGCGGGGAAGAGACGGCCCTGCCCCGTCAGAACGCCACCGCCCTCGGCTCGCGGCGGCGCATCAGCCGAGGCGTGCCGATCGTCGGCGTCACGCCCTCGCGCATCAGGAGGCGCCGCAGCGGTCCGACGGCGGCGAGCGCGTGCAGGCCCGCGCCGCGAAGGAAGTCCGCCGGGAGCATGCCTGCGAGCAGCGTGCGGTTGAGCATGTCGACGCCCATCGTGCGGGTGCGCACGTCGAGCGCGCGGGAGCGCTCGTAGGCGGCGAGTGCCGCCCGCGCTCCCGGGTCCTCGGCCCCGCGCGCGACGACCGCGTCCCGCAGCGAGGCGACGTCGCGAAGCCCGAGGTTGAGCCCCTGCGCACCGATCGGCGGGAAGACGTGCGCCGTCTCGCCCACCAGCGCGAGCCGGTCCGCCGTGTAGCGCGGGACGGACATGCCCGTCATCGGCACGACGCCGCGCGGCCCGTCGACCCGCATCGCGCCGAGCAGTGAGCGGGCCTGCCGCTCGACGGCGCGGGCGAGCGCGTCGTCGTCGAGGGCGGCGAGCGCCTCCGCCTTCTCCGGCGCCGTGACCCAGACGAGGCTCGAGCGGCGCCCCGGCAGCGGCACGAGCGTGAACGGGCCGTGGCGGGTGTGGAACTCGGTCGAGACGTCGCGATGATCGCGCTCGTGGGCGAGGATCGTGGTGAGCGCCTTCTGGGGATAGGCCCAGGTGCGCGTGCGGATGCCGGCGTCCTCGCGCAGCCTCGAGCCGCGCCCGTCGGCGGCGACGACGAGCGAGGCCGGCAGCACGCTCCCGTCCGCCAGCCGCACGGCCCGGCGCGCCATGGGCTCTCCCACGTCGCCCCCCTCGGCCGCGTCCTCGCCCGGCGCGAGCACCTCCTGCACGCCGCCGAGGCCGTCGCAGGCCACGGGAAAATGCGCGAGGCCGGGCACCTCGCCCACGGCCTCCGCCAGCCGCTCGACGAGCGTGGCGTTCTCCACGTTCCAGCCGAAGGCGTCGAGGTCGATCTCCCGGGCCTTGAAATCCACGGTCGGGGCGCGGAAGAGGTTGTCGGTCGCATCCACGAGCCGCATCGTCTCGAGCGGCGCGGCGTCGGGCACGATCGCGTCCCAGACGCCGAGCGCCTCGAGGAAGCTGACCGAGCCGTCGAGCAGCGCCACGGTGCGGCCGTCGCGCGCCGCCCGCGCCTCCCCGACCAGCGCCGTCGAGAAGCCCTCGCGGGCGAAGGCGAGCGCGGCCGCGAGCCCCGTCGCACCCGCGCCGACGACGACCACGTCGAAGGTCCTGTCCGTCATGTCCCGTTCCTCGCTGCCGTGTGCCGTCGCTGCGACGTGTGCGCAGGGTATGTAGCGCGTCGCGTACACCATGGCGATTGATACGCGTCAACGCGCCCCGGCGGCGGTTCCGCTAGGCTGTGCGCGTGCTATGATGCATTGCGTCCCGTCGCGCACTCGAGATCGTAGAGACCCGCCGTGAGCCGATCCGCCGATCCCGTCTCCGCCGCTCTCCCCCGCCCGTGGGAGCGCCCGGTCCCGGTCGCCATCGTCTCGATCGGGGCGCTCACCCTCGTCGGCTGGGCCATCCTGCTCGTCGAGGCGATCCGCCGCGGCGGCGGCGCGGACGCGTTCCTGGAGGCGCTGTGCACCCCCGCCGCCGTCCTGGAAGCGCCGAGCCTCGCGGGCGCGCTCTCCGCGCTCGGCATCTCCGTCGCCATGTGGATCGCCATGAGCGTGGCGATGATGCTGCCGACCGCGAGCGCGCTCCTCGTCGGATACGCCGAGAAGGCCGAGGCTGCGCGTACCGCCGGCAGCCCCGCGGTCTCTCCCATGCTCGTGGGCGCTGGATACCTCGCTGTGTGGGTGGTGCTCTCGATCCTCGTCGCGCTCCTCCAGACCGGCGTCTCCATCGCCTTCGCCTCCGCGGACCTGCCGGATCGGCTCGCGGGCGTGCTCGGCGGCGCGGCGCTCGGGGCGGCGGGGCTCTACCAGTTCACCGCCTTCAAGCTCTCCTGCCTCGTCGCCATCGGCGCGCCCTTCCGCGCGCGCCCGGAGGGCTGGCTCGCAAGCCCGCGCGCGGTCTTCCGCCTCGGCCTCGAGCAGGGCGTGCGCTGCGTCGGCTGCTGCTGGGCGATGATGGCGGTTCTCGTCGTGCTCGGGGCGATGAACCTCGTCTGGATGGCGGTGTTCTCGGCCATCATGGCCGCCGAGAAGCTCGCCGCGACGCCGCGCGCGGCGAAGATCGTCGGCGCCGGTCTCCTCGCCGCGGGGCTCGCGCTGTCGCTCGACGCGGTCGGCCTCGCGCCGATCGTGGCCTATCTCGGGCGTTGAGAACGTCCTTACCGGTGGATGACGTGGGCGCGAGGGCCTTGCCGCGCTTGCGATCCGCGCCCCGAGCGGCCATCTAGGAGGTTGATTTCCCCGCGGATTCGGCGGCGTTCCCCGTCCCGGCCCCTGCACCGCGGGTTCCCGTCGCTTCCAGAGCGAGCCGCACGAGAGAAGGTCGCCCGTGGCCGAAAACGATCCCAGCACCCCCGGGGGCGAGCCGCCGCCGCCCGGCGCCGACGTCAAGCCCGTCTCCATCATCGACGAGATGAAGAAGTCCTATCTCGATTACGCGATGAGCGTGATCGTGAGCCGCGCGCTGCCCGACGTGCGGGACGGGCTCAAGCCGGTGCACCGGCGCATCCTCTTCGCCATGCACGAGGCGGGCATCTTCCCGGAGCGCCCATACGTCAAGTGCGCGCGCGTCGTCGGCGATGTGATGGGCAAGTACCATCCCCACGGCGACCAGGCGATCTACGACGCCCTCGTGCGCATGGCTCAGACCTTCTCGATGCGCCTGCCGCTGATCGACGGGCAGGGCAATTTCGGCTCGGTCGACGGCGATCCCGCGGCGGCCATGCGCTACACCGAGTGCCGGCTCGCCAAGCCCGCGATGGCGCTCCTCGACGACATCGACAAGGAAACGGTCGATTTCGGCGACAACTACGACGGCAAGGAGAAGGAGCCGCTGGTCCTGCCGGCGCGCTTCCCGAACCTCCTCGTCAACGGCGCCGGCGGCATCGCGGTCGGCATGGCCACCAACATCCCGCCGCACAATCTCGGCGAGGTGATCGACGCCTGCCTCGCCTACATCGACGACCCGGCGATCGGCGTCGACGATCTCATCGGCATCGTGCCGGGGCCCGACTTCCCCACCGGCGGCCTGATCATCGGCCGCGCCGGCGCCCGCTCCGCCTACCACACGGGCCGCGGCTCCGTGATCATGCGCGCGCGCGCCGAGGTGGAGGAGATCCGCAAGGACCGCGAGGCGATCGTCGTCACCGAGATTCCCTACCAGGTGAACAAGGCGGCGCTGATCGAGCGCATCGCCGACCTCGTGCGCGAGAAGCGCGTCGAGGGCATCTCGGACCTGCGCGACGAATCGGACCGCCAGGGCATGCGCATCGTCGTCGAGCTCAAGCGCGACGCGGTGGCCGACGTGGTGCTCAACCAGCTCTACCGCTACACGCCGCTCCAGACGTCCTTCGGCTGCAACCTCGTGGCCTTGAACGGCGGGCGCCCCGAGACGCTGAACCTCAAGGACATGATCCGCGCCTTCGTCGACTTCCGCGAGGAGGTCGTCTCCCGGCGCACCAAGTACCTGCTCGGCAAGGCGCGCGACCGGGCCCACGTGCTGTGCGGGCTCGCCATCGCGGTCGCCAACATCGACGAGGTCATCCGCCTCATCCGCACCGCGCCCGATCCGAACACGGCGCGCGAGGCGCTGATGGATCGCGACTGGCCGGCCCACGACATCGCGCCGCTGATCGCGCTCGTCGACGATCCGCGCCATCGCGTGGCCGAGGACGGCACCTACCGGCTCTCCGAGGTCCAGGCCCGCGCCATCCTCGACCTGCGCCTGCAGCGCCTCACCGCGCTCGGCCGCGACGAGATCGGCGACGAGCTCAAGAAGCTCGCCGACGAGATCCGCGACTATCTCGAGATCCTGTCCTCGCGCGTGCGCATCTTCGGCATCATCCGCGACGAACTCGCCGCCGCGAAGGCGGAGTTCGCCACGCCGCGCAAGACCGAGATCATGGAGGCCGAGGGCGAGTTCGACGTCGAGGACCTGATCGCCCGCGAGGACATGGTCGTGACCGTGTCGCACATGGGCTACATCAAGCGCGTGCCGCTCTCGACCTACCGGGCCCAGCGCCGCGGCGGCAAGGGCCGCTCCGGCATGGCGACCCGCGAGGAGGACTTCGTCTCGCGCCTGTTCGTGGCGAGCACGCACACGCCGGTGCTGTTCTTCTCCTCCCGCGGGCAGGTCTACAAGGAGAAGGTCTGGCGGCTTCCCGTCGGCGCGCCCAACGCCCGCGGCAAGGCGCTCATCAACATGCTGCCCCTCGTCGAGGGCGAGCGCATGACGACGATCATGCCCCTGCCGGAGGACGAGGACACCTGGGAGCGCTACGACGTGATGTTCGCGACCGCGAACGGCAACGTCCGGCGCAACAAGCTCTCCGACTTCGTGCAGGTGAACCGCGCCGGCAAGATCGCCATGAAGCTCGACGAGGGCGACGCCATCGTCGACGTCCAGGTCTGCTCGGTCGACGACGACGTGCTGCTGACGACGGCGAAGGGTCAGTGCATCCGTTTCAGCGTGCCGGACGTGCGCGTCTTCAAGGGACGTGATTCGACCGGTGTGCGCGGCATCACGCTGGCCAGGGACGACACGGTGATCTCGCTCGCGATCCTGCGCCACGTGGACGCGAGCGCGGAGGAGCGGCAGGCCTACCTGCGCTACGCCTCCGCCATGCGCCGCGCTGCCGGCGCCGAACTCTCCGCAGAGGAGGCGCCCGCCGCCAACGGCGACGCCGAGGAGGCGACGGCGGAGGTCGAGCTCGGCCAGGAGCGCTACGCCGAGATGGGTGCGCAGGAGCAGTTCGTGCTCACGCTCACCGAGAACGGCTACGGCAAGCGCTCCTCGGCCTACGAGTACCGGGTGACGAACCGAGGCGGCAAGGGCATCACCGCGATGGTGACCAACGCCCGCAACGGCAAGCTCGTCTCCTCCTTCCCCGTGGAGGGCCACGACCAGGTGATGCTGATCACCGACCGTGGCCAGACGATCCGCGTGCCCGTCGACGGCATCCGCATCGCCGGGCGCTCGACCCAAGGGGTCATCGTCTTCGACACGGCGGAAGGCGAGCACGTCGTCTCCGTCGAGCACATCGCCGGCGGCGCCGAGACCGAGGTGGTCGAAGGCGAGGCAGGCGGCGAGGACGGGGACAACGGCGGCGCGGCCGACGGTGCTCCGGGCCCGGACGAGACGCCGCCTCAGGCGTGAGGCGCGCTTTCGGGCGTCGACGAATTCCGGCTGCACGCGCCCCGCGGGCTTCGGCTCGCGGGGCGCTTCGCATGGGTGCCTGCTGTTCAGATAAATCAGCTTGACGTATAATTCATGCATTGAGATTATGTATGCCTCCTTCGATAATGGGAGGCGCGGATGCCGGACTTGGACGGCGTGGCCGGCACGGGTCGTGGCCCGGATGATCGCAGCCCGGAGACGAACGGGCCGAACGCGGACGAGGACGCGTTTCGTCGGGAGACCACCCGCACCCGCGACGGCGGCCCCGATCCGGCGGACGGCGAGCCGCGGGAGCCGCATCGGCCCCCGCCGTACGCCCGCTCCCCGCCCGGCCACGACGACGCCGGCGAGACCGGACCGCGGCAGCCGCGCTCGAACGGCGTCCCCTCCGGGCGTCCGCGACCCGAGCCGGAACCCGAGACGGTGCCGCAGCCCGGGACCGAGCCGAAACCCGACGCATCGCCCTTGATGACGGCCGAGGAGGCGGAGGCGACCCGCGCGCGGATCGAGGAACTGCGGGGCCGCTACCCCCATCTCGACATTCCCGACCTCGGCGCACCCGTTTCCGGCCGGTACGGACCGCCGAACCCGCCGGGTTACCTCGACCCGCGCACGGTCTGCCTCGTCCCGCCGCCGCCGAGCTGGGAGGCGTGGCCCCGCAGGAGCCGGGAAGCCCCGGAGCCGAAGCCGGAGCCGGGGCCGGGTCTCCGGGAGATGATCCAGGAGGTGGTGCTCGATCCCGTCGGCGAGGCGCTGTCGTTGCTCGGCCCCACGGCCTGGACCGTGGGCTGGTCCCTCCCCCCGGACCATCCGATCGCGGCCGAGATGACCGTGAGCACGCCCTGGCGGGGCGGGCCGCAGCAGGTCGGCTGGTCGTTCGGCCCCGGCGACGACGGTACGGGCGGGCGCGACACCGCGAGCCCTCTCCCCGAGGACCTGCGCGGACGCTCGAGCAGCGGCGCGGTGAGCGTCGACACGAGTCGTGTCTGGGCCTGGGCGACGGGTGAGGCGCCGTTCCTCGGCGAGGGTGGCGTCGTCACGCGCATCGATGCCGGCCACGGCGGCACCGTCGGCGTCGCGATCCCCGGCCTGCACGGCTTCGACGGGCGCCTCGGGCTCGCCGACGTCGCCCTCGGCGCCCAGGGCGGCACGGACTTCGCCGAGCACGAGGACGTGTACGGCCTCGCGCTCTCCGTCTCGGCCCGCGCCGACGACCTTCTGGCGGGCGCGATGATGGGGGTCGGCGGCGTGCTCGCCGCGATCCCGCCGACTTTCAAGCTCGGGCTCGGGACCATGCTCGCCGGCAACCGCATCGATCGCCTGGGCGACCGGATCGAGGCGCAGGTCGGCGTGGTCTCCTTCGGGCTCGAGTGGACCGCGGAGGTGCGCGTCGCCCGGGACGACGGCACGCGAGTGCCGGCGATCGAAGCCACGCTGAACGGAGCGCCCGCGCCGCACCTGGCGGACGCCTTCGTGGCGGAGCTGCAGGAACCGCTCCTGCCCGACCAGCATCCCTTCGTGAGCCTCGCGGCGCGCACCCTGGTCGAGACCCTCGACGGCGTCGCGCAGGCCTTGGGCCTGCCCACGGTCACCGCGGCGCACGACGCCCTCCCAGACGCGATCCAGGACGCGCTGCCGCTCGCGGTCGACGACGTCTTCGCGGCGCACGCGGCCGCCGACGCGGCGGCGCGCGACGCTTTCGGCGTGCCCGAGATCGGCGACGCGATCTATCTCGGCACGCTCGAGGAGGAGCTGAAGGCGCGTCTCCGCACGCGGGCCGCGCTCACCGGCCTCACCTGGCTCGCGAGCGAGGACGGACAGGAGCTGCTCCGGCAGGTGCTGCCGGGCTGGATGACCGGGGGTGGGCCGGCGGGGACTCACCTCGAGACGACCGGAAGGCCGACCCGATGACCGATCTCGCACGTATCGAGGCCCGCGAGGGCCATTCCCGCAGCGACGCGCCGCAGGACGACGGCTTCGCCGACGTTCTCGGAAACGAGACCCCGCCCCCCGAGCCGCCCCCCGAGCCGCCGCCGACACGGGTCGCGCCCGGGGACGCGCCTCCCGCCCCCGTCGGCACGGAACCCGCGCCGGGCGCGGCGACGCTCGTGCCCGAGCCGGGGCCCGTCGCGACGCCCGACTACCCGACGAACCCGCTCGTGGTCGACATCGCCGACTGGCTCGTCACGGGGGACGCGCAGGCGATCCAGGACTATGCCGGGCTCGGCTACGTCGACCCGTTCTTCATCGCGATCTCCGTCGCGGAGGCGGACGCCTGGATCCAGCGCCGCACCTTCGTGCCCGACGGAGAGGCGCGCGCCGAGACCGCGACCGAGACCCGCGCCGCGCTGGAGACGGGCACCGGCCCCGTCACCTTCGCGATCCGGCTCGAGGACGAGCTGCGCGCAGAGGGCATCATCCCCGAGGGCGCGCGCGTCGGCGGCGTCATGCAGGTGCGCGTCCTCTACCACGAGGCGACGCCGGAGACGCAGGAGCGCATCCGCGCCGCGGTGGCGCGGGCGCAGGCCGACGCGGGCCTGCCGCCCGAGCGGGATCTCGGCGTCTTCGCGCCGCCGCCGGCGACGCTCGGCGAGCTCGCCGAGGAGGCGCTGTCGGACCTGCGCGACTTCATCCAGCACGAGGTGCTGGAGCCGCTCGGCGACTTCGCCGACCTCGCCCGCACGGGCTCGTCGGTCACCGTCGGCTGGCTGCTGCCGACCTGGTCGCCGGTCCAGGGCGTGGTCATGGTGGTCTCGCCCATCGACGGAAACGGCCTCTCCGACGTCTTCGACTTCACGACGACGGATGGCGACCCGTCGAACCCGATCCTCGGCAACTTCGTCGTCTCGCCGGGGATCGGCCGGCGCAATTCCGGGCGCTTCCCCGGCGACCGGCTGAGCTTCACCCTCGCGCTCGGCGTCGAGCTGGAGACGGCCAACATCGGCACGGGCGAGAACGTGATCACCCGCCTGGAATGGGGGCCGGGCCTCACGCAGGGGGCGATGCTGGAGGACATCCCCTTCCTGCGCGACCGCTTCCCCGCCGGCACGATCGTCGCCAACATCCGCGGCGGGTTCACCACCACGGAGGACGGGCAGGTGGTGATCAGCGCCAACCTCGCGATCAACCTCGGTCTGGACCAGATCGTCGCGGGCGGCCTCACCGCCGGCAGCGGCATCGCCGCCGCCCTCGGTGGCTGGGCGATCACCGGCGCGGGCCTGCGCGGCGCCGCCTCGGTCGATCGCCTGGGCCAGCTCGCCCGCAACACGATCGGCATGCCGACGCTGGGCATCGGCTGGCGCGTGGAATACCGCTTCGACGGCGACGCCTTCCTCGGCGTCTATTCCGGCGACCAGCGCCTCGATTCGCTCTCGCGCAGCGTCGACGCCGCGCTCCAGGCCGAGGCGCGGGCGCGCGGGACGACGATCGGGGAGCTGGTGGAATCCGGCCGGGCGACGGGGGCGATCGCGCGGGGGATGGGATTCGGGTGAGGGGAAGGCCCGGGCGAGACGCGGCGTCGCGTCTCGCCCTTGCCGTCCCCCGCCCTTTTCGGCTAACGCTTGCCGCCATGCCGCCCGCCCCTCGCACCGCCCTCTACACCGGCTCCTTCGACCCCGTCACCAACGGGCATGCCGACGTGATCACGCAGGGCGCCGCGCTGGCGGACCGGATCGTGATCGCCATCGGCGTGCACCCGGGCAAGACGCCGCTGTTCTCGCCGGACGAGAAGGCCGATCTTCTGCGCGCCACCTGCGCCGGGCTGTCGCTCTCCGCCGAGGTCGAGATCGTCACCTTCGACGGGCTCGCCGTCGACGCCGCCCGGCGCGCCGGTGCGACGATCATCCTGCGCGGCCTGCGGGACACGACCGATTTCGACTACGAGATGCAGATGGCCGGCATGAACGGCGCGATGGCGCCGGAGATCCGCACCGTCTTCCTGCCCGCCTCCGGGCCGACCCGCCACATCTCCGGCACGTTGGTGCGCCAGATCGCGAAGATGGGCGGCGACGTCGCCCCCTTCGTGCCGGCGCCCGTCGCGGCGGCCCTGAAGGCCAAGCTCGCTTGACGCCGCGCCCGACCCGCGGCTCCCACCTGGAGACATCGATGAAGACGCTTCTCGCCGCCTTCGCCCTGATGCTCGCGGCCTTCGTCCCGGCCGCCGCGCAGGAGAACACGCTCGTCATGGAGACGCCCCACGGGGAGGTCGTGCTCGCGCTGCGCGCGGACCTCGCGCCGCGGCACGCCGAGCGCCTGCGCACCCTGACGGCCCAGGGCTTCTACGACGACGTGCCGTTCCACCGCGTGATCGCGGGCTTCATGGCCCAGACCGGCGACCCGACGGGCACCGGCGCCGGCGGCTCCGACCTGCCCGACCTCGCCGCCGAGTTCACGAACACCCCCTTCGTGCGCGGCTCGATCGGCATGGCCCGTTCGCAGAGCCCGAACTCGGCGAACAGCCAGTTCTTCATCGTCTACGACCGCGCCGAATGGCTCGACGGGCAGTACACCTACGTCGGCGACGTCGTCTCCGGCATGGAGGCGATCGACGCGCTCGCCAAGGGTGTCGACCGGTCGGGCGTGGTTCCCAACCCGGACCGCATCGTCTCGATGCGCGTCGGCGGGTGACGCAGCAGGCTTTCCACAGCAACACCGAACCAACCAAAGGAGGGCCCGATGGCCGATCCCGAGAACACGATCCTGATGGAGACGACCAAGGGCCGCGTCGTCATCGAGTTGCGCCCGGACCTCGCGCCGAGCCACGTCGAGCGCATCAAGACTCTGGCGCGCCAGGGCTTCTACGACGGCATCGCCTTCCATCGCGTGATCGAGGGCTTCATGGCCCAGACCGGCTGCCCCAACGGCACCGGTACCGGCGGCTCCGACCTGCCCGACCTCAAGGCGGAGTTCAGCGCCGAGCCGCACGTGCGCGGCACCTGCTCGATGGCCCGCACCTCGGCGCCGCATTCGGCCAACAGCCAGTTCTTCATCTGCTTCGGCGACGCCCGCTTCCTCGACAAGCAGTACACCGTCTGGGGCAAGGTCACCGAGGGCATGGAGACCATCGACCAGATCAAGCGCGGCGAGCCCGTGCGCGATCCCGACCGCATCGTCTCCATGAAGATCGCCGCCGACGCCTGAGGCGGGCCGCCGCCGTTCTCCCCTCCCCCTCGTGGGGAGGGGCCGGGGGTGGGGGGCGTGCAGGACCCTCTCGGCGCCGATGCAGCCCGTCGTCGGCGCTCGCCTGCATCGACCGCGCTACCCCATTCTGAACGCCCCACACCCCCCGCCCCTCTCCACGAGGGAGAGGGGAGTTCCCGATCGAACGGCATCGGCGGTGGCGCGCTCGACAGAATGCGTGCCTGTTTTCACACCTCACGATGGCCCACATCCCTCAGCCCGGCCGGCGCGCCTGCATCCGCTCCTCGATGCGCAGCCGCGCGATGGTCGCGATCTCGCCGAGCGCGGTATCGAATTCCGCCTGCGGGTCGTTGGCGAGGCGCGCCTCGAAGGCGGCCAGGATCTCGCCCTTGCCGCGGCCCCGCACGGCCATGATGAACGGGTGGCCGAATCGGGCCTTGTAGGCGTCGTTCAAGGCGAGGAATCGATCCTTCTCGGAGGGCGTGAGCCGCGTGAGTCCCGCGGACGCCTGCTCCGCCCGGCTCTCGGGCGCCATCTCCGCCACCGCGAGGCGTCCCGCGAGATCGGGATGGGCGTCGATCAGCGCACGCTTGCGCGCCGGCGGCGCCGGGTCGAGGGCGCGCATCAGGGCCGCGTGCAGGCCCTGCGCCGTCGCCGTCTCCGGCCCGAGCCCGGCCTCCCAGGCCGCTTCCGCGATCCAGGGAGAATGCTCGAAGACGTCGCCCCAGGCCGCGACGAACAATGGCTTTCCCAGGTCTGCCGGCGCGACTCCATCCGGCAGATGGTTGCGTGCCCAATGGCGGGCGATGTCGACGCGCGTGGCGCACCACACGGCGTCCTTCGACTTCACGTAGTCGAGGAATCGCGCCAGCGCCGCCGCCCGGCCCGGCCGCCCGACGAGCCGGCAGTGGAGGCCGACCGACATCATCCTGGGTGCCCGCGCGCCCTCCTCCCACAGGACGTCGAACGTGTCCTTCAGGTAGGCGAAGAACTGGTCGCCGGAATTGAACCCCTGCGGCGTGGCGAAGCGCATGTCGTTGGCGTCGAGCGTGTAGGGCACGATCAGGAACGGGCGGCCCTGCGGATCGCCGACCCAGTAGGGCAGCTCGTCGGCGTAAGAGTCGGCACAGTAGAGGAAGCCGCCCTCCTCCATCACGAGCCGCAGCGTGTGCTCCGACGTGCGGCCCTGGTACATCCCGAGCGGGCGCGCGCCCGCGACCTCGCCGTGCAGCCGCACCGCCTCGGCGATGTGCGCGCGCTCGACCTCGACCGGCGCGTCGCGGTAGTCGATCCACTTGAGCCCGTGGGAGGCGATCTCCCAGCCCGCCTCGTTCATGGCGGCGACTGCGTCCGGGTTGCGCGCCATGGCGGTGGCGACGCCGTAGACGGTCACCGGGATCCCCCGCTCCCCGAACATCCGCCACAGCCGCCAGAAGCCGGCGCGCGAGCCGTACTCGTAGATCGACTCCATGTTCATGTGCCGCTGCCCGGGCCAGGGCTGCGCGCCGACGATCTCCGAGAGGAAGGCCTCGGACGCGGGGTCCCCATGCAGGATCGCGTTCTCGCCGCCCTCCTCGTAGTTGATCACGAATTGCAAGGCGACCCGCGCGCCGCCCGGCCAGGCGGCGTGCGGCGGGGTGCGGCCGTAGCCGACCATGTCGCGGGGATACTCGGCCCCGGCGGCGTCGAACACGGGCATGCGCGCGGCCATGGCTCAGCTCCCGCGATAGGTGGAATAGCTCCACGGGCTCGCGAGCAGCGGCACGTGGTAGTGCCCGTCCGGCTCGGCGATGGCGAAGCGGATCGGCACCACGTCGAGGAAGGCGGGCTCGGCGACCGCCGCGCCGCGGGTGCGGAAGTAGTCGCCGATGGCGAAGGCGAGTTCGTAGGTCCCGATGCGATACGCCTCGCCCTGAAGGAGCGGTGCGTCGGTGCGACCATCGGCGTTGGTGCGCGTCTCGACCAGGCGGGTGCGTCCACCGTCGGGCTCGAGGCGGTCGAGCGTCAGCGCGACCCCGGCGGCCGGGCCTCCGTGGGCGGTGTCGAGGACGTGCGTCGAGAGGCGGGGCATCGGGGCTCCTCGTGGTGCGGCGATCAACCAAGATGTCCGACGCCGGCCGTGCGCCCGTCAAGAGCGAGGAGGACCTCCTCCAACCTCGATCACCCGCCCGCCCGCGGCGCGCGCGTCCTCCGCGTCGTGGGTGACGAGCAGCGTCGGCAGGCCGCGGTCGCGGGCGCGGGCGAAAACGAAGGCGCGCACGTCCTGGCGCAGCGCCGCGTCGAGCTTGCCGAAAGGCTCGTCGAGCAGCAGCGCCCGCGGCTCGGCGAGCAAGGTGCGCATCAGCGCGACGCGGGCGCGCTGGCCGCCGGACAGGGTCGCCGGATCGCGGTCTGCGAAACCCGCGAGGTTCGCCTGCGCCAGCGCCTCCTCCACGATCGCCCGCCGCCGCGCGGCGGGGCGCACGCTCCCGCGCAGCCCGAAGGCGAGGTTGCCGCCCACCGTGAGATGCGGGAACAGGAGATCGTCCTGGAAGAGGATGCCGACCGCCCGCTTCTCGGGCGGCAGCGCTCCGATCTCCACGCCGTCGACGAGCACCCGCCCGCGCGCCACGAAGGCCTTGGGCAGGAAGCCTCCGACATAGGCGAGGAGCGTCGACTTGCCCGATCCCGACGGCCCCATCACCGTCACCACCTCGCCCGGCGCGACCTCCATCGACAGCGGCCCGACGAGGGGCCGGCCGTCGAGCCCGATCGCGACGTCGTCGAGGACGAGGCCGGTCATGCCGCGGCCCTCCGGCGCGCCGCGAGGAGGCCCGGCACCGTGAGCGCCGCCGCGTAGACGAGGAGCGGCAGCGCCGCCTGGGCGAAGGCGGTGACGCCGACGACGCGCCGGTCGGCGCCCGAGGAGAGGGTCACGGCTTCGGTGGTCAGCGTCATGATGCGTCCGGCGCCTGCGAAGAGCGTGGGAAGATAGAGCGCCACCGAGACGGAGAAGCCCACCGCGAAGGCGGTCGCGATCGGGCGCGCCAGCATCGGCAGCTTCACCGCGAGGAACGTGCGCCACGGCCCCGCCCCGAGCCCGGCGGCGATCCGGGCGTAGCGCGGGTCCAGCGCGCGGAAGGGGTCGGCGAGCGAGAGGAAGACGTAGGGAAGCACGAAGAGCAGGTGCGCCCACACCACCGCGACGAGGGTCGCGTCGAGATCGAGCCGCACCAGGGCGACCTGCGCGCCGAAGAGGAAGGCGATCTGCGGCACGAGCAGCGGAACGTAGAGCAGCCAGAGCGCGCCCGCGCCCGGCTTCAGGTCCCGACGTGCCTCGTTCTCGAGGCACGCGAGCGCCAGCGCCAGCGCGACGGCGGTGGCGATCGCGGCGACGAGCGCCGTGGTGCCGACGAGGTCGACGAGCGTCGGCGTCGCGCGCTCCCAGCTGCGCAGCGACAGCGCCCGCGGCAGCGCGTCCGGATAGCGCCAGCCCTCGGCGACCGACCACAGCGCCATCATGCCGATCGCCCCGAGCACCGCCACGCCGGAGAGGATCGCGCCCGCGCCTCCGATCCCGAGGATCGGGCCGGAGAGCCCACCTCGCGCCCCGCGCGCGCACCAGGCGCGGTGGAGGCGCTTCACGACGACCTCGGCGAGGCGCCAGGCGCCGATGCCGGCGACGACGACGAGGAGCTGGAGCGTCGCCGCCGCCGCGGCGGTTGGGTAGAGCGAGAGGTCCCAGCTCGCGAACCAGCGCATCGCCAGCACCGCGAGCGGCGGCGGCGTGCCCGGCGCGAGCACGAGGGCGACCTCGACGTTGGACAACGAGAAGGCGAGCACCGCGTAGACCGGCAGGCGGATCTGCCGGTAGATCGCCGGCAGTACCACCTTGGCCCAGGCGACGAGGGGCGGATAGCCGAGCGCCCGCGCCGCCGCGAGCGCCTGCGCCGCCCGCACCTGGCCCTGCGCGGCGAGCACCATCAGCACGAGATACGCCGTCTCCTTGATCGCGAGGCCCGCCACGTACGACAGGCCCCACGGGTCGCGCACGATGGCGAGCGCCGGCGGGCGCTCCCAACCCGTCAGCCAGGGCGAGACGACCCGGGCCAGAAAACCGGAGGAGGCGATGAGGAAGGCGAGCCCGATCGCCACCGCGACGTGCGGCGTCGCCAGCAGCGGCGCCAGCGCCCGCTCGAGCCGCGCCGTCCCCGCCCGCGTCGAGGCGAGCGCGGCGAAGCCGCAGGCGAAGAGGAGTGCGAGCGCGGTGGAGAGGAACCCGCTCGTCAGGGTGAGCCGCAGCGACGTCGAAAAGCCCGGCTGCGAGACGAGGTCCCGCCAAGCGTCCAGCGACAGCCGCGTCTCGCCGAGCGCCGGGAAGATCCCGAAGGCCGGCGCGAGCGTGCCGAGGAGTCCCGCGCCGATCGGCAGGAGGAAGAGCGCGAGGGTCAGCCCGGGCGCGAGGCGCAGGGGGTCGGGGCGGGCGGTCATGGACGGCGCCGCCGATGCGGGCCGCGACGCTGCTCCCCTCTCCCTCGTGGAGAGGGGCTAGGGGTGTGGGGCGTCGAGCCGGGCTGCTCGGCATGGAGGACAGTCCGCACGGTCGTGCAGCGCGGCATCGGCGTCGTCGTCATCCTCTCACGCCCCACACCCCCGGCCCCTCTCCACGAGGGAGAGGGGAGACCCTCGGCGCGTGCGGCGGGCGGCAGCCGGAGCCTGCTCGCGCCGGCATTCGCCTTCCCTGGACCGCTGGAGACCGCCTGCCACGCCGCTCTCACCCAAGCCGCATCATCCGCTCACCCCGAGATCCGCCGCTCCCAATCGTCCACGAGGCGCGTCATCCAGGACGGATGCGGCTCGGGCAGGACGCGCACGAATTCCTCGGGCGCGGGCATCGCCGGATGCGCGTCGCTGACGTCGAAGGCGGCGCGCTCCTCCGGCGAGAGACGGGAGAGGTCGAGCACGGTGAAGGCGCCGAGGTCGGCGGGGTCCTGCGCCCGGGCCTGCGCCTGCGGCGACATCAGGAAGTTCGCGACGACCATCGCGCCCTCCTTGTGCGCGGCGTTGTAGGGGATCGCCACGAAGGACGTGTTGCCGATCGTGCCGTCCTCCAGGAAGAACACCCGGATCGTCTCGGGCAGGCGCCCCTGGATCGCGCCGGCGGCCGCCTCCGCCGGGTTGAAGGTGATGGCGATGTCGATCTCGCCATCGGCGAGGAGCTGGTTCTGGGCGGGACCGCTCTCGGGGAACTCGGCGCCGGCGCGCCAGAGGTGCGGGCGCAAGCCGTCGTACCAGTCCCAGAGCGGCGCCACCGTCTGCGCATAGGTCTCGTCCGTCGCCGGTGCCTGCAGCGCGGCGGGATCGGTGACCAGCTCGACGAGGGCCTGCTTGAGGAAGGTCGCACCCAGGAAGTCGCGCGCCGTCGGATGCGTCAGCCGCCCGGGGTTGGCCGCGGCCCAGACGAGCATTTCGGGCACGGAGCCCGGCAGCGCGGCGGGGTCGACCGCTTCGGCATCGTAGAGATACGCCACCTGGGCGACGCGCCAGGGCGCCGCGAGGCCCTCGACCGGCACGGTGAAGTCGACGACGTTGGAGGGCTTCACGACCGTGTCGACGAGCGCGAAGCTCGGCAGCGCGTCGACGAAGGGGCCGTGAAGCAGTCCCTCGTCCTTCATGGCGAGGAAGTTCGGCCCGTTGATCCAGATCAGATCCACCGCCCCGCCCGCGTCGCGTCCGGCCGCCTTCTCCGCCAGCACCCGCGAGACCGCCTCGGCGGTGTCGGAGAGCTTGACGTGCACGACCTCGACGCCGTGGCGCGCGCTCACCTCGTCGCCGACCCAGGCGATGAAGTCGTTCGTCGCCGGGTCGCCGCCCCAGGCGTTCCAGTAGACCGTCTGGCCCTCGGCCGCCTCGAGTATCTCGGACCAGTCGCGCGTCTCGGCCGCGCCCTGCGCGGCGGCTGGGCCGGCGGCGACGCCGAGGGCGAGGAAGACGCCGAGGGCGACGGGGGCTGTGCGCGGGCGGGGGTGATGCATGCGGCTCGTGTCCTCGTCTGCGGGCGTGCGTCCTCCCGTGAGGCGCGCGCGGTCGCTCCGTTGCCTATACGAAGCGGAGGCGGCGAACGTTACAAGGCTCGCCTCCGTTTTTTCGCGCGCGCTCACGCGGCCGGCAGGCGCCCGCTCGTCGCGAGCCCGATCAGCGCGCTCATCCAGGGACCGCGGATGGCATCGCTCTCGAGGAAGAGGCAATGCTGCGCCTGGCGGTAGGCGAGGACGCGGCAGGCGGGGATGTTCGCGGCCACGGTCTCGTGCAGGCCCGAATCCGTGAAGGCGTCGCGCCCCGCCGAGCCGATCAGCACCGGCACGCCGATGCGCGCGAGCCGCTGCGGCTCGACGACGCGGCGCGCCGAGCGAACGAAGCTGCGCCCGAAGCCCCAGGTCGCCCCCCCGACGCGGAGGGTCGGGTTCACCTCGGCCCAGCGCTCGAGGATCGCGGCGCGCTCCGGGTCCGAGGAGAGGAGCGGCCGCAGGCGCGCGCGCCGCTTCCCCTGGCGCTCCCACGGCCCGGCGCCGAGCGCCCAGGATTCGCCGAAGCCGAGCGCGACGACGAGCTCGACCACGAGCCGCGTCGGGCCCGGCGGCAGCGGGCTGTCGACGCCCACCGCGTAGGCGGGCGCCGAGAGCGCCGCCGCGTCCGCGAGGCCGGGCGCCTCCTCGAGGAAGCGCGTGGCGAGGTGCCCGCCCATCGAGTGGCCGACGAGCGTCAGCGGCCCGGGCGTCCCGGCGGGCAGGACGATCGTCTCGAGGAAGCGCCGGAGCGCCCCCACGTGCGCCTCGAAGCCCCAGGCGTGCGCCTTCTCCGGATCGGCGAGATAGCGGCCCGAGCCCCCCTGCCCCGGCCAATCCATGGCGAAGACGGCGATGCCCGCAGCGAGCAGATCGCGGATCGTCTCGAAATAGGCCTCGACATACTCCGTGAAGCCCGGCAGCAGCACGACCGTCGCGCGCGCGCCGTCGGGCGCGACGGCGGCCCAGCGGATCGTCGTGCCGTCGCGGGCGTCGAACGTGGCGAAGGCGATGTCGGCGGGCGCCGTGAAGCGCGCCTGGAGATCGCGCGGGACGACGACGTCCGCCATGCCTCTTGCTCCCAAGATGCCTCTGGCTGCCACCATGCCTCGGGCTCCCCCCGATCCTCAGGTTCCGACCTCGCCCGTGAGGAAGGACGCGAGGTCGTCGGTGATGTAGTCGATGTGCGGCTCCTCCACCGCCTCCTGCTCGAAGGCGTCGCGGAACGGGTCCGTGGTGCGCGGCACGACGAGCGTCGTCGTCATGCCGAGGTCGTGGGGCGCGCGCAGGTTCTTGGCGATGTCCTCGAACATCGCCGCCTTGGCGGGGTCGACGGCGTAGCGCTTCAGGAAGATCTCGTACGCCTCGCGGTTGGGCTTGGGCGTGAAGTTCGCATCGGCGAGGTCGAACACGTCCTCGAAATGGTCGAGGATGCCGATCTTCGCCGCCACCGCCTCGGCGTGCCTGCGCGAGCCGTTGGTGAGGATGAGCCGGCGTCCGGGCAGCCGCTCGATTGCGGCACCCAGCGCCGCGTTCAGCTCGATGTGGCGGTGGTCGATGTCGTGGACGAAATCCATGAAGGCGTGCGGGTCGATGGCGTGCTCGGTCATCAGCGCCCGCAGGGTCGTACCGTACCTGTGATAGTAGTGCTTCTGCAGGGCGCGTGCCGAGATCCCGTCGATGCCGAACAGGTTCGCCACGAACAGCGTGATGCGCTCGTCGATCTGCGGCCAGACCTGCGCCTCGTGCGAATAGAGCGTGTTGTCGAGATCGAAGATCCACGTCTCGACATGGCCGAACCCCCGCGCGTCCGGGGCGACGAAGTGGCGGCGATCGGCCCGCGCTGCGGAGGGGGAAGGTATGTGTCTCATGTCCCGACGAAAAAGGGGCCGGTGCGGCCCCTCCTCAATGTAGCGCGGATGGCGCGGGATTGCGAGGGCGCGGCGCGCGCGCCGTCACGTCCGGCGGATCAGCGTCCCCGCGCCGTGGTCGGTGAACAGCTCGAGCAGCACCGCGTGGGGCACCTTGCCGTCGAGGATGACCACCGCCTCGACGCCCTGCTCGATGGCGTAGATGCAGGTCTCGACCTTCGGGATCATGCCCGCGGTGATCGTGCCGTCGGCGATGAGGCGGCGGCAATCGTCGACCGTCATCTCGGGGATGAGTTGCTTGTTCTTGTCGAGCACGCCCGGCACGTCCGTCAGCAGCAGCAGCCGCTTGGCGTGCATCGCGCCGGCGATGGCGCCGGCGAAGGTATCCGCGTTGACGTTGTATGTCTGCCCCCCGTCGCCCACCGCGACCGGCGCCAGCACGGGGATCAGCTCGGCCTTGAGCACCGCGTCGAGGATCTGGCGGTTGACGTGGTCCGGCTCGCCGACGAAGCCGAGATCGACCACCTTCTCGATGTTCGAATCGGGGTCGACCACCGTGCGCGTCACCTTGCGGGCGTGGACCATGTTGCCGTCCTTGCCGCACAGGCCGATCGCCTTGCCGCCCTCCGCCGCGATCCAGCCGACGATCTGCTTGTTGATCGAGCCCGCGAGCACCATCTCGACGATCTCGACGGTGGCCTTGTCCGTGACCCGCAGGCCCGCCTGGAACTCGCTCTCGATGCCCAGCCGCGTCAGCATCGAGCCGATCTGCGGCCCGCCGCCGTGGACGACGATGGGCTTCAAGCCCGACTGCTCCAGCAGAACGATGTCCTCGGCGAAGTCCTCGGCCGCCGCCTGGTCGCCCATGGCGTGGCCACCGTACTTGATGACGACGACCTCCTCGTCGTAGCGCTGCATGTGCGGCAGGGCCTGGACGAGGATCTCGGCGCGCTCGTGCGCGGAGGGGCTGGGGTCGGGGGTCTTCTCGGTCATGGCGGCGGTGGTCCGGCGGTTCGAGCGTCAGGTGCTGGCGGGCTTCTAATGCGAAATGCGGCGCGAGGGTAGGCCCACTTCATGGTTCCGGCCCCCGAGGGGAGGAGTCCGCACGCAGCGCGGGCGATGGGGCCGTTGCGATGCTTGGGCGAGCCGGCCCGCCGACTTCCCCACCCTCCGTCCTTCGGCCGTCGTCCTCCCCTGCGGGGAGGAAGCGGTCGGCGGCCTGCATCGGCCGTTCGCGACATGCGCAACCCCGGATCCTTCCCGGAGGGGAGGAGTCCGCGCGGCACGCGCGGGCGGCGGGGCCTTTGGGATGGATCGTGCCGGTGCGTTCAGGGTGGTGCGAAACGCGTCCGACGCCTCACCGCCGCACGAACGCCGCCACCCCGAGCGCCAGCCATCCGAGCATCAGGAGCACGCCTCCCGTCGGCGCGGCGTTGGCGAACAGCGCGCGTCCCTCCAAGGCGCGCAGCGCGAGGTCGCCGCAGAACAGCGCGAGGCCCGCGACCAGGAGCCACCCGGCCAGGAGGCCCGCCTTGCGGCCGACGTGGGCGCCCAGGATCAGCGCGGAGATCCCCACCAGTGCGGCCGCGTGGAAGAGCAGGAAGGAGGCCGAAACCTCCAGCGTGCCGCCTCCCGCCCTGTGCGTCGCCATCGCCGAGAAGGCGACGCCGAGGAGCCCGGCCAGCGCGCCGGCCGCGAGGAGCAGGCGTTCCGCCATGATTCAGGCCTCGGGCCGGATCGCCGGCAGCGCGACGCCCCGCTCCGCCAGCAGCTGCGCGATCGCCGCGCGAAGCTCGGAGATCCCCTCCGCCGAGCGGCTGGACGTGACGAGCACCCGCGGATGCGCGGCCGGGCGCCGGGCGATCTGCTCGCCGGTACGGGCGACGACGGCGTCGAGCTCGGCCTTCTTCGGCGCGTCGGCCTTGGTGAGCACGATCTGGTAGGACACCGCCGCCTTGTCGAGCATGTCCATGATCTCGGAATCGTTCGGCTTGATGCCGTGGCGGGCGTCGATCAAGAGCAGGATGCGGGCGAGGTTGGCGCGCCCGCGCAGGTAGTCGCGTACGAGCTGCGTCCAGGCCGCGACCTTCTGCTTGGAGACGGCCGCGTAGCCGTATCCCGGCATGTCGACGAGCGTGAACAGCCCGCCCACGTCGAAGAAGATCAGCTGCTGGGTACGCCCGGGCGTGTGCGACGTGCGCGCGAGCGCGTTGCGCCCGGTGAGCGCGTTGACGAGGCTCGACTTGCCGACGTTCGAGCGTCCCGCGAAGGCGATCTCGAGCCCCTCCATCGGCGGCAGCGAGTCGGACTTGTCGGCCGCGGTGCGGAACGCCGCCTCGCGCGCGAAGACCTTGCGGCCGGCCTCGCCGTAGTCCGGCTCCGTCGGGGCCTCTCCCGCGCCGGCCCGTGATGCGTCGCTGTCGCTCGTCTCGCTCATGCGCCCCTGATGCGAGAATTCGGCGCCGGGCGCAAGGTCCGGCGCGCGGCGCGTCATCGCGCCGCGAGCGCCTGACCGCCCGCCTCGTCCGCCATCGCCGCGACGTCCGGCCCCGGCTCGTCCTTCACCGTGCGGGTGACGATGTAGGTGAAGTAGCGGTCGATGCCGATCTGGCGCTCCAAGAGCCCGTCGACGAGGCGCTGGTAGGCGTCGATGTCGCGGGTGACGACCTTGAGCACGTAGTCCACACCGCCGCCGACGGACCAGCACGAGACGATCTCCGGCGTCGCTCTCACCGCCCGCTCGAAGCGCTCGAAATCCGCCCGGCGGTGGGCGCCGAGCGTCACCTCCATCATCACCGTGGCCGCGGAGAGCCCGAGCCCCTT
Source organism: Salinarimonas chemoclinalis (assembly GCF_041514305.1). NCBI lineage: Bacteria > Pseudomonadati > Pseudomonadota > Alphaproteobacteria > Hyphomicrobiales > Salinarimonadaceae > Salinarimonas > Salinarimonas chemoclinalis. The sequence continues at coordinate 457,539 of NZ_JBGMWH010000002.1, forward strand.
GAGCGAGACGCGGGCATGGTAGCCCGTGACGATCCCGGCCTTCTCGAGGCGATCAAGCCGGTTCCAGCACGGCGTCGGCGACAGGCCGACGGCCTCGGCGAGCGCGAGCTTGGTGATCCGCCCGTTGCGCTGAACCGCGGCGAGGATGCGCAGGTCGACGGCGTCGAGCTTCGGAGGCCTCATCGTGTCGCCCGTCCCCGCAGGAAAGTCCTTGCCGATTGAACTGACTTAAACGACAATTGAACTCATGACAATCTGGCGCCCCGACCCATCCACACTCGCGCGTCCCGTCTACGCCTCGCTCGCCGACCAGATCGCCCGCGCGATCGCCGACGGCGTGCTCGCCGACGGCACGCAGCTGCCCGTCCAACGCAGGCTCGCCGACGAGCTCGGCATCGCCGTGCAGACGGTCGGCCGCGCCTACGAGGAGCTCGCCCGCCGCGGGCTCGCCGCCGGGGAGACCGGACGTGGCACCTTCGTGCGCAGCCTCAAGCGCGAGCCGGAGCCGCCCTACCTCCCCGAGCGGCTCAACGAGCTCATCGACCTCTCCATCCTCAAGCCGATCTGCGAGCCGATCCACCTCGAGCGCATGAAGGCCGCGCTCGCCCGGCTCTCGCAGGACGTGCCGGCGAGCGCCGTGCTCTCGTTTCGCCCCAACGTCGTCTTTCCCCGCCATCGCGCGGTGGCCGCCGACTGGCTGCGCGGCTGCGGCCTCGACGTCTCGCCGCTCAACGTGACGGTGACGAACGGCGCCACCCCGGCGCAGACGATCGCGCTCATGAGCACGGCCCCGCCCGGCTCAGCCGTCGGCACGGAGGCGATCGGGCACCACACGCTGATGCCGCTCGCCGGCTATCTCGGGCTCAAGCTCGTCGGGATCGCGATCGACGAGGAGGGCATGATCCCCGAGGCGCTCGACCGCGCCTGCGTGGAGCACGATCTGAGGTCCGTCTTCGTCCAGCCGACCGTCATCAACCCCTGCGCGACGCTGATGAGCGAGGACCGGCGCGCCGCCCTCGTCGCCGTCGCGCGCCGCCGCGACCTCGCGCTCATCGAGAACGATCCGCTCGGGCCGATCGTCGAGCGGCGCCCGCCGCCGCTCGCCCGCCTCGCGCCGGAGCGCACGCTCTACGTGACGAGTTTCAGCAAGATCGTCATGCCGGGCCTTCGCATCGGCTACCTCGCGGTGCCCGACCGCTTCGTCGCCGCCGCCGCCAACCGGCATCTCGTCACGATGTGGATGGCGACGCCGCTGATGGCGGAGATCGCCTCGAGCTGGGTCGCGGACGGCACCGCGATGGAGCTCGTGCGCTGGCAGCGCCGGGCGATCCACACCCGACACGGGATCGTCGCCGACGCGCTCGCCGGCATCGCCTACCGCGCCCATCCCGAGAGCCTGCACGTGTGGGTGCCGCTGCCGGAGGCGCACGGGGAGAGCGCCTTCGTCAGCCAGGCGCGGGCGCAGGGCGTCGCCATCGCGCCCGGCCAGAGCTTCCGCATCGGCGAGGCGCCTCTGGCGCCGAGCGTGCGGATATCGCTCGGCTCGACGGATGCCGCCCAATTGCGCACCGGCCTCGCCCAGGTCGCGCACCTGATCCACGCCGCGCCGGAGCCGGCGATGCTCGCGATCTGAGCGGAACGCCTGCGAGAAACGCAGTCGCAGCTAAATTGTCATGATTTTATTTTGCACATTGACATGACATTACCCGAGCGTCACGGTCGGGCGTCTCATCGCAGGACAGCGAGGCGCCTTCCGTGACCCAGCCGACGGCGACAGCCCCGATCATCGAGGTCGACCGCGTCTCGAAGAGCTTCGGCGATTTCAAGGTCCTCGACGAGCTCGCCTTCACGGTCGCGCCGGCGGAGAAGCTCGCGCTGATCGGGCCGTCGGGCTCTGGCAAGACGACGATCCTGCGCATCCTGATGACGCTCGAGACCATCGATTCCGGGCACATCCGCATCGGGGGCGAGGAGCTCTTCCACATGCGCAAGGGGGACCGGCTCGTTCCGGCCGATGACGCGCACCTGCACAGGATGCGCGCGAAGATCGGCATGGTCTTCCAGCTGTTCAACCTTTTCCCGCACATGTGCGTGCTCGACAACGTGACGCTCGCCCCCGTCCTCACCAAGGGCGTCGCCAAGGACGCGGCCATGCGCCGGGCGATGGAGCTGCTCGACATGGTCGGTCTCGCCGACAAGGCGAAGGCGATGCCCTCGCAGCTGTCGGGCGGGCAGAAGCAGCGCGTCGCCATCGCCCGCGCGCTCGCCCTCGAGCCGCAAATCATGCTCTTCGACGAGGTGACCTCCGCGCTCGACCCGGAGCTCGTCGAGGAGGTGCTCAACGTGATGCATCGGCTCGCGCGCGAGACCGACATGACGATGCTCCTCGTCACCCACGAAATGGGCTTCGCCCACGACTTCGCCGACCGCGTGATGTTCTTCGACCGCGGCCGGATCGTCGAGCAGGGCCCGCCGGACGAGATCTTCTCGAACCCGCGCGAGGAGCGCACGCAGGGCTTCCTGCGCAAGATCATCGCGGCCGGACACCGCGTGTGAGCCCCGCCCGCTCGCCGTCGGGCCGGGCGCGACGACCACCAGGAACGCAAGAAGAAGGGGAACCAGCATCATGACCATCGCCACCCTCTCCCGCCGGATCGCGGCCGTCGCGCTCGTCGGCGCCGCCGCGGCCTTCGCCGCGCCCGCCGCCGCGCAGGACGACCCGCGCATCCAGGAGCTGCGCGACCAGGGCTTCGCCCGCATCGCCATCGCCAACGAGCCGCCCTTCACGCAGGTGAACCCCGACGGGACCGTCACCGGCGCCGCGCCAGACGTCGCCCGCGCGATCTTCGAGCGAATGGGCATCGACGACGTCGTCGCCTCCATCTCCGAGTACGGCGCGATGATCCCCGGCCTCCAGGCGGGGCGCTTCGACGCGGTGACGGCGGGCCTGTTCATGCGCCCCGAGCGTTGCGCGGCGGTGGCCTATTCCGAGCCGGTCCTGTGCGACGCGGAGGCCTTCGCCGTGAAGGCCGGCAACCCGCTCGGCCTCACCACCTTCGCCGACATCGCCGCGCACCCGACGGCGCGCATCGGCGCGCCGGGCGGCGGCACGGAGGAGCGCCTCGCCCTCGAGGCCGGTGTGCCGCGCGATCGTGTCATCGTCGTGCCGGACGGACAGAGCGGCATCAGCATGCTCCAAGGCGGGCGCATCGAGGTCTACTCGCTGCCGGTGCTGTCGATCTCCGACCTGCTGATGCGCGCGGAGGACGAGAACCTCGCGATGGTCGCGCCGGTCGCGGACGCGCCGGTCTACTGCGACGGCGCCGCCTTCCGCCGGCAGGACACGGCGCTGCGCGACGAATTCGACCGCATCCTCGCCGAGATGAAGGCGTCCGGCGAGTTCGCCGCGATCATCGAGCCCTACGGCTTCTCCGCCGCGGCGGCGATGAGCACGAGCCGCGAGGCGCTCTGCGCCGGCGGCTGATCCCCCCTTGCGCGGCGCGCAGCCCGCCGGCGCGCCGCTCTGCCGCCTCGCGCGAGCAACCCGTCGAGACGCCCCGCCATGGACTATTCCGGCTACATCGTGCTGATCCTGCAGGGCGCCCTCGTCACGGCGAAGCTGACCGTGATGGGCTGCGCGCTCGCGCTCGTGATGGCCTTCGTCGCGGGGCTCGGGCGGCTGTCACCCGTCGGCGCCGTACGGGCGCTGGCGACCGCCTACATCGAGTTCTTCCGCGGCACCTCGATCTTCGTGCAGCTGTTCTGGGCCTACTTCGTGCTGCCGCTGCTCGGCGTCGAGCTGACCCCGCTCCAGGCGGGCGTGCTCGCGCTCGGCCTCAATGTCGGGGCCTACGGCGCGGAAGTGGTGCGCGGCGCGGTCCAGTCGATCGGGCGCGAGCAGCGCGAGGCCTGCGTGGCGCTCAACCTCACGCGCTTCCAGGCGATGCGCTTCGTGGTGCTGCCGCAGGCGATCGTCCCGATGCTGCCCACCTTCGGCAACAACGCGATCGAGCTGCTCAAGGCGACCGCCATCGTCTCCTTGATCTCGATCTCGGACATGACCTTCCAGGCGCAGGTCATGCGCGCCCAGACGGGCAGCACGCTGGTGCCCTTCGCCACCATCATGGTGATCTACTTCCTGTTCGCGCTCGCGATCTCCGGCGCGATCAGGGCCCTCGAGCGCCGCCTCGGCCGCGGCCTCGACGGCGTGCGGGCCTGAGGGAGGGACGCGCCATGCTCTGGGACTGGTCCTTCGCGATCTCGATCATCCCGACCCTGTGGGAGGGCGTGAAAATCACGATCCTCGCCACCCTGCTCGGCTCGGTCGTCGCGGCGGTCGTGGGGCTCGCGATCGCACTGCTGCGGCGCTCGAAGAACCTCCTCGTCTGCAAGCCCGCGGCGTTCCTCGCGGAGTTCATCCGCGGCACGCCGCTCCTCGTCCAGCTCTACGTCCTGTTCTACGTGCTTCCCGACATCGGCATCACGCTCTCGCCGTTGGTCGCCGGCGTGATCGGGCTCGGCCTGCACTACGCCACCTACACGGCGGAGGTCTATCGCGCCGGCATCGACAACGTCCCGCGCGGGCAGTGGGAGGCGGCGAAGGCGGTGAACCTGACGCCGTCGCAGACCTGGACGCGGATCATCATGCCCCAGGCCGTGCCGCCGATGATCCCGGCGCTGGCGAACTACTTCATCGCCATGTTCAAGGAGACGCCGCTCCTTTCCGCCATCACCATCCTCGAGCTGATGAACCAGGCGCGCTCCATCGCCAACTTCAACTACCGCTACATCGAGCCGATGACGATGGTGGGCGTGTTCTTCCTCGTCATCAGCCTGATCTCGGTCTTCGGCCTGCGCTGGCTGGAGCGGCGCTATGGACGGGTGGGGTCGTGAGCGCCGCCCGCCCGCCCCGCCGGCTCGACCTGCCGCTCGGCTTCGACGCCGATCCGGTGGCCCGCCGCATCGGCCTCGTGATCCTGGCGACGGACCACACGACGGAGCCCGATTTCGCGCGCATGGTCGCCGGACCCCGGATCGGCGTCTACGTGGCGCGCGTCGCCTACGCCAACCCGACGACGCCCGCGAACCTGCGCGCCATGCGGCCGGATCTCGCGCGGGCGGCGGCGCTCCTCCTGCCCGACGAGCGCCTCGACGCGATCTGCTATTCCTGCACCTCGGCCTCGATCGTGATCGGCGACGAGGCGATCGCCGCCGCGATCCGCGAGGGCAAGCCGGGCGTGCCGGTGGTCACGCCCACGCGCGCGGCGGTGGAGGCCCTGCGGGCGCACGGCGCCCTCCGGATCTCGATCCTCACGCCCTACACGCAGGAGACCGCCGCGTCGGTGGCGCCCTATTTCGAGGCGCACGGCTTCGCGGTCGCCGCGCTCTCCTGCCTCGGCCTCGAGGACGACCGGCAGATGGCGCGGCTCGACGCCGCGACGCTGATCGAGGCTGCCCGGGCGGCGCTGGCGCCGGGCTCGGACGCGCTCTTCGTCTCCTGCACGGCGCTGCGGTCGGCCGCGATCGCCGCGGAGACGGAGCGGGCGCTCGGCGTGCCGGTCGTCACCTCGAACGTCGCCACCGCCTGGGCCTGCGCCCGGCTCGTCGACGAGAGCCCGCGCGTGGACGCACGCCTCGCCGCCCTCCCCCTCCCCGATCCGGCGGCGTTCGCATGAGCGCGCATCCGGGCCTCGCCGAGATCGAGCGCGCCCGCGCGGCGCTCGTCGGGCGCGTGCGGCACACGCCTGCGCGGCCGTCGCCCCAGCTCGCGGAGCGTCTGGGTGCACCCGTCGTCCTCAAGCACGAGCACGAGCAGATCACCGGCGCCTTCAAGCTGCGCGGCGCGACGAACGCGCTCGCGCGTCTCTCGGACGCCGAGCGCGCCCGCGGCGTCGCCACGGTCTCCACCGGCAATCACGGCCGGGCGCTGGCGCATGCCGCGCGCGAGGCGGGCGTGCGCTGCGTCGTCGCCATGTCGCGGCTCGTGCCGGCCAACAAGCGCGACGCCATCGCGGCGCTCGGCGCCGAGATCGCGATCCACGGCGCCTCGCAGGACGAGGCGCAGGCCGAGGTCGATCGGCGGGTGGCGGAAGACGGCCTCGTCGAGATCCCGCCCTTCGACCATCCGGACGTCATCGCCGGCCAGGGCACGCTCGGGCTCGAGATTCTCGACGACCTCCCCGACCTCGCGCAGGTGCTGATCCCGCTCTCGGGCGGCGGCCTCGCGGCCGGCGTCGCCGCGGCGGTGAAGGCGAGGCGGCCCGGTACGCGCATCGTGGGCATCTCGATGGACCGCGGCGCGGCCATGCACGCGAGCCTCGCCGCGGGCCGGCCGGTCCTCGTCGAGGAGGCGCGGAGTCTGGCGGATTCGCTCGGCGGCGGCATCGGCCTCGAGAACCGCCACACCCTGGCGATGCTGCGCGACCTGATGGACGAGGTCGTGCTCCTGACCGAGGACGAGATCGCCGCCGGGATGGCCTTCTGCCACGTCGCGGAGGGCGTCGTGGTGGAGGGCGGCGGCGCGGTCGGGCCGGCGGCGATCCTCGCCGGCAAGATCCGCCCGATCGGCCCGACCGTCGCGCTGCTGACGGGCGCGAACGTCGACCCGACGCAGCATGCCCGCATCGTCTCCGATCCCGCCATCCTGGAAAGGCTCGCCTGATGGGCAAGGTCACCCTCGTCGGCGAACGGGACCTGCGCGCAATCGTGCCGCTCGACGGCGCCGCGATCGAGGCGGTCCGCGGCGCCTTCCTGGCGCTGGCATCGGGCCGCGTGATCATGCCGCCGATCCTCTCCATGGCGATGCCGGAGGTGCACGGCGAGGTCGACGTGAAGACCGCCTTCGTGCCCGGCCTCGACGGCTTCGCGGTGAAGATCTCGCCGGGCTTCTTCGACAACCCGAAGCGCGGGCTGCCCTCCGTCAACGGCATGATGGTCGTCCTCTCGGCCACCACCGGGCTCGTCGAGGCGGTGTTCCTCGACAACGGCTGGCTCACCGACGTGCGCACCGCGGCCGCCGGCGCCGTCGCCGCGGACGTGTTCGCACGGCGGGACGCGCGGGTCGCCGCGGTCCTCGGCGCGGGCACGCAGGCGCGCCTGCAGATGCAAGCGCTCGCGCTGGTGCGCGACATCGCGGAGATCCGCGTCTGGGCGCGCGACGCGGTGAAGGCGGCCGCCTGCGCGGCCGACGTCGAGGCGGCGACGGGCGTGCGGACCCGCGCCGTCGGCGAGCCGCGCGCCGCGGTCGGCGGGGCGGACGTGATCGTCACGACGACGCCGGCGACGGCGCCGATCCTGTTCGCGGACTGGCTCTCCCCGGGGCAGCACGTCACAGCCATGGGCTCGGACGCCGACACGAAGACCGAGCTCGATCCCGCGATCCTGGCGCGGGCGGATCTCGTCGTCGTCGACAGTCTCGCCCAGAGCCGCGGGCTCGGCGAGCTGCGCGCCGCGATCGCGGCGGGCGCGCTCCCCGAAGATCACGCCTGCCCCGAGCTCGGCGCCGTCCTCGCCGGCACGGCTCCCGGCCGTCCGGGACCCGACGCGATCACCGTGTGCGACCTCACCGGCACGGGCGCGCAGGACACCGCCATCGCCGCCCTCGCCCGCGCCCGCGTCGCCGACGCCGGCGCTGGCCTCGTCACCGACATCTGATTCCCAGCCGAGACCTTCCCCATGACCGACGTCGCCTTGAAGTTCACCCGCGCCGAATACGCCGCGCGCCTGGCCGAGACCCGCAGGGCGATGGAGGCGCGCGGCCTCGACGCCCTGATCGTCACCGATCCCTCCAACATCGCCTGGCTGACGGGCTACGATGGCTGGTCGTTCTACGTGCACCAATGCGTCGTCGTCGGCCCCGAAGGCGACCCCGTCTGGTTCGGCCGCGGGCAGGACGCGAACGGGGCGAAACGCACGGCCTATCTTCGGCACGACGACATCGTCGGCTACGCCGACCACTACGTACAGTCGACCGAGCGCCATCCGATGGACGTGCTCTGCACCCTTCTGCAGGACCGCGGCTGGGGACAGGGCACGATCGGCGTCGAGATGGACAACTACTACTTCTCGGCCCAGGCCTACACGCGCCTGCTGCTGGGCCTGCCCAACGTGAAGTTCACGGACGCCACCGCGCTCGTGAACTGGCAACGCGCCGTCAAGAGCCCGCAGGAGCTCGTCTACATGCGCCAGGCGGCGCGGATCGTCGAGCGCATGCACGCGCGCATCCTCGACGTCGTCGAGCCCGGCATGCGCAAGTGCGACCTCGTCGCGGAGATCTGGGACGCCGGCATCCGCGGCACGCCGGATGTCGGCGGCGACTATCCCGCCATCGTGCCGCTGCTGCCGTCGGGCGCGGACGCCTCGGCGCCCCACCTCACCTGGGACGACAAGCCGATGCGCACGGGCGAGGGCACGTTCTTCGAGATCGCCGGCTGCGTGAACCGCTACCATTGCCCGCTTTCGCGCACGGTGTTCCTCGGCAAGCCCTCCCAGGCCTTCCTGAATGCCGAGAAGGCGACGCTCGAGGGCATGGAGGCGGGGCTCGCCGCCGCCAAGCCGGGCAACACCTGCGAGGACATCGCGACCGCCTTCTTCGCGGTGTTGGAGCGCCACGGCATCGTCAAGGACAACCGTACCGGCTACCCGATCGGCCTGTCCTACCCGCCCGACTGGGGCGAGCGCACGATGAGCCTGCGGCGCGGCGACAGGACCGAGCTCGTGCCCGGCATGACCTTCCACTTCATGACGGGGCTCTGGCTCGAGGACATGGGGCTCGAGATCACAGAGAGCATCGTCATCACGGAGAGCGGCGTCGAGTGCCTCGCGAGCGTTCCGCGCGCGCTGTTCGTGAAGGCGTGAGACCCGCCATGGCGCTCCCCGCTCCCGACCTGCCGCCCTCCCCCGTCGTCCCGACGATCGACCTCGCGGCCGACGGCGTCCGGCACGGGCACCTGCGGCTGCCCTACAGCCGCGACGATTCGGCCTGGGGCTCGGTGATGATCCCGATCTGCGTCGTCGCCAACGGGGAGGGCCCGACCGCCCTCCTGACGGGCGCCAACCACGGCGACGAGTACGAGGGGCCGATCGCCCTCTACGAGCTCGCCCGCACGCTCCGGCCGCAGGACTTGACGGGGCGCGTGATCATCCTGCCCGCGATGAACTTCCCCGCCTTCGAGGCGGGCACGCGCACCTCGCCCATCGACAAGGGCAACCTCAACCGCTCCTTTCCCGGCCGCCCCGACGGCACGGTCACGCAGAAGATCGCGGACTACGTCGCGCGCGCGCTGGTGCCGCTCGCCGACGTGGTGCTCGACTTCCATTCCGGCGGCAGGACGCTCGACTTCGTCCCCTTCGCCGCCGCCCACCGCCTGCCGAACGCGGCCCAGGAAGCCGCCTGCAAGGCGGCGGTGGAGGCGTTCGGGGCGCCCTGGTCCATGACCATGCTCGAGATCGACGCGGTGGGCATGCTCGACACCACCGTCGAGGCCATGGGCAAGACCTTCGTCACGACCGAGCTCGGCGGCGGCGGCACCGCTTCGGCGTGCACGGCGGCGATCGCCCGCGCGGGCGTGCGCGATCTCCTGATCCACGCCGGCATCCTGGGTGGAACGGTCGCGCGCCGTGAGACGCGCTGGCTCGACATGCCCTCGGGCGAGTGCTTCGCCTTCGCCGAGGAGGGCGGACTCGTCGCCTTCCGGGTCGACCTCGGCGAGACGGTCCGCGCCGGCGACGTGATCGCCGAAATCGCCCCGATCGGCCGTACCGGCGCGACGCCCCGACCCTACCGGGCGGCGATGGACGGCATCCTCGCCGCGCGCCATTTCCCGGGATTGGCCAAGCCGGGGGACTGCGTGGCGGTTGTGGCGCAGATCGTCGGGTGAGACGCGACACGCATCGATGGCTATCATCCGCCCCCGATGACGGTCTACTTCACCTCCGATACGCACTTCTCCGACCCGCGCGTCCTCGCGATCGACCGGCGCCCGTTCGCCTCGCTCGAATTGCACGACGCGGCGCTGATCGCTCTCTGGCGCGAGACCGTCGGCGCGGACGACGTCGTCTGGCACCTGGGCGACTTCGCGCGCGACGGGCCGGAAGGCCGTGCCGCGGCGATCCTGGCGCAGCTCCCGGGCGAGAAGCACCTGATCCTCGGCAACAACGACCCCGACAGCGTCGCGCGCGACCCGGCCTGGGCGAGCGTGCGGCACTACGCCGAGATCGAGGTGGAGGGCCAGCGGCTCGTGCTCTGCCACTACCCGTTCCGAACCTGGCGCGACAGCGGCAAGGGCGTGATCGACCTGCACGGCCACAGCCACGGGCGGCTCGGGCCGATCCCCCGCCAGTACGACGTCGGCGTCGACGTCTGGGACCTTCGCCCCGTCACGCTCGAGACGATCCGCACGCGCCGCCGCCGCGGCCCGCCGCGGGCGGTCCCCACTGCGAAGAGCCGCTCGTCATGACCCGCCTCCTGATCACGGGCTTCGGGCCCTTTCCCGGCGTGCCGCGCAATCCCACCGAGGACCTCGCGCGGCGCCTCGCCGCCGATCCGCGCTGGCGCCGGCGCCGCATCGTCGCCGAGGCGCTCGTCCTGCCGACGACGTGGCGGGCGGTGGACGAGATCCTGCTGCCGCGCCTGCGCGAGACCCGCCCCGACGCGGTCCTGATGCTCGGCGTCGCCGCCCGTCGCCGGCGGGTGACGATCGAGGTCCGCGCGCTCAACCGCGTCGGGCGGCTGCTGCCGGACGCCGCCGGCGGCCTGCCGATGCGCCTCGCCTACCGCCCGGGCGAGCCCTTCGTGCGCCATGCGCGCATCGCCGTCGCCCCTCTCCTCGCCGCGATGAACGTGGCCGCACCGGGCACGACGCGCCTGTCGCGCGATGCCGGGCGCTACCTCTGCAACGGCGCCTCCTACGCCGCGCTCGGCGAGCCGGGTCCGGCCGCGCTGGTCTTCGTCCACGTGCCGATGCCGCGCGCGCACGGGCGGCCCCTCGGCACTGCGGCGGATCGCCCGGACGCGGCGCGGATGCTGCGCGCGCTGACGGCAGCGGCGGGTCTGGTCGCCCAGGCGGGACGGCGGCGCTCAGCGCGCGTCTGAGGCCAGCGCCGCGAGGGCGGCAGGGGTGTCGACGTCGCGCAGGATGCTCTCGTCGCCCCAGTCGAGCTCCAGCACGTCGGCGCGGCCCTTCAGCAGCGGCCCTGCGCCGCGATCGCCCGCGAGCCCGGCGATATCCGGCCCGAGCCGGCGCGCGAGCAGCACGGGATTGCCCCGCTCGCCGGCGTGGACCGGCACGACCGCGGCGACGTCGGGCGTCTCCTCGTGGGCGGCGACGAGTGCGTCGAGAAGCGCGGGCGAGACGAGCGGCATGTCGCCCAGGCACACGATCGCCGCGCGTGCGGCCTCCGGCAGCGCGGCGAAGCCCGCCTGGAGCGAAGTCGAGAGCCCCTCCTCCCAGTGCGGGTTGTCGACGACCCGCACCGGGAGCCCGGCGAGTGCGGCCGCGACGTCGCCGCCGCGCCGGCCGACGACGACGATCACCGGGTCGGCGCGTGACGCCACCGCCACCTGCGCCACCCGCCGCACCAGGGGCAGACCGTCGAGGGTCGCCAGAACCTTCGGCGCCTCGCCGAAGCGCGCACCGCGGCCGGCGGCGAGCACGATCGCGGCGACGCTCACCTCTCGCCCTCCTCGTCGGCCGCATCGGGTCCGGCGCTGGGCTCGCCGCCCCGGGGCTGCGGCCGCGAGACGATCTCCATCAGGAGCCCGCCGACGCCCATGGCGACGATGTCCGCACGCCTCACGGCGAGGCCCGCGAGGAGCCGGTGGAGCACCCAGTCGAAGCCGTTCTCCCTGGGCGAGCGCGCGCAGCCCGGCGCGCCGATCACCGGCCGCCCGGCGATCTCGCCGACGAGCAGGAGATTTCCGGGGTCGACGGGCATGCCGAAATGCTCGACCCGCCCGCCGGCCGTCTCGATCGCGGCGGGGATGACGTCGCGCCGATCGGCGATGGCGGAGGCGCCGAAGACGACGATCAGCTCGGCCTCCTGCGCATTCATGGCGGCGAGCGCACCGGCGAGATCCGGCACCGCGTGGGGTGTGCGGGTCTCGGCTACGATTCGCGCCCCCGTGGGCGCGAGGCGCCGCTCCAGCACGCGCAGGGTCTTGTCGACGACAGTGGGCTTGAGCGCCGGCAGCAGCGTCGACACGACCCCGATGCGGCGGCGGATATAGGGTGCCACCGACAGCGGCCCGTTTCCCGCCCCCTGCGCTCCCGCGGCCGCGAGGGCGCGCGCCAGCGCCTCCTGCGGCACGGCGTAGGGAATGATCTTGACGGTCGCGACCATCTCGCCCTCGACGACGGGCGCATGGGCGGGAAGCGTCGCGATCGTGATCGCCTCGTCGACGGCGTTGATGCGCCCGACCGCGGCGGCGTCGGCGACGAGAACGCCCGGCGTCGTCGCGAAGAGGTTCACACGGCCCGTGAAGGGCGCCTCGCAGCGCACACCCGCCCCGGCCGCGGCCTGCGCCAGCCGGGCGGCGGCGGCATCCTCGCCGACGTCGCCCGGCTCGAGCCGTACGACGACGATTTCGGAGATTCCCGCCTGCGCGAGTGCCTCCGCCTCCGCCTCCCCGATCGCGGCGCCCTTCTTCACGGCGACGCCGGGCCCCTTGACGGCGTGCACCGAGAGCGCGCCGATCGCCTCGCGCACCGGGAGGGTCGCGAAGATCATCGCGCGCGCCTGCGGTCGCGGCGCAGCGCGCCCACGATCTCGCCGAGCACGGACACCGCGATCTCGGCGGGCGAGACGGCGCCGATGTCGAGCCCGATCGGCGCCCGGATGCGCGCGATCGCCTCCTCACCGAAGCCGGCCGCCCGCAGCCGCTCGACGCGCCTCGCGTGCGTCTTCTTCGAGCCGAGCGCGCCGATGTAGAAGCACTGAGCCCGAAGCCCCGCGTCGAGCGCCGGATCGTCGATCTTCGGGTCGTGGGTGAGCGCGACGAGCGCCGTGTAGCGGTCGAGCGGGCGGGCGGCGAGCGCCTCGTCGGGCCAGACGTCGAGGAGCTCGACGTCCGGGAAGCGCTCGGGCGTGGCGAAGGCGCCGCGCGGATCGACGATGGTGACGTCGAAGCCGGCGATCCGCGCCATCGGCGCCAGCGCCTGCGAGATGTGCACGGCGCCGATCACCACGATCCGCGTCGGCGGCACCTGCACGTTGAGGAACATCTCCGCACCGTCGACCTCGACCATGCCGGACTTGCCCTTGCGCAGGGCGTCGTGCAGCGCGTCCGCGAGCGGATCGGCATCGATCTCGGCCTCCGGCACGAGCCGCTGCTCGCCCGAGACGAGATCGGTCACGAGCACCGCGGCACGGCGTGCCGTACGCTCGGCGTTGAGGGCGGCGAGGAGGGGCAGCTTCATGGCGCCTTCCTCATTCCACCCGCTCCACGTAGACCCGGATGCGCCCGCCGCAGGACAGCCCCACCCGCCAGGCGGTCTCGTCGGCGACGCCGAATTCCAGCATCTTCGGCGCGCCGGTCTCGATCACCTCGAGCGCGTCCGCGATCACCGCGCCCTCGACGCAGCCGCCCGAGACCGAGCCGAGGAAATCGCCCTCCTCGTCGACGACGAGGTGCGAGCCGACGGGGCGTGGGGCCGAGCCCCAGGTCTCGACCACGGTGGCGACGGCGACGCCGCGGCCGGCCTCGCGCCAGCCCTGCGCCGCCTTCAGGATGTCCTCGTCGGTGGCGACGGGGACGGCCGGGTCGGTCGTCATGCGAGCCTCCTCTCGATCAGGCGACGGCGCGCAGCCAGGCGCGCGGGTCGGCGTCGCGCGAGCGCCTGGCGGAGAGCGCCTCGCAGAGCGTCTCCATGGAGCCGATGTTGTGGATCGGCCGGAACTCGTGCACATGCGGCAGCATCGCACGAATCCCCGACGCCCGCGCCTCGAATCGATCGTATCTCAGGAGCGGATTGAGCCAGATCAGGCGCCGGCAGGAGCGCTTCAGCCGGTCCATCTCGAAGGCCAGCGTCGTGTCGACGTCCCGCTCGAGCCCGTCGGTGAAGAGCAGCACGGTCGCGCCCTGCCCCAGCACGCGGCGCGACCAGTCGCGGTTGAAGGCGTGGAGACAGGTCGCGATGCGCGTGCCGCCCTCCCAGTCCTTCACCCGGCCCGCCGCGCGTGCGAGGGCCTCGTCGGGATCGCGGTTCGTCATCTCCCGCGTGACGTTGGTGAGCCGCGTGGCGAAGACGAAGGCGTGCACGCGCCGGCGCCTCTCCGCCATCGCGTGGAGGAAATGCAGGAACAGCCGCGAGTAGTCCGCCATCGATCCGGAAATGTCGAGGAGCGCGACGAGCGGCGGAGCCTCGATCACCGGGGTGCGCCAGGCGATGTCGATCGAGGCGCCGCCCGCGCGCATCGAGCGGCGCAGCGTGCGGCGCATGTCCACGACGGCGCCCTTCGGGTCCGCCGCGAAGCGCCGGGTGGGGCGCGCATCGTCCGGCAGCCGGAGCGCGGCGATCAGGCGCTTCGCCTGGGCGATCTCGGCTGCGGACATCTGCGAGAAGTCCTTCTCGCGCAGCACCTCGCGGTCGGAGACGGTGAGGCGGGCGGAGAAGCGCTCCTCCTCCTGCGGCGGCGGACGCTCGCGCTTGGGCGGGTTCATCGCCTGCTCGACCCGCGCCGCGCCGGCCTTCGGCTTGTCCTCGGGCTTCTTCGCGCCCGGCGCGATGGGCGACATCTGCTGGATCAGCTTCTCGATCAGCGCCCGGCGGCGCCAGAACAGGCGAAAGGCCTGGTCGAACAGCAGCGTGTGCTCCCGGCGCTTCACGAAGACGGCGTGCAGCGTCCAGTAGAAGTCCTCGCGCTCGCCGATCCGCGCGGCCTCCACCGCGGCGATGGCGTCGACGACCGCGCCGGGACCGACGGGCAGGCCCGCCGCGCGCAGGGTGCGGGCGAAGTAGGCGATGTTGTCGGCGAGCTTGCCGGCGGCGGGGTCGGGGTCGATCATGGACATCGCCCCCCGATCACGTGCGCCGGGACGCCTCGGAGCGGATACGACCCGCGGCTCGGAACGGTCACGGCCGTAACGCTTCTCCTTCCCTGTAGGGGAAGGTGGCGCCGCGCGTAGCGCGGTGACGGATGGGGCACGGAGCGGAGCGACGCGTTCCGCGAAGCGGAAGCGGCTCGACAGCGGCCGGAGGACGCGCCCTTTCTTCGGCTTCGCCGAACGCGCTCCGCGCGCCCCATCCGTCTCGGCTTCGCCGAGCCACCTTCCCCTACAGGGAAGGATGAACGCAACGCGACGCGTCGGTCGCGGATGTCGGCGAACCCCATCACCCCCGCGCCTCCGCGCGAATCCTGTCGAGCATGTCCTTCGCCTTCGACCCCTGCATCTTCTGGATGTCGTCCTGGTACTTCAAGAGAACCCCCAGCGTGTCCGAAACCAGATGCGGGTCGAGCGCCACCGCGTCGAGTTCGACGAGCGCCGAGGCCCAATCGAGCGTCTCCGCGACGCCGGGGACCTTGAACAGCTCCTCCTTGCGGATCGCCTGGACGAAGGCGACGATCTCGGCGGACAGCTTCGCCGGCGCGCGGGGCGCCTTGGCGCGCAGGATGGCGAGCTCGCGCTCGGCGTCGGGATAATCCACCCAGTGGTAGAGGCAGCGGCGCTTGAGCGCGTCGTGGATCTCGCGGGTGCGGTTCGAGGTGAGGATCACGATCGGCGGGCGCTCGGCCCGGATCGTGCCGAACTCGGGGATCGTCACCTGGAAGTCCGACAGGATCTCGAGCAGGAAGGCCTCGAAGGCCTCGTCCGTGCGGTCGAGCTCGTCGATCAGCAGCACCGGCGGCCCGACGGGATCGGGCTCGAGCGCCTGCACCAGGGGGCGCTTGACGAGGTGACGCTCGGAGAACACGTCCGCCGTCAGCCGACCCTTGTCCGTCTCGCCGGCGGCCTCGGACAGGCGGATCTCCATCATCTGGCCGGCATAATTCCACTCGTAGACCGCGGCGGCGACGTCGAGCCCCTCGTAGCATTGCAGGCGGATCAGCTTGCGGCCGAGCGCGGCGGCGAGCACCTTGGCGATCTCGGTCTTGCCGACGCCGGCCTCCCCCTCGAGGAAGAGCGGGCGGCCGAGCTTCAGCGCGAGGAACAGCACGGTCGCGAGCGGGCGATCGGCGACGTAGCCCGCCCCCTTCAGGAGCGCCTCGGTGGCGTCGATGCTGGCGGGAATGTCGGTCACGTCACTCTCGACCTCTTCGTCCTCGACGACGTACGGGCGGGGCGGCGTGGGCCGCGCCCGCCCGGGCGTCGTCACATCGCGATCCTACCGCGCGATCATCGTGCCGTCGCGGCCTCCACGGCGCGGCGTGCCATCACGCCGACGAGGTGAGCGCGGTACTCCGCGTCGGCGTGGATGTCCGCGTTCATCATCGAGACGTCCGCCGACATCCCGGCGAGCGACTTCGCCGAGAAGCGCGCCCTGAGCGCCTCCTCCGCCGCGGTCCAGCGGAAGACGCCGTTCGCGCCCGCCCCGGTCACCGCGACGCGGATCTCCGAGCCGCGCTTGGCCACGAAGACGCCGGCGAGCGCGTAGCGGGAGGCGGGATTGCGGAACTTGGCGTAGGCCGCCTTGGCCGGCACCGGGAACGAGACCTTGGTGATGATCTCGCCCTCCTCCAGCGCCGTGTCGAACATGCCCTGGAAGAAGTCGTCGGCCTCGATCTTGCGCTTGTTGGTGGTGATCGTCGCGCCGAGGGCGAGGCAGGCGGCGGGGTAGTCCGCGGCGGGGTCGTTGTTGGCGACCGAGCCGCCGATCGTGCCCCGTGCGCGTACCGCCGGATCGCCGATCATCTCGGCCATCTCGGCGAGGCCGGGGATCGCCTCGCGCACGACGTCGGACGACGCGACGGCAGCATGCGTCGTCATCGCGCCGACGACGACCGAGCGGCCCTTGCGCTCGATGCCCCTGAGCTCGTCGAGGGCGCCGAGGTCGATCAGGCTCGCGGGAGAAGCGAGGCGCTGCTTCATGGTGGGCAGCAGCGTGTGGCCGCCGGCCAGGATCTTCGGGTCCTCGGCCTTGGCGAGCATGGAGGCCGCCTGCCGCAGGCTGGACGGCTTGTGGTATTCGAAGGCGTACATGGTTCTTCGTCCTCGCGAAATCGGGCGGGCGGCGCGCCGGCCCGGCGCGCCGCGGGAGGGACTATCCGATCACTCGGCGGCCATGGCGGGACGCGCGCGCTGCACGGCGCGCCAGACGGCCTGGGGGGTCGCCGGCATGGCGATCTCCTCGTGGCCGAGGGCGTCCGTGATCGCGTTGATCACCGCGGGCGGCGCGGCGATGGCGCCGGCCTCGCCGCAACCCTTGATCCCGAGCGGGTTCGACGGGCAGGGCGTCGAGGTCATGCCGATCTGGAAGGACGGCAGGTCGCCCGCACGCGGCATCTGGTAGTCCTGGTAGCTCGCGGTCACGAGCTGGCCCGACTCGTCGTAGATCGCGCCCTCCATCAGCGCCTGGCCGACGCCCTGGGCGATGCCGCCGTGTACCTGCCCCTCGACGATCATCGGGTTGATGACGACGCCGAAATCGTCCACCGCCGTGAAGCGCTCGATCCTGGTCACGCCGGTGTCCGGGTCGATCTCGACCTCGCAGATGTGCACGCCCGCGGGGAAGGTGAAGTTGGTGGGATCGTAGAACGCCCCCTCCTTCAGCCCCGGCTCGAGGTCCTGGCCCGAGAACTTGTGGGCGACGTAGGCCTGCAGCGCCACCTCGCCGAAGGCGAGCGAGCGGTCGGTGCCGGCCACCTTGAAGCGCCCGTCCTCGAACTCGATGTCGCCTTCCGATGCCTCGAGCGCGTAGGCGGCGACCTTCTTGCCCTTGGCGATGACCTTGTCGATCGCCTTGGTGATCGCCGACATGCCGACCGCGCCGGAGCGCGAGCCGTAGGTGCCCATGCCGAACTGCACCTTGTCGGTGTCGCCGTGGACGATGTTCACGGTGTCGATCGACACGCCGAGCCGGTCCGACACGAGCTGGGCGAAGGTGGTCTCGTGGCCCTGGCCGTGCGAGTGCGAGCCGGTGAGCACCTCGATCGAGCCCGTCGGGTTCACCCGCACCTCGGCGGATTCCCACAGGCCCACGCCGGCGCCGAGTGCGCCCACCGCCGCCGAGGGGGCGATGCCGCAGGCCTCGATGTAGGACGAGTAGCCGATCCCGCGCAGCTTGCCCCGCTTCGCGCTCTCGCGCTTGCGCCGGCCGAAGCCCTTCACGTCGGCGATCTCCATCGCCTTCTCGAGCGAGGCCGCGTAGTCCCCGACGTCGTAGTTCATGATCACCGGCGTCTGGTGCGGGAAGCGCTTGATGTAGTTCTTCTTGCGGAACTTCGCGGGGTCCATGCCGAGCTGCCGCGCCGTCACCTCGACGAGCCGCTCGACGACGAAGGTCGCCTCCGGGCGCCCGGCGCCGCGATAGGCGTCGACCGGGGCGGTGTTGGTGTAGACGCCGTCCACCTCCGCGTAGATCGCCGGGATGTCGTACTGGCCCGAGAGCAGCGGCGCGTAGAGGTAGGTCGGCACCGAGGACGAGAAGGTGGAGAGATAGGCGCCGAGATTGGCCGTCGTGTGCACGCGCAGCCCGATGATCCTGGCGTTCTCGTCGACCGCCATCTCCGCATGGGTGACGTGGTCGCGCCCGTGCGCGTCGGCGAGGAAGGCCTCGGTGCGGTCCGAGGTCCACTTCACCGGGCGCCCGACCTTCTTCGCCGCCCAGACGCAGACCGTCTCCTCGGCGTAGATGAAGATCTTCGAGCCGAATCCACCGCCGACGTCCGGCGCGATCACGCGAAGCTGGTGCTCGGGGGCGATGCCGATGAAGGCGGAGAGCACGAGGCGGGCCACGTGCGGGTTCTGGCTCGTCGTGTAGAGCGTGTAGCCGCCCGTCCCGGCATCGTACTCGCCGATCGCCGCGCGGGTCTCGATCGGGTTGGGGATCAGGCGGTTGTTGGTGATGTCGAGCCGGGTGACGTGCTTGGCGCGGGCGAAGGCCGCCTCCGTCGCGTCCTTGTCGCCGAGGTGCCACTCGTAGACGAGGTTGTCGGGCGCCTCGTCGTGGACGACGGCGCCGGCGCCCTTCGCCTTGGCCGTCTCGACGACCGCGGCGAGCGGCTCGTAGTCGACCTCGACCGTCTCGGCGGCGTCGCGCGCCTGGGCGAACGTCTCGGCGATCACCACGGCGACGTGGTCGCCGACGTAGCGCACCTTGCCCTGGGCGAGCGCCGGGTGCGGGCCCGCCTTCATCGGCGTGCCGTCCTTGGAGTGAATCATCCATCCGCAGATCAGCCCGCCGATCTTGTCGGCGGCGAGATCGTCGCCCGTCAGGATCGCGACGACGCCCGGCATCGCCGAGGCGGCGGACGTGTCGATCGAGCGGATGCGGGCATGCGCGTGCGGCGAGCGCACGAAGGCGGCATGCGTCTGGCCGGGCCGGGCGAGATCGTCCGTGTAGCGGCCCTGGCCGGTGATGAAGCGCTGGTCTTCCTTGCGGCGCACGGGTGCGCCGATACCGGTACCCGTCATGGCGGTTGTCCTCCGAGAACGCCTCTTCGCGGGCGCTGCTTCAAGTCATGCATGAAAAGGATGGCGGAGCCGCGCAGTGTCGGCGCGATCGAGATGAGCTCCGGAAGGCGTGGACTGGGCGTGGGCTCGCGCCCGGCGTCACTCCGCCGCTTCGCGCATCGGCTGGCCCGCCATCGCGCGGGCGCCGGCTTCCACGGCGCGCACGATGTTGTGGTAGCCGGTGCAGCGGCAGATGTTGCCCTCGAGCTCGGAGCGGATCGTCTCCTCGGAGAGGTCCGGGCCGAGCCGGTTCGCCATGTCGACGGCGGTCATGATCATGCCCGGCGTGCAGTAGCCGCACTGGAGGCCGTGATGCTCGCGGAAGGCCGCCTGCATCGGGTGGAGTTCGGAGCCCTGGGCGAGGCCCTCGATCGTGAGCACGTCGGCGCCGTCCGCCTGGAGCGCGAGCACGGTGCACGCCTTCACGGCCGCGCCGTTCATGTGCACGACGCAGGCGCCGCACTGGCTGGTGTCGCAGCCGACATGCGTGCCGGTCAGGCGCAGGTGCTCGCGCAGGAATTGCGTGAGCAGCGTGCGCGGGTCGATGTCGGCGGTCACGGGCTTGCCGTTCACCGTCATGGAGACGATGGCCATGGGTGTTGTCCCTCCTCTCATCCGGCACGTGGGCCGGCTCGGCCGAGCGGCGGGCGCCGTCGGCTCTCGTTGGACGACGAGCGCGGCCGGCTTCGGCTGTCGCGAAGCGCCACCTTCGAATGCGTCGAATTCGAGTGTGAACCGCGCGAAATCGCCGGTCAAGCGCCGTTCCGCTCGACGAAAGGACGATTTTCCGGCTCCATCCGCGTGTTTCGGAACGACCCGAACGCCTAGCCGGCCAACGGCTTGGCCATTGCGACGGCGCCCGGCCCGTAGCCCGCGAGCGCGCTCGCGTCGCCCGGCACGAGATGCGGCCGGAAGCCGCGACGCGCCCAGAACCGGTCCTTGCCGGAGACGGCGACGAGGCACAGGCGCGGGACGCGTCCGCGCGCGACGCGCTCCACGTAGGCGATCGCGGGGTCCGCGAGGCCGCGGCCGCGCAGCTCCGGGGCGATCACGAGATCGTGAATCTGGACGGCGTCCGGCGCCTCGGGCAGGCGTCCGAGCAGCGTGTCGAGGGCCGGCGGCCCGGCGGTGGTCCAGGGATGCGCGATCAGGTAGCCGGCGACGCGACCGGCGTCGTCCAGCACGCGGCACAGGTCCGGCGCGAGCGCACGGCGCTCGGCGAACACCTCCGGCCGCTCGGGGAAGGTCGGATGCGCCCACGCGGCCAGCGCCGTCACGGCCGGCAGGTCCGCCTCGCTCATGGCGCGCCAGGACGCCCCACCCTCGTCGCCTCGCTCCGCCATCGTGCCGATCCCGTCTCGCACCCCCGCGCCTTCGCCGCACGGGTCCCCTGCCCTATGGTGCGTCGGCGCGCCGCGCAAGCCACCGGGCGCGCACGCCGAAGGAGAGTGCGCCATGACCATCGTCGTCGATGGGATCCGCTTCAACGTCCGCCTCGACGGTCCCGAGACCGCGCCGGTCCTGATGCTGTCGAACTCGCTGTCGTCGAACCTGACGATGTGGGAGCCTCAGATGGAGGCGCTCACCCGTCGCTGGCGGGTCCTACGCTACGACCAGCGTGGGCACGGCGCGACGCAGGTCTCGCCGCGGCCCTTCGCCGTCGACGACCTGGCGGACGACGCGGTCGGCATCCTCGACGCGCTGGGGATCGCCAAGGTTCATTTCTGCGGCGTGTCGATGGGCGGCATGACCGGCATGAGCCTGCTGCGCCGGCACCGCGCGCGCGTGGAGCGCGCCGTCCTGGCCAACACCGCAGCCCACATGGGTCCGCCCGACCTGTGGAACCAGCGCATCCGCACGGTGCGCGCCGGCGGCATGGAGGCGGTCGTCGACGCCACGGTCGCGCGCTGGCTCACCGCCGGCTTCCGCGCCTCGGCACCGGAGGCCGTGGCCTCGATCCGTGCCATGATCCTCTCGACGCCGCCCGAGGGCTACGCCGCCTGCTGCGCCGCGATCCGCGACATGGACCAGCGCGAATCGATCCGCGCGATCACGAGCCCGGTCCTGGTGATCATCGGCGCCCACGACCCGGCGACGACGCCCCAGGCCGGCGCCCTCGTCGAGGCCGCCATTGCCGGCGCCCGCGCCGTCACGCTGGACGGTGCCCACCTCACCAATATCGAGCAGCCGGAGGCCTTCTCGACGGCCGTGGCCGATTTCCTCTCCGCCATGCCGTGAGCCGAGGCCACGGCGGGCTCTCGGCGCAGCGAAGTCCCGGCGGGCCGCGGCCCACCGGGACTTCTCGGATGCGGCCGGTGCCGGCTCGCGCGGCCGTCAGGCCACCGCCTGGAACAAGAGCCCGGCCACGATCGACCCCGTGAACGCGAAGCCGAGGTAGAGCGCGAAGACCGGCTTCTTCACGAGGGCGAAGACCGCGATCGCCGCGGGGATCGAGGAGACGCCGCCGGCGACCAGGAAGGCGAGGCCGGCACCCGGCGCCATGCCCTGCTCGACGAGGCCCGAGACGAGGGGGAGCGCCGCATAGCCGTTGAGGTAGGCCGGCACCCCGACGAGGGTTGCGATCACGATCGGCACGATCCCTTCGCCGCCCACGAGCGAGGCGACGGCATCCGCGGGGACCCAGGCGATCATCAGGCTCTCCAGCACGAAGGCGAGGGTGAGCCACTTGCCCAGGAACAGCGAGGTCTTGAGGGCCTCGCGGCCGAGCTTCTCGCGCCGCGCCTCCTCCCGCCAGACCGCCCAGACCGGCGGCTTGGGATTGCGCACCCGCGCGCCGCCGCAGCCGCCGTTGCCGACGCCCTCGCGCAGCGCGCCGTCCAGCGCGCCGGTGCGCGCCAGCGCCGCCGTGACGAAGCCGCCGAAGAGGCCGATCCCGATCGCCGCGAGCGTCTTGGCGATCGCG
The DNA here is from genome assembly GCF_041514305.1 of Salinarimonas chemoclinalis. Classification (NCBI taxonomy): domain Bacteria; kingdom Pseudomonadati; phylum Pseudomonadota; class Alphaproteobacteria; order Hyphomicrobiales; family Salinarimonadaceae; genus Salinarimonas; species Salinarimonas chemoclinalis. The sequence goes on from NZ_JBGMWH010000002.1 coordinate 480,071, forward strand.
AACTCGAGCCCCAGCGCGCCGGTGGTCAGCGCGAACATCGCCGGGTCCATCAGCGGCGACGCGAGCCAGAAGGCCATCACCGGCGCGAGCGGGACGCCCATGGCGAGGAGCGCCGCGATGAGCGGGATCACGCCGCACGAGCAGAACGGCGACAGCGCCCCGAGCAGCGCCGCGAGCACGACCATCACGGCGAGGCGGCCCTGGAAGGCCTTGGCGATCAGGTGATCGGCCCCGCTCGCCGCGGCATAGGCGGCGATGCCGACGGACAGGGCGAGCCAGGGCGCGACGCCGACGAGCGCCTGCGCCGTGAAGGCGAGGCTCGCGCCGGCCTGCCCGGGATCGGCGAGCGCGAGCGCCGCCAGGATGGCGAGGACGGCGAGGAAAACCCGGTCGACGGAGGCCGCCACGCCCCCCACCCGGCGCAGTCCGACTGCGATCTGAGACATGGCTACACTCCTAGCATTCTAGTTGTTTCGGGGCGAAAAAATCAGGCCGCATCGCCGCGGGCGGAGGACACCCCGCGGCAGCATTCCTCTTCGACGAAGGCGAAGACGCGACGCATCGCGTCCGTCCGCGCGTGGTTGATCACCTCGCGCCCCACCTTCTCCTGGGACACGAGCCCGGCGCGCACGAGCGCGCCGAGATGGTGGGCGAGCGTCGAGGGCGGCGCGCCGACGAGGCGGCCGATCTCGCCGATGTTGAGTCCCTCCGGCTCCGCACGCACCAGGAGGCGGAAGATCTCGAGGCGCGCCTCGTGGCCGAGGGCCGTGAGCGCGAGGGCTGCGTCCGTACTGTTCATGCTCGCACCATACCTATGATTCTAGGGATGTCGAGTCTTTTCTCGCGAGGCGCGGCGCTTGGCGCGGCGGGCCTGCGGCCCTAGTCTCGGCCACTCGTCGTGTCGCCCCGCCTCCCCCGAACGGATCCCTCCCGCGATGCCCGCCACCACCGACCCGCGCCTGCCTTACCTCGCCGCGCTCGAGAAGAAGCTGCTGTGGCTCTCCACCTGGACGATCCACAACGCCAACCATCTGCGCGAGAGCGTGGACGGGCTGAAGGTCGGGGGGCACCAGGCCTCGTCCGCCTCGCTCGCGACGATCATGACGGCTCTCTACTTCGCCGCGCTGCGGCCGCAGGACCGGGTGGCGGTGAAGCCGCACGCGAGCCCGGTCTTCCACGCGATCCAGTATCTCCTCGGCAACCAGACCCGCGAGAAGCTCGAGCGCTTCCGCGGCTACAAGGGCGCGCAGTCCTACCCGTCCCGCACCAAGGACGGGGACGACGTCGACTTCTCCACCGGGTCGGTGGGGCTCGGCGTCGCGCAGACGCTGTTCGCCTCGCTGGCGCAGGACTACGTGCGCGCCCACGGCTGGGGCGGCGAGCGGCCGGAGGGACGCATGATCGCCCTCGTCGGCGACGCCGAGATGGACGAAGGCAACATCTTCGAGGCGCTGCTCGAAGGCTGGAAGCAGGGCGTCCGCAATACCTGGTGGATCGTCGACTACAATCGCCAGAGCCTCGACGCCGTCATCCGCGAGGGGCTCTACGCCCGCTTCGAGGCGCTCTTCCGCGCCTTCGGCTGGGACGTGGTGACGCTCAAGTACGGCTCTCTTCTGGAGGAGGCCTTCCGGGAGCCCGGCGGCGACCGCCTGCGCGCCTGGATCGACACCTGCCCGAACCAGCTCTATTCCGCGCTGACGTTCCAGGGCGGCGCGGCCTGGCGCAAGCGCCTGATGGACGATCTCGGCGACCAGGGCGACGTCACCGCGCTGATCGAGCGGCGCGACGACGCCGCGCTCGGCCGGCTGATGACGAACCTCGCCGGCCACGACCTGCCGACGCTGCTCGAGGCCTTCGAAGGCATCGACCACGACCGGCCGGTCGTGTTCATCGCGTACACGATCAAGGGCTTCGGCCTGCCGCTCGCCGGCCACAAGGACAACCACGCCGGCCTCCTCACGCCCAAGCAGATGGAGGGCTTCCAGGGGCAGATGCACGTGCGGCCGGGGCGCGAGTGGGAGCCTTTCGAGGGGCTCGACATCCCCGAGGCCGAGTTGCGCGACTTCCTCGCGCGCGTGCCCTTCGCGGCGCAGGGCCGGCGCCGCCTCTCCGCGCCCGCGATCCCGGTGCCCGAGACCCTCGCCGCCCCGCGCCAGGAGACGCTGTCGACCCAGGCCGGCTTCGGGCTCGTCCTCAACGAGCTCGCCCGCTCGGACGGGCCGCTCGCGAGGCGCATCGTCACGACGTCGCCGGACGTGACCGTCTCGACCAACCTCGGCCCCTGGGTGAACCGCCGCGGGCTCTTCGCCCGCGAGGCGCTCGCCGACACGTTCAAGGCCGAGCGCATCCCCTCGACCTTCACCTGGGATTACGGGCCGGGCGGCCAGCACATCGAGCTCGGCATCGCGGAGATGAACCTGTTCATCCTGCTCTCCGCATTGGGGCTGTCGCACTCGCTGTTCGGCGAGCGGCTGATCCCGGTGGGCACGCTCTACGACCCGTTCATCGCACGGGGCCTCGATGCGCTCAACTACGCCTGCTACCAGGACGCCCGCTTCATCCTGGCCGCGACGCCGTCGGGCGTGACGCTGGCACCGGAGGGCGGCGCGCACCAGTCGATCTCCTCGCCGCTGATCGGGCTCGCCCAGGACGGGCTCGCCTCCTTCGAGCCGGCCTTCGTCGACGAACTCGCCGAGATCCTGCGCTTCGCCTTCGCCTACGTGCAGCGCGACGGCGACGCCGAGCCGGACGAGCGCACCTGGCTGCGCGACGCGACCGGCGGCTCCGTCTACCTGCGGCTCACCACCCGCGCCATCGAACAGCCGCGGCGCGCGATGACGCCGGCGCTGGCGCAGGGCATCGTCGACGGCGCCTACTGGCTGCGCGAGCCCGGCCCGAACGCGCAGATCGTCGTCGCCTACGCGGGCGCGATCGCGCCGGAGGCGATCGAGGCGGTCGGGCTGATGGCGGAGGACCGCCGCGACGTCGGCCTTCTCGCCGTGACGTCGGCGGACCGTCTCAACGCGGGCTGGACGGCGGCGCAGCGCGCCCGCGAGGCCGGGCAGGTACACGCCCGCGCGCACATCGAGCGCCTGATGGAGGCAGTGCCGGCGCATTGCGGGCTCGTCACCGTGCTCGACGGCCACCCGGCGACGCTCGCCTGGCTCGGTGCCGTGGCGGGCCACCGCACGCGCTCGCTCGGCGTCGAGCATTTCGGCCAGACGGGGACCCTCGCCGACCTCTACCGCCACTACGGCATCGACGCGCAGGGCATCGTCCAGGCCGCGCAGGCGATCGCGCCGGGACGCCCCATCCGGCACCTCAAGGCGATCTGAGGGGCCCGGCGCCGCGCCCTGGCGAAGATCTATTTTCGGTCGTATCCTCGCCCCCGTTGCGCAGGGGGGGGGCGGCGATGGACAGCTTCAAGATCACGACCTGGAACATCGAGCACGCGGACAAGCTGCTGAGCGCCGCCGAGGACCCGGACGATCGCACGCGCGATCGTGCCCGAGTCCGGCTGGAGGCGGTCGCCGCCGAGATCGCGGCGCTCGAGGCCGACGTCCTCCTCGTCTGCGAAGGACCGTCGGGGGAAGCGCGGGCGACGGAGTTCTTCGCGCGCGTCGCGCCCGGCTACCGTCTCCTCGTGCGCGGCGTGGACGATCGCGACGCCTACGGCATGCGCGGGAACGCCGCCAGCGGTGCCCAATGGCTGTGGAGCCTCGTCCGCGGCGACGGGTTCGACGCCCAGCTGCTCCATCTGGACCGCTGGCGCACGCTGACCGAGCGCGCCTCGAGCGGAGAGCACCAGGGCGGCCGCTGGACGGTGTCCCTGCCGCGGTACGTCGGCGCCGACACGCGCGCCGCCGAGCGGCTGGAGTTCGACATCGTCCGCAACCACCAGCACTGGCGACACCCTCAGGTGGTTCAGATGACCATCGGCGGTCAGCTCATCGAGGTCGTGAACTGCCATCTCAAGAGCAAGTACAACCGGGCTCGAAGCAGGGGCGATCCGGCGTCGTCGGACTTCTTCGAGACGAATCCGGCGCTCGTCGCCGCGCTGATCGAGGCGCGGGTCAAGCTCAGCACCGAGTGCGCCGACATCCGATACTACATCGACGCGCGCTTCGCCGAGGACGCCGACGCCGCGATCATCGTGGCCGGCGACCTGAACGACGGACCGGGAAAGGAGCTCGTCGAGCGCCGGTTCCTCTACCACGACCTGATCGGCGTCCTGCAGGGGGACGTCTTCTTCGCGCGGCGCTTCCTGAACCACGCCCTGTTCGATGCGCCCGACAGCGAGCGCTGGAGCGTCCACTTCCGGGATCGGCTCGACCCCGCCCGCAACCCTCACATCCTGCTCGATCACATCCTGTTCACGCAGTCGCTGACCACGAGCCATCTCGGCCGGAAGGCCCGCTACGTCGCCCGCGCGGGTGGCGGCCGCGCGGAGCATCAGGTCCACCATCGGGTCGCGTCGAGCTTCCCGCGCTGGGCCTCGACGTCCGACCACACGCCCGTGTCGATGATCTTCGATCGCCGCCGCGAGGCGTAGCGGCCTCGCACTCACCGCGTGGTGCGGATCACCGGCAGGTCGAGGTCGCGGACCTTCTTGCGCAGCGTGTTGCGGTTCAGCCCCAGCAGCTCCGCCGCGCGGATCTGGTTGCCGCGGGTGGCGGTCAGCGCGGCGGCGATGAGCGGGCCTTCCACCTCGCGCAGGATGCGGTGGTAGAGGCCCGGCGGGGGCAGCGTCTCGCGGAAGTTGGAGAAGTAGCGCGTGAGGTGCCGCTCGACGGAGCCAGACAGCGTCTCGGGGGCCTCCGGGTCGTCGGCGCCGGTGCCGATCACGCTCTCGATCGGGCGCACGTCGAGCTCGCCCTCGATGATCGGCCCGGTGATCGTGTCCTGCGGGTAGAGGGCGGCGAGGCGGCGGATCAGGTTCTCGAGCTCGCGTACGTTGCCCGGCCAGCGATACCGCTTGAGGCGGTCCATCGCCTCGGAATCCATCTGCTTGCGGGCGAGACCCTCCTTTTCGATCTGCGCGAAGAAGTGGCGCGCGAGATCGGGAATGTCCTCCACGCGCTCGCGCAGCGGCGGCAGGCGCAGCGGCACGACGTTGAGGCGGAAGAACAGGTCCTCGCGGAAGAGCCCCTGCTGGATCGAGATGCGCAGGTCCTTGTTGGTGGCGGCCACGATGCGCACGTTGGTCTTGATCGGCGTGCGCCCGCCGACCGTCGTGTACTCGCCCTGCTGGAGCACGCGCAGGAGCCGCGTCTGCGCCTCCATCGGCATGTCGCCGATCTCGTCGAGGAAGAGCGTTCCCCCCTCCGCCTGCTCGAAGCGGCCGGCCGAGCGCTGGGTCGCGCCGGTGAAGGCGCCCTTCTCGTGGCCGAACAGCTCGCTCTCGATGAGGTCGCGCGGGATCGCCGCCATGTTGACGGCGACGAACGGCCCGGTTCGGCGCTTGCCGTAGTCGTGCAGCGCCCGGGCGACGAGTTCCTTGCCGGTGCCGCTCTCGCCGGTGATCATGACGGTGAGGTCGGTCGGCATCAGCCGCGCGAGCGCCCGGTAGATCTCCTGCATGGCCGGCGAGCGGCCAACCAGCGGGATGTCCTCCCCCTCTCCCTCCGAGGACGAGACCGGCCCGCGCGGGCGCGAGAGCGCCCGGCCGACGACGGCGACGAGCTCCTTCAGGTCGAAGGGCTTGGGCAGGTATTCGTAGGCGCCGCGCTCGGACGCCTTGATCGCGGTCATGAACGTGTTCTGCGCGCTCATGACGATAATCGGCAGCTCCGGCCGTAGCCGCTTGATCCGTGGCAGCAGGTCGAAGGCGTTCTCGTCGGGCATCACCACGTCGGTGATGATGATGTCCCCGTCCCCCTGCGCCACCCAGCGCCACAGGGTGGCGGCGTTGGAGGTCGAGCGCACCTCGTACCCGGCGCGCGAGAGCGCCTGGTTGAGCACCGTGCGGATGGCGGCGTCGTCGTCGGCGAGGAGGATGTGTCCGCTGGGCATGTGAGGCACTCTCGGGGGCTGTCGGATACGCGTTACGAGCCGCGGCCGTCCTCGGCCGCGTGCATGGGCAGGAGCATGCGGAACGTGGTCTTGCGCGGCGCGGGATCGCATTCGACGATCCCGCCGTGGTCGCCCACGATCTTCGCCACCAATGCAAGCCCCAGGCCAGAGCCGTTGGCCTTGGTGGTGACGAAGGGGTCGAACAGGTCGGGAACGAGTTCCGGAGGGATGCCGGGGCCGTTGTCGCGAACGGCGATCTCGATCGGCAGCGAGACGCGCTCCGCCGAGCCCGGGATCGCGAGGCGCACGCCCGTTCGGAAGGCGGTGGAGAGCACGATCTCGCCCTCGAGCGCGTCCGGCCCGATCGCCTCGGCGGCGTTCTTGACGAGATTGAGCACGACCTGGACGAGCTGGTCGCGGTTGGCGAGCACGTGGGGAATCGAGGGGTCGTAGCTCTCGACGATGCGCAGGTGGCGCGCGAAGCCCGTCTGGGCGAGGCGCTTGACGTGATCGAGCACGCTGTGGACGTTGACCGGCACGCGCTCCACGGGGCGCTGCTCGCCGAACAGCTCGACGCGCTCCACGAGCTTCACGATCCGGTCCGCCTCGTCGCAGATGAGCCGCGTGAGGACGCGGTCCTCGTCGGCGGCGGACTGCTCCAAAAGCTGGGCCGCGCCGCGGATGCCCGAGAGCGGATTCTTGATCTCGTGGGCGAGCATGGCGCCGAGCGCGGTCACGGAGCGCGCCGCGGTGCGGTGGGTGAGCTGGCGGTTCATCTTGTCGGCGATGGTCCGCTCCTGGATCATCACCACCACGGTCTGCGGGTCCTCCGGCATCGGCGAGGCGATCACGTCGACGATGCGCTCCACGCCGAGCCGCGGGCCGCCGATGTCGACCCGGTACTCGCTCACCGACACGCCGCGGCGGCGGACCTCCTCGATCAGGCTCAGAACCGGGGAGCCGAAGGGCATGAAGTCGCTCAGCTTCTGGCGGCGCAGCACCCGCTGGCTCGCCTCCAGGAAGCTCTCCGCGGCGGCGTTCGCATTGAGGATGACGTGGTCCGGCCCGACCGTGAGAACCGGCAGCGGCAGGGCGTTCAACACCGCGTCGGTGGTCGGCGTCTTCATGCGGCCTCTCGCAGCGGGTGGACGTAGACCGCGCCGATCAGGTCGAGCACCTCGGCGGGCTCCTCGGTGGTGACGAGGCGCGCGCGCTGCGCGGCGGGCAGCGCGAAGCCGTCGGCGCGGGCGTGGTCGGCGAAGGCGGCGAGGTGCTTGCGGGCGTGGCGCACCGCCATGGCGCGGCCGTAGAGCGCGAGCAGGCCCTCGTAGTGCGCCCGCATCGCCGCGACCTTCTCCGCGGCGGAGGGCTCGCGGGGAGCGAGGCCGGCGAGCCCCTCCCCGATCGAGGCCACGAGCCAGGGCCGGCCGAGCGCGGCGCGGCCGACCATCACCGCGTCGGCGCGCGAGCGCGCCAGGCACGCGCGGGCATCCTCCAGGGTCGCGATGTCGCCGTTGGCGACGAGCGGCAGCGTCGTCGCGTCACGCACGAGGGCGATCGCGTCCCAATCCGCGATTCCCTTGTAGAATTGCTGCCGGGTCCGGCCGTGGACGGTGATCGCCCGCGCGCCGGCGACCTCGGCGCGCCGGGCGAGCTCCGGCGCGTTGCGCGCGGCGTCGTCCCAGCCGAGCCGCATCTTCACCGTGACGGGGATCGACACCGCGGCGACCGTCGCCTCGATCAACCCGGTGGCGTGGTCGAGGTCGCGCATCAGCGCGGAGCCCGCCCAGCCGCCGGTGACGCGCTTGGCCGGGCAGCCCATGTTGATGTCGACGACGTCCGCCCCGTTCGCCTGCGCGAGACGCGCGGCCTCCGCCATCCAGCGCGGATCGCAGCCGGCGAGCTGGACGACGTGCGGGGAGACGCCCTCCCCCTCCGCCCGCAGGCGGGTCTCCTCGTCGCCGTTCACGAAGTCGTCGGAGGCGACCATCTCGGACACGACGAGGCCCGCGCCGAAACCCGCCGCGATCCGGCGCATGTGCACGTCGGTGACGCCGGACATCGGCGCGAGCACCGCGCGGCGGGAGACGGGGACGTCCCCGATCCACCACGCGGCCAGCTCATCCGGGTCCGGGGCGTGTCCGAGCGAGAGCTCGAGATTCTGTTGCTTCGTCATTATGCCCAACAATTAGCCAAGCCTGTGAAATTGGCAAGTCCCGTGCGCGCGCCCTCGCGGTCCGCGCGGGCGTTTGCCTCCGGAGGCGGCATTCTCTATCACCACATTCGTGTGACAGCCCGACCAGGAACGACCCTTGTCCACCGTGCCCCGGCCCGCAGAGCCACGCATAGCCGCCCTCGTCGTCGCCGCGGGCCGCGGCGCGCGTGCCGGCGCGGGCGATCCCAAGCAATACCGCCTCGTCGGCGGCGCGAGCGTCCTCGGCCGCGTCCTCGCCGTGTTCGGCGCGCACGCGGCGATCGACCGCATCCTCGTCGTCACCCACCCGGACGACGGAGACTTCTACGCCCGTGTCGTCGCCGGCCTCGATCCGGGCGCGCGCGCGAAGCTGGTCTCGCCGGTGCCCGGCGGCGCCACGCGTCAGGCCTCCGTCGCGCGCGGGCTCGCGCGGCTGGAGGAGGTGGGCGCTCCCGAGATCGTGCTCGTCCACGACGCGGCACGGCCGTTCCTCTCCCACGCTCTGATCGACGGCGCCGTCGCCGCGACGCGGGCCTCCGGCGCGGCGATTCCCGGCGTCGCCGTCGTCGACACCGTCAAGCGCGTCGACGAGGCGGGCCGGGTCGTCGAGACGCCGCCGCGGGCGAGCCTGCGGGCCGTGCAGACGCCCCAGGGCTTCCGCTTCGCCGCGCTCATCGAGGTCCACCGCGCCGCGTCGCGCGCGGGCCGCGACGATTTCACGGACGACGGCGCGTTGATGGAATGGGCGGGCCATCCCGTCACCGTGTTCGAGGGCGAGGCGGGCAACATCAAGCTCACCCGCCCCGAGGATTTCGCCGCCGTGGGCGGCGGGGAGGCGCGCATGATCACTCGTCTCGGCACCGGTTTCGACGTCCACGCCTTCGCCGAGGGGGACCACGTCTGGCTCGGCGGCGTGCGCATCCCGCACGAGCGCGGCGTGCTCGCTCATTCGGACGGCGACGTCGTGCTCCACGCGCTCACCGACGCGCTGCTGGGTGCGCTGACGGAGGGAGACATCGGCACGCATTTCCCGCCCTCCGACCCGAAGTGGAAGAGCGCCTCCTCGGACCGCTTCCTCGCTTTCGCCGCGGAGCGCGTGCGGGCCCGTGGAGGCGTGATCGACCTCCTCGACGCGACCATCCTCGCGGAGGCCCCCAAGGTCGGCCCGCATCGCGAGGCGATGCGCGAGGCGATCGCGCGCGCCGCTGACATCCCCGTGTCGCGTGTCTCGATCAAGGCGACGACGACCGAGCGTCTCGGCTTCACCGGCCGGCGCGAGGGCATCGCCGCCCAGGCGGCGGCCACCATCCGGCTGCCGGAGGACGACGCGTGATCTTCCCCGACGAATTGCGCGCCCGCGCGACCGCGCTCCTCGACGCCTATCGCGAGGCGGGCCTGCGGATCGTCACCGCCGAAAGCTGCACCGGCGGGCTCGTCGCGGGCCTGCTGACCGACATCGCCGGCTCGTCCTCCGTGGTCGAGCGGGGCTTCGTCACCTACTCGAACGAGGCCAAGAGCGACTGCCTCGGCGTGCCACCGGCGATCCTCGCCGCCCACGGCGCGGTGAGCGAGGCGACCGCCCGCGCCATGGCGGTGGGTGCGCTCGGGGCGTCGCGCGCCGACGTGTCGATCGCCGTCACGGGGATCGCCGGCCCGGGCGGCGGCTCGGCCGACAAGCCCGTCGGCCTCGTCCACCTCGCCTGCGCCCGGCGCGGCGGGGCGGTGCGGCACCTGGAGATGCGCTACGGCGACCTCGGGCGCTCGATGGTGCGGCTGCGGACGGTGGCGGACGCGCTGGGGCTGCTGGAGGGGGCGGTGCAACCCGATCCGGCGGCGATGCGATCGGTCACCCCGGGTCGCGAAGCGGGCCCGGGGCCTAGAACCGCAGGGGTGTGATGAACGTGCGCGAAAGCGCGCGCGTCCACCACGGCTGCGGGAGGCGTCGAGCGCCGCGGCGTGTGCACGCCGCTCGTCAACGCTCCAGAGGCTCTGGGTCCCGGACTGCCTTCGGCATCCGGGATGACACGGCTCACCTGTAGATCGCGTCCGCCCGCGCCTCGAACGCCTCGGAGAACTTCCGGAAGGCGCGGTCGAACATCGTGCCCATCAGCATGCCCAGCGCGAAGTTCTTGAACTCGTAGTTGATGTAGAACTCCACGTCGCAAGTCCCCTCGCCCGCCGGCTTGAAGGTCCAGCGGTTCTCCATGTAGCGGAAGGGGCCGTTGACGTACTCGACGTCGATCCGATTGCGCGCGGGGTCGAGGGTGACGCGGCTCGTGAAGCTCTCGCGGATGCGCTTGTAGCCCACGGTCATGTCGGCGACGAGCGTCTCGACCCCCTCCCCGCTCTGCACCTTACGGCGGACCTTCAGGTCCTCGCAGAGCGGCACGAACTTGGGGTACTGCTCGACGTCGGCGACGAGGGCGAACATCTCCTCCGGCGAATGCCGGACGCGGCGGGTGGTGCGGAAGGACGGCATGGCGAGAGCGGATCAGCGGCCGAGCCTGGCGAGGCGCGCGGCCTTGAGCCGCGCGAAGTCGTCGCCCGCATGGTAGGAGGAGCGCGTCAGCGGTGACGCGGAAACGAGCAGGAAGCCTTTCGCGTAGGCAGTCGTCTGGTAGGCCTTGAACTCGTCCGGGGTCACGTAACGGATCACCGGATGGTGCTTGCGAGTCGGCTGCAGGTACTGGCCGATCGTCATGAAGTCGACCTCCGCCGAGCGCAGGTCGTCCATCAGCTGCAGCACCTCGTTGCGCTCCTCGCCGAGCCCGACCATGATCCCGGACTTGGTGAAGATCGTCGGGTCCAGCTCCTTCACCTTCTGGAGCAGGCGGATGGAGTGGAAGTAGCGCGCGCCGGGCCGCACCTTCAGGTACTTCGATGGGACGGTCTCGAGATTGTGGTTGAACACGTCGGGCCGGGCCTTCACCACGACCTCGAGAGCGCCGGGCTTGCGCAGGAAATCGGGGGTGAGCACCTCGATCGTGGTCTTCGGCGAGCGGACGCGAATCGCGCCGATCACCTGCGCGAAGTGCTCGGCGCCACCGTCCTCGAGGTCGTCGCGGTCGACGGAGGTGATCACCACGTGCTCGAGGCCGAGCTTCTCCACCGCGATGGCGATGTTCTCCGGCTCCGCGCGGTCGAGCGCCTGGGGCATGCCGGTCTTCACGTTGCAGAAGGCGCAGGCGCGGGTGCACGTGTCGCCCATGATCATGAAGGTGGCGTGCTTCTTCGACCAGCACTCGCCGACGTTCGGGCAGCCGGCCTCCTCGCAGACCGTGACGAGCCCGTTCTCCTTGACGATCCGCTTCGTCTCGGCCCAGCCGGGCGAGCCCGGCGCCTTGACGCGGATCCAGTCGGGCTTGCGCTGGAGCGGCTGGTCGGGCCGATGCGCCTTCTCGGGATGGCGCGGGCGCGCGTCCTTCGCGAGGCCGTCCTTGGCGCGGGTGTCCTTGGCGAGGAGGTCGAGAACGACGGTCATGCTCTCCCGATCCGGCTGGCCGCGCGGGCCGGCGCCCGCGCGGAACTCATCGTGGCCATGATCTAGGGCCTCGCGGGGCAAGACGCAAATCCCGCGCGGCAGCGGACCGCAGCCCCGGCCGCGGCCGGGCGCTCAGCGCACGCTCCGGCCCTTGATCAGGCCCAGGATCCACAGGAATACGATGGCGCCGATGGTCGCGACGACGATCGAGGCGAGGTTGAAGCCCTGCGAATAGGAGAAGCCGAGCAGCGAGGCGATGAAGCCGCCGACGAAGGCGCCGACGATGCCGACGACGAGGTTGGTCAACAGGCCGTGGTTCCGGCCGGTGATCTTCTCGGCGATGAAGCCGGCGATGATGCCGACGACGATCCAGGCGATGATGGACATGGGTTCGTGATCCCTCGAGCGTTGGGGAAGCGGGAGTCTGCATCCACGCAACGTCGCGGAAGCTCGGGCGTTCCCGCTGCAGCGCGATATCAGGCGCGGGCGTTGCGCCAGCCGAGCCCCGCGATCGCGGCGGCGCCCGCCAGCGCGAGGGCGACGACGCTCCACCCCGCGCCCCAGTTCGCGACCGCCACGGCGACGAGGGCCCACACCACCGCGACCGCGTAGAGCGGGATGGCGGGGACCCGCGTCAGCACCAGCCCCGCGGTGACGAGCGCGCCGAGGAGGCACGCCACCGCCCAGCCCTGCGCGCCGAGCCAGAGGCCGAACCCGGCCCCCAGGAGCCCTATCGAGACCCAGGACGCCGCCGTGAGCCAGCCCGCGTAGAGCGCGACCGGCGCCCGCAGCAGCCAGCGCTCCGTCTCCGGGGTGCGGGCGAGCGCCACGAGCGCAAGGGTCAGCATCACCCAGATCAGCACCGTCGCCCAGATCGCGCTCGTCTGCGCCACCCCGAGCCAGGCCGCGCCGACGATCAGGCTGCCGGCGAGCTGCCAGCGTGGGCGGTCCCACGCGCGATCGTCCCCGCGGCGCACCAGCCCGAACGCCGCGGAGGTCAGGAGCCACAGGTAGATCGGCCCCCAGATTCCGAACGCGTAGCCCGCCGGCTGTACCGGCGGATCGACCTGCGGCACGGGGAACAGGTCCGGATCGAAGCCGGCGAAGGGAAACGCCAGCGGCGCCGTCGCGAAGGCGAGCGCGGCGGCGGCGACGAGCACCGCCTTCATGCGGCGATTGTCGGCCGCGCCGTCTCGCGGAGGGGCGGGTTCGGGCATCGTGGGGCTCCTCCCCGTTGGCGGGCACGACCCGAGCGATGGACCGGATGGGCCGCGGACGCAAGCGTCTACCGCGTCCCCCGCCACGCGGCCCGCCATCGCCGTTGCGCCGGAGAGTGCCTGTTGATATCAACATAAGATGCCCGGCACCGACCCCGATCACCTCGCGCCCATCTACCTGGAGCCAGACACCGTCCGCCACGTCGCGTCGACGTGCCTGTGCCTGCATGCGCAACGGGCGGCGCGGGCGCTGGCGCGGCTGTTCGACAACGCGCTGCGGCCGCTCGGGCTCACGAACGGGCAATTCTCGCTCCTGATGGCGCTCAACCGCTCCGACCCGCCGACGATCGGCGCGCTCGCGCCCTTCCTCGCGATGGACCGCACCTCGCTGACGGCGGCGCTGAAGCCACTCGAGCGCCGGGGGCTCGTGCGGGTCGAGGCCGGCGCGCGGGATCGGCGCAGCCGGGTCGTGGCGATCACGCCGGACGGCGTCGCCCTGCTGCGCGCGGCGCTGCCGATCTGGCGCGACACGCACACGCGGCTGGACAGGGCGCTCGGCGACGGAATGCCGGACCGGCTGCGGGAGGGCTTGCGGGAGCTTCCGTACGCCGCCGCGGCGGGAGCCGACGGATGAGGCGCGGGCACGATGCCGGCTCGCGAGCCGGCGTGCCAGCGTCTCCAACACGGGAGGAAGCGCCATGGCGCGAGGTGAGATCCGCGTTCTCGTCGGTACCACGAAGGGCGTCTTCGTCGTCTCGGGGCGCGACGAGCGCACCGCGTGGCGGGTCGACGGACCGTTCTGCGACGGCTGGCCGATCAATCACGTGATCGGCGATCCCGGAACCGGGACCCTCTGGGCCGGAGGCGGCGGGGCCTTCCACGGCGCTGGCGTCTGGCGCTCGCGGGACGGCGGCGAGACCTGGGAGGTCGTGCGGCTCTGCGCCGGCCAGATGGACGCCTGGGCGGCGAGCGACGCGGAATTCGCCGCGACGATCGGCTGGACGGACTCGCCACTGCCCTTCGGCGAGGCGTTCTCGCAGGTGTGGAGCCTGTGCTTCGCCCACGGCGCGCTGTGGGCCGGCACGAAGCCCGCGGGCCTCCTCGTCAGCCGCGACGGCGGGGAGACCTGGGCGCGCGTGGAGAGCCTCACCGATCATCCGTCGGCGCAGACGTGGAACCCGGGTGCGGCCGGCCTCGTGCTCCACACGATCGTGCCCCACCCGACCGATCCCGCGAAGCTGTGGATCGGCATCTCGGCGGCCGGCGTCTTCGCCACGGAGGACGGCGGGGCGACGTGGGAGCGGCGCAACCGCGTCTCCAACGCCGAGGCCTGCCACGGCCATACGCATCCGGCGGCGCCACGCGACGGCGAGATCGGCCACTGCGTCCACAACATGATGCGCGCGCCCGGCGAGGCGGACGTGCTCTACCAGCAGAACCACCATGGCGTCTGGCGCTCCGCCGATGGCGGGCGAAGCTGGGACGACGTCACGTCGGGGCTTCCCTCGACCTTCGGCTTCCCGATCCGCGTCCACCCGCAGGACGCGCGCACGCTCTGGACGTTCCCGCTCAACGGCGACAGCGCCGGACGCTTCCCCCCGGGCGCCGCAGCGGCGGTCTGGCGCTCGCGGGACGGCGGCGCGACCTGGACGGACCTGCGCACCGGCCTGCCGCAGACCTCCTGCTACTTCACCGTCCTGCGCCAGGCGATGGCGGGCGACGCGCGCGAGCCCGCCGGCGTCTACTTCGGCACGAACTCGGGCTCGGTCTTCGCCAGCCGCGACGAGGGCGACCGCTGGGAGGAGATCGCGCGCCACCTGCCGACCATCCTGTCGGTGGAGACCGTGGAGGTCGGCGGCTGAGCGGGACGGGCGCGCGGCTCAGCCGGCGACGACGTGCACGTAGCGCGAATGGACCCAGCCGTACTCGCAGGGGCCCGTATAGGGCTGGCGAACGGGCCAGGGCGTGTGGACGCCGCACCCGGACGTGTCGCGCGTCCTGGAATAGACGACCGCGTACCACGGGCCGTCCTCCCCGCAGATCGCGACCTGCTGGCCGTTGTGGACCCGGTCGATCTCGCGGTACTGCCGGCCGCCGGGGCCGCTTCGGACGGAGAGGAAGCCGTCGCCGTTCGGGTCGAGGCCGACCACCTGGCCGATGCCCCAGCACCCGTCGAGGAAGCCGTCGCCGCCGACCTCGACGGGCACGTCGATCCGTCCCTGCCCGCCCGCCGGGAGGGGGAGGGTCAGGAGCCCGGCCAGCGCGACGCAGGCGATCAGGGTCGTTCGATCCATGGCGGTGCCCCATCCGCGGGCCCGCGCGACCCCTGCCGCGCGGCTCTTCCCGCGCAACGCGGCCCGCCCTACACTCCATTGCTACCACAGCGGACGGACACATGCGCAAGCTCGTCAAGATCCTGCATACGATCGCCGCCGGCGGGCTCATCGGCGGGCTCGGCGCCTATGCCGTCCTGCTCGTGGCGGGGCCGCAGGAGACCGCGGACGCCTATGCCGACCTGCGCCAGTCCATCGCCGTCCTGAGCAACTGGGTCGTCCTCCCCTCGCTCGCGGTCGCCCTCGTCTCCGGGCTCCTCTCGATGATCGTCCATCGGCCGTTCCAGGACGCAGGCTGGGTGTGGATCAAGGCGGGGCTCGGCATCCTCATGTTCAAGGGCACGCTGACCATCGTCAGCGCCAAGGCCGACTACGCGGCGACGATGGCCGCGCGGATGGCGGCCGGAGAAGCGCCGCCGGACGCGCTCGCCGACATGATCCGGCTCGAATGGGGCACGCTCGCGGTCGTCTTCGCCATCGCGGTGGCGAACGTCGTGCTCGGCATCTGGCGCCCGCGCCTCGTGCGCCTCCCCGACGCGGGACGCCGCGGGCGTGGAACGCCGGCTGCCTCCGGCGAGGCGGCGCGTTAACCACGACGATGGTCCTGCGAAGAATCGTTTCGTCCCGTCTCGCCCTGTGCGGCGCAGCACGCTAAGCTCGTTAACGCATCGTTAACGATTGGAGCTTGCGATGAGGCGGCTCGAGGTCGAGAGGGACAAGCGGGTTCCGGGCGGACGCGCGTGGCTGGTCGTCGCCGGCCAGCCCGCCCCGGCTCGCCTGATCCGCATCAGCCGCGACGTCGCCGGCGCTCCGTTCCTGGGGCCGGACGGGTGGTCGTCCCGGCGCGTGGACCTGCCGGTCGGCGGCGCCGTGGTCCAGGACGGGACGCTACGCATCCCGCTCGGTCCCGACATCGTCGATCGGATCGCCGAGGACGAGCTCGTCCGCATCGCTCTGCCCGAGCTCGGCATCGAGGAGGAGATCGTCTGGCCCGCGATCCCCGCCGCGCCGCGCTCGAGCGGCCACCGGATCGTCGAGCCGACGGCCGAGGCGCGGGTCCCGCCCCCGATCGACACAAGGCCGGCCACGCCGCCGCCTTCCGTGGCGGAGCCTTCCTCCGCTCCCGTGCCGGACCGGTCGCCGGGGACCCCGGACGACCCGACGCCCGGCGGGTCCGTGTCCGGCGCGGCCGACCAGAACGCCGTCCGCGCCGCCGATGGCGACCGGGCCGATGTCGAACGAGCCGATCGACGGCGCAGCGACGCCGACGTCCCCCGCCCGCCGCCGCACCGCCGGCGGCGGGCGCTCGCCGCGGCCGCGCTCCTCCTCGCCCTCGGCGCCCTGGCGATCTTCGCGCTCGTCGCCCTCGTGCCGCTTGAGGCCGAGCGCGCGCGCGTGGTCTTCACCGGGCCGGCCGGCGGCCCGTTCACGCCGCAGGTCCACGAGGCGGGCCTGCGCCGCGCGGCGTCCGTGCGCTGGCTCGAGCCCCACGTCCTGCGTGAGGCACCCCTCCTCGATACGCCGACGGCGGATCCGGCGCTCGACCTCGCGCTGGCCGAAGGCCCGGCGCTGGGCTGGACCCTCGCCGTACGCCCGGGCGCAGAGGCGGTGCTGCTCGACACCGGCACGCACGACCGCTCCATCCTGCTGGTGGAACGTCGCCTCGGCATCGAGTTCCCCGTCACGATCCCGGTCCGCTTCGTGGTCGAGGCGGGCCCCGCGCAGATCGTGACGGACCCGGCCGACGGCATCGTCTTCCGCGGCCCCGTGGGCGGACCGTTCGTCGCAGCCGAGGATCGCGTGCGGCTGTCGAACCCCGCTCAGCGCTCCGCCGACTGGGAGGTCGCGAACGCGCCCGGCTGGCTCGTCGTCGACGGCGCGGGTGGACGGCTCGAGCCGCGCGCGCGGGCGGAGTTCGTCCTCGCGACGGCGCCGGCGGCGGCCACGCTGCAGGCGGGGACGCACAGCGGCACGCTCGCGATCGCCGAGGCCGGCGGACGCCACACCCATCTCGTGCCCGTGCGCCTGGAGATCACGCCCCCGCGCGTGGGTCTCGAGCCCGACGTCATCGCCTTCTCCGGCGAGGAAGGCGGCCCCTTCACGCCGCTCGCCGGCGAGTTCCTGGTGTCGACCGATGCCGCGCGCGTGCGCTGGCGCATCGTCGAGGGATCGGGTGCCTGGGTGGCCGCCGCGCCCGCGGACGGCGAGACGGCCGACGCCGCGCCGGCGCGCATCCGCGTCACGCCGTCGGACGCGGCCCAGGCGCTGCCCCCGGGCACCTACGAGCGGCGCTTGGCGGTCCTCCTCGACGGGGGCGCGACGATGGCGCGAACCGTGCGGCTCGTCGTGAGACCCCGCCCGGACTGGGCGCTCGCCTGCGACGGCTCCGCCGGCTTCCGCTTCGACGGCGACCGTCCGGACGGACGCCCGTTCATGGACGACTCGGCCTTCCTGGACGCCGCGGCGCTCGAGGAGGGCATCGGCGCCTGCGGGCGCGTGGCGGGAGCCTCCCCGGAGGATGCGCGCCGCACCGAGGTCCAGCTCGGACGCCTCCTCGCGGAGCGCGCCGTCCGCAAGGCGCGACGCGGCGACCGCGCGGGTGCCGCGTCGGACATGAGGCGAGCGACGGACCTCTGGCGCAGCGCGGCGCAGCGCGGATCCGCCTACGCCATGAATCTCCTCGGTGCGCACGCCGGAGGCACCTTCAACAGGGCGGCGGGCTACGCCTTCGTCACCCCGGACCGGGCGCAGGCGACGGAATGGTGGCGGCGCGCCGCCGAGCGCGGCAACGTCGTCGGGCAGTCCAACTACGCGGTGGAGCTGCTGCGGGGCGAGGTGGTTCACCGAGACGTGCACCGCGCCCTGACGCTGCTGCGGGCCGCCAGTGCCCGGGGCTATACGCGCGCGACCTTCGTGCTCGGCGAGGCGCTCTACTACGACTATCCGAGCGAGGTTCCCGAGGACGTGGTGACGGGGCTGCGTCTCCTCCAGCAGGTCGCCTGCGCGGAGCCGGCGGCCATGGAGGTCATCGACCGCGAGATCGCGCGCGGGCGGCTCACGCAGCGAAATCGACCGCGCTGCTGAGATCACGACCGAGGGGGAATTCGAATCGTGGCGATTGCATGGCGGGGACGCCTGCGGTTAAGGTTCGCTAAGGAAGGCACGGGTCGACTGCACGTTGGCCCATCGTCGACCCGAAAACCAAAGAGCACGGCGAGATGCAGGTATCGTCCGCTGCCTCGATCACGCCGACGGGGGCCGTCGTCCATGCCGGAAAGCAACGTGTTCGTGCGCGGCAACGCGCTGAGCGGTCTCAGCGAGACCCAGGTCGGCGGCGAATCGGTCCTCGACACCTACGAGCGTGTCATACCACGCCTGCGTGCGCTCGCCGGGGATGAAGCCGCGGCTCTGTTCGCGCGGCCCGCGGTCATGCGCGGCAACGGCGAGACGCAGACGAGCGTGTCCTGGTACGTGCCGCGGGCGGGCGCGGTTCGAGCCTGGTCGGCGCTCTCGGCCGACGAGAGGATCCAGGTCGGTGCCGAGATCCGCAGCCGGCTCGACCGGTTGCGTGCCGCGTTCGACGACCCGGAAATAGGCGACACGGTGCAGAGCTGGCTCGCGATCCCCTCGCTCGAGCAGGACCTGGTGCTCGTCGGCGGCGAGCCGCATCTCCTCAACTGGGGCCTCGTGCCCGAATCGGTCGCAGACGACGCATCGGCGCGCCACGCGCATTTCCGCCGGACGCTCGGCCTCTTCGGCGCCGAGGAGACGTCGTCCCCGCGGATCGGCTCGCGTGCGCCGTCGGCCGGGGTCGCCGCGGCGGCGGGCGTCGCCGGGATGGCGGCGAGCGGAAGCGCCGCGGCGGCGCCCGCCGCCGTCGGCGGCTCGGCCGCGCCCGGCCCCGCCGTGACGCCGCCGCCGCCGCCGCCGCCGGACGGGAACGACCCCGTCGCCGTCACCGAGGTGCGCTCGCGCACATGGATCCCGGTCGCGATCGCGGCGGGTATCGCCGCGCTCGTTCTCCTCATCCTGCTCATCCCCGGGGTGCTGCGCTACGACCGTGAGGCCGCTGCGGTCGCGGCGGCGCCGGCGCTCGACGAGGCGGCCCGTGCGCAGGCGCGCGAGAGCCTGCGCCAACGCATCGCCGAGCTGCAGCGGGCGCTCGAGGAGAACGTCTGCCGGCCGCTCGATTCGCCCCCCGGCTTACCCGGCCTGCCCGCCCTTCCCGGCCCCGGTGGCGGGCCGGCGGCGCCGGCGAGCCCGGACGGCACGCCCGCCGCGCCGCCGCAGCCCCTCGTCCCCCCCTCCCCGGCCGCCCTGCCGCCGCCCGTGGACACGCAGGTCGCAGGCGCGCCGTCCACGCTGCTCGAGTTCCTCGACCGGGGCACCGCCCTCGTCGTGGCGCCCCCCGTCGGCGGCAGCGGCGGCGAGGTCTCGATCGGTTCGGCCTTCTTCGTCAACGATCGCCAGCTCGTCACGAACCGCCACGTGGTCGAGGGCGCGGACCCGAGCCGGGTCGCCGTGATCTCGAACGCCATGGGCCGGCTCGTGCCGGCGCGGGTCGTCGCGGCGAGCGCGCAGGGGGATTTCGGCGCCGCCGACTTCGCGGTCCTGGAGGTCGAGGCCGCGCCGAACCGGCAGGTGCTGACCCTCGCGACCCCCGTCGAGCGTCTGCAGAACGTCATCGCCGTGGGATATCCCGGCTTCGTCATGCAGACCGACGCCGCCTTCCAGCGCCTGGGCCAGGACGGCGCGAGCATCCCCGATCCCGTGGTGACGCAGGGCTCCGTCGTCGCGCTCCAGACGAGCGCGAGCGCGCTGCCCCTCGTCGTCCACACCGCGACGATCGCGGGCGGCAACAGCGGCGGGCCGCTCGTCGATTCCTGCGGGCGCGTGGTGGGGGTCAACACGTTCGGGCGCTTCGAGCGGGAGACGCTGCTGCGGCTGAACTTCGCCCTGGGCATCGAGGGCCTGCGCGGCTTCCTGGACGCGAACGGCGTGGCCTACGCGACGGCGGAGGACGCCTGCGCCCCGGCCGTCGTCGCGCAGGGTCCGGGCGAGTCACCCGGCGGGGCTCCCGACGAGCCTCCCGGCGCGCCCAGCGAGACGCCTCCCGCCGAGCCCGTCGACGCCCCCGTCGACGCTCCGCGTCCCTGACCCGGCGGCCCGCGATGGACACGATCCGCATCGCCGCAACCAAGCTCGAGGGCCTGCGCCCCCTCGGCGGCCCCGGCGACCGCAACCACGCCTCGCTGCGCGACGTGATCGCCGCGCGATTCGGCGAGGAGCACGCCCTGCTGCTCGCCGAGCCGGTGCCGAAGCAGGACGGCACGCAGATCGACTGGTACGTGCCCGGCTCGCGGCGCGCGATGCCGCTGCAGACGCTGCCCGAGGCGGAGCGCGCGGACGTCGAGTCCCGCCTCGCCACCACGCGCGACGAGATCCTGGCCCACGCGGACTCCGTCGAGCGCACCGGTCCCGCCGGCGCGGCGCTGGCCAAGGCGCTGCGCGCGGCGATGGTCGTACCCGGCCCGCAGAGCATCTACGCGGTGCCCGTCGAGGGCGGCGGCTACCGTCCCGTTCTCGTCGCCTGGGCCTATGCGACGGACGGGGAGACGCCTCGCTATGCCGGCGACGTGATCGCGCGTACCTCCCCGCGAACGGCGGCTTCCGCCGCCGGGACGGAGGCGAGCGGCGCCGGGCCGGCGACACCCGCGCCACCGGCCGCGATCGGGCCGGGAACGGTGGTGGTCGTGCAGCGCGAGACGCCTTGGGCGTGGCTGCTCTGGCTGCTGCTCGCGCTGCTCGTCGCGGCGATCCTGTGGCTGCTCCTGCGCAGCTGCGGCTTCGGGCCTGCTCCCCTCGCCTTCCTCGACTTCTGCCGGCCCGTCGTCCAGGCGCGCGCCGCCGACGACGCGGAGACCGGTCGTCTCGTCGACCTCGTGCGCGATCTCGAGCGCCAGGTGGCCGCGCACGAGGCCGATTGCCGCCTGCGGGCCGCCGCGGTGCCGCCGGCTCCGGCACCCCTGATCGTCCAGGAGGAACAGGAGCCCACCCCGCCGGCTGAACCGACGATCGAGAACGAGATCCGCGACCGGGCGCGGCGCGAGGGCGGCCAGGAGGGCGCGCTCGAGATCACGCTCGCCTGGGACGGCCGCCCGGATCTCGACCTGCGCGTCGAGTGCCCCGGCGGCGGCGCCATCGCCTTCAACGCGCGCACCTGCCCGGGTGCCGTGCTCGACGTGGACATGAACGCCGGCGGCTCGCGCACCAGCGATACGCCGGTCGAGCACGTCTCCTGGCCGCAGGGCGAGCCCCCGACGGGCACGTTCCGCATCGTGGTGACGCATTTCGCGCCTCACGGCGATACCCGGGCCCAGGTCCCGTTCCGCGTGGTCGTCACGGACGGCGGCCGCACGGCGATGAGCGTGGAGGGCCGCGTCGCGCGCGGCTCCCGCGAGACCTTCACCTACGAACGCTGAAGACGATCGAGAACGAGGCGCATCCGAAATGCTCGTCAAGCCGGTGAACCCCAAGGAAACGATCGTTCTCGCGCCCCATTCCGGGGTGCAGTTCGTCGAGTATGCGATCGATTTCGATGCGGTCGGGCGCTTCAGCCGGCGCTTCATCGAGCGCAAGTATCCCGACGAGGTGGTCGACGGCGACGTCGTCTGGCGCATCTTCCGCGGCTGGAGCGAGGAGAACCCACGCGAGGAGTGGGAGGACCCGCACAACCCGGTCCGGGAGGACGACGAGGTCTACGAGATCAACCGCGAGAAGGCGCTGGAACCATTCCTCGGGCGCTGGGTGCCGGTCCCCTATCTGCGCATCCGCCCGGGCCGCGGCGCGGACGGGCGCGAGTACTACGACAAGGGGCCGACCAACTGGGCGCGCGTGCGCGTCGTCGAGGATCGCACGAAGAGTCCCGGCGAGGGCCCGCGCCATCTCGCGATCTTCGCCTTCGACACGGAGCTCGCGCCCGAGCGCGACACGCTGGAGGGCGCCACCCCGTTCCCCTATACGGCGCCGATCTACGCCGATGCCGAGAACCCGCACGAGTTCAAGTTCGTCTCGCAGATGTCGCTCCTCGGCTGGTTCCTCGGCGACCCGCAGGAGGTCGAGGGGCTCGACGAGCGGGTGGACTATCAGGCCTGGGTGCTCGACTGGGTACGCGACCTCTTCGTCGCCTTCAAGAAGGCCTCGAAGAATCGCACCGAGCTGCGAGAAGGCGACCTGCCCTACAAGCTGGAGCATGCGGCGCGCTGGTTCGCCTTCATGGAGCTGTTGAACGAGGCCGTGCCGGTGCAGAACGTGCGCCTGGCCGACACGATCTCCGAGCAGCTCGCGGTGAAGCCCATCGACGTCGACCTCGTGCTCGACGTCGGCAACAGCCGCACCTGCGGCATCCTCATCGAGAAGCATCAGGGCGGGGCCGACCTCTCGGACGCGCGGGTACTGGAACTGCGCGACATCGCGCGGCCGGAGCACGTCTACGCCGAGCCGTTCGAGAGCCGGGTCGAGCTCGCTCAAGCCTGGTTCGGCGACGACTTCACCTCGCGGCAGTCCGGGCGCTCGCGGGCGTTCTACTGGCCGAGTCTGGTCCGCGTCGGGCCCGAGGCCAGCCGGCTGCGGGCGCAGCAGGAGGGCACCGAGGGCGTCGGCGGCATGTCGAGCCCGAAACGCTACCTGTGGGACGTCACGCCCGTGAACCAGGAATGGCGCTTCCCAAAGGGCGACTACGGCAAGGACGGGATCGGCCCGCCCGTCGAGCGGGCGGTGCGCTCGATGGTCAACCCGATGGGCGACGTGCTCAGCCAGCTCGCGACGCGCAAGGCGGACCTGAAGCTGTTCGACACGCTCCACGGCGGGCGCCGCAAGGCCGAGCTGCGGAGCAAGATGGGCGCGCGCCTCACCTTCTCGCGCTCGTCCTTCTACACGCTGATGCTCGTCGAGGTGATCTGGCAGACCTGGGTGATGATCAACTCCGAGCGCTTCCGCGGCGAGCGCCGGGAGAAGGCGACGCCGCGACGGCTGCGCCGGATCGTGCTCACGCTGCCCTCCGCGACCCCGGTCCGCGAGCAGCGGATCATGATGGCGCGGGCGAACGCGGCGATCGACCTGATCTGGGACCTCACCGGCTGGCGCCAGAAGGCGCCCCCCGGGGTCGTGCCGCCGGTCGTCCAGGTGGCGTGGGACGAGGCGACCTGCGTCCAGTTCGTCTGGCTCTACGGGCAGATCGCCCGCAACTTCGGCGGCCAGATAAGGGAGTTCTTCGAGCTCGTCGGCCGCCCGCGGATCCGCTGCGAGGCCGACAAGGAGCCCCCGGCCGACCGCAGGCCGGAACCGTCGCTTCGCGTCGCGAGCATCGACATCGGCGGCGGCACGACCGACCTGATGGTGATCACCTACTTCGAGGACGACAACACCCAGATCAACCCGGTCCAGACCTTCCGCGAGGGCTTCCGGGTGGCGGGCGACGACGTGGTGCGCGCGATCATCGAGGCGCTCGTCCTGCCGGCGATCGCCGACTCCATGGCCGAGGCCGGCGTGCGCGGCGCGCGCGAGATCCTCACCACGAAGTTCGCCGGCGGCCGCGCCGGCGTCTCCGAGCAGGAGAAGCAGCTGCGACGGCAGTTCGTGCTGCGCGTGCTCGAGCCCGTCGCGCTCGGCCTGCTCCATGCCTACGAGCAGGCGGGGGCGGACGCCTACGAGACCGTCGAGACGCGCCTGCTCGTCGACTTCCTGCCCGACGGGGGCGAGGGCCCACCCGACGCGATCCGCGGCTTCGTCGAGGACGCGGCTCGGGCCGCCGGAGGGGACGGGTTCGACATCCTCTCCGTGCCGGTCTCCCTGGCCTTCGGGGCGATGCGCGCCGCGATCACGGCCGAGCTCGACAAGGTGTTCGACAACATCGCCGAGGCGGTCCACCACTTCGACTGCGACATGGTGCTCGTCTCCGGGCGCCCGTCGCGGCTGCCGGCGGTGATGGAGATGCTGATCGACCGGCTCGCCGTGCCGCCGGACCGGGTGCTTCCGCTCCACGCCTTCCGGGCCGGAGATTGGTATCCCTTCCGCGGGCGAGACAACCGCAGCATCGCCGACCCGAAGACCGCGGTCGTCGTCGGCGCGACGCTGTGCCTGCTCGCCGAGCATCAGCTGCAGAACTTCCGGCTCGCGACCGAGAGCATCCAGATGCGCTCGACGGCGCGCTACATCGGCCGGCTCGAGCTCGGTCGGCAGCTTCGCGAGGAGAACGTACTGTTCCGCTTCTCGGACCTGGAGAAGCCCGGCGCGGCGCCCTCCGCCACGCTGCGCTGGTTCGCGGTCATGCAGCTGGGCTACCGCCAGCTCCCGTTCGAGCGCTGGCTCGGCTCGCCGCTCTACCAGCTCTCCTACGAGGCGTCGGACCGGCCCGAGCCGCCGATCGAGGTCACGCTCGAGCGCGAGCCGCCGGATGCCGATCCCGAGACCGCCGACGCGCGCCTCGACGCCGAGGCGGCCAAGGAGGACCTGCGCCTGACCGACGCGTCCGACAAGTCGGGTATGGGCGTCAAGGCGAAGATGAGCCTCACATTCAGGACCATGCCGGTGGGCGACAGCTACTGGCTCGATACCGGCGTCGTGAAGGTGCTTTGAGATGACCAACCCGGCCAAGATCTCACCCGAGGCGAGCACCCTGTCCCAGGCGGCGCGCGCGATCGCGGACGCGGGCGCCGACGCCGTGGGCTGGGTCGCCGATCCCGACAACGAGCGCACGATCGGCGACCTGCGCGGCACCGTCGAGCGCGAACTGCGCAAGGGCGTCGTGCGCGCCCGGCGCCTCGCCGAAGCGGCGCAGCGGCCGATGTCGGTGGCCGTCTTCGGCGCGAGCCAGGTGGGCAAGTCGCACCTGATCTCCGTCCTCGCGCGCAAGGGCGACGCACTGCTCGTGCAGTTCGACGGCATCGCCGAGCCGATCAACTACATCGAGCGCATGAACCCCGACACGGGCAAGGAAGCCTCGGGCCTGGTCTCGCGCTTCACGGTGCGCCCGCCCTCCGGCGGCCCGGCGCCGGCGGGCCATCCCGTGGCGCTGCGGCTCCTGAGCCACGCGGACGTGATCAAGATCATCGCCAACTCCTACTTCTTCGAAGGCACTCCCGGCCGCTACGAGGATTGGCCCGAGGCCTCGGAGATCGACGCCCACGTGGCCCCCTTCCTCGACGCGTCCGGGCCGGAGGGCCGTGTCGGCCTGACGATGGAGGACGTCTGGGACATCGGCGACTACTTCCAGCGCTACATGCCGGAATCGGAGTTGACCAAGCGCCTGGGCGCCTATTGGGAGGTGGCCGCGCGGGTCGCCCCGCGCCTGCCGCTGGAGCGACTCGGGCCCTTCTTCTCGATCCTCTGGGGACGCCACGACGAGCTGACCCGGCTCTACCTGTCGCTCGTCGGAGGGCTCGCGCAGCTCGCCTTCGTCGCAGACGCCTTCGTGCCGTTCGAGGCGGTCGACGTGCGCGGTCCGGTCAAGAGCATCCTCGACGTGGAGGCGCTCGAGACGCTCGAGAGCCCCGAGGCGCCGATGCTGAGCGTCATGGCGGGCCCCGGACGCGCAGTCCAGCTGCCGCGCCCGATCGTCTCCGCGCTCACCGCGGAGCTGCGCATCACCATCCTGGAGAAGCCCTGGGACTTCCTCGACGACACCGATCTCCTCGACTTCCCCGGCTATCGCGGGCGCGGCCTGCCGGCCGCCGACTCCGAAGACGGCTCCGGTCCCAAGGGGCTCGCCCGCCACTTCCAGAACAACCGGGTCAAGACGCTCAACGACATGCTGCTGCGCGGCAAGGTCGAGTACCTGTTCCAGCGCTACGTCGCGGAGCAGGAGATCACGGCGATGCTGCTCTGCGCCAAGGAGAGCAACCTCGACGTCAACAAGCTGCCGGACGTCGTCGCGGCCTGGGTCGCGGCGACCCACGGGGCGCAGGCCAAGGAACGCCGGGACAAGCCGCCGCTGCTCTACTTCGTCTTCACGCGCTTCGACATGCACTTCGAGCAGAAGCAGAGCGACCGGTCGCTCGGCCTCGACAAGCGCTTCGAAGGCCGGATGAAGGCGTCCCTGCTGGATTCCTTCGGCAAGGCGCCGGACAGCTGGGTCCAGCAATGGACGCCGGGAACGCCGTTCTCGAACTGCTTCCTGATGCGCAACCCCAACATCCAGAACGAGGCGGTGTTCACCTTCGACGCCGACAAGCGCGAGACGGGCGTCCTTCCCCAACGCGAGAGATTCATCGACGAGCTTCGCTCGGCGTTCGTGTCCGTCCCGGCCGTGCAGCGCCATTTCGCGGACCCGACGCTGGCCTTCGACGAGATGATGCGCCTGAACGACGGCGGTGCGACATTGATCGCGCGCTCGCTCGCCCCCGTGTGCAACCCGCAGGTCAAGCTCGCGCAGGTGCGGGATCGCCTCCGGGCGGTGCGCGACCGGATGCACGAGGAGGTGGGGCGCTACTACGTCTCGACGGACGTCGACGAGCGGATCGCCGAGCGCACGGCCGTCGCCGACAAGGTCATCGACGAACTCTACCATTGCGAGGATCTCGGGCGCTTCGGCTCGCTCGTCCGCGGGCTGACGATCGACGCCGGCACGCTCGCGGATCGCTTCCACTACGCCCTGACCTGGCACGAGCGGCAGCCGGCCGCGAACGGCGGGGAGCGCCCGGCGGCGGCCACGCCTTCGCCCGAGCGCCCGCGACCGGGCCGCGTCCGGCCGGGCCAGACCGCGCCCGTCGCCGCCGCGCCCGACGCGACCGCGTCGGCGAGCGCGCAGCCGCAGGAGCGTCGGCGCACGCGCCAGGCGATCCTCGCCGAGGCGGCGCAGAAGGCGTGGCTCGAGCGCATGTACGCGCAGACCGAGACGCCGGCCTTCTGCAGCCGGATGGGGATCGCGTCGACGACGCTGCGCGAACTCGTGGGCGAGATCGCCGGCGCCGCGCACCGCCTGAATCTGAGCGCCAGGCTCGCG
The DNA here is from genome assembly GCF_041514305.1 of Salinarimonas chemoclinalis. Taxonomy (NCBI): domain Bacteria; kingdom Pseudomonadati; phylum Pseudomonadota; class Alphaproteobacteria; order Hyphomicrobiales; family Salinarimonadaceae; genus Salinarimonas; species Salinarimonas chemoclinalis. The sequence goes on from NZ_JBGMWH010000002.1 coordinate 507,309, forward strand.
GAGAAGCTCACCGTCTTCGCCCACGAGGAGCGGCGCGACGAGCTGATCGCCAAGGCGGCCGTGCTCAGCGAGCACGTGCTCAACCGCTTCGTCTCGGATCTCGGCTGGCGCGACACGCCGGCGGCGGAGCGCCCGACGGTGACGCTGCCCGACGGCGGCGCGCGCACCGTCTTCGCCGAGCGCGCGGTCGCCTACCTCGCCGAGAGCCTGACGGCCGAGCCGGTCCCCTTCCGCCAGTCCTATTTCGACGACTGGATCTTCGGCTTCTACCAGATCGTCCAGGACAACGCGCGCAGCGGCGAGGGCGGCTTCGTCAACGTCGCGCAGAACGCGCGGCTCGGGCGCATCATCGACGTCCTCGATCAGGCTCTGTGAGGCGCGCGGCATGAACGTCCCGGTTAAGGTCACGCGCGATCCACGACGGCCGGCAGGCTTCGCGCACATCGAGATCGCGGCCGCCCTGCCGGAGGGCGCGCCGATCCAGATCACGCGCGAGCATCCCGCCAAGCCGCATCTCGGACCGGCGGGCTGGCAGGCGCAGAGCCACGACATGAAGCCGCTCGGCGTCGAGTCGACGGACATGGGCGTGCGCCTGAGCGTAGGACCGGAGGTCGTCAACGAGATCGAGGAGTACGAGCAGATCACCATCGCGATCCGCTCGATCGGCTTGCAGGCGCAGGTCGATTGGCCCTCCATCCCGAAGCTCGCGCGCGCCTCGTCCGCGCAGGGTCCCGTCGCCGCGGCATCGGCCGCGCCGGCGCCGACCCCCGCTCCGGCCGCGTCCCAGGCGCAGCCCGCACGCGGTCGCGATGGCGACCCGGTGATCGAGGACGAACCGCATGTCCGCGATCGAGGCTTGGACGACCGGGATGGGAACGACCGTGACGGGGACGACCGTGACGGGGACGACCGTGACGGGGACGACCGGGATGAGGACGACGCGTTCCGCGAGGAGGACGAGGGCTACGAGGAGGAGGACGAGAGAAAGTCCTACAAGGGGCTCTTCATCGCCGGCGCCGTTGTCGCCTTGTTCCTCGCGGTCGCCGCGATCGTCTTCCTGCCCGGGCTGATCGGCTCGGACGACGAAGTCGTGGTCGAGGACACGACGCCTGCCGTCGCTCCCGCCCCGGCGGGCCCCGGGCGCAGCGCGCGCGACGAGATCCTCGACCCGACGACGACGCCGGAGCGGCTCTTCGAGCTCGGTCGGGAGCAGCTTCGGGCGGACCCGCCGGACGTCGACCTCGCGGCCGCCGCGATCGAGCGCGCCGGGCGCGAGGGCCTCGGCGAGGCCGCGATGTGGATGGGCGAGACCTTCGATCCGCGCCTTTCGCTGTGGGAGCGCATCGAGGCGCCGGGCCCCAACGCGTCCGCGGCCCTTCGCCACTACACGGCCGCCCGCGGCCAGGGGGAGGCACGGGCCGCCGAGGAGATCGCGGCGCTGTGCGCCTGGCTCTCCGAGAGGCCGGAGGCCGACGACCCGATCGCCCGCGAAAACTACTGCGAGAGCTAGGAGGAGAAACGTCGATGCTTCGCACCGCCCTGTTGCTCGCCGGACTGGTGACGGCGCTCGTCGCCGGCTCCCCGTCCATCGCTCGCGCGGACGCGCCGCTGTTCATGGACGGCGCGGAGACCCTCTACCAGAAGGTGATCACCCGCACCGGTGCGCGCATCCACGGCGCGCCCGACGCCGGCACGGCCGCAGCGGAGCCGCTCGACCCCTTCACGATCCTCTACGTCTACGAACGCCGCGGTGACTGGCTGCACGTGGGCGAGGACGACGACGGCGCCGAGGGCTGGATCCCCGCCGATCGCGCGATCGACTGGAAGCAGACGATCGTCGTGGCCTTCAACGACCCGGCGCTGAACCGGCGCGAGCGCACCCTGCTGTTCCGATCCCGCGAGGCGCTCGAGGAGACGATCTGCTGCGAGGACGTGCTCACGCGGGTGACCGACCTGCGGACCGCGGCCGTCGCCGACGCGCTGGCGCCGGACGCGCCCGTGGTTTCCATCGAGCCCGAGCTTCACGTCGACATCGACGACGACTTCTACATCTTTCCCATTCTGCAGGCGGAGCAGCGGGTGTTGCACTTCGGCGCGCGCGGGCGCATGCTGGAGGTGGCCTCCGTGGCCCTCCAGGAGCCGAGCGATACCGAGCAGGGCGAGTTCCGCGCCGGCGTGGTGTTCGTGATCGACACGACGACCTCGATGGGTCCCTACATCGAGGGAGTCCGGCGCGCCGTCGACCGCATCCGGGGACGGCTGATGGACTCCGAGATCGCCGACGCCGTGCGCTTCGGCCTCGTCGGCTTCCGTCAGTCGGACGCCGTGACCCCGGCGCTCGAGTACCACACGCGCACCTATCTCCCGCTCGCGGAGGACTCGACGGTCGATCGGTTGAGCGCGCAGCTCGCCACGATGCGCCCCTCCCGTGCGGCGAGCCCCGGGTTCGCCGAGGACTCGCTCGGGGGCATCGAGGAGGCCGTCCGCACGGCCGATCTCTCCGCCTTCCAGGTCAAGTTCCTCGTGCTGATCACGGACGCGAGCCCGCGCTCGCCCGAGTACGGCGACACGCTGACGGCGATGCTGCCCCCGGAGATGAACGCGCGCCTGCGCTCCGCGGGCTTCCACCCGCTCGTCTTCCACCTGACCACGCCGCAGGGCGGCCCGGATCATTCGCTCGGCCGGCGTGCCTACACGCAGCTCGCCCGGGTCGAGGTCGACAGCTACTATCGCGAGATCCAGGGCGGCGACGTCGCTCGGTTCACCGGGCTGATCGACGGCATATCCGACCAGATGGTTGGTCTCGCATCGGAGACCAGGCGCAACGGCGTGGTGGCGGACGCCGACCCGAACGACGACTCGGACGAGGCCCGCCTCCGGCGCAGCTGGCGCGCCATGCAGCTCAGCTACCTCGCGGGCGACCCGCCCGACGTGTTCCGTGCCTGGATGATCGACAAGGCGCTGGAGAACCCCCGCCGCGACGCGCTCGACATCCGCGTGCTCATGACCAAGAACCAGCTCGCGACACTGTTCGAGATGGGCGAGCGGATCATCGACACCGCGCAATCGGGGCTCGACCGGCTCGACCCGGACGGGTTCTTCACGAGCCTGCGCGAGGCGGTCGTGCTTCTCGCGCTCGATCCCGACCGGCTCGCCCGCAGCCAGATCGACTCGCTCGGGGACGCGCTCGGCGAGTACCTCGCGCTCCTGCCCTACGACAGCCCGATCACCTCACTGACCGAGGACACCTGGAACCGGATGACGGGAGGGCAGCAGCGAGACCTTCTGGAGACGCTGCGCTCCAAGGTCGCCTACTATCGCCGCCTGCACGACACGCCCGAGCTGTGGATCGCGCTGCGACCCGATGCCGAGGACGGCGAGCGGGTGACCACGATCCCCCTCGCGCGTATGCCGTGAGGGACCGATGTCGCTGCTCGCCGTGCGCAATGCGATGCGTATCCTGACGGATGGTCGACGCACCTTCGAGGTGTGGATCGAGGATCTCGTGCTGGGTCCGGGCATGCGCAAGGCGATCGTCGGCCCGTCCGGGTCCGGCAAGACGACGGCGATGGACATGCTCGCGCTGGCGAGCGCGCCCGACGGCTGCGACAGGCTGGTTCTCCAGGAGACGGGGCGCCGCCCCGTCGACCTTCTCCGGTATTCGGCCGGCCGGCTCTCGCGGGTACGCGCCCGGCGCTTCGGCTACGTGCTCCAGACCTCGGGTCTCCTCCCCTTCCTGACCATCGGGGAGAACGTCGCGCTGCCGCAGCGGCTCGCCGGCCGCGGCGATCGCCGCGAGATCCGCCGGCTGCTCGCCGCCCTCGACCTCGACGTGCCGCTTTCCACCATGCCCTCGGAGCTCTCGGTCGGCCAACGCCAGCGCGTGGCCATAGCCCGCGCGCTCGCCCATCATCCGGACTTCGTCTTCGCCGACGAGCCGACGGCGGCGCTCGATCCGGCGAGCGCGGCGCGCGTCATGCACCTCCTGACCGAGCTCGCGGCTCAGCGGGGTGCCGCCGTTCTGGTGATCTCCCACAATGTCGAGCTGATGGAGGCGCACGGCTTCGAGATCCTCCCGGTCCATTTCACGACCGAGCAGGATCGCAGCTGGAGCTTCATCGGCGAAAGGGTCGCGGCATGATCGTCGGCGCCGGGCTCGGTCTGCGCGCGATCCAGCGCGACCGCACGATGGTGGTGTTCACCGCCGTCGCGCTCGCGGCCGTGCTCGGCCCGTTGCTCGTGCTCCTCGGTCTCAAGAACGGCGTCGTGGGTGCGCTCCTGCAGACGCTTCGCAACGACTCGCGTTCGCTCGAGATCGTGTTTCGCGGCCAGTCGACCATCACACCGGCGCAGTACGCGCGCATCGACGCGCTGCCGGGCGTCGGCTTCCTCATGCCGGACATCGGCTCCATCACGGCGAGCGCGCGCTTCGCCGCGGACGAGCGCTCGCCGCTCGTGTCGGGTCAGGCTTGGCCGACGGCGGCGGGCGACCCGCTGCTGCCGGAGGGCACGCCGACGCCGGGGCTGGACGAGGCGATCCTGTCGGCCGGCCTCGCGCGACGGCTCGGCGTCGAGGCCGGCGCGCGCATCCTCGTCCTGCGCGAGCGGCAGAGCGAGGCGGGTGCGGAGGATCGCCTGGTGATCCCGGTGCGGGTCGCCGGCGTCGCCCCCACGAGCGCGGTCGCGGGCGAGCGCGCCCTTCTCGCCTGGGAGACGATCGACGCGCTGCAGGCCTTCATCGACGGCTACGCCGTCCCGCGCTACGGCGTCGGCGGGCGCGATCCCGCCGAGCGGCCGCCGGGCTACGTGCGCATACGCCTCTTTGCCTCGGATCTGGAGGCCGTCGGCCCGCTCGCGGCGGCGATGGAGGCGATGGACTTCGCCGTGACCTCGCGCGCGGACGAGGTCTCCGGCGTGCTGAAGCTCGACCGGGACCTCGCCACGCTCTTCACCCTGATCGCGAGCATCGGCGCGAGCGGATACCTCGTCTCCTTCTGGGCGAGCCTGTCCGCCAGCCTGGCGCAGCGCCGGCGCGAGCTGAGCCTCGTGCGGCTGATGGGCGGCAGCGGTGGGGACCTCGTCGCCTTCGCGCTGGTGCAGGGGATCGCGATCGCGATCGCCGGCGTCGTCCTCGCCTTCTCGATCTTCGGCCTCCTCGCGCTGCTCATCAACCTGCGCTTCGCCGTGGAGATCGCGGGCGCCGGGCCGGCGTGCTTCCTCACCGGGCTCGACATCCTCGTCGCCGCCGCCGGCTCGACCCTCGTCGTCATCCTCGTCACGGCCGGCCTCGCCCGCTTCCTCGTTCGGATCGCGCCCTCGGAGGTTCTGCATGAAGCCTAGTGCGCTGCTCGTCGCCGCCGGTGCCGGTGTCCTCGTCCTCACCGCCGTCGCCCTCCTCGCGCCAGCCGCGGCCCAGCCTGCCCCGACGTGGCCGGAATGGGTCTGGAACCCCCGGCCGGATCCCGACGACGTGATGCTGCCGATGCCCTGCGGCGGGGCAATGGCCTTCCGCGTCGTGGAGACCGGCTCGTCCGGGGTCCTGGACGACCGCCGCGTCATCCTCGGCCGCAACGACGAGGTCCGCGCGGTGCAGGACTTCCGGCGCGAGGCCCATGTCGACGGTCCCTTCGCGAAGGGCGACCGGTCGTACTACCTGATCGGCAAGTACGAGGTCACCGAAGCCCAGCGCGACGCGGTGAGCGGCACCTGCCCCGCGCAGCCGAGCCCGATGCCCGCCACGAATGCGAGCTGGTACGACGCCGTGGCGTTCACGCGCGCCTACAGCACCTGGCTCCTCGAGAACGCGGCGGACGCCCTCCCCTCGGCGGAGACCGGCGTCGCCTTCGTGCGCCTGCCGACGGAGGCCGAGTGGGAGTTCGCGACCCGCGGCGGCATGGCGGTGGGGCCGGAGGTGTTCCGGGCCGACGTCTTCGCGGACCTCGTCGACAACGTCGCCGAGATCTGGTCCCCGGGCAACCAGCTGCCGCTCGCCATCGGCGGGAAGGATCCCAACCCGCTCGGTCTCTACGACGTGCTCGGCAACGCCGAGGAGATCGTGCTCGAGCCGTTCAGGCTCAATCGCGTCGGACGCATGCACGGCCATGTCGGCGGCTTCGTCGCGCGCGGCGGCTCCACGCGCGACCAGGCCGAGGTGATCTCCAGCGCGAAGCGGAGCGAATATCCGTTCTTCGAGGCGCACGACGGAGTTGCGGCGGAATCGCGCCGCGACACGCTCGGCTACCGCGTGGTCCTCGGAGCGCCGGCCATGGGCGATCTCGCGAGCGCGGACAGCCTGGAGCGCTCCTTCGCCGCGCTGCGCGACGCCGGAGAGGCGCCGACGGCGGAGGCGGCGCCGCGACCCGAGGTCGAGCTCGAGGCGATCGCCCGCCAGCAGACGGCGGGCCTGCGCAACCAGATCGCGGAGGTCGTCGCGGAGCTGCGTGCCGAGGAGGCCCGGCGCCGGGAAGCCGACCTGCGCAGCGCGAGCGCGATGCTCTTCAGCGCCGCGACGCTTCTCAACGAGCTCGACGAGACCGGCGAGACGGTGGAGTTCTTCAGCTACGAGAGCGAGAACAACCCCGACCTGTCGCCGGACCTCGCCGCCGAATGGGCCGAGCGGGCGAACAGCAACCTCGCCCATTTCGGGCGGGTCGGCTCGGCCTATGTGACCGTGCTGCTGCAGCTGGGAGACGAGTTCGGCGAGCAGCTTCCCGCCGCCTTCGATCAGCTCATGCGGGACCTGGCGACGCGAGACCAGATCGCGACCTTCGGCGCGCTCGTCGAGCGCGCGCACTCGGACGCAGCGAGCCTCGGCGACGGCACGCAGGACACGCGCAGCGTCCTCTCCGGGATCCTCGAGCGATCACGGGCGGAAGTCGAAGCCAACCGTCCGGGAGTGAACTCGCCTTGATTCTTGTTGTCCTCGGCTCACGAAAATTGTCTTCTATTGCGTGACGTCGAGGTCAGATCTTCAACACGGGGGTGCAACCATGAGATCCATACGTATCTTCGCCCGCAAGACGGTGGTGGCGATCGCCATCGCTGGATTGCTCGCCGCCTGCACGGCCGCCGGTCCGGTGGACGTGGCCAGCCTCTCGCCGGCGGCTCAGCAGCTGCGCCAGCAGCAGGTGGAGCACCAGCGTGTCCAGCAGGGCGTGGCGGTGGGCGCCGTGCTCGGCGGTGCCGTCGGCGCGGGCCTCGGCGCCCTCGCCTCCCCGAACAACCGCGGGCGCGGCGCGCTGATCGGCGGCCTCGCGGGCGCGTTCGCCGGAGGCGCGGCGGGCGGCGCCTACGCCCAGAACGTCAACCAGCAGACCCGACGGATCGCGGCCGAGCAGGACGCCGCGCGCAGCACGATCCGCAGCGCCAACGCCAGCATCGCGTCGTTCAACCGCCAGGCGGCGAGCGCCTCGCGCATCGTCTCGCAGGAGCGCAGCCGTGTCGCGAGCCTGGACGCGCAGTACCGGCGCGGCCAGATCACGCTCGCGGAGTACCGGAGCCAGGCACGCAGCGCGCGCCAGAACGTGTCTCTCATCGAGGCGAGCGTCAGCCGCGCGAATGCGGACGTCGCCACCCTGGAGCGCGCGGTCGCGGGCGGCAACTCGTCCGCCCAGTCGCAGCTCAACCAGATGCGCGCCCAGCGCGACCGCCTCCAGGGCCTGGCTCGCCAGCTCGGCCAGGTCTACGACCGTGTCCCGTGATCTCGGAGGATCGACCATGAGACGAGCGAACACCATCGCAAGAAGCGCCGCGATCGTCGGCGTCCTCGGCCTGATGGCCGGTGGGCTCGGCGGGTGTGCGACCAATTGCACGGGCGACCCGCGGTTCGACGGGCTCGGCTGCGCGAGCATCGGCATCGGCAGTGGCCGCTACGAGCAGGATACACGCAACCTGAGGGCGACGGCGGCGCAGCGCCAGGGTGCCGCCGCGGCCGCGGCCGCCCGGGCGAACGTCGTGCGAGCGAACGCGGCGGCTGCGACGGCCGGCGCCCGCGCGGCCGAGGAGCGCAACATGCGTCAGCAGGCCGAGCTCGCTCAGGCGCGTGCTCAGCTCCAGAACGCGCGGGCGCAGCTCGCGGCTGCGGAGGCGCGCGGCGCCGACTCGGAGGTGCGGCGTCTTCGCACCGAGATCGCCGCGCTCCAGGCGCAGATCAGCCGCCTCGGCGCACGGCGCTGAGGCGGATCGGGAACGCTGAGGGAGCGGACGATGGCCGGCAGGGGTGTCGCGGTACTGGGTTGGGGCGCGTTCGCGGTGCTGCTCGTCGCGGCGGGCGCGCTCCTGCTGCCGGCCTGCGGCCTGCGCCTCGGGCCGATCGACGTCGCGTGGTGCGCGCCCCCGGCGCGCGCCGCCGCGGCGACGCCTCCCGACGAGCTCGACGACCTCCTGCGTCAGGTCCAGGCGCTCGAGGATGCGCTCGTCGCGCGGCCGCCGTGCGACCCGCCGCCGGCTCGGCCGACCGAGCCGCCTCCACCTCCCCTTCCGGAGCCACCTCCCGAGCCCGAGCCCCCGGAACCGCAGGTCGGCGACGACCTCGCGCTCCCGGAGAACGAGGACGACCTGTCCTTCCTCGAAGGGTGCTGGGAGTCTCCGCAGAACGCCAACATCGTCCAGACCGGGACGAACATCCGCATCCAGTTCCGCTACTGCTTCACGGGTCCAGACGGCAGCGGGACCGTCGAGATCCGCGACACGCGCGACGGCACCTGCCGTGGCCCGATGCAGGCGCGGCGCGAGGGAGATCGGCTGCTCATCGAGTACGAGCGGGCCATCTGCGAGCGCGGCGGCGCGACGTTCTCACCCGGCATCATCGATTGCCGCCAGGGCGCCGACCAGGTCACCTGCGACATCATCGACCTCCAGAACGGGCGGCCGGAGCCGCGCGAGCGGCAGGTCCGCGACGCGACCTTGAGGCGCGTCGATTGACGGCAGCGGTTCGCCGCGGCCGCCGGCTCCGACACGACCGAGGGTCAGGTCAGACGTAGATGGACCTCCTTCGGGCATGCCATAGTCGACCTTCTGCCGCTTCGCTGCACGAGGTCGTGACAGCACGCACGGAGGGGGAGCCGGGCATGAGGGGGAAGGGCCTCGCGATCGTTGGATGGAGCGCCTTCGCGGCGCTGCTCGTGGGAGTGGGTGCGCTGCTGCTGCCGGCCTGCGGGCTACGGCTCGGGCCGATCGTCGCCGCTTGGTGCGCGGATCCCGCCCGCGCCGCCGCGGCGGTCTCTCCGCCGGACGAGCTCGACGAACTGCTTCTACAGGTCCACGCTCTGGAGGACGCCCTCGTCGCTCGGCCGGTGTGCGAGGTGCCCGTTCGGCAGGCCGAGGCTCCCGTCGACGGGCAGGAACTGACCCTGCCCGAGAACGAGGACGACCTCTCCTTCCTCGACGGTTGCTGGGAGTCTCCGCAGAACGAGAACATGTTCGAGGAGGGAACGGGGGTCCGCATTCAGTATCGCTACTGCTTCGCTGGAGGCGAGGGCCGCGGTACGGTCGAGATCCGCGGGACCCGGAATGGCCCCTGTCGCGGTCCGATGCGAGCACGACGGCAGGGCGATCGGTTGGTGGCGCATTACGAGCGCGCAGCCTGCCGAGGGGGCGGCGGGTTCTGGCCCGGCATCATCGAGTGCCGGCAGGGCACCGACCGAGCGATCTGCGACATCATCGACGTCGTCCACGGCCGACCCGAGGCCCGCGACAGGCAGATCCGCGACGCCACCCTCCGCCGCGTGCGTTAGCGGCGCGCCGCGAACGGCGCGCCGCCCGGTCACCGCCTCACATCTGCTCCTTCTGGGCGCCGCTGTCGGGCCGCGCCTTGCCGAGCGAGGGCTCCTGGCCCATCGGCTCGGCGGGACGCATGCCGAACTCGCCGCGGCCGTCGAGCGAGGGGCCAGACGTCCAGCGGCCCTCCGGGGCCTTCTTGTCCAGCGAGGTGTTGAGGAAGACGTAGGAATGCTCCGTCGCCTCGTGGCTCGTCGGCGTCGAGTTCGGGATCGGCAGCGTGGCCTCGAGACCGCCGAGCTCCTCGATCACCGCGAGCCATTGCTGCTGGTGCATCGTGTCGCGCGCGATCAGGAAGGACAGCATGTCCTTCATGCCGGGATCGTCGGTGAGCTCGTAGAGCCGCGAGGCGAGCACGCGCCCGCCGGCTTCGGCGGTGGCGTTGGCCAGCATGTCGGCGGCGAGGTTGCCGGTGGCGTAGACGTGGCTCATGTCGAAGGGCACGCCGTTGGCGTTCACGGGCATCGCCGAGAGGCCCGACGAGAGCAGGTGGCGCGGGTTCATGCCGCCGAGGATCGCCGCGACGACGGGGTCCTTCGCCGCCTCGTCCTTCATGTGCGCGGGCGCCTTCTCCAGGTTGAGCGCGACCGCATGGCCGAGGAACTCGATGTGCGAGAGCTCCTCGGTCGCGGTCGCGATCAGGAGATCGCGGTACTTCGGGTTCCCGCGCGCGCCCATGGCCTGGAAGAAGTACTGCATCGCCACGCGAATCTCGCCCTCGACGCCGCCGATGGCCTGCTGGAGCATCTTGGCGAAGAGCGGGCTCGGCTTCTCGCAGCGGACCTCGTATTGGAGCTTGCTGTTGTGGAAGAACATGTCGAAAATCCTCTCCGGCTCTGTGGCTGCCGGCCCGAACCGCCGACGGCGATCGGTGTTCCGAGCCCGCCGGAACGAACGATCCGACGATGCGCTCTTCCCGCCTCGGCGCTCATGCACTAGCGTGCGCGCCGATCATCGTCGGAGCGTGCATGGAACACGATCGAGCCGCCGGGACCCGGCGCGAGGCGCTTGCGGACCTCCTCGCCGACGCGCACCGGGTCCTGGCCCCGGGCTTCGGCTTTCGCCTCTGGGACGGCAGCCGCGTTCCCGCGGACTGGCCGGAAGACGCGCTCGCGGTGACGCTCGCCGACGAGGGCGTGGTCGCCGCGCTGGTGCGCCGCCCGCGACTCGACACGCTGATCAAGCTGCACGTCGACGGCCGCATCGACCTCGAGAACGGCACCTTCTTCGACCTCGCGGCGGCGCGGCCCAAAGGCAAGATCGGGCGGCTGGCGCGGGGGATCTCCAAGCGCAAGGCGCTGCGGGTCGCGGGGCTGTTCTGGCGGGTGGACCGCGGGCCTCGAAGCGTGCTCGACGCCGTGCGCGGCGACGAGATCGATCGCGACGGTCGCCCGGAGACGAACCGCGCCAACGTCGCCTACCATTACGACGTCTCCAACGATTTCTACCGCCTCTTCCTCGACGAGGAGATGGTCTACACCTGCGGCTACTTCGTCGAGGACCACGGCGACATCGACCGCGCGCAGCGCGACAAGCTCGACATGATCTGCCGCAAGCTGCGCCTGAAGCCCGGCGACCGCTTCCTCGACATCGGCTGCGGCTGGGGCGCGCTCGTCTGCCATGCGGCACGGCACTACGGCGTCGAGGCGCACGGCGTGACGCTCGCCGCCGAGCAGCTGGCGCTCGCGAAGGAGAAGGCCGAGCGGCTCGACCTCGCCGACAAGGTGACGTTCCACTTCAAGGACTACGTCCAGATGGAGGGCACGTTCGACAAGATCGCCTCCATCGGGATGTTCGAGCAGGTCGGCATCGCCAACCACCCGACCTACTTCGCGACCGTGAACCGCCTGCTGCGGCCGCAGGGCCTCTACCTGCATCACACGATCGCCCGGCGCGCCAAGAAGAGCGACAAGCGTTTCGCCAAGATGACGTCCGAATACCGGGCGCTGGTGCGCTACATCTTCCCCGGCGGCGAGCTCGATCACCTCGGCCTGTCGATCGCCAACCTGGAGCGTGCCGGCTTCGAGATCCACGACGTGGAGGGCTGGCGCGAGCACTACCAGAAGACGACTCATCTCTGGTGGAAACGGCTGCTCGACGGCCGGGCGCAGGCCGAGGCGCTCGTCGGGCCGCAGAAGGTGCGGATGTGGCTGCTCTACCTCGCCGGCTGCTCCATGGCCTTCGCCCGCGGTGGCGCCTACATCAACCAGACCCTCGCATCCAAGCGCATCCGCGGCCCCTCGGGCCTGCCGCCGACACGGGCGGATCTCTACCGCTGAGCGTACGAGGCGGGACGGGTTCAGGCGCGGTTCAGGTGCGCGGCGTAGGGTGACCTCGGGAGCGCACGGAGCGGCTCCCGCCTCGACTGCGGCCCGCCCGCGCGCCCTGCCGGCGCCGGCGGGCCGCCTTTTCGTGGCTCATCCGAAGATGATCACCGTCAGGATCGCGACGAGACCGACGATCCCCAGCGCGACCCGTGCCATCGGCGACGGCGCGCGGCGGCGCGGTGGCGGTGGCGGTGGGCGCCTTGGTGTCATCGCGAGGGCTCCTGCGGGCGCTCGTCCGAAAGCGCGGCCGTGATCATGCCCCCTCCCCGCCCGCTCCGGCAAGCCCGGCGTCATGCCGCGGACGAGGTGCCCTCCCGCGGGTCGTCCGCGCGCTCGGAGCGCTCGGCGGCGCCGAGCACGCCGTCGTAGAGTTCCTTCTCGCCGAGCACGCCGATCGCTCGCCCGTCCTCGGCGACGACGAGGAGCGCGCCCGTCAGGCGCCTAATCTCCATCGCCTCCCGCAGGGTCACGTCCGGGGCGACGACGACGACCGCGTCGGCCGGTCCCGCCACCGCGCGGCTCGCCTCGCCCTCCCAGATCCGCATCGGAGCCGGGCCGCGCCCGTCGATCCGCGCGCCGGCGACGGTGCCGTCCTCGGCGATCTCGAGCGTCACGCCCGAGCCCGGCTCGGCGACGACGCGCCCGTCGCGCTGCCGCGTCAGCGCGTCGAGCGGCGTCATCAGGCTCCGGCCGCGCAGCACGTCGACCGGGTTCATGTGTGCCACGAACTCGGCGACGTAGGCGTTGGCCGGATTGAGCGCGATGTCCTCGGGCGTGCCGGTCTGGACGATTCGCCCGCTCTCCATGATGGAGATCCGGTCGCCGATCTTCATCGCCTCGTCGAGGTCGTGGGAGACGAAGAGGATGGTCTTCCGCAGCTCCTTCTGCAGCTGCACGAGCTCGTCCTGCAGCTTCGAGCGGATCAGCGGGTCGAGCGCCGAGAACGGCTCGTCCATGAGGAGGATCGGCGCGTCCATGGCGAAGGCGCGGGCGAGGCCGACGCGCTGCTGCATGCCGCCCGACAGCTCGTGACCATAGGCATTCGCCCAGTCCGTGAGGCCGACGAGCGCGAGCTTCTCCTCGACGACGCGCGCGATCTCGGACTTCGAGCGCCCGTTGACCTCGAGCCCGAAGCCGACGTTCTGCGCCACCGTGCGCCAGGGGAGCAGCGCGAATTGCTGGAAGACCATGGCGACGCCGCTCCCGCGCAGGCGCTTGAGGTCCGCCGGGCGGCAGGACGCTACGTCGATCTCCTCGCCCTCGAGCGACACGAGCACCCGCCCGCGCGAGACCCGGTTGAGCCCGTTGACGCAGCGAAGCAGGCTCGACTTGCCGGAGCCCGAGAGCCCCATCAGCACCGAGATCTCCCCCTCCGCGACGGCGAGGTTCGCGTCCGCGACGCCGACGATCGCGCCCGTCTCGCGCTGGATCGTATCGCGGTCCTCGCCCCGGTCGAGACGGGCGAGCGCCTCGCGCTCGCGGCCGCCGAAGACGACGTCGACGTGCTCGAAGCGGACGGCGATGTCGCGGTTCATCGGGTCGCTCTCTTGGGCTGCTTGCACAGGCGGTCGAGCACCACGGCGAGGAGCACGATGGCGAGCCCGGCCTCGAAGCCCATGGCGATGTTGACGGTGTTGAGCGCGCGCACGACCGGCTGGCCGAGACCGCCGGCGCCCACGAGGGCGGCGATCACCACCATGGAGAGCGAGAGCATGATGCACTGGGTGAGGCCGGCCATGATCGTGGGCAGCGCGTGGGGCAGCTCGACCTTCCACAGGATCTGGTGCTCGGAGGCGCCGAAGCTCTCGCCCGCCTCGATCAGCTGGCGCGGCGTCGAGGTGACGCCGAGATACGTCAGGCGCACGGGCGCGGCGACGGCGAAGATCACGGTCGAGATCAGGCCGGGCACGACGCCGAGTCCGAACAGGATCAGCGTGGGGATGAGGTAGACGAAGGTCGGGATCGTCTGGGTCAGGTCGAGCATCGGGCGCAGGACCTGGTAGAGCCAGGGCCGGTGCGCCGCCGCGACGCCGAGCGGCACGCCGATCAGCATGCACAGGGCCGTGGCGAAGACGACGAGGGAGAGCGTCTCCATCGTCTCCTCCCAATAGCCCAGGTTGATCACGAGCAGGAAAGAGGCGACGACGAGGGCCAGCAGCTTCCGCTCGCGGTGGATGATCCAGGCGAGCGCGCCGAAAACCGCCACGATCGCCAGCGGATGCGCCCACAGGAGTGCGTCCGTGACCCCGTCGATGACGAAGCCGAGCCCGTCGGAGATCGCGTAGAAGACGAAGGCGGCGTGGTCGTTGAGCCAGTCGACGCCGTCGCGGATCACCCGGCCCAGCGGGATCTTGTTGTCGGTCAGCCAGGCGACGGGGTCCATGGCGATCTGGTCTCCTGCGCTCGCCGCGGCCGCTTGGTCCCCGCAGGGGAGAACGGAGGCCGAAGGCCGGAGGGTGGATAGGGCGGCAGGCCGGCTCGCTCGCATGATCGAGCGGCCCCACCGCCCGCGCTGCGCGCGGACTCCTCCCCTCCGGGGAGGATGCGACGTCGGCGCTTACCGCGTCAGCGCCGCTCGCACGGCCTCGGCGCCATCGCCCCCGTCGACCGTGGTCACACCCTCGACCCACCCGAGCGCCGTGTCGACGTTCTGCGACAGCCAGGCGCGAGCGGCGTCCGCGGGAGCCCGGTCGTCGTCGAGGATCGCGCCCATGATCTCGTTCTCCATCGCGAGCGTGAACTCGAGGTTCGTCAGCAGCGCGCCGAGGTTCGCGCACTCCTCCATCAGCCCGGAGCGGACGTTGGTGTAGACCTCCGCGCCGCCGTAGTTCGGGCCGAACACGTCGTCACCGCCCGAGAGGTAGACGAGGTCGAAATTGGCGTTCATCGGGTGGGGCTCCCAGCCGAGGAACACGATCGCCCGATCCCGAGCCGCGGAGCGGCGCACCTGCGCCAGCATCCCCTGCTCGGAACTCTCGACGAGCCGGAACGAGCCGAGCCCGAACATGTCCTCGTCGATCATCGACTGGATCAGCCGGTTGCCGTCGTTGCCGGGCTCGATGCCGTAAATCTCGCCGTCGAGCGCGTCGGCGAAGGTCGCGATGTCGGCGAAGTCGGTCAGGCCCTGCTCGGCGAGGTAGGCGGGCACCGCGAGCGTGTACTTGGCGCCCGTCAGGTTCGGCGTCTCGAGCGAGACGACCGTGCCCGCCTCGCGGTACGGCGCGATGTCGGCGGCCATGGTCGGCATCCAGTTGCCGAGGAAGACGTCGACGTCGCCGTTCGCCAGCGAGGCGTAGGTCACCGGCACGGAGAGCAGCTCCGACTCGGGCGCGTAGCCGAGCGCCTCGAGCACGACCGAGACAGCGGCGGTGGTCGCCGTGATGTCCGTCCAGCCGACGTCGGCGAAGACCGGCGCGCGGCAGGCCTCCGGGACCTGGGCCAGCGCGGGCGCGGTCGAGAGGGCGAGGACGCTCGCGGCGGCCAGGGCGGGAAGGCGGATCGTCATCGGGTCGTCTCTCCTGGTCGGGCCCGTTCGGGCGCGCCGCCGGCCGCCAGCGGCTTGCGGATACGCCGCCGCGGCCGGTGCGCGGGGACGCGCCTCGGTGGATGCGGTTTCTCGTCGGGGCCAAAATTGATTGACCGTTCAATTAAGATCGGGCACCGTGCGGATGTCAACCCACCGCGAAGATTTCCCGCCAAGGTGCCCCGGATGCCGCGCGTCGGCGTGTCGAAGATCAGACGCAAGCAATTGATCGCCGCGACGATCGCGGCGATCCACGCGCACGGATACGACGCGACGACCATGGCGCGGATCGCCAAGGGCGCGGGCATGTCCGCCGGTCTGATCGCCCATTACTTCGGCTCCAAGGACGAGCTCCTGGAAGCGACGATGCGCTCGCTGCTCACCGACCTCCAGACCCTCGTCGCGCGGCGGCTCGGGGAGGCCGGCGAGGCGCCGCGGGCGCGGCTGTCGGCCGTCGTCGCGGCGAATTTCGACGAGAGCCAGTGCGCCCGCGAGACGGTCTCCGCTTGGCTCGCCTTCTGGGGCCAGGTGCCCCACGTGCCGGCGCTCGGCCGGCTCCAGCGGATCTACCGCCGGCGGCTGCACTCGAACCTCAAGCGCGAGTTCTGCCGGCTCGGCCTGCCGAACGGCGAGGCCGCCCACCTCGCCGAGGTGGCCGCGAGCCTGATCGACGGAGTCTGGGTGCGCGCGGGTCTCGACGGCGGCGGGCTCGACATCGTCGCGGCCCGGCGGCTCGTCGGCGAGACGATCGATCTCCACCTCGCCGCCCGCGGCGCGACGCCGGCCCACGAAGTCGCCGGAGAGAAGAAGAGGAAGACGGCGTGACCTCCCACCTCCCCCTGTTCATCGGCGGCGAGCGCCGCCCCGCGACCTCCGGCGAGCGCTTCGAGACGCGCAATCCCGCCGACGGCTCGGTGCTCGCGACGGTCGACATCGCCGGCGAGGCCGACGTCGAGGCCGCGGTCGAGGCCGCGCGCGCGGGCTTCCGCGTCTGGTCGCGGATGACCGGCGTCGACCGCGGGCGCATCCTGATGCGCGCCGCGGCGCTGCTGCGGGAACGAAACGACGCGCTCGCGCGGTTGGAGACGCGCGACACCGGCCGGCCGATCGCGGAGACTTCGGTGGTCGACGTGATCTCGGGCGCGGATTGCCTGGAATACTACGCTGGCATCGCGCCGACGCTGACGGGCCAGCACATCCCGCTCGGGCTGCAGGCCTTCGCCTATACGCGCCGCGAGCCGCTCGGCGTCTGCGCCGGCATCGGCGCCTGGAACTACCCGATCCAGATCGCCTGCTGGAAGTCGGCGCCCGCGCTCGCCTGCGGCAACGCCATGATCTTCAAGCCGGCGGAGCTGACCCCGCTAACAGCCATGGCGCTCGCCGAGATCTACGCCGAGGCCGGGCTCCCGGCGGGCGTGTTCAACGTCGTCCAGGGCTTCGCCGATACGGGCCGCCTCCTCACCCGTCATCCCGGAATAGCCAAGGTCTCGCTGACCGGCGAGGTCGGCACCGGCAAGGCGGTGATGGCGGACGCGGCCTCGACGCTCAAGCACGTGACCATGGAGCTCGGCGGCAAGTCGCCGCTCGTCGTCTTCGACGACGCGACGCTCGACAACGCGGTGGGCGGGGCGCTGCTCGGCAACTTCTACTCCCAGGGCGAGATCTGCTCGAACGGCACCCGCGTCTTCGTGCAGCGCAAGTCAATGGACGCCTTCCTGGAGAAGCTCGTCGCGCGCACGAAAGCCATGGTGATCGGCGATCCGATGGACCCCGCGACGCATGTCGGCCCGCTGATCTCGCACGAGCACATGGGCAAGGTGCTCGCCGCCATCGAACGCGGCAGGGCCGCCGGCGCGCGGCTGCTGACGGGCGGCGACCGGGTCACCGCGAACGGGCTCGACACGGGCTTCTGGGTCGCGCCGACGATCTTCGCCGAGTGCACCGACGAGATGGACGTGGTGCGCGAGGAGATCTTCGGCCCGGTTATGGCGGTGCTGCCCTTCGACGACGAGGACGAGGTCGTCGCCCGCGCCAACGCCACGCCCTACGGGCTCGCGGCGGGCGTCTTCACCAACGACCTCACCCGCGCCCACCGCGTCGCGGCGGCCCTCGAGGCGGGGACGGTGTGGATCAACGCCTACAACCTCACGCCGATCGAGATGCCGTTCGGCGGCGTCAAGCAATCGGGGCTCGGCCGCGAGAACGGGCACGCCGCCGTCGCGCACTACACCCAGGAGAAGAGCGTCTATGTCGCGCTCGGCGACGTCGACGCGCCGTATTGAGGCTTCGAGAGGAGAGACGAGACGCTTATGCAGGGCGCGACGCTCTCCCCTCTCCTCGTGGAGAGGGGTCGGGGGTGTGGGGCGTCGGGTGAGGAGCGAGACGCCGATCTCGGGTGCCCGAGCACGGCATCGACGACGGCGCTGGTCCTGCCCGCCCCACACCCCCAGCCCCTCTCCGCGAGGGAGAGGGGAGTCCCGTCGGCGGCCTTCATCCGCGGCATCGCGAACGAGAGCATCATGACCAAATCCCACGACTACATCATCGTCGGCGCCGGCTCGGCCGGTTGCGTCCTGGCGAACCGGCTCTCCGAGGACCCGGACGTCACGGTGCTGCTGCTCGAGGCCGGCCCGAAGGACCATTGGTGGGACTGGCGGCTGCACATGCCGAGTGCGCTCTCCTACCCGATGCAGTCCAAGACCTACAATTGGGACTACTGGACCGAGCCGCAGCCGACCCTGGCCGGGCGGCGGATGCACTGGCCCCGCGGCAAGGTGCTCGGCGGCTCGTCCTCGATCAACGGCATGGCCTATGTCCGCGGGCACGCGCTCGACTACGAGCGCTGGGCCGCCGAGGATCCGGCGCTCGCCCGATGGTCCTTCGCCGACGTGCTCCCCTACTTCCGCAAGGCGGAGGCGCGCGAGACGGGTGCGGACGCCTATCACGGCGCCGACGGGCCGCTGCGGGTCTCGACGGGCGTCGCCAAGAATCCGCTCTACCGCGCCTGGGTCGAAGCCGGCGTGCAGGCGGGCTACGACCGCACCGAGGACCAGAACGGCTACCGGCAGGAAGGCGTCGGCACGATGGACATGACGGTCCACGCCGGCCGGCGCTGGTCCACCGCGCAGGGCTACCTGCGCCCGGCGATGTCCCGGTCCAACCTCGAGGTGCGCACCGGCGTCACGACGCTGGAGATCGTCCTGGAGGGGACGCGCGCCCGCGGCCTCGTCGTCGCCGATCCGTCCGACGGCGTCGAGCGGCTCTTCGCGGAGCGCGAGGTGATCCTCTGCGCCGGTGCCATCGGCTCGCCGCAGCTCCTGATGCTGTCGGGCATCGGCAATGCCGACGAGCTGAAGGCGGCGGGCGTGACCCCGCGCCACCACCTGCCCGGCGTGGGCGAGAACCTGCAGGACCACCTCGAGATCTACGTCCAGCAGGAGAGCCGCGAGCCGATCACGCTCTATTCGGCGCTGAACCCCGTGGCCAAGGTGAAGATCGGGCTCGAGTGGTACCTCCGGAAGACGGGGCTCGGCGCCACCAACCATTTCGAGACCGGCGGCTTCATTCGCTCGCGCGCGGGCGTGCGCCATCCCGACCTGCAATATCACTTCCTGCCGATGGCGGTGCGCTACGACGGCCGCAACCCGTCCGACCGGCACGGCTACCAGGCCCATGTCGGGCCGATGCGCTCGAAGAGCCGCGGCAAGATGCGGCTCGCGAGCGCCGATCCGGCGGCTCATCCGATCATCGACCCGCGCTACATGTCCCATCCGGAGGACTGGGAGGAGATGCGCGCCGCCGTGCGGCTCACCCGCGAGATCTTCGCGCAGCCCGCCTTCGACCGCTTCCGCGGCGCGGAGCTGGCTCCGGGCCCGGACGTGCGTACGGACGCGGAGATCGACGCCTGGGTCGCCGCGAATTGCGAGAGCGCCTACCACCCCTCCGGCGCCTGCAAGATGGGCTCGGACCCGATGGCGGTGGTCGACGGCGCCTGCCGGGTGCACGGGATCGAGGGGCTGCGGGTGGTCGATTCGGCGATCATGCCCTCGATCGTCTCGGGCAACCTCAACGCCCCGACCATCATGCTCGCCGAGAAGGCCGCCGACCTGATCCGCGGCCGCGAGCCGCTGGCGCCGTCGAACGCGGATTGGCACGAGGATCCGGAGTGGCAGACGCGCCAGAGGCCGCGGGAGCCGGAGGTGGCGGTGCGGGAAGCGGCGGAGTAGAGCTGCTGGCGTGCAGCACTGGACACCAGCCGCTCAGGTTGCTATTCAGTAATTCAATGAACGATTCGGCCTCTTCTCCAAAATGGCGCGTCGCCCGACCCAAAAGTCACCTCCTCGAGCGCTCTCCTCCACCGAGATCGCGGATGCGGAGTATATCGGCAGCTGCGAGCACAAGAGCCGGCGCTGGTGGGGCGGATTGCCGTGCGTGCGGGTCGATTCGACGGGGCGAGCGGGCAGGCCGAAGAAGCAGAACACGACCATCTGCCCTCTCGTGACTCCCGCGGACCAGGCGCGGGCCACAGGCTGGGTGCGGGATGCGCTCTCGACGGGTCGCTATCGTTTCCTGGACGCGGATCGCGACTACCCGGGTCGCGTCTGGTATCGTGACAGCGATGGCAGGGTGTGGATCGGCTACTGCATCAACACGGTGCGAGGCCAGTACAAGGGTTGGCCGATCACGGAGGAGGAACGGCGTGCGGTTTTCGGCTGACTGGCAGGAGGACGCACCGAACGCCGCCCCCGAGGAGGCGGCGACGGTCGCCGACTTCACGCTTCGGATCGCCGACCGAAACGTCACGGAGCACCGTCTCGGACGCCGCCTCGTGGACGAGATCACGATACCACTGTATCCGATTGCGGAAAGCATCGCGTACGGATGGTGGGCCATCTTCGGTGGTCGTGATCGGGCGTTCTCGATCTCGGCGACGTGCAGCGGTCTTCAGCTCCCCGACATCAGCGTCGCCTTCGACGGGGCTCTGCTTCGTGTATCCGCCTCGCCCGGTGCGAGCCTCCACGATCCCCGAAGGACGACCGACTACATCGTTTCGGCAGAAGAAATGTTGCCCCGCAACGAGGCGGAACGGGCGCTGGATGGGCTGGTGAACACCGTCCTGGAGCGGCTCGGCGATCGCGGTGTCTCGGAGACGAACGCGTCGGTGCGCTGGCGACGCGTGGTCGACTCGCGCTCCGATCCCGAGGAGGCCTCCTTCTGCGAGGCCGCAGGCGCACTGGGGCGCGATCCGTATCGGATCGACGACGCCGATGCCGACCTCATCGAGAAGGCCGCGGAGCACTTCTCGGGTGAGGGGCTGCTCGAGTTCCTGGCCGGGACCGATCGTGCGCGCCTGCGGTCGACTCTCGATTGGATCGCGCGGACCGAGGCCCGCCCGGACGCAGCGTCGGCCCTGCCCGGACTCTGGCTGCCGCGCATCGCCGCAATGTTCCGCGACATGCCACAGCCGGCGCGCGCCTGGCAGCTCGGCTATCCGCGCGCCCGCGCTTTCCGCGCGCAACTCGGCCTGACTTCCGCAGACCGCACGAGATCGGCCGGAGCGCTGGCGCGCCGTCTCGGCAGCAGTCCGCGGTTCGCTTCTGCCACCGCCGACCCGAAAGCGATGAGCGGGATTCGCGCCTTGCGGAGCGACGGGACAGACGCGCAGGTCCACATCCACCTGCGCCGGACCGCGCGCGATGAGGCCGCCCTGTTCGCCTTCGCCCGCGCCTGCGGCGACGTCGTCTGCTTTCCGGAGAAGGGTCGCTCCGTCGTGAACGACCTCCAGGCCGCCTACCGCCAGGCCGCGGGCCGAGCCTTCGCCGCCGAGTTCCTCGCCCCGATCGAGGAGATCCGGTCGATGGAGGCCGACGGCTACGACCGTCTGGCGATAGCCGACGAGTTCGGCGTATCGCCCGAAGTGATCGACCGCCAGATCGAGAACGCTTCCCGCATCGACGAGGCCTGCGCCGCTCACTGAGCCGACGAGCCTCACCTTGCCTTCCTGCACCGCACGTGCAGGAAGATCGGCGCGTTGCGCGTATCGGCCACCACCGGCTCCGCCGCGGCCGCCTCCTCGGTGGCCCGCGGCTCGCCCATGGCCTCGACCAGGAAGCCGGCGCCGGCGACCATCTCGACCCAGCGCGACAGCGTGCGGTGGAAGCGCGGGGTGCGGAAGGGCGGGATCGCGGCGCGCTCCTGCGGCGGGACGGTGGAGAAGATCCAGGTCTCGATCTCCCCGTCGAGCTCCTCGAAATAGCCGCCGATCTCCAGCGCCACGACCCGGCCCTCGCCATCGCGGACGTTGCGGTGGCGGGGCGGGACGAAGCAGGGGTGGAGGATCGAGAACTGGAGGAAGCCGCCGGGCGACAAGACACGGTGCGCCTCCGCCAAGGCCGCCGGTTGATTCGGCATGTCCATCAGGGACATGAAGGCGGTGGCGAAGGCGAAGCTCTCATTCGGGAAGGGCAGCGCGGCGGCGTCCGCGACGCGGTAGGCGATGCCGAGGGGCTCGGCCGCCTCCGCCTCCTGCGCATGCCGCACGAAGGTCGGCGCGACGTCGATGCCGGTCATGCGCGCGCCGAGCCGCGCCAGCGCGCGGGTGTTCGCCCCCTCCCCGCAGCCGAGGTCGAGCCCGGGACGGCTCGCGACGGGCGGGAGCATGGCCAGGAAGGCCGGCGTGTTCAGCACGTCGCGGTAGCGGTCGTGCCCCGCGCGGACGAGCCGCGTCCAGGTCTCCGCGTTCGATTCCCAGCAGGCGGCGACATCCTCGGGCTTCATGGCGGGGCTCCTCGCATGCGACGGGGCGCGGTCATAGCGCGGCGGGGGCGACGGGCAAAGTCGGATGTGCACGCGCGTCGCCTTGCGTAAGCCCTCGACGCCCCTAGCTCACCTTCCATGCCGAACGCCCCCACCCGCCGCGCCGCCCTCGCCCTCCTCGCCGCGGCCGCGCTCCCGTGCGGCCTCGCCCGCGCGCAGGACGAGGTCGCCCCCGCGACGCTCGTCGGGCTCGACGCGCTCCTCGACGAGGCCGCCTCCCTCGATGCGCTCGAGACCGTCCTCGTCTCGCGCCGCCGCACGGTCCTGGCCGAGCGGGGCTACGGCGGCGCCGCGCCCGACCGGCCGACGAACATCAAGTCCGCCTCGAAGACGATCGTCTCCGCCCTCGTCGGGATCGCGATCGAGCGCGGCCTGCTCGAGGGCGTCGACCAGCCCGTCGCCCCTCTCCTGCGCGACAAGCTCCCCGCCGACCCGGACCCGCGGCTCTACCGGATCACGATCGGCCACCTGCTGACCATGCGGGCGGGGCTCGAGCGCACGTCGGGCGCGAACTACGGCTCCTGGGTCGCGAGCCGGGACTGGGTGCGCGACGCGCTGGCGCGTCCCTTCGTCGACGAGCCCGGCGGCACGATGCTCTACTCCACCGGCTCGACGCATCTCCTCTCCGCGATCCTCGCCCGCGAGAGCGGCCGCTCCACGCGTGCGCTCGCCGAGGACTGGCTCGGCGCGATCGACGGCTTCCGGATCACGGGCTGGGAGACGAGCCCGGCTGGCATCCATCTGGGCGGCAACCAGATGGCGATGACGCCCCGGTCGCTCCTCGCCTTCGGGGAGACATACGCGGCCGGCGGGCGCGCAGCGGACGGGACGCGGGTCGTCCCCGAGAGCTGGATCGCGCAGAGCTGGATGCCCCGCACCCGCTCGCGCTTCACCGGGGACGGCTACGGCTACGCCTGGTTCGCGCGCGAGATCGGCGGGCGGGACGTGCGCTACGCCTGGGGCTACGGCGGCCAGATGCTCTACGTGGTGCCCGATCTCGACCTCGTCGTCGCGATGACCTCCGACGAGACCCGCCCCTCGGCCCGCACCGGCTACCGCGACCGCCTGCACGCGCTCCTCGGGGACATCGTCGCGGTCGTGTCGCGCGAGTGACCGTGCGCGGGCTCAGTCGGAGGCGAGCACGAGCACGTCGAAGGTGCGGTGGCGCGTCCCCGGGGCGAGGGCGCGCACGTAGCCGATGCGGGTCGACGTCGGGCTCACCAGCGCCCGCTGGTGCGCCGGCGAGGCCTTCCAGGTCGCGAGCGCGGCCCGCGGCGTCGGGTCCCCGGCGGCGAGGTTCTCGAAGGCGCGCTCGGTGTCGACGCGGTGGCGGTGGATGCGGCCTTCGAAATTGCCGTGGTCGAGCCGATCGCGCGCGGCGACGGTGCGCGCCTGCTGCTCCGCCGCCGCCATCAGCGCCGCATCGACCCGCACCGGCCCGAGGCCGTTCGCCCGCCGGTAGTCCGAGACCATGCGCGCCATGGCGTCCGCGTGCTCGCGCTCGATCGTGATCGGACCGGCGCGGTCGGGCAGGAGCGCGCAGGCGGACAGGAGAAGGGCGAGGAGGGAGCAGAGGACGAGCTTCATGGCGCGCCTCCCCTGCCCGCGGCCACGGGCGAAATCAAGGCCGCCGGATCGCCACCCTCGGCATGTCCGCTGGACAAGTCCGGGTCCTGGGCCGATGGTCGCCGGCCCGCACGCTGGAGCCCGCGAAGAGGAGCCCGCAGTTGAGCCGTCCCCACGTCGTCATCGTCGGCGCCGGTCCCGCCGGCCTCGCCGCCGCCGAGCGGCTGGTCGAGGCGGGCGGCGTCGCGGTGACGCTCGTCGAGCGCATGCCGAGCCCCGCACGAAAATTCCTGCTCGCGGGGCGCGGCGGGCTCAACCTGACGCATTCCGAGCCGCTGGAGCGGTTCCTCGCGCGGTACGGCGGCAGCGCTGCGCCGGCGGTGCGCGAGGCGATCGTGCGTTTCTCGCCGGAGGACCTGCGCGCCTGGGCCGACGGGCTCGGCGAGCCGACCTTCGTCGGTTCCTCCGGCCGCGTCTTTCCGCGGAGCTTCAAGGCGAGCCCGCTCGCCCGCGCCTGGCTGGCGCGGCTCCAGGCGGCGGGGGTGCGGCTCCGCGCCCGCACGCGCTGGACGGGCTTCTCGGCCGACGGCGGGCTTGTCGTCGAGAGCGGCGGCGAGGCGCGTACGCTCGCCGCCGACGCGACGATCCTGGCGCTCGGCGGCGCCTCCTGGTCGCGGCTCGGCTCGGACGGGGCGTGGGCGCCGATCCTCGTCGAGGCCGGTGTCACCGTCGCTCCGCTCGCGTCCATGAACGCCGGCGTCGAGATCGCCTGGAGCGACGTCTTCCGCGAGCGCTTCGCCGGGGCGCCGCTCAAGCGCGTCGCCATCGGCTCGGGACGCCGGGCGGAGGCGTCGGAGACGAGCGAGGCGCTGATCACCGCGCACGGGCTCGAGGGCACAGGCGTCTACGCCCGCTCGGCCGCGATCGGCGAGGCTCTCGACGCCTCGGGCGGCGTGACGCTCCATCTCGACCTGCGGCCCGACCAGGACGCCGACGCCCTCGCTGCGCGCATCGCCGCGGCGCCGAAGGGGCGCACGCTCACCGAACGGCTGCGACGCGCGGGCCTCGCGCCGGCGGCGATCGGCCTGATGCGAGAGGCGGGTCCGCTGCCGGCGGAGCCGGCGGCGCTCGCCGCCCGCGCCAAGGACTGCGTCCTCGCGGTCGCCTCCATGCGGCCGCTCGAGCGCGCCATCTCCACCCGGGGCGGCGTGCGCGCCGAGGCGCTCGACCAAGACTTCATGCTGCGCGCGCGCCCGGGAACCTTCGTCGCCGGCGAGATGCTCGACTGGCATGCGCCGACGGGCGGCTACCTGCTGCAGGGCTGCCTAGCCACCGGCCGGGCGGCCGCCGACGGCGTGCTCGCCCGGCTCGGTCGCTCCTGAGGGCTCGCCGGCTATTCCGCGGCCTCCACGAAGACGATGTCGTCGACGTATCCCACGCTCGGACGCGGCGCGCCCAAGAGCGCGTTGTCCTGCGCCTGCGCCTGCGCGACGGCCTCCAGGAAGGCGAGGAGCGCGGTCGGCGTCATCGCCCGCACGTCGAGGGCTCCGCCCCTGCCGGAAGCGCGCGACGAGCGCCTCCGGCGCGCCGTCGATGTCGCTGAAGCCCATGCTCCACTGCGCGAAGCGGCGCTCGTCGACCACGCGCATGTCGAGGATCTCGATCGCCTCGTGACGCGGGTCGCGGCAGATGCGAGCGAACGTGCCGGACACGGCGGTGCGGTCGCCTTCGAGCACCTGGGCGAACAGGCCGGGGCCGGCCACGAGCACGCCGGTGATCGCGTCGTCGGCGTTGCGCCGGCGCGCATCGACCAGGATCTCGTCGCACATAGCCAGGAATTCTCCACGCCGCCCCGTCGTACGGGGACGGCTGACGTAGACGAGGCGGGCCAACGTCGTCATCGCACTCTCCCGGAGGCGCGCCGTTCGAGCGGCGCGCGCATCAGTCGTTTTACAGGCCGAGGATGCGCAGGAACCGTTAACGAGGCACGATGGGGACTCGCGAAATTCGCGGATGCCGATCTGTGGAATTATGAAAATCTGTTGGTCTTCGGGAAGCCCTTCGGCGGCAGGCGGCCGGCATCGGCGCGATTGGCGATCCAGTCGCGCAGGTCCTCGCCCTTGACGGTCCAGGTGCGCCCGGACGTGTCGACCCAGGTGAGGCCGTCGGCGAGCGCGAAGATCTTGGCGTCCGACACGCCGCCGTCGCGGTAGCGCTGGAGCCGCACGCCCTTCCCGCGGCTCATCTCCGGCACCTGCGCGAGCGGAAAGACGAGGAGCTTGCGGTTCTCGCCGACGATGGCGCAGTGGTCGCCCTCGACCGGCACGGCGAGCACGGCCTTCGTGCCGACATCGACGTTGAGCGCGAGCTTGCCCTTGCGGGTGTTGGCGACGAGCGCGTCGGTGGGCGCGACGAAGCCGCGCCCGTCGGTGGACACGAGGAGCCGCTTCTGGCCCGCGACGAAGGGGAAGATCGCCGCGATCTCGGCGTCGTCGTCGAAGTCGACGATGAGCCGGATCGGGTCGCCGAAACCGCGCCCGCCCGGCAGCTTGGAGGCGTCGAGCGTGAAGGCCTTGCCGTTGGTCGCGAGCGCCAGGATCTTCGCCGTGGTCTCGGTGTGGAAGGAGAAGGCGAGCGCGTCGTCCCCCTTGAACGCGACCGACGAGACGTCCTGCACGTGGCCCTTGAGCGCGCGGATCCAGCCCTTGGTCGAGACGATCACGGTGATCGGCTCGCGCTCCACCATCGCCTCGGTGATGTCGATGCCGGCCGTGTCCGGCATGTCCTCGAAGGAGGTGCGCCGGCGACCCACCGCCGTCTCGCCGGAGAAGCTCTTGCGCACCTCCCGGATCTGCCTGGCCACCGTCTTCCACTGCTTCTGCTCGCTGCCGAGCAGCGCCTCGAGGCCGCCGCGCTCCTCCGTGAGCGCGTCGAGCTCGCGCTTGAGCTCCATTTCCTCGAGCTTGCGCAAGCTCCGCAGCCGCGTGTCGAGGATGGCGTTGGCCTGGATGTCGCTCAGCTCGAACGTGCGCATCAGCTCCGCCTTCGGCTCGTCCTCCTCGCGGATGATGCGGATGACCTCGTCGAGGTCGAGGTAGATCACGAGGAGGCCGCGCAGGATCTCGAGCCTGCGGTCGATCGCCGCCATGCGGTGGCGCGAGCGGCGCTGGAGCACGTCGCGGCGATGGTCGAGCCAGGCCCGGAGCGCTTCCGCGAGCCCGATGACGCGGGGCACCGTCCCGCCGACGAGCACGTTCATGTTGAGCGGGACCCGCGCCTCGAGGTCGGTGAGCCGGAAGAGCGATTCCATCATCAGCGCGGCGTCGACCGTGCGCGTGCGCGGCTCGAAGACGATGCGGATGTCCTCCGCCGATTCGTCGCGCACGTCCGCCACGAGCGGCAGCTTGCGCTCGGCCATCAGCTCCGCGATCTTCTCGATCATGCGGGACTTGCCGACGCCGTAGGGGATCTCGGTCACCACGACCGACCATTGCCCGCGCCCGCCGTCCTCCTTGTGCCAGCGCGCGCGCACGCGAAAGCCGCCACGGCCGGTGTTGTAGGCCTCGACGATCTGCTCGCGCTTCTCGACGATGATGCCGCCGGTAGGGAAGTCCGGCCCGGGCACGAAGGCGAGGAGCTGCTCGGAGGTGGTCTGCGGGTGGTCGATGAGGTAGAGCGCCGCGTCGCACAGCTCCGCGGCATTGTGCGGCGGGATCGACGTCGCCATGCCCACCGCGATGCCCTGCGAGCCGTTCGCGAGCAGGTTCGGGAAGGCCGCCGGCAGCACGACGGGCTCCTCCGTCGAGCCGTCGTAGTTCGGCCGGAAGTCGACCGTGTCCTCGTCGATCCCGTCGAGCAGCAGGCGCGCGACCTCGGTGAGGCGCGCTTCCGTGTAGCGGTAGGCGGCGGCCGAATCGCCGTCGATGTTGCCGAAGTTGCCCTGCCCGTCGACGAGCGGGTAGCGCGAGGCGAAGTCCTGCGCGAGCCGCACCAGCGCATCGTAGATCGCCTGGTCGCCGTGGGGATGGAACGAACCCATCACGTCGCCCACGACCTTGGCCGACTTCTTGAACGCAGTGCCCGGATCGAGCCGCAGGAGCCGCATGCCGTAGAGGATGCGCCGGTGCACGGGCTTGAGCCCGTCACGCGCGTCGGGCAGCGCGCGGTGCATGATCGTCGAGAGCGCATAGGCGAGGTAGCGCTCCTCGAGCGCGTCCTTCAGGTTGATGCTCTCGGCGTCGGGGCCGGACGGCGGATCGACGGGCTTGCCCATGTGGCGCCTCGGGTTGATGTGCGACTCACGTCGTTAGAACGGATGGGGTACGGGGGCAAGAGCGCACGATGGGCCGAGGCGGAGTTGTCCACGTTCCCGATCGCCGTCACGCCCGCTCGGCGCAGGCCGTCGCCAGCCCCACGAACCGCGCCCGCTCCGGCGGCGCCTGCACGCCGCTCGGCGCGAGCACGTCGCGCTCCAGGAAATGCCCCGTCAGCGCGAAGCCCTGCGCGATCTCCTCGGGGCTCGGGTCCTCGCCCGCCCCGCGGGCGCCGAGGAAGGCCGGCAGCGGCAGGAGCCTGTCGGCCCAGGGCGCGCCGGCGTCGCGGGAGACCGCGCGGCCGGTCTTCGGCGAGACCCAGGCGAGGTCGTCCGTCACGCCCGTGAGCGCGCAGCGTCCGAGGTCGAGGCCGAAGCCGAGCTCGGCGAGCAGCGCCAGCTCGAAGGCGACGAGCAGGCGCGGCGCGAGGTCGGGGTCGTCGAGGTGAGAGACGAGGGCCTGCGCCGCGACGTAGAGCGCGGGATGCGGGTCGCGCTCGGGCAGGTGGCGCAGGTGCGCGCTCATCGTGGCCAGCCCGTAGAGGGCGAGGCGCGAGCCCATCAGCGCACCGGAACGCAGCGCGACGCCCTCGAGCGTGTAGGTCCCCATCTGCTCGTCGGTGCGCGCCCGCCAGACGGCGGCGACGGTGTTGCCCGGCTGGACCACCGCCGCGAGCCGCCTGCCGCGCGCGCCGTTGACGTAGCCGAGATGCCGGCCGTGCTCCATCGTCAGCAGCTCGACGATCGCCCCGCTCTCGCCGTGGGAGCGCGCGCCGAGCACGATGCCCTCGTCGGTCCACTCCATGGTCGCCCTCTATCGCAGGAACCGCCGACGTCCTCCCCTCCCCATCGAGGGGAGGGGTCGGGGGTGGGGGCGTGCAGGACGATACCCGACGTGGATCGAGGCCGCGACCGCAAGTCGAGCACTCCGCATCCGCGTCGCACCAGTCTTCCACGCCCCACACCCCCGGCCCCTCTCCACGAGGGCCAGTCTATTGACACATCTGCGGCACGTCGCGTCGGACGACCGACCCGGCGACGCAGATGCAGGTCTTCTCCTTCCCTGTAGGGGAAGGTGGCGCCGGCGTAGCCGGTGACGGATGGGGCGCGGCGCGAAGCGACGCGTTCCGCGAAGCGGAAGCCGCCGTGTCCGCATCTGCCGTCGCATTTCGGCTGCGCCGAACGCGCGTCCCGCGCGCCCCATCCGTCTCGTCGGCTTCGCCGCCGAGCCACCTTCCCCTACAGGGAAGGAGAGGTCTGGCAGGCGTCCCCCGACCACCACCCCGGCACAGGTCCTCCAGAACCGAGAGAGGCGCAGGAGACGTGTGCATCGACTACCCACGAGGGAGAGGGGAGACCCTCGGCGGCCTTCATCGGCGCCTCCCCGCTCACCCCCTGGGGAACTCGAGCCCCATCGCACGGTAGCGCTCGGGATCGTCGATCCAGCGCTCGCGCACCTTGACGAACAGGAACAGGTGGACCGGGTGCTCGGCCGCCTCGGCGATCTCGAGACGGGCCGCCTGGCCGATCGAGCGTATGGTGCGCCCGCCTTCGCCGAGCACGATCTTGCGCTGGCTCTCGCGCGCGACGTAGATCGTCTGCTCGACGCGCGCGGAGCCGTCCTTGCGCATCTCCCAGCTCTCGGTCTCGACGTGGCTCTCGTAGGGCAACTCCTCGTGGAGGCGCTCGTAGATCTTCTCGCGGGTGATCTCGGCGGCGAGCATGCGCAGCGGCGCATCCGAGATCTGGTCCTCCGGGTAGAGCCAGGGCCCCTCCGGCATGATGCCCGCCAGCGTCTCCATCAGCTTGTCGACGCCGTCGCCCTTCAAGGCCGAGATCATGAACGTGTGGTCGAACGCGGCCTTCTCGTTCAGCGCCGCGGCGAGCGCGAGCAGCTTCGAGCGCTCGATCAGGTCGATCTTGTTGAGCACCAGGATCCTGGGCCGGCGCACCTCGGCGAGCTTCTCGACGATGGCCTCCACCTCCTCGTCGACGCCCTTGCGCGCGTCGACGAGGAGGCACACGGCGTCGGCGTCCGCCGCGCCGCCCCAGGCGGAGGTCACCATCGCCCGATCGAGCCGGCGCTTGGGCTTGAAGATGCCCGGGGTGTCGACGAAGACGATCTGCGCGCGGCCCTGGATCGCGATGCCGCGCACCAGTGCGCGCGTCGTCTGCACCTTGCGCGAGACGATCGAGATCTTGGTCCCCACCAGCTGGTTGAGCAGCGTCGACTTGCCGGCGTTCGGCGCGCCGATCAGCGCGACGAACCCCGCCGATGTCGGCCCAGCGGCCTCGACGGCCCCGTCGTCCTGCGCGTCCTCGGGCCTCTCGCCCTCGGGCATGTCGTCCTCAACGTCCGCCATCGGCGTCCTTCCACAATCCAAGACGGGCGAGCACCGCCCGGGCGCCGTCCTGCTCGGCGGCGCGCTTGCTCGGGCCCTCGCCCGTGATCGTCTCCATCCCCTCGATCACCACGCCGACCCGGAAGGAGGGCGCGTGCTCCGGCCCGGAGCGATCGACGAGCGCGTAGCGCGGCGGCGGCTCGCCGCGCCCTTGCAGATACTCCTGCAGCACCGTCTTCGGGTCGCGCGGGACCGGCCGCGTCGCGCGGACCATGTCGCCGAACCCGGCCTCGACCACCCGCCGCGCCGCCTCGTGGCCACCGTCGACGTACACCGCGCCGATGATCGCCTCGCAGACGTCGCCCAGGATCGACCGGTTGGCCCGCGCCGCCGTGCGGCCGATGCCGTGGCCGAAGACGATGTGCGGCGCCACCTCCCAGCCGAGCGCCACCTCCGCGCAGGTCTCCTTGCGCACGATCTCGGAGAAGCGCTTGGAGAGCTCGCCCTCGTTGGCGTCCGGGAAGGTCTCGAACAGGAGCGCGGCGACGACGATCCCGAGCACCCGGTCGCCCAGGAACTCGAGGCGCTGGTAGTGCGCGCCCTTGCCCTCCTTGCTGGCGCTCATGTGCGTGAGCGCCTCCTGCAGGAGGTCGCGATCGCCGAAGCCGTGGCCGATGCGCGCCTCGAGCGCGCCGAGTGGATCCGGGTTCTTGCGGGCGGCCGCCATCGCCGCGGTCAGCGGATCTGGTCGAGGAGGCGCTCCCAGCGCACCGTCCACGGCCATTCCCAGATGCGCCAGGCGGAGGCGTCATCGTCGATCGAGAAGAAGATGATCTCCGCGCGCCCGACGAAGTTCTCGTAGGGCACGAAGCCGACCGAGCCGAGGTCGCGCGAATCGGTCGAGTTGTCGCGGTTGTCGCCCATCATGAAGTAGTGGCCGTCGGGCACCGTGTAGACCTCGGTGTTGTCCCAGAAGCCGCGGTCGCCGTCGCGCTCGATGATGAAGTGCTCGGTGCCGTCCGGCAGGGTCTCGCGGTAGCGCGGCACGGAGACGGTGCGCCCGAACGGGTCGGTCGTCACGTAGGGCTCCACCTCCTCGCGTGCGACGAGCTCGCCGTTGATGTAGAGCCGCCCGTCGATCATCTGCACGCGGTCGCCCGGGAGGCCGATGACGCGCTTGATGTAGTCGGTCGCGTTGTCGGCCGGCAGCTTGAACACGGCGATGTCGCCGCGCTCGGGCTCCGACCCCCAGATGCGCCCGTCGAAGACCGGCGGGCCGTAGGGAATCGAGTAGCGCGAGTAGCCGTAGGAATACTTCGAGACGAACAGATAGTCGCCGACGAGCAGCGTCGGCACGAGCGAGCCCGAGGGGATGTTGAAGGGCTGGAACAGCAGCGTGCGCACCACGAGCGCGATCAGCAGCGCCTGGACGATGACCTTGACGGTTTCCAGGATGCCGCCGTCGGCCTTCTGCTTGCCTGTCACCGGGCGCCCTTTCGTCCCTGGGGCCTGCGCGTCGTCCTTCACGTCGTTCGTCAAGTCGCTCGTCCTCGAGGAGCCCGCGGCGCAGGCACGCGGGATGAAGTCCCCCCGCGCGGGTCTATCCGAAAGGCGCGGGCGCCGCAATCGCGGCGGGACGCGGGGGAAGGTCGTCGTCGCCGCAAGGCGCCCTCATCCCGGCGAGGCCGGAACCGCCTCGATTACCACGAAGGCCTGCGCGAGCGGCGGATCGTCGGTGAGGCTCAGGTGCACCACCGCGCGGTGTCCCGGCGGAGTGATCGCCGCGAGCCGTGCCGCCGCGCCGTTCGCGAGCGCCATCGTCGGCGCGCCGGAGGGCAGGTTCACCACCTCCATGTCGCGCCAGAACACGCCCTCCGCGAATCCCGTGCCGAGCGCCTTGGCGCAGGCCTCCTTCGCCGCGAAGCGCCGCGCGTAGGACGGGGCGCGTGACGCGCGGCGCTCGCTCCGCGCCCGCTCGCCCTCGGTGAACACGCGCCGCGTGAAGCGCTCGCCGAAGCGCGTGAGCGACGTCTCGATGCGCCGGATGTCGCAGAGATCCGAGCCGATGCCGATGATCACCCCCGCGCCTCCACGCTGGCCAGCGCGAACGCGTAGGCGAGCGCCACCTCCTCCAGGTGCTTGAAGCGCCCGGAGGCGCCGCCGTGCCCGGCGCCCATGTTCATGTGCAGCACGATCGGCCCGCCGCCGGTCATGGTGGCGCGCAGCCGCGCGATCCACTTCGTCGGCTCCCAGTACGTCACCCGCGGATCGGTGAGCCCGCCCATGGCGAGGATCGCCGGGTAGGCCTGGGGCCGCACGTTGTCGTAGGGCGAGTAGCTCAGGATCTGCGCGAAGGCCTCCGCGCTCTCGATCGGGTTGCCCCATTCGGGCCATTCCGGCGGGGTGAGCGGCAGGTCGGCGTCGAGCATCGTGTTGAGCACGTCGACGAAGGGCACCTCCGCGACGATGCCGGCGAAGAGCTCCGGCGCCGTGTTGGCGACGGCGCCCATCAGCATGCCCCCGGCGCTGCCGCCCTGCGCCACGATGCGCCCGGGGGCGGTGTAACCCGCCTCGCACAAGGCATGAGCGCAGGCGACGAAGTCCTCGAACGTGTTGGCCTTCTTCTCCCGCTTGCCGTCGGTGTACCAGCGCCAGCCCTTCTCCGTGCCGCCGCGTACGTGGGCGATGGCGAAGACGAAGCCGCGGTCGACGAGTGAGAGGATGTTGGTGCGAAACGACGCCGGCATGGCGATGCCGTAGGAGCCGTAGCCGTAGAGCAGCGCCGGCGCGCTCCCGTCGAGCGGGGTGTCCGCCCGGTGGAGCAGCGAGATCGGCACGCGCGCGCCGTCCGCGGCGGTGGCGAACAGACGCTTCGTGACGTAGGCCGCCGGATCGTGGCCGCTCGGCACCTCCTGGCGCTTGCGCAGCACCCGCTCGCGGCTCGCCATGTCGTAGTCGAAGGTCTCGCCCGGCGTGGTGAGCGAGGAATAGACGAAACGCATCCGCGTCGTGTCGTATTCCTCCCCGGCCCGCATGCCGAGCGAATAGGTCTCCTCCTCGAAGCGGATCGCGTGCTCCTCGCCCGTGGCGAGCGCGAGGATCACGATGCGCGGGCGCGCGTCCTCGCGCTCGAGCCGCACCAGGTGGCCGGAGAAGGCGGCGTGGTCGAGGATCATGGTGCCCGGGCGGTGCGGGACGAGGTCGCGCCAGTTGCCGCGCGATGGATCGGAGAGCGGCGCGGTGACGAGCTTGAAGTCCTCCGCGCCGTCGGCGTTCGTGAGGATGACGAGCGCATCGCCGCGCTGCTCGACGTCGTAGCGCACCTCGCGCTCGCGCTTCGCCACGAGGCGCGGCGTGGCCTCGGGATCGGCGAGGTCGAGGAGCCAGGCCTCGGAGGTCTCGTGGTCGCCGAGCGAGATCACGGCGAAATCGCGCGCGCGCGTCTCGCCGAGAGTGACGAACCAGCCGGCGTCCCCTTCGGCGTAGACCAGCACGTCGTCGTCCTGGGGCGTCCCGAGCAGGTGGCGGCGCACGCGGGCGGGGCGGTGGTTCTCGTCGCGCTCGACGTAGTAGAGCGCCCGGCCGTCGGCGCTCCAGGCGAGGCCGCCGGCGACGCGCTCCAGCCGGTCGGGCAGGTCCTCGCCGGTGGAGAGCTCTCGCACGCGCACGACATAGCTCTCCGAGCCCTCCGTGTCGCTCGCCCAGGCGAGGCGGGCGTGATCGCGGGTGTGCGCGATGCTGCCGAAGGCGAAGTAGCCGTGCCCCTGCGCCAGGGCGTCGCCGTCGAGGAGGATCGTGCCCTCCCCGCCGTCCCGCGGCTGGCGGCAGACGAGCGGGTGCTCGCCGCCCTCGCGGTAGCGCGTGTAGTAGGCGAAGGGGCCGTCCGGCTCGGGCACGGAGGAATCGTCCTCCTTGATGCGCCCGCGCATTTCCTCGACGAGCGCCGCGCGCAGCGCGTCGGTGCCCGCGAGCACGGCCTCGCCGTAGGCGTTCTCCGCCTCGAGATAGGCGCGGATCTCCTCGGGCAGCGCCTTCGGGTCCTCGAGGACGGCGCGCCAGTTCTCGGCCTTGATCCAGGCGTAGGGATCGTGGACCTCCCGGCCGTGGAGGCGGACGACGTGCTCGCGCACGGGCGCGACCGGGGCGGGGCGCACGGGCGTCTCGAAGCGGATCATGCGGGGCCTCTCGCAGATGGGTGGCGCGCGGGGGAGCGCGCACGCGGCGCGTGGGCCAGACATGACCCGCGCGAGCGTGCGAGGCAAGGGCGAGGCACGGGGTGAGGGTGCGGCGGCTCGCGCGCGCCCCCCGGTCAGGAGGGCCGCTCGGCCGTGCCGTTCGTGGGCTTCGCCGGCCGCCCCGGCTCGACGGGCTCGAACAGGGCGTCCTCGGCGGCGCCGTCGCCCGGATCGGGCGCGGCGGGCGGAGCCGCGGGCGCGGGGCGCGCCGCCTGCGGCTTGGAGCCGTTCGGGGCCGGCGCCTTCGGGGCGGAAGGAGCCGGCTGGGCGGCGGGTTGCGCCGCCGGCGCATCGCTGCGCGCGAGGCGCTTGAGGGCGCTCAGCACGGCGTCGTCTCGGCCGCGCCCGGCGAATCGCGGTGTTCGCGTATCGAGGTGGTCGAGGAGCGAATCGAGCGCCGCATCGGCGATCGGCCCCTCCCAGAGCGGCGGACGGGCGCCGAGCGCCAGCGCGCGCGGCTCGACCGCTTCCTCGCCGGCGAGCTCGGGGCCGAACCAGTGCGGGGCCACGAACGCCCTCGCCTCCTCCGCATCGTCGAAGGCGACGCGCACGACGGCGGCGGTCGCAGGGGCGAGATAGCGGTCGACCACGACGATCGGCCCCTCTCCCTGGTCCATGCGGATGCGCTCGTAGCTCACCTTGCCGGCGCAGACGTCGAGCAGGATCTCCCCCTGCGCCCGCGAGACCTCGGTGCGCTCCTCGCCGGACACGGCGCCGTCCTGGAGCGTCTCGAGCACGAGTTCGCAGCGCTCGCCCTCCAGGCGTACGTGAGAGCGGCGATCCGGCTGATCGGGAAAGTGCCCCTCCAGCACCCGCGCGCCCGGCCGCTCGCGGCGGATCAGGCGCACCAGGGACGGCGCGATGGCGTAGCGGCGTTGCTGCTTCATTGTCTCGATGTCTCGACGCTGTGGGGGCGGGGCGTGCCTCTCGGGCGCCCGGCGGGGAGGTCCCGCGGGCGCCCGCGCCACGCTCTCGTTGTCTGCGATCGCACCGTCAAGCGCGAACCGGCCGGACGGTCGGGGCAGAATGCGTCGGATTTGCGCCCCGCGTCGCTAAAGTCGGTTGGGCTCCTCGTCGTTCTCGGCGGGTTCGTCGCCATCCTCGGGGTCCGCGCCCTCCTCACCCTCCTCGCCCTTGAGCAGGCGCAGCACCTCGAGCGCGACGGGCCAGGGCGCCGCCATGGCGATCTTGAGCATGGCGCGCCCGTCGCCGAGATCGTCGACGTGCACGCCCGAGACGGCGGCCTCCTCGGCGGCGGCGCCGCCGGGACCGACGAGGTCGACGGAGCCGAGGAGTTCCTGCGTCTCGACGCCGAGCACGCGACCGAGCGCCTCCACGTGCGTCATCCGCCGCGGCAGGCTGCGGCCCTTCGCGTACGACCAGACGCTGACGTCGGAGATGCGCATGCCCGGCGGCAGGTGCTCCTGGGCCCGCCGGGCGGTTTCCTTGTAGGTGAGGCCGCTGCGCTTGATCGCCTGCCAGAGGCGCTGCGAGAACGCGTCCTTGTCGATCGGGAGCGTCCGCTCCTTCGCCGGCTTGGCCGACGTCTCGGGGGCGTTCGAACGTCCCTGCATCACTCGGATCCTCGCGAGCTCGGGCGGGCGACCGCGACCGGCGTGCCGCGGAGCGGGACGACGGAGCGGACCAAGGGCGCCTCCGGCGGCCGCATGCGCGCGACCGGCACGGAACCGTGGCTTTCGAGAAAAAGGTGAACAGTGGTTTGATTATGGCGCACGCCTGCCGATCTCCCGTGGAGAAGACGCCGCGCCCGATTGCGCGCGCCCGATGCGCCCCCCGTGAATTCGCCTCGATTCGGGATTGTGCCGGAGAATGGTTTTCCCGGTGTTAAACGATGAAAATCGAAGTTGGCCATATCGAAACGCCTCCTCGTCAACGGATGTCAATGTCGCTTGTTCGGTGTTCCTGAACGGAACCGAACAAGACGCTGGCCGGAGACTGTGCGAGGATCGTACCGGGCAATTATACCGAATGAAGAACAGCGCATTTTATGGAAGATTGATTGCTATTGCATTTCGTTCATCCAGCCGCGCCGCACCGAGATGCGGAGGGCGCGACGTCACCGAAGGGTGTCGCGGCCATTCGCGGATTGGAGGACGTGCGCTGGTGGCCCCGGCCGGGCTCGAACCGGCACGCCTCGAGGGCTCCGAATTTTAAGTTCGGTGCGTCTACCAATTTCGCCACGGGGCCACGCGAGCGATGCGAGGCGCATCTATCACACGTCGCGGCGCCTGCGAAGCACGGCGATTCGTCCCGTTCCCGAAACGCCCACGCGCGGGCCGTCCACGGCGAGGGAGCCTCCCGCGCCCCCGTGCGTTGCCTCGCCGACACGATCGACGGGAGCCTTCCCCATGCGCCACTTCCGCTTCGCCGCCGCCCTCGGCCTCGGGCTCGCCTCCGCGGGAGTCTCGCCCGCGGCCGCCGCCGATCGCGCGATCGACCCCATCGCCGTCGAGACGGCGCGTCTCGACGAGCACGAGCCGGTGGAGGGTGAGCGCAGCCCGCTCGTCCTGCGCCTCCAGGTCCTGCTCGATCGCGCGGACGTCTCCCCCGGCGTCATCGACGGGTATCTCGGCGAAAACGTCCGCAAGGCGCTCGAGGCCTGGGCCGGCCGCGAGGGCCTCGACGCCGACGCGCCGCTGGCGGCGTCGGTCGTCGAGGCGCTGATCGCCGGCGACGGCGATCCCGTGCTCGCCACCTACGCGATCACCGAGGAGGACGTCGCCGGCCCCTTCGTCGACGAGATCCCCGACGACTACGCCGCGCTCGCCGAGATGGAGCGCCTCGCCTATCGCGGCCCGCAGGAGATGCTCGCCGAGCGATTCCACATGGACCAGGACCTCCTCGCCGCCATGAACCCCGACGCCGACTTTTCGCGAGCGGGGACCGAGATCCTCGTCGCCCGGCCGGGAGAGCCCCTGCAGGAAGGGGCGATCGCACGAATAGAGGTTTCCCGCTCCGTCGGCGCCCTGCGGGCGCTCGACGCGGACGGCGCGCTCGTCCTGTTCCATCCCGCGACGGTCGGGAGCCGCGAGACGCCGTCCCCGTCGGGCACGCACGAGATCACGGCGATCGCGAGGGATCCGGCCTACTACTACCGGCCGGACGTCAACTTCCAGCAGGGCGATCTCGACGAGGCGCTCGAGATCCCGCCCGGGCCCAACAACCCCGTCGGCACGGTGTGGATCGACCTCAGCGAGCCGACCTACGGCATCCACGGCACGCCGACGCCGGAGGAGATCGACAAGGATTTCAGCCACGGATGTGTCCGGCTGACGAACTGGGACGCCGAGGAGCTGGCCGGGCTCGTCGAGACCGGCACGCCGGTGGTATTCGTCGAATGAGCCCGCGGCCGTCCCTCCCCCGGCGCGTGCGCTCGCGGCTCGCGGGCGCGGCCATCGGCGCGACGACGCTCTCGATGCTTCTCGTCGCCCTTCCGGTCGACGCGCGAGACCCGCCGCCGCGCCCGCCCGAGCGCCCGGCGGAGTTCGGGCGGATCGACACCGACCCGCCGCTCCCCGTGGCACGGCCCGTGCTCGAGGAGCAGGAGGACGGGCCGGAGCGGCCGGAGGTCGACGCGCGCACCGACGAGTCGCCGCTTCCGCCCGCGCGCCCGGTCGTGGTGGAGCCCGAGGCGGTCCTGCCCGACGCGCCGCGCAGGCCGCTCGAGACCGACCCCGCCGAGCGCGCGGCCCACGAGGCCTGCCTCGCGGACCTCGACGCGCGCGGCGTCGTCTACGAGGAGATGCCCCCGATCGACGGCGAGGGCCGCTGCGGCGCGGCCTTCCCGCTGCTGGTACGAGCCGTGCGCGGCATCGCGCTCGAGCCGTCCGTCACGGTCCGATGTTCCGTCGCCCGGGCTCTCGACGGATGGGTCGAGGAGGCGCTCCTGCCTGCCGCGCGCGAGCATCTCGACGCCCGGCCGACGACCCTGTCCACGGGAGGATCCTACGCCTGCCGCGGCCGCAACCGTCAGGAGGATGCCCGTCTCTCCGAGCACGCCTTCGCCAACGCGCTCGACATCACGGGCATCGGCTTCGAGACGCGCGCCGCCGTGCCGGTCGCGCCGCGCGGCGACGAGGACGGCCCGCAAGCCGCGTTCCAGCGCGAGATCCGCCGGGGGGCCTGCGCGCACTTCCGCACCGTGCTCGGCCCGGGTGCGGACGCCCATCACGACGACCATCTGCACTTCGATCAGCGCCAGCGAACGAACGACTATCGCCTGTGCGAGTGATCCGCGCGACACGGCGCCTCAGTCGGCGTCGCGCTCGTGCTTTAGGTGGAGCTTCAGCTCGATCACCCGCACGACGGACATCATGATGATGCCGAACACGACCGAGACCGCGGCGAGCGTGTACTGTCCCGCGCCCAGCGCGATGCCGAAGGCGGCGGCGAGCCAGAGGTTGGCGGCCGAGGTGAGGTTGCGCACGTCTCCCTTCGAGACGAAGATCGCACCCGCCGCGATGAAGCCGATCGCCTGGGCGAGGCCCTGGATCGCGCGCAGCGGGTCGACCGTCACCTGGTCCCCGGTCGCGAGTGCCTGCTCGTAGACGAGGAAGGCCGAGATCGTGATGACGCAGGACGAGAGGCTGACCATGCCGTGGGTGCGCAGGCCCGTCGCGCGACCCCGCAGCTCCCTGTCGAGACCGAGCAGCATGCCGCCGATCGCCGCGGCGAACAGCCGAATCGTCACGTCCCAGAGCGGGATCTCGCCGGAATGGAGGATCTCGTCGACCACGTGTGCGCCACCTCGTCCTCGTCGCCCCTTGGGAGAACGCACGAGGTCGGCGGTTCGCTCCGCTCGGCCCCGCGCGGAGCGAGCGGGCCGACGGTCAGAGCACCTTCGCCATGACGCAGCGTCGCGCCGGGTCGAGCCCAGCGGCGATCTCG
The DNA here is from genome assembly GCF_041514305.1 of Salinarimonas chemoclinalis. Classification (NCBI taxonomy): domain Bacteria; kingdom Pseudomonadati; phylum Pseudomonadota; class Alphaproteobacteria; order Hyphomicrobiales; family Salinarimonadaceae; genus Salinarimonas; species Salinarimonas chemoclinalis. Next base: position 547,115 of record NZ_JBGMWH010000002.1, read on the forward strand.
TTGGCGTGCCGCGCGGCGTGGCCCGGCGGCAGACCGGCTATGGTCAGCTCGACGAAGCCGAGCCGGGCGTAGAACGGCTTGTTCCAGGCCAGGAAGCGATCGGTGGTGAGCGTCACAGCCGGTACGAAGGCCCAGCGCCCGAAATCGATCGCCGCCGCCATCAGCGCGGTGCCGAGGCGGCGCCGCTGGTGGTCGCGGGCGACGGAGAGTTCGTGCACGTGCAGGAAGCCGTCGAGCTCGCCCGCGGCGACGAAGCCGACCGGCGTATCGCTCGCATCCGCCGCGACCCAGAGCGTGCCGGCCACGCGGCACAGGTCGAGCGCCTCCGGCGGCATCGTCGCCGACGGCTCCGGCAGTCCGACGGCGGATTCGGCGAGGAGCGTCGCGGCGGACGCCTCGATCGCCGGCAGGAGCGGCACGTCCGGCTCCGCCGCCGGGCGGATGCGGTAGCCGGGCGCCGGATCAGCCCTCACCAGGCTGGGGCCCGTCGTAGCCCTCGACGACGATGAGGTCGATGTCCGCCCCGCCCTTCTGGGCGGCGAGCGCCTCCTGATACTCCGGCGAATGGAAGCAATCGAGCGCGGCCCGATAGCTCGGGAACTCGATGACGACGTTGCGTGCCCGCGCCGCGCCCTTCACCGCCTCGAAGGTCCCGCCGCGCACCAGAAAGCGCCCGCCGTACTTGGCGAAGGCGATGCCGTTCCTGGCGACGTAGTCCTTGTAGGCGTCGGCGTCGCGCACGTCGATGCGGCCCACCCAGTAGCCCTTGGGCATCACTCCGCTCCCTCGACGATGACCATGTCGGCGATGCCGGCGCCCTCGCGCTTGGCCTTCGCCGCCTGGTACTCCGGCGAGTGGTAGTAGGCTTGCGCCTGCTCCATCGACTCGAACTCGATGACGACGTTGCGCGGGCGCCCTTCGCCTTCCATGACCTTCATCGCGCCGCCGCGCACGATCGGCCGGCCGCCGTACTTGCGGATCGCCTCGGTGGCGCCCTTGGCGTACTCGGCGTAGCGCTCCGGGTCGGTGACGGTGACGCGGGCGATGAAATAGGCCTTGGGCATGGTGTCTCCTGGTCTCGGGCGGTGCCGACGCGGCGCCCGGTGCGCGCATCCTAGCCGATCCGCCCGTCGCGAAGGCAAGCGGCGGAGACGCTCAGACGGCCTGCGCCATCTCGTCGAGCACGCTCTGCGCGGCGGCGCGCGGGTCCTCCGCGCGGATGATCGGGCGGGCGACGACGAGGTGGTCTGCGCCCGCGGCCAGCGCGGCCGCCGGGGTGACGACGCGCTTCTGGTCGCCGGCCTCCGCGCCGGCGGGGCGAATGCCCGGCGTGACGATCAGCGTCTCGTCGCCCACGACGCCGCGCAGGCGCGCCGCCTCCGCCGCCGAGGCGACGATGCCGTCGATGCCGATCGCGCCGGCCTGCGCCGCGCGGCGTGCGACGAGGCTCGCGACGTCGCCGGAGAACCCCGCCTCGGCGAGGTCGGCGTCGTCCCAGGAGGTCAGCACGGTGACCGCGAGGATCCGCAGGCCACCTTCGCCACGCCCGGCCACGGCCGCGCGCATGGTCTGCGGGTAGGCGTGCACGGTCAGGAAATCCACCCCCATCGCCGCGACCGCGCCGACGCCCTCCTCCACCGTGTTGGCGATGTCGTGGAGCTTGAAGTCGAGGAAGACCTTCTTGCCCGCGTCGACGAGCTCCCGCGCGAAGCCGAGCCCGCCCGAGAAGCCCAGCCGGTAGCCGATCTTGTAGAACCGCCCCGCGTCGCCGATGCGCGCCACGAGGGCGCGGGCCTCCTCGACGGAGGGGACGTCGAGGCCGATGATCAGGCGCTCCTCGAGCGGGATGGCGGGACGGGTCACGGGCTCGGGTCCTCCTCGGGCTCGATGGTCGGCGCGGTTCGGGGCCTGCCCTTGCCGGGGCTCGGCACGGGCGTCTTGTCGGGGAAGCGGCAGAGATCGGCGACGGCGCAGCGCCAGCATTCGGGCTTGCGGGCCTTGCAGACGTAGCGGCCGTGCAGGATCAGCCAATGATGCGCATTGCGCCGGTAGGGCTCCGGCACGAGCGGGGTCAGCGCGGCCTCGATCGCATCGGTGTCGCGCCCGTAGGCGAGCGGGATGCGGTGGGAGACGCGGAAGATGTGCGTGTCGACGGCGAGCGTCGGCTCGCCGAAGGCGACGTTCATCACGACGGCCGCCGTCTTGCGCCCGACGCCGGGCAGCGTCTCCAGCACCGACCGGTCCGCCGGCACCGCGCCGCCGTGCTCCTCGACCAGGATCCGCGACAGCGCGATCACGTTCTTCGCCTTGGCGTTGAACAGGCCGATCGTCTTGATGCGCTCGCGCACCCCCTCCTCGCCGAGCGCCAGCATGGCGGCGGGCGTGTCCGCCACCGGGAAGAGGCCGCGGGTCGCCTTGTTGACGCCGGCGTCCGTCGCCTGGGCGGAGAGGACGACGGCGACGAGGAGCGTGAAGGGGTTCGTGTACTCGAGATCCGAGCGCGGATCGGGATCGGCGGCGGCGAGGCGGCGGAAGATCTCGCGGCGCGTCTCGGCGTCGACGGGCCTGGGCGGCTTGCGGCCGATGGCGCCGGCGAACTTGGCGGCTGGCTTCGGCTTGGTCGCTTTCGGTCGGGGCTTCGAGGCCGTCTTCGCCGTCGCGGCGCGTCCGCGAACGGGCCGCCCCTCCCCGCTCCCGTCGGCGGGTGCGGCGTCGGCGACCGTCTCCTCCGGCGATTTCGAGCGCACGGCACACTCCCAAGCGGCGACGTGCGCGTTATACTCTCCCTCGCGAAGACGGCAAGGCGTTCCCCCGATGGCCGATACCGATACCCGAGACGATCCAGGAGACGAGACGGCACCGCTGTTCTCGGCGAAGATCACCCCGCACCGCTCGCTCGCGCCCTCGGGCGCGCGGCTGGTGCTCGTCCTGTGCTGCCTCGCGGCGGTGGGATCGAGCATCCCCTTCATCGTGCTCGGCGCCTGGCCCGTGGCGGGCTTCCTCGGCCTCGATCTCGTCGCGCTCGCGATCGCCTTCAAGGCGAGCTTCCGCTCGGCCAAGGGCTTCGAGGAGGTGGTTCTCACGCCGCTCGAGCTGCTCTTCCGGAAGGTGACGCATCGCGGCGAGCGGTCCGAACGGCGCTTCAACCCCCTCTGGACGCGCCTCGACCGGGAGCACGACGAGGACTACGGCCTGATGGCGCTCGCCCTCGTCTCCCGCGGCGAGCGCGTCGTCATCGCCCGCGAGCTCTCCCCGCCCGAGCGGGCGGACTTCGCCGACGCGTTCGGGGACGCGCTGGCACGGGCCAAGCGCGGGCTCTGATCACGGTAGGAAGGCGGCGTCCGGGTCGCGCGCCAGCGTCTCGAAGCAGTGCGCGCGCATGCGCTCCGTCAGCACCTGGATGTCGCGCCCCTCGAGCGCCTCCGGCACGATCGGCTCGCCGAAGTGGATGTCGAAGCGCTGGCCGGTCTTGTTCAGGAGCTCGTAGAACACGGTCATGTCGCGCAGCTCCGTCGATACCCGCGCCAGGAAGTGGAACAGCCCGGAATTGCGCGCGCCCATGTGGATCGGCACGATCGGCGCATCGTAGCGGCGCGCCAGCGCCAGCGCCGAGGACATCCACGGCCGCTCGCACAGCCGCTTCTCGTCGTCGTTCCAATAGGCGAGCCGCCCCGACGGGAACAGCACCACCGCGCGCTCGTCGTCGAAGGCGCGGGTGGAGAGGCGAATCGTCTCGCGCGTCTTCTCCCGCGTCTTGAACGCGGAACGCCACTCGACCGGCACGATGATGTCGGCGAGCCGCGGGTTGAGGCGGATCGCGTCGCGGTTGGCGAAGATCGAGAGGTCGCGCCGGCGCTCCTTCACCGCGTTCCAGAGCGCGACGCCGTCCGCGATGCCCGTGGGGTGATTCGAGACGATGACGACCTTGCCGGTCCGCGGCAGCCGCTCGGCGTTCTTCGTGCGCACGTCGAGCTTCAGGCGCCGGGAGAGATGCTCGAACACGGCGTCCGCCTGCATCGGGGCGATCGTCTCGGCCATGCGCACCGCTTCCGGATAGCGCAGCACGCCCTCGACGAGCGGCTTCGCCGCCGGCCACCACCAGGCCTCCATGATCTTCTGGCCGCGCTCGGCGATGAGCGCGTCGACGATCTTCCGGGCGTCGGAGCGCGTGTCGATGCGCCCCACCAGCGCCTGGAGGCGCGCCTGCGTGCGGGACATGAGCTTCATTCGGGTCACCCCTTCGCGCTCGGCGCCGGGCTCGCCCGGCGATGCTTGATCGTGACTCGTGCCCGTCGTCCTTGACAAGTGGATGACGCCGCGCAGCGCTGGCGTGCATGTCGCACGTGCGCGCAGGGCATGGCAGAGGGACCCCGTCTCGCGGAGCCGCAGCGCGCGAGGCTAGAGCGCGCGGGCGAGGCGTCGAGCGATACGCGCGAAGGCGGCTTCTCGTTCCTCCGGTGTGCGGGAGGACGGGAGGGCACTGCGGGAACGCCGGTCCCGTCGACGCGGATCGGCCGAGGTCGACGGCGGATCGGACCCGCAGACGCGCTCTCCTCACTCTCGGAGAGGACCCGGGGCGCTCGACGTCGGCACCCAAAGGCGCTTCCGTCACGCCCACACGACCGCTTGCCCCCGCCCCCGGAGCGTCTATACCGTCCTCTCATGCCCGACGCCCGCCCCCGCTATCCGCATCGCCACCTCCTCGGGATCGAGGGCCTCTCGCCCCTCGACATAGAGGCGTTGCTGGACGCGGCGGACGATGCGGTGGAGGTGTCGCGGCGTATCGAGAAGAAGAAGTCCACGCTGCGGGGCCGCACGCAGATCAACCTGTTCTTCGAGCCCTCGACGCGCACGCAGGCCTCCTTCGAACTCGCCGGCAAGCGGCTGGGCGCCGACGTCATGAACATGGCGGTCGCCTCCTCCTCGGTGAAGAAGGGCGAGACCCTCGTCGACACCGCGGCGACGCTCAACGCCATGCACCCCGACATCATCGTCGTGCGCCACCATTCCGCGGGCGCGGTGCACCTCCTCGCCCGCAAGGTCGACTGCGCTGTGGTCAACGCCGGGGACGGCGCGCACGAGCATCCGACCCAGGCGCTCCTCGACGCGCTGACGATCCGCCGCAACAAGGGCCGCATCCAGGGGCTCACGGTCGCGATCTGCGGCGACATCCTGCATTCGCGGGTGGCGCGCTCGAACATGATCCTGCTCGCGGCGCTGGGCGCCAAGGTGCGGCTCGTCGCGCCCTCGACGCTGCTGCCCGCGGGCATCGAGGCGCTGGGCTTCCCCTGCTTCTCCGACCTGCGCCGGGGCATCGAGGGCGCGGACATCGTCATGATGCTGCGCCTCCAGCGCGAGCGCATGCACGGTTCCTTCGTGCCCTCGGTGAAGGAGTACTTCCGCTACCACGGGCTCGACGCGGAGAAGCTCTCCCACGCCGCCCCCGACGCGCTCGTGATGCATCCAGGCCCGATGAACCGGGGCGTCGAGATCGCGTCGGACGTGGCCGACGGCGCGCAGTCGCTCATCCGCGAGCAGGTGGAGATGGGCGTGGCGGTCCGCATGGCCGTCCTCGAGGCGCTCGCCTCGCATCTGCCGAACGGGTGACACCATGGCTGCATTGATGATCCTCGTCGCCGGCCCCTATCGATCCGGCACGGGCGACGACCCGGCCAAGATCCAGGCCAACGTCGATGCCATGACGGACACGGCGCTGGCGCTGTTCCGCGCCGGGCACCTGCCGGTGCTGGGGGAATGGTACGCGCTGCCGCTGATCGAGCGGGCGGGCTCGACGGGTATCGGTGACGCGGTGTTCGACGAGATCTTCCATCCGATCGCGCGGCGCCTCGTCGCCAAGTGCGACGGCGTGCTGCGGATCGGCGGGCCTTCGGCCGGCGCCGACGACATGGTCGCCACCGCCCGGTCCCACGGATGCCGCGTATTCCACGCCCTCGACGAGATCCCGAGCGCCGCATGACGAGCCTCGTTCTCCAGGACGCGCACCTCGTCGACCCCGAGCGCCTGCGCGAGGGCCGCGGCTCGGTGCGCGTCGAGGACGGCCTGATCGCCGACGTCGTCTGGGGCGCCGCGCCGCCGGCGCCGGAGGGCGCGCGGGTGATCGCCTGCGACGGGCGCGTGCTCGCGCCGGGCCTCGTCGACATGCGCGCCTTCGTCGGCGAGCCGGGCGCCGAGCACCGCGAAACGCTGGCCTCCGCGAGCGAGGCCGCCGCCGCGGGCGGGGTGACGACGCTCGTCACCATGCCCGACACCGACCCCGCCGTCGACGAGCCGGCGATCGTCGACTACATGCTGCGCCGCGCCCGCGACACGGCGATCGTGCGCGTGCTCCCCGCCGCCGCGCTGACCAAGGGTCGCGAAGGCAGGGAAATGACCGAGTTCGGCCTCCTCGGCGAGGCCGGCGCCGTCGCCTTCACCGACGGGGCGCGCTGCGTGACGAACGCGCGCGTCATGCGCCGCGCGCTCCTCTACGCCCGCGACGTCGGCGCGCTCGTGATGAACCATTGCGAGGACCCCGACCTCGTCGGCGACGGGGTGATGAACGAGGGCGAGCTCTCCGCGCGGCTCGGCCTGCTCGGCATCCCGAAGGAGGCCGAGACCATCGTGCTCGAGCGCGACGTGCGCCTCGCCCGCCTCGCGGGAACGCGCCTGCACGCGCCCATGCTGTCGTGCCCCGATTCGATAGAGATCGCCCGCCGCGCCAAGGACACGGGCATCGGCCTCACCTGCGGCGTCTCGATCAACTCGCTGACCTTCAACGAGAACGACATCGGCGGCTACCGCACCTTCTTCAAGCTCTCGCCCCCCTTGCGTGGCGAGGAGGACCGCCAGGCGCTGATCGAGGCGCTCGTCGAGGGCACGCTCGACGTGATCGTCTCCGACCACGACCCGCAGGACGTCGAGACCAAGCGCCTGCCCTTCGCGGAGGCGGCGAACGGCGCGCTCGGCCTCGAGACGCTGCTGTGCGCGGGCCTGCGCCTCGTCCACGCCGACCGCATCTCGCTGCCGGCGCTGATCGCGGCGATGACCTCGCGCCCCGCCGACATCCTCGGCCTCGAGCAGGGCCGGCTCTCGCGCGGCGCGCCCGCCGACCTGATCCTGTTCGACCCCGACGAGCCCTGGGTGCTCGACAAGGCCGACCTCAAGTCCCGCTCGAAGAACTCGCCCTTCGACGAGGCGCGCATGGAAGGCCGTGTCCACCTGACCCTCGTCGCCGGGCGGGTGGCGTATTCGGCCGAGCCCTGAGCGGGCGGCTCATGCCTTCCCGCCGCCCGAGCGCGCCGAATCGCAGCGTGCGATACGCCGATGTCGCGCGCAGCGGCTCTCCCCTCTCCCTCGTGGAGAGGGGTCGGAGGTGTGGGGCGTGCAGGACCAGTTCGACGCGCATGCCGATCTGCAACACGCTCGTCGCGCGTCCGACCACCGGACCGCGCTGCGCGACGCCCCACACCCCTAGCCCCTCTCCACGAGGGAGAGGGGAATCGCTGCGCGCCCGTAATCGGCGACCACGCCCGTCCTCCGGCCGTGCCGCCGTCACGCCTCCTCGCTCGAAGGGATGCCCATGATCGTCGAATCCATGAACTGGGGCCTCGCGTGGCCCTACTATCTCGGCGCCCTCGCCCTCGGCTACCTCGCCGGCTCGATCCCCTTCGGGCTGCTGCTCACCAAGGCGGCCGGGCTCGGCGACGTGCGCGACATCGGCTCGGGCAACATCGGCACGACCAACGTGCTACGCACGGGCCGCAAGGACCTCGCCGCGGCCACCCTGCTCGGCGACGCGCTCAAGGGCACGGTGGCGGTGCTGATCGCCTGGCAATGGGGGCCGAACACCGCCGTCATCGCCGCCTTCGCCGCCTTCCTCGGCCATTGCTATCCCGTATGGCTCGGGTTCAAGGGCGGCAAGGGCGTGGCGACCTACATCGGCGTGCTGTTCGGGCTCGACTGGCGGATCGGGCTCGCGTTCTGCGCCGCCTGGCTGCTCGTCGCCGTCACGACCCGCTACTCGTCCCTCTCGGCCTTGGTCGGCAGTCTGACGGCACCGCTCGCGCTGTGGTACGTCGGCGAGCGGCAGATGGCGGAGCTTGCAATTCTCCTCACAATCCTGCTCTGGTGGAAGCATCGCGAGAACCTGAGACGGTTGCTCGCCGGCTCCGAGAGCAGGATCGGGGGGAAATGACGGCACCATTCAGCGACGACCAGCTCTTCGACTGGCTGCGCCTGATCCGCAGCGAGAACGTGGGCCCGCGAACCTTCCGTGCGCTCGTCAACCAGTTCGGCGGCGCGCGCGCGGCGCTCGAGGCCCTGCCGGACCTCGCCCGCAAGTCCGGCCGCGCGCGGCTGCGGATCGCGAGCGAGGCCGAGATCGAGCGCGAGATGCGGGCGGCGCGGGCGGTGGGCGCGCGCTTCCTCGCTTCCGCCGGGCCGGGATACCCGAAGGCACTGCGCGCCGTCGACACCGCTCCGCCGGTGATCTGCGTGCGCGGCGACGTCGCGGCGCTCGCCGCGCCCTGCGTCGCGATCGTCGGCTCGCGCAACGCCTCCGCGGCCGGCCTCACCTTCGCCGGACGCCTCGCGCGCGAGCTCGCGGACGCCGGCTTCGGCGTCGTCTCGGGCCTCGCGCGGGGCGTCGACACCGCCGCCCACCGCGCGGCGCCGGGGGCGACGATCGCGGTGCTCGCCGGCGGGCTCGGCCGGGTCTACCCCGCCGAGAACGAGCCGCTCCACGCGCGCATCCTCGACGAGGGTGGCGCCGTCCTCTCAGAGATGCCGTTCTCCTGGGAGCCGAAGGCCCGCGACTTCCCGCGCCGCAACCGGATCGTCTCGGGGCTGTCGCTCGGGACCGTCGTCGTCGAGGCGGCGCGCCGGTCGGGTTCGCTGATCACCGCGCGCTTCGCCAACGAGCAGGGCCGCATCGTCTTCGCCGTTCCCGGCTCGCCGCTGGACCCGCGGGCGGAAGGCGCCAACGCGCTGATCCGCGAGGGCGCGACCCTCTGCGCCGCCGCCGATCACGTCGTTTCGGCGCTGATGCCGCTGGTCGACGCGAGCTGGATCGACAGCCTGGAGGCGCAGGAGGTCTCCGGCGAGATCACGGCGGAGGCGCTCTGGGACGAGCTCGACTGGCTCGACTTCGGCGTGCCGCTGCCCCCTCCCCCGCGCGCACCCCTCGTCGGCATCGATCTCGAGGAGCCGCCGTCGCAGGCGCCGGCCGCAGGCGGAGACGCCGCGGAACCGGAGGCTCGGGTCCTCGCCCTCCTCGGCCCGGCGCCCGTCGGCATCGACGACCTCGCCCGGCAGTCCGGTTTGCCGATTGGATCCGTGAACCGGGTGCTCACCGAACTCGAGCTCTCCGGGCGGCTGGAGCGCCACGGCGGAAACGGCGTCTCGCTCACGCCGTGAGGCCAGAGCCTCCGCCCGGGCGGGAGGCTCCGTCAGAGGCCCTTGCGCGCTTTGGCCTCGGCCTTGCGCTGCGCCTTGGTGAGTTCCTGCGCCTCCATCCGTGCCATCTCGAGGAAATAGGCGAGGAGATCGAGGTCGGAACGGCGCGCGATCTCGCCCAGCTCGGCGGTGATCGCTCCTATGTAGCGCGCGGCCTCCTCGCGCGAGAGAGGCGACGTGCGTCCGCCACCTGGGGCGGTCTCGGGTGCAGGGTCGGTATCGTCGGTCGAGCGCATTTCCAATTCCGGACTGACAGACGCACGCGCAGAGCGCTAGTGCAACCTATTCGAGCCTGTATATTGGCTACAGCAAAAAGTTGATCATCTCCAGGACGTTTTTTCACGCATGTTCACAATGCGAGCACCGTGATCATGACGGGCATCGTCAGCATGGCCGCGAGCGTCTGAAGCGTGATGATCTCCGCCATCAGCGGCGCGTCGCCACCCATCTGCTTGGCGAGGATGTACCCGCCGCTCGCGGTCGGCACGCTCGAGGCGATCGCCACGACGACGAGATCGTCGCCGAAGACGCCGAGATGGCGCGCCAGCGTCACCGCGACGACCGGCAGGACGAGCATCTTCGTCGCGATCGCGAGCCAGTGCGCCCGGCCCGGCCGCGCGAGGCGGCGCATGTCGAGCCCGGCCCCGACCACGAGCAGTCCCGCCGCCAGCGCCGCCGCGCCGAGGATCTCGACGAAGTCGAGCGCCGGCGCGGGCAGGACGAGGCCGCTCGCGTTGATCGCGATCCCGATGGCCGAGGACCAGATGAAGGGGTTCGTCACGATGGCGAGCAGGATCTGCCGGGCGCTCTGGGGCGGCCCGCCGGCGAATCGCACGAGGACGCCGATCGCCATCAGGTTCAGGAGCGGGATCATCACGGCGATGGCGACCGCCATCAGCGCGAGACCGCGCTCTCCGTAGAGGCTGCCGGCGACGGCGAGCGCCACGAAGGTGTTCCAGCGCGTCGAGCCCTGGAACACCGAGGTGAAACTCGGCCCGGAGATCCCCGCACGCCGCTGCAGCGTCCGGCGCGCGGCGAGGAGCCCGCCGGCGTTGACGAGGATCGCGGCGACGAGCGCGGCGCCGACGCCGCCCACCGGCACGGTCGCGAGTTCCGCCTGGGCGAGCGTGGCGATGATGATGGCCGGGAAGAAGACGACGTAGGTCACCTTCTCGAGCCCCGGCCAGTGCGCCTCCTCGACGAACCCCGTGACCCGCGCCGACCAGCCGGCGGCGATCACCAGGAAGACGGGAACGAGCGAGGCGAGAACGCTGGACATCGGGAAACTCGGGCGGCGCGCGGCCGCGGGCGGGTCGCTCGGCTGTGTCGGGCCGCGGACGCGGCCAAGTCAAGCGCGCCGTCGCACGCGCCGATGCGTGTCCGCGAGCCCCGCGACGGAACCGTCGCCGTGGCGGGCAGGTTGGCGCACGACCCGCCGCGACGCAGCATCGGAACGCGGCGGCTCGGGAGGACCCGTGCTCGACCTTTCCGACGCCTCCATGGCCTGGATCATCGGCGGCTTTCTCGTCAGCGCCGCCGTCATCGCGATCGCCGGTACGCTCCTCGCCGCGCGCGCCGACGTCCTGGCGGACCGGATCGGCTGGGGGGAGGCCCTCGTCGGCGCGGTGCTGCTCGGCGGCTCGACCTCGCTGCCGGGTATCCTCACCTCCGTCGTGGCCGCGTGGGAGGGCTATCCCAGCCTCGCCATCGCCAACGCGGTCGGCGGGATCGCGGTGCAGACGGCGTTCCTGGCGGTGGCCGACCTGTTCTATCGCCGCGCCAACCTGGAGCACGCGGCGGCGTCGGCCGCGAACCTGTCGCAGGGGGCGCTCCTCGTGACGCTCCTCGCCGTGCCGGTCGCCGCGGCCGCGGGGCCGGACTGGACGGTTCTGGGCATCCACCCCGCGACGCTGATCATCCTGTTCGGCTACGCCTACGGCATCCGGCTCGTGAAGCTCGCCAAGGAGGAGCCGATGTGGTTCCCGCGCATGACGCGCGATACCCAGGACCTCGAGAAGGAAGCCGAGGAGAGCGCGCAGTCCGAGGACGGGCAGCGCCCCCTCGGGCGCCTGTGGGCGGAGTTCGGCGTCCTCGTCGCCTTCGTCGCGGCGGCCGGCTTCGGCATCAGCCAGACCGGCATCGCCATCGCCGAGCGCACCGGCATCGCCGAGACGGCGGTGGGCGGGCTGCTGACGGCGGTCGCGACGTCGCTGCCGGAGCTCGTCACCTCCGTCGCCGCGGTGCGCCGGGGCGCGCTCACGCTCGCGGTGGGAGGCATCATCGGCGGTAACGCCTTCGACACGATCTTCCTCGCCTTCGCCGACGTCGCCTACCGGGACGGCTCGCTCTACCACCGGATGGGCGCGGCCGACACGTTCGTGATCGCCGCGACGATCGTCATGACGGGCGTGCTGCTGATGGGGCTCGTGCGCCGCGAGAAGGCGGGGCCGGGCGGCATCGGCTTCGAATCGGCGACGATCCTCGTCCTCTACGCGGTCGCGGCGACGATCATGGCGACGAGCTGAGCGCGGCCGCGGAACATTAGCCGGGCGGTGGATCTTGGCTCGGGAGACGGACCGCGTTTCCAGTCGAGAGGACCACCGCCATGACGCAGAACGAGCAGGACCGAGCCCGCCCCATCCCGAAGCAGGACCTCGACGAGAGCCGCCTCGCGCGCGCCCGTGCGCGGCGCGAGGCCGAGGGCGAGACGAGCCTCGGCGACGAGGCCGTCGCCCACGCCCGGTCGATCCCCGATCACCGCGAGCCGGGCGCGACGGGGGAGGAGGCACGCACCGGACGCGGCACGCGTAGCGGCGAGGAGATCGCCCACGACGGCGCCCTCGCCGCCGCCTCCGCCGCCCAGGTCGGCAAGCCGCTCGCGCCGCGCGGCGGGCGGTAGGCGCGGGCGCGCGCGACGAGAGACTCTCTCTCCGGCGGCCGCGCGCACGAGACCATCCCTCTCGCGCGCCGGCCGCATACGGCCTCCCTCTCCCGGATGCGTCGCTAGCATGATCGCCATGCCCTGCGGCCCATCGAGGAGGCTCCCATGACCGCGCACGTCTCGCGCCCGGACCGTCATCCCGCGCTCGCCACGCTCGCCGACAAGCGCCTCGTGCGCGAGCTCTCCTACGTGAACGGCCGCTGGGTCGCCGGCGCGTCCGGCGAGGGCTTCGCCGTCACCGATCCCGCGAGCGGCGCCTGGCTCGGGTGGGTGACCGCCCTCGACGCGGCGCAAATCGACGCCGCCGTCGCAGCCGCGCTCGCGGCTCAGGCGGCTTGGGCGGCGCTCCTCCCCCGCGAGCGCGGCGATCGCCTGCGCGCTTGGTATCGCCTGATCCTCGAGGCGAAGGAGGACCTCGCCCTCCTGATGACGCTCGAGCAGGGCAAGCCGCTCGCCGAGGCGCGCGGCGAGATCGACTACGCCGCCTCCTTCGTCGACTGGTACGCGGCGGAGGGCGAGCGCATGGGCGCGGAGACGTTCGCGAGCCACAAGCCCGAGGCGCACACGATCGTGACCCGCGAGCCGGTCGGCGTCGTCGCCGTGGTGACGCCCTGGAACTTCCCGTCGGCCATGCTCACCCGCAAGGCCGCGGCCGCGCTGGCCGCCGGCTGCACCATCGTCGCCCATCCTTCGCACCACGCCCCCTTCTCCGCCCTCGCACTGGCGGAACTCGCGGAGCGCGCCGGGCTTCCCGCCGGCGTGCTCAACGTCGTGACGGGCGACGCGGAGACGATCGTCGGGCGTCTCTCGGACGACGGGCGCGTCGCCGCGCTGAGCTTCACCGGCTCGACCGAGATCGGCCGGCGCATCGCCGCGCGCTGCGCGCCGACGATGAAGCGCCTCGTCATGGAGCTGGGCGGCCATGCGCCGCTGATCGTCTTCGAGGACGCCGAGGTCGAGCGCGCCGTCGTCATCGCCATGGACGCGAAGTTCGCGACCTCCGGCCAGGATTGCCTCGCGGCCAACCGCATCTACGTGCACGAGACGCTCGCGGAGCGCTTCCTCGCCCGCTTCGCCGAACGCATCGCCGCGCTGCGCGTCGGACCGGGGCTCGAGCCCGATGTCGAGATCGGCCCGATGATGCACGAGCGCGCCGCAGCGAAGATCGCCGCCCAGGTCGCGGACGCCCGCGATCGCGGCGCGCGCGTCGTCGTCGGCGGGACGCCGCATCCGCGCGGCGGCCGCTTCGTCGCGCCGACGCTCCTCGCCGACGTGCCCGACGACGCGCTGATCATGCGCGAGGAGACCTTCGGGCCGGTCGCGGCCGTGACCACCTTCCGCGACGAGGCGGAGGTCGTCTCCCGCGCGAACGCCTCCGAATACGGCCTCGTCGCCTACGTCGTCACCCGCGACGTCGGACGGGCCCTGCGCATGACGCGGGCGCTGCGGGTCGGCATGGTGGCGATCAACCGCGTCTCCATCACGGGCGCGCCGATCCCCTTCGGAGGCGTCAAGCAGTCCGGGCTCGGCCGCGAAGGCGCCCGCGCGGGGCTCGAGGCCTTCACCGAGCTGAAATACGCCTGCATCGACCTCGGCTGACGAGCCGCCGCGCGCACGACGATCATCACTTCGGGAGAACCCCCATGAACCTCCACGACAACCAGCTCGCCGCCTGGGACCGCGACCACTTCTTCCACCCCTCGACGCACATGGGCCAGCACGCCCGCGGCGAGAGCCCGAACCGCATCGTGGTGGGTGGCGAGGGCTGCACCATCGTCGATCGCGACGGCAGGCGCTCGCTCGACGCCTTCGCCGGCCTCTACTGCGTCAACGTCGGCTACGGCCGCACCGAGATCGCGGAGGCGATCTCGCGGCAGGCGCACGAACTCGCCTACTATCACGCCTATGTCGGCCACGGTTCCGAGCCGGCGATCCGGCTCGCCAAGATGATCGTCGAGCGTGCGCCGGCGCACATGAGCCGGGTCTATTTCGGCCTCTCCGGCTCGGACGCGAACGAGACCAACATCAAGCTCGTCTGGTACTACAACAACGTGCGCGGGCGGCCGCAGAAGAAGAAGATCGTCTCGCGCTGGCGCGGCTACCACGGCTCGGGCGTGATGACGGGTTCGCTCACCGGTCTCGATCTCTTCCACGCGGCCTTCGACCTGCCGATGGCGCCGATCCTGCACACGCAGGCGCCCTACTTCTTCCGCCGTCCGGACCTCTCGATGACCGAGGAGGACTTTTCCGACTTCTGCGCCGCCGAGCTCGAGGCGCTGATCGAACGCGAGGGGCCGGACACGATCGCCGCCTTCATCGGCGAGCCGCTGCTCGGGACCGGAGGCATCGTGCCGCCGCCGAAGGGCTATTGGGAGAAGATCGGGCCGATCCTCCAGCGCCACGACATCCTGCTCATCGCCGACGAGGTGGTGACGGGCTTCGGCCGGCTCGGGACCATGTTCGGCTCGGAGCACTACGGCATGCGGCCGGACCTGATCACCATCGCCAAGGGGCTCACCTCCGCCTACGCGCCGCTGTCGGGCTCGATCGTCGGGCAGGAGATGTGGGACGTGCTGGTGCAGGGCTCGGACGCGATGGGCCCGATCGGCCACGGCTGGACCTACTCCGCCCATCCGCTCTGCGCGGTGGCGGGCGTCGCGAACCTCGCGCTCATCGACGAACTCGGCCTCGTCGAGAACGCGCGCAGCGTCGGCGCGTATTTCCGCGGCGCGCTGGCCGATGCGCTCGCCGGCCACGCCAGGGTCGGCGAGGTGCGCGGGGACGGGCTGCTGGCCGCCGTGGAGTTCGTCGCGGACAAGGATGCGCGCGTCTTCTTCGACCCCCAGGCGAAGGTCGGCGCGCAGGTCGCCGCCGCTCTGGCGGCCCGGGGCGTGATCGCCCGCGCCATGCCCCAGGGCGACATCCTCGGCTTCGCGCCGCCCCTGTGCCTGACCGGCGACGAGGCCGACACGATCGTGGCGGCGACCGTGGGCGCGGTGCGCGAGGTCCTGGGCTGACGCGGCGGAGCGGCGGGCTCAGTAGAGCCCGCCGGTTCCTCCACCGATGGACTGGAGGGCTTCGGGGGGAACCAGCGTGCCGTCGCCTCCGTCGGGGCCGAAGCCGACGATGGCGTAGTTGTCCGGCGGGGCGGTACCAGGCTTGAAGGCCTCGAGGATGACGTTGCCCTCACCCGCGCCGGCGCGCAGCCCGCTCCCGGCGTTGACCGGGATGAGCTTGATGCCCGGCGGCACGCGGAACGGCGTCGCCGGCTCGTCGGCGAGTGCCATCTCCATGAAGTCGCCGAAGATCGGCGCGGCGTAGCCGCCACCGGTGACGCCGCGGCCCATCGGTCGGGGCTGGTCGAAGCCGATGTAGACGCCCACCGCGAGATCCGGCGAGAAGCCGACGAACCACACGTCCTTCGCCTCGTTCGTCGTGCCGGTCTTGCCCGCGAGCGGCTTGCCGACCCGGCGCAGCGAGGTCGCCGTGCCGCGCTCGACCACGCCCTCCATCATAGAGGTGATCTGGTAGGCGGTGAGCGGGTCGAGCACCTGCTCGCGGTCGTCGACGAGCTGCGGCTCGTCCTGGCCCTGCCAGGCCTGCGCCTCGCAGCCCATGCACTCGCGCGTGTCGTGGCGGAAGATCGTGTCGCCGTGGCGATCCTGGATGCGGTCGATCAGCGTCGGGCGGATGCGCTTGCCGCCGTTCACGAACATCGAGTAGCCGGTGACCATGCGCAGCACCGTGGTCTCGCCGGCGCCGAGCGACATCGAGAGCACGGGCAGCATGTCGTCCACGACGCCGAAGCGACGCGCGTACTCCACGACCAGCGGCATGCCCACGTCCTGCGCGAGGCGCACCGTCATCAGGTTCTTCGAGCGCTCGATGCCGTAGCGCAGGGTGCGCGGGCCGGCGGGGCGGCCGTCGTAGTTCGTGGGCGACCACGCCTCGGCGCCCGCCGCCTGGATCGTGATCGGCTCGTCGAGCACGATCGAGGACGGCGTGTAGCCGTTGTCGAGGGCCGCCGCGTAGACGAAGGGCTTGAACGAGGATCCCGGCTGGCGCAGCGCCTGGGTGGCGCGGTTGAACTCGCTCTGATCGTAGGAGAAGCCGCCGACCATCGCCTTCACGCGCCCGGTGTGCGGGTCCATCGCGACGATGGCGCCCGACACCTGCGGTACCTGCCGCAGGCGGTAGCCGCCCGCGTCCTGCCGCTCGACGTAGACGACGTCGCCCACGTCGAGCGCGCCGTCCACCGACTGGCCGGTCCAGCGCACGCCCTCGGCGCTCAGGGTGCCCGTCGTGCGGGCGGGGTCGACCGCGCCGGCGATGTCCACCCCCGGCCGCAGGCCGATCGTGGCGCGTCCGTCGGCGATCTCGAGCACGACGGCGAGCTCCCAGGGCTGCACGTCCGCGAGCGGGCGCACGCCGGCGAGCGCGACGCCCCAGTCGGGGGCCGCGGCGAGGTCGAGCGACTCGACCGGCCCGCGCCAGCCGCCGCGCTCCTCGTCGTAGCGCACGAGGCCGTCGATCAGCGCCTTGCGGGCCATCGCCTGCATCTGCGGGTCGAGCGTGGTGCGGATCGAGAGGCCGCCCTCGTAGAGCGCCTCGTCGCCGTAGCGCGAGGCGATCTGGCGCCGCGCCTCCTCGACGAAATAGCCCGCGCCGAGCAGGTTCGGCGAGATCCGCCGCGTGGTCACCGCGAGCGGCTCCGCCTTCGCCTCGTCGGCCTGGGCCTGCGTGATGAAGCCGTTGTCGAGCATACGGTCGAGCACCCAGTTGCGCCGGCCGATCGCGGCCTCCCGCTGGCGGAACGGGTGATAGTTGTTGGGCGCCTTCGGCAGCGCCGCGAGGTAGGCGGACTCCGCGAGCGTGAGTTCGTGCACGGACTTGTCGAAATAATCGAGCGCGGCCGCCGCGACGCCGTGCAGGTTGCGCCCGGGCACGATCGTTCCGAGGAATATCTCGTTGAGGTAGAGTTCGAGGATCTGGTCCTTCGTGAACGCGGCCTCCATGCGCAGCGCGATCAGCGCCTCGCGGATCTTGCGCTCGTAGGTCTGCTCGCTCGAGAGCAGGAAGTTCTTGGCGACCTGCTGGGTGATGGTCGAGGCGCCCTGCGTCGTGCCGGTGGAGACGTTCGTCACCACGGCGCGGGCGATGCCCTCCGGGTCGATGCCCAGGTGCGAATAGAAGTTCTTGTCCTCGGCGGAGAGGAACGCGTTGATCAGCTCGCGCGGGATCGTGCCGATGGGCAGGTAGAGCCGGCGCTCGTTGGCGTATTCCGCCACCAGCGTCCCGTCGGCGGCGTGGACGCGGCTCATCACCGCGGGCTCGTACCGCGCGAGCTGCGCGTGGTCGGGCAAGTCGTGCGAGAAGTGCAGGTAGCCGATCGCGAGCGCGGCCGCACCGACCAGGAAGGCGACGAAGCCCGCGCTGAACAGGATGCCGAAGAATCGCAGGACGATGCGCATGCAGGATCCGATCCGTCAGGGCCGGTGCCGCAGAAAGCGCCGGCCGTTCTCGCGAAGACTACCCCATCCGGACACACGGCGGAATCGCCGCGGCCGGGCGCCCCCGATCGCCGCCCGAGAGACCAGCGATCTATGGTGAAACTGCGGCGGCGTCGGCCCTGTCGCCGAGACGCGGCGCGAAGAAACGGTCGATCGACGCGGTCATCGCGGCAGTGGCGCCGTCCTTCCACGCCTCCGAGGTGAGGAGCGCGATGTCGCGCCGGCTCGACAGGTAGCCGAGCTCGACGAGGACGGAGGGCACGTCGTGGGCGCGCAGCACGACGAAGCCCGCCTGCCGGTGCGGGTTCTTGTTGAGCCGCGCGACGCCGCCCATGCCCTCGACGAGCGTCGTCGCGAAGACGTGCGAATAGCCCCGGGTCTCGCGCGCGGCGAGATCGCGCAGGATGTCGGCGACCTCGTCGCGCGCCTCCCGCGTCTCGATGCCCGCGAGCGCGTCGGCGCTGTTCTCGCGCTCGGCCAGCGTCGCCGACTCGCGGTCGGAGGCCTCGTCGGAATTGGTGTAGACGGTCAGCCCGCTCACCTGCGGCGCGGACGAGATCGAATCGGCGTGGATCGAGACGAACAGGTCGGCCTGCGCGCGCCGGGCGAAGCCGACGCGTTCGGTCAGCGGCACGAAGACGTCCGTCTCGCGGGTCATCAGCACGCGGAAGCGCCCGCTCTCGGAGAGCCGCTCGCGGAGGCGGAGGGCGAAGGCGAGCACGATGTCCGCCTCCTCGACGCCGCCCGCCGCGATCGCGCCCGGGTCGATGCCGCCGTGGCCGGGGTCGATCACGATCGTCGGGCGGGTGTCTGCGGGCGCCGGATCCGGCGCGATCGCAGGGCGCAGCGAGGCCGTGCGGAACGCCCCCGCGTCGGCGGCGACCCGCGCGGCGAAGACCTCCGCGCCGACCGCGGCGAGGCTCAGCGTCAGGAGATGCGCGCCGTCGTCGCGCGCCGTCACCGCCACGTCGGTCACCGTCGCGGGGCCGGCGAGCGCGATCACGACCCGAGCACGATCGGCCGCGAACAGGCCCCAGCGCATGGAGGCGACGAGGCCGCCGGAGCGTGCGCCCTCCTCCGCCGGGATCTGGAAGTTCACCTTCGGCAGGTCGAGGACGATGCGCTCCGGCCGGTCGATGGCGAAGACCCTCGGCTCGACCGGGGCGCTCAGCGTGAGGACGAGGCGGGTCTCGGCGCCGGTCTCCTCGATCGCGGCGGCGATCGCCACGACGTCGGCGGCGGCGTCCGCCGCGCGGGAGGGCACGGGCGCGAGCAGGGGGACGAGGAGGGTCGCCAGCAGTGCGAGAGCGCGGAGGACGACGGTGGGGACCGGTCTCGGGGCGCGCACGCGAGCCACCCGCGGCTCGCGGAGAGCCCCGGCGCTCGTCGAGACCCGCGGTCCAGGCCGCGCCACGCGCATCGCCGTCTCCCAGGATCGATCCGCCGAGTCGCTCGGCGGCGGCCACGCCGTCCTACCCGATAGGCGGTCCGTGGTTAACGGTTCCTTGCGCAGCGCGGTTGCGCGCGCCTCGTGCGTGATTTTCGTGCAACACGTGTCTGCCGTCTTGCCAAAGGCAGGGCCTTCTCGGTAATGGAAGAGACCTCGTCCGGCTTTGCCGAATCCGGCGGCGTCGCGCGGAGACGGCCTCGTCGCCCTCCGTCGGCGCGCCGAGGCCCTTCGCGGAGCGGAGCGCCAGACACCGGGATCCGGGACACCGAGATCCGGACGGAGGTCGCAAGGGCGCGGCGCGAGCCGTGCCGCCAGCGCGATGACCGGCGTCGTCCGGCCCATCGAATTCGAAGAGGACCATCGGGCATGGACGCACGCGCGAGGACGGATCTCCCTCTCGTCGCCGTGCTCATCCCCGCGCGCAGTGCCGTCGACGCGTCGCTCCCCGCGACGGACGAGGCCGGCGCGACGCGCGCGACGCTCGATTCCAGGCACACCCGACCATCCCAACCCACGCGCGCCCGCTCCGGGCGCCCAGCGGCGCACGGCCCGACGTCCCCCTCTCCCGCCCCGACCCGCCGGATGCTGCGCCCGCGCGCGCGCCCGGCGGCGCGATCGCGGGGAGACGACGCGGCGGCCGGCGCCATGTCGAGAGTTTTTCATGGCGAACAAGATGCTCATCGACGCCTCGCACCCGGAAGAGACCCGGGTCGTGGTCGTCCGCGGATCGAAGGTCGAGGAATTCGACTACGAATCCGCCAATCGCAGGCAGCTGCGCGGTAACATCTACCTGGCCAAGGTCACCCGGGTCGAGCCGTCGCTGCAGGCGGCCTTCGTGGAGTACGGCGGCAACCGGCACGGCTTCCTCGCCTTCAGCGAGATCCACCCGGACTACTACCAGATCCCCGTCGCCGACCGGCAGGCGCTCATCGAGGACGAGGCGAAGGCCGAGCGCGAGCGCGAGAGCGAGGAGGAGAAGCGCTCCAAGCGTCGCTCGCGCACCCGCAAGGCCAAGGGGGACGAGAGCACCTCCGAGGACGCCTCCGACGACGACGCCGAAGGCGGCGACGACGAGGACAACGTCGAGCAGCTCGGCGGCGACGCGCTCGAGGAGATGCCGGAGCGCTCGCGCACCCCCCGCCGGCAGTACAAGATCCAGGAGGTGATCAAGCGCCGCCAGATCCTGCTCGTCCAGGTCGTGAAGGAGGAGCGCGGCACCAAGGGTGCGGCGCTGACCACCTACCTGTCGCTCGCCGGTCGCTACTCGGTATTGATGCCCAACACCGCCCGCGGCGGCGGCATCTCCCGCAAGATCACGAGCGCGGACGACCGCAAGCGCCTCAAGACCATCGCCCAGGACCTCGAGGTCCCCGAGGGCATGGGCGTGATCCTGCGCACGGCCGGCGCCTCGCGCACCAAGGTCGAGATCAAGCGCGACTTCGAGTACCTGATGCGCGCCTGGGAGAACGTGCGCGAGCAGACGCTCACCTCGACGGCGCCCTCGCTCGTCTACGAGGAAGGCTCGCTGATCAAGCGCGCCATCCGCGACCTCTACAACAAGGACATCGACGAGGTCATCGTCTCGGGGGACGAGGGCTACCGCGAGGCCAAGGACTTCATGCGCATGCTCATGCCGAGCCATGCGAAGGCGGTGAAGGCCTACAAGGAACCGACTCCCCTCTTCGCCGCGTTCGGCGTGGAGGCGCAGCTCGACGCGATGTTCTCCAACCAGGTCTCGCTGAAGTCCGGCGGCTATCTGGTGATCAACCCGACCGAGGCGCTGGTCTCGATCGACGTGAACTCGGGCCGCTCGACCCGCGAGCACAACATCGAGGACACGGCGCTCAAGACGAACCTCGAGGCCGCCGACGAGGTGGCCCGCCAGCTCAGGCTGCGCGACCTCGCGGGGCTGATCGTCATCGACTTCATCGACATGGAGGAGAAGCGCAACAACCGCGCGGTCGAGAAGCGCCTCAAGGACGCGCTCAAGACCGACCGGGCGCGCATCCAGATCGGCCGGATCTCCTCCTTCGGCCTGCTCGAGATGTCGCGCCAGCGCATGCGCACGGGCGTGCTCGAGTCGTCGTCGGTGATCTGCCCCACCTGCGCCGGATCCGGCTTCGTGCGCGCGACGCCGTCGGTGGCGCTGTCGCTCGTGCGCGGCATCGAGGAGACGCTGCTCAAGGGCGCGACGCACAACCTGAATGTCCGCACCCACTTCGCGGTGGCCTTCTACGTCCTGAACCAGAAGCGCGTGCACCTGCGCGAGCTCGAGGAGCGCTTCGGCGTCGCGATCACCATCGTGGTCGACGAGACGCTGGAGCACGCCTCCGCCTACGCCATCGACAAGGGCGAGCCGGCCGTCGGCGCCGCCGGCCGCGCCACCGGCGTCAAGGCCGAGACGGTGCGCACCATCGAGATCGAGGAGCCCGAGGCCGAGACCGAGGCCGAGGTGGAGGAGGCCGAGGAGGCCGAGGAGAAGCCGGAGCGCGCCGAGCGCGGCGACCGGGAGGAGCGCGAGGCGTCCGGCGACGGCCGCAAGCGGCGGCGCCGGCGCCGGCGCCGCGGGCGCGGCAACGGCGAGGCGCGCGAGGGCGGCTTCGAGGCCGGCGATCGCCGCGAAGACGAGGGTCGCGACGACGAGGCCTACGACGGCGAGGAGACGGAGGAGGCGCAGGGCGCGGAGACCGCCGCTCCGGAGCGCGACGAGAGCGCCGAGGGCGAGGCGCGCCGTGACGGGCGCCGCCGTCGCGGTCGCCGCGGCGGTCGCCGCGATCGCCGCGACGTGCTGCCGGGCGGCGACGAGGGAGAGGGCGAGACCCTGGCGCAGAGCGCCGAGGCGGATGACGGCGAGGAGCCGGCGGCCGCGACCGAGCCCGCCTTCGCCGCCGCCGTCGCCGCGGAGGACACCGTGACCGCCGCCGACGAGGCTCCCGCAGCCCCGGAGGTCGCGGAGCCGGCGGCCGAGGAGAACCCGGTCGAGGAGAAGCCGAAGAAGGCGCGCGCACCGCGCAAGCGTCGTCCGCGCAAGGGCGAGGTGGAGGCCGAGGCCGCGGCGGAGGCGGCGCCCGAGGCGCCGGCCGAGCCCGCGGTCGCGGAGGCCGCCACGGCACCCGCGGAGGCTCACGGAGAGACTTCGAGCGAGTCTCCGGAGCCGGCTCCCGCCGAGGAAGAGGCGCCCGCGGAGCCCGTCACCGTCGTGCTGACCCCGCCCGACCCGAACCGGCCCAAGCGCGCCGGCTGGTGGTCGAAGGCGAAGTCGGTCCTCTCCGGCGAGGGCTGAGAGCCGAGCCGAGAGCCCCGCGCGGCACGCCGCGCGGGGCTCGCTCGTTCCGCATCGAGGGCCTTCAGCCGCCCTTCGCCAGCACCAGCGCCCGCGCGTAGACCTCGCGCTTCGGCAGGCCCGTCTCGGCCGCGACGAGCGCCGCCGCGTCCTTGATCGAATGGCCCGCGAGCGCGCGGGCGAGCGCCGCGTCGAGCCCGCTCTCGGCCTCCTCGCGCCGCGTCTCGGACGACGCCTCGCCGATCAGCACCACGATCTCGCCCTTGGGTGGCCCGGCCTCGGCGAATTCCTGCGCCAGCGTCTCCAGCGTCCCCCGGCGCACCGTCTCGAACATCTTGGTGAGTTCGCGCGCCATCGCGGCGGGCCTCGGCCCGAGGACGGCGGCCGCGTCCGCGAGCATCTCCGGCAGGCGGTGGGGCGATTCGAAGACGAGCAGCGTCCCGGGAACACCCGCGAGCGCCTCGAGCCGCGCCCGCCGGGCCCCGCTCTTGGCGGGCAGGAAGCCCTCGAAGAAGAAGCGGTCCGACGGCAGGCCCGAGACGACGAGGGCGGAGAGGATCGCGGACGGCCCGGGGATCGGCACCACGCTCAGCCCTTCCGCGATGGCCTCCTGCACGAGCTTGTAGCCAGGGTCCGAGACGAGCGGCGTTCCCGCGTCGGAGACAAGCGCCAGCGCCTGGCCCTCCCGCACCCGCGCCAGCATGCGTTCGCGCACGCCCTCCCCGGAATGCTCGTGATAGGACACGAGCGGGGTCGCGATGCCGTAGTGCGCCAGGAGGTGGCGCGTCACCCGCGTGTCCTCGGCGAGCACGACGTCCGAGGCGGCGAGCGTGGAGAGGGCGCGCAGGCTCACGTCCCCGAGATTGCCGATGGGCGTCGCCACCACGTAGAGGCCCGGCGCGAGCGGCTCGGCCTCGGCGGCGATTCCGAAGGCGGTGAAGACGCCGCCCTCCCCGCGTCCGGGCTTGGCGGCGCGGCGGGTGCGGTTGTCGATGGGACGCGGCATGAAACGATCCGTCCGGATGCTGGAGGCGTGCCGGGCGACGCATCGGCCGTCGCGGCCCGGCGAATCTAAGTTAAAATTGCGTTGTCGCCGCTGCCGTGTCACGAAACGGCGGAACGGGAACGACGCGACGCGCGGGCGCCATCCTAGGCCGACCGCGGGAGACGAGGAAAGGGTAGCGTATGAACGCGAACGGGGAGATCGCAGCGCGCCGCGCCGTCTCGGCGCCGCGCACGGAAGGTTTCGGCCGGGCGGCGCGCGGGGTCCTCGCGGGGCTCGCGACGCTCGCTCTGGCCGCCTGCACCACGCCGTTCGCGGGGGGAGACAGTCCCTTCGCGGCGGCGCCGAGCGCACCGGCGGGCGAGCGCATCGGCGAGGGCAGCGTCGCGGTCGCGATGCTGCTGCCGCTGACGGGCGCGGGCCAGGGTCAGGCCGCCGCCGAGGACATGCGCGACGCCGCCCGCCTCGCGCTCTCGGAGTTCAACACGCCGGACATCCAGCTCACCGTCTACGACACCGCCGGCACGCCGGAAGGGGCGCGCGCGGCGGCGCAGGCCGCCCTCGCCCAGGGCGCGGAGCTGATGATCGGCCCGCTCTTCGCGGGCTCCGTGCAGGCCGCGGGGCAGGTCGCGCAGTCCTCGAACGTGCCCGTCCTCGCCTTCTCGACGGACGCCACGGTCGCGACACGCGGCGTCTACCTGATGGGCTTCCTGCCCCAGCCCGAGGTCGCCCGCGTCGTCGACTACGCCGCCCAGAACGGCCGGCGTGCCGTCGCGGCGCTGATCCCGCAGACCACCTACGGCAACGTCGTCGAGGCGCAGTTCCGCGAGACCGCGGCGCGCCGGGGCGTGCGGGTGGTTCAGGTGGAGCGCTACCCGGCGGGACAGCCGCAGCAGGCGGTCGCGCGCATCGCCGGCGTCGCGGCCGGCGCCGCGCCGCAGGTGGACGCGCTGTTCATCCCCGAATCGCCGCAGGGGCTCGTCGCGGTGAGCGCCGCGCTCCAGGCCGCGGGCTTCGACCCGAGCCGGGTGAAGCCACTCGGCACGGGGCTGTGGAACGAGCCCTCGGTGATGAGCCTCGCCGCGCTCCAGGGCGGCTGGTACGCCGCGCCCGAGCAGAGCGGCTTCCAGAGCTTCGCGAGCCGCTACGCGCAGGCATTCGACGAACAGCCGATCCGCATCGCCTCGCTCGCCTACGACGCCGTCTCGCTGGCGGCGGCGCTCAACCGCACGCAGGGGACGCAGCGCTTCTCCGAGCCGGTGCTGACGAACCGCTCGGGCTTCGCGGGCGTCGACGGCGTCTTCCGCTTCCGGCCGGACGGGCTCAACGATCGCGCGCTCGCGGTCTACGAGGTCCGCGGCGGCGGCGCGAGCGTCGTGAGCCCCGCGCCGCGCGCCCTGCCCGACGCCTGAGACGCGGGGGAGCGGACCTCGCCCGGCGTGGCCGCGCGCCCTAGATCGAGGCCTCCACCAACGAAGCGCGGGCGACCGGCGGCGCGTTCTCGCCGCCGGCGCCGACGAGGGATCAATCCATGGGTTTCGACGACGTCATCGTCGCTGTCGCGATCGGGCTCGTGCTCGTCGTGCTGCTGCTCGGGCTCGCCAACATGCTGCGCGGCGGCAGCGCCAACCGCTCGCAGCAGCTGATGCGCCTGCGCGTCCTGCTGCAGTTCGTGGCGATCGTCGTGATCATGGGCGTGATCTGGTGGCGCGCGGCCTGACCGCCGCCACGCCTTCGAGCGCGGCTTGGACGAGTGTTCGCCCGATTGTCGCCACAATGGGGCTGGAAGCGAAGGGTGTGCGTCGACGCGGCCCCCGTTGCGGGTCGATGCGCCTTTCCTTCGTCGGGATTCGGCGCTAGGACGCTCGTCGAGGAGTACCGCAGCCCATGCGAGTCGCCACCGCCACCGCAACCGTCCTCGTCGGCCTCCTGGCCGCGGGCACGGCGTCCGCGGCGGACGTCCACGGCTCGAGCCAGGGCGGATATCAGCCGCCGCCCGGCATGCGCGGCGGTTTCCTGTCCGAGGCGCGCTTCGGGGTCTTCTCGGTCGACCCGTTCAGCGAGGAGAGCAGCGGCGCCGTTCACGCGGAGCTGGTGTTCCAGAAGCCGCTCACCCCCTCCGACCTCTTCGCCAGCTACTTCGTCCCCCGCCCCCACCTCGGCGCGAGCCTCGATTTCGACGGCGGCGTCAGCTTCGCCTTCGCCGGCCTGAGCTGGAACATCGATCTCGGTCCGCGGGTCTTCCTGGAGGCGTCGATCGGCGGCGCGCTGCAGGAGACGCGCGCGGCCGCCTACACGACCGCGGCGCGCGCGGACGGCGTCGCCGCCGGCTGCGGCCCGAGCCTGCGCGAGAGCGCGTCGCTCGGCTACCGCTTCAACGAGACCTGGAGCGTCGTCGCCTCGGTCGAGCACCTGTCGAACAACGGCCTGTGCGACGAGCCGACGAGCATGACGAATTTCGGCGCCCGACTCGGCTACTCCTTCTGACGCGACGCCCTATCTCGGGGCTCTGTCCACACGAGCAGGGAGGCGGACGTGGTCGTCCTCAACCGCATCTACACGAGAACCGGCGACCAGGGCACGACCGCGCTGGCGAGCGGCGAGCGCCGCCCCAAGCACGACCTGCGCATCGAGACCTACGGCACCGTCGACGAGACGAACGCCTGCATCGGCATGGCGCGCCTGCACACCGCGGCGCTGCCGGAACTCGACGGGATGCTCGCCCGCATCCAGAACGACCTGTTCGATCTCGGCGCCGATCTCGCGACCCCCGACACCGGCGAGCCCCTGCCCTACGAGCCGCTTCGCATCGTCGAGAGCCAGGTCGAGCGGCTCGAGCGCGAGATCGACCAGCTCAACGCCGCGCTCGCGCCGCTGCGCTCCTTCGTCCTGCCCGGCGGCACCCCCGCCGCGGCTGCGCTCCACCTCGCCCGCACCGTCTGCCGGCGCGCCGAGCGGCTGTGCACCGCCCTCGCCGAGAAGCCCGGCGAACCCGTCTCCGCCGCCGCCGTGAAGTACCTCAACCGCCTCTCCGATTTCCTGTTCGTGGCGAGCCGCTGGGTGAACGCGCAGGGCGACGGCGACGTGCTTTGGGTGCCGGGGAAGACTCGGTGAGGGGATCTCGCGCCGTCTAGCGAACGGAGGCCTTCCCATGCAGCTCAGCTACCCCGTCGCGATCGAGCCCGTCGACGGCGATCACGTCGTCGTCGTCCGTGGCCTTCCCGAGATCGTCACGGCGGGCGACACGGTCGAGGAGGCGCTCGCGCTGGCGGCGGACGCGCTCGAGGTCGTGCTGGGTGCGCGGATGGATCGCGGCCGGGACGTGCCGGAGCCGACCGCGCCCGAGCCCGGCGAGCAGCTCGTTCCCCTGCTCCCGCTGCTCGGCGCGAAGCTCGCCGTCTACCTCGCCCTGCGGACCTCGGGCATCTCCGCCGACGAGTTCGCGGCGAGGCTGGGCGTCGCGCCCCGGGACGTGCGCGATCTTCTCTCGACCAAGGCCGATACGCCGCTCGCGTCGCTCGCCCGCGCAGCCGAGGCCCTCGATACGCGCCTGGTCATCGGCCTCGAGCCCGCCCGAGACGGCGCGTCGCGCTGCGGCGAGCCGCCGTCCGCGATCTCGCGCGCCGGGGACCGATTGGCCTTTTTCGCGCGTTGACAAGGAAGAACGCGCCTCTGTACGGTCCGCTCGCCTTCGTATTCACGCCTCGCGAGGCCGCGCCCGCGGGCGGCCGGCGGGGCGCGTGTCGCAGCGCACCACGACAAGGACGGTCAACCCATGAAGATCCTCGTGCCCGTGAAGCGGGTCGTCGACTACAACGTGAAGATCCGGGTCAAGCCGGACGGCTCCGGCGTCGACCTCGCCAACGTCAAGATGTCGATGAACCCCTTCGACGAGATCGCCGTCGAGGAGGCGATCCGGCTCAAGGAGAAGGGCGTGGCGACGGAGATCGTGGCCGTCTCGATCGGCCCGCAGCAGGCGCAGGAGACGATTCGCACCGCGCTCGCCATGGGCGCCGACCGCGGCATCCTCGTGAAGACCGACGGCCCCGTGGAGCCGCTCGCGGTGGCGAAGATGCTGCAGGCGATCGTGGCGAACGAGAGCCCCGATCTCGTGATCATGGGCAAGCAGGCGATCGACGACGACTGCAACCAGACCGGCCAGATGCTCGCCGCCCTGCTCGGCTGGGCGCAGGGCACCTTCGCCTCCAAGGTCGAGCCCGGCGAGGGGACGGTCGACGTCACGCGCGAGGTCGACGGCGGCCTGCAGACGGTGTCCTTGAAGCTGCCGGCCATCGTCACGACGGACCTGCGACTCAACGAGCCGCGCTACGCCAGCCTGCCCAACATCATGAAGGCGAAGAAGAAGCCGCTCGACGAGACCTCCCCCGAGGCGCTCGGCGTCGACGTCGCGCCGCGCCTCACCGTGGTGAGCACGGCCGAGCCGCCCAAGCGCCAGGCCGGCGTCAAGGTGGGCTCCGTCGCGGAGCTGGTGCAGAAGCTCAAGAACGAAGCGGGAGTGCTCTGATCATGGCGATCCTCGTCCTCGCGGAACACGACAACGCGGCGCTCAAGGACGCGACGCACAAGACGGTCGCGGCCGCCGCCGCCATCGGCTCGCCGATCCACGTCCTCGTCGCCGGCTCGGGTGCGGGCGCCGTCGCCGAGGCGGCCGCGACGCTCGACGGCGTCGAGAAGGTCCTCCACGCCGACGCGCAGGCCTACGAGCACTTCCTCGCCGAGCCGATCGCCGCCCTGATCGTCTCGCTCGCGGACGGCTACGACGCCCTCGTGGCGCCGGCCTCGACCACCGGCAAGAACGTCATGCCCCGCGTCGCGGCGCTGCTCGACGTGATGCAGGTCTCCGACATCATCAAGGTGGTGGCGCCGGACACGTTCGAGCGGCCGATCTACGCCGGCAACGCGATCCAGACGGTGAAATGCGCCGAGCCGAAGACGGTGATCACGGTGCGCACCGCCTCCTTCCAGGCCGTCGGAACCGGCGGCTCCGCCGCCGTCGAGACGGTCGGCGCGGCGGAGGATCCGGGCCTCTCGTCCTTCAAGGGCGAGGAGATCGCGCATTCCGACCGCCCGGAGCTCGGCTCGGCGAAGATCATCATCTCGGGGGGCCGCTCGCTCGGCTCGACCGAGAACTTCAAGACCTACATCGAGCCGATCGCCGACAAGCTCGGCGCGGCGATGGGCGCCTCGCGCGCGGCGGTCGACGCGGGCTACGCCCCGAACGACTGGCAGGTCGGCCAGACCGGCAAGGTGGTGGCGCCCGATCTCTACATCGCAGTGGGGATTTCAGGCGCCATTCAGCATCTGGCGGGCATGAAGGATTCGCGCGTCATCGTCGCCATCAACAAGGACGAGGAGGCGCCGATCTTCCAGGTCGCGGATTACGGCCTGGTCGGCGACCTGTTCCAGATCCTGCCGGAGCTCGACGGCGCGCTGGGCGAGTGAGGGCGGCCCCGGGCCGGGGCCGCGTCGGTGATGATCGGCGCGCGGCGCCCGCGGCGAAGGCCGTGGGCAAGCGCGCCGGTTCGTGTCAGTCTGGCGGCCGGTCCCGGCCGCCATCCGCGCGCGAGCCGGGACGCGGCGTCGAGGCGCGCATCGAGGAACGAGGAAGCTCTGATGGAGATCAAGACGGTCGGCGTCATCGGCGCGGGTCAGATGGGCAACGGCATCGCCCACGTCTGCGCGCTCGCGGGGCTCGACGTCCTCCTCAACGATGTCGACGAGGACCGCGTCACCGCGGGCCTCGCGACGATCAACGGCAACATGATGCGCCAGGTGGCCAAGGAGCTGATCTCCGAGGCCGAGCGCAAGGCGGCGCTCGAGCGCATCCGCCCGGCGGTGGGGCTGGAGGCGCTGCGGCCGTCCGACATCGTCATCGAGGCCGCGACCGAGAACGAGCAGGTCAAACGCTCGATCTTCACCGCTCTGTGCCCGGTGCTGCGCCCCGAGACGATCATCGCCTCGAACACGTCCTCGATCTCGATCACCCGCCTCGCCGCCTCGACCGACCGGCCGGAGCGGTTCATCGGCATCCACTTCATGAACCCCGTGCCGCTGATGCAGCTCGTGGAGCTGATCCGCGGCATCGCCACCGAGGACCCGACCTTCGAGGCCTCCAAGGCCCTCATCGACAAGCTCGGCAAGACGACGACGGTGGCGGAGGACTTCCCGGCGTTCATCGTCAACCGCATCCTGCTGCCGATGATCAACGAGGCGATCTACACGCTCTACGAGGGCGTCGGCTCGGTGGACGCCATCGACACCGCCATGCGGCTGGGTGCCAACCATCCGATGGGTCCCCTCCAGCTCGCCGACTTCATCGGCCTCGACACCTGCCTGTCGGTGATGCAGGTGCTCCACGACGGGCTCGCCGACACCAAGTATCGGCCCTGCCCGCTTCTGGTGAAATACGTAGAAGCCGGCTGGCTCGGCCGCAAGACCAAGCGTGGCTTCTACGATTATCGCGGCGAGCAGCCGATCCCGACGCGTTGAACCACCGCGCGGACGCGCCGAACGAACACGAATGCGTTCGTGGGCGCGCTCGGCCCTTGCGCCGGGGCGCCCGATCGTCTATGTAGGGCGTACGATCTTTTGGCCGACTTGACGTGCCGTGTCGTGCAGGCAGAGCCGCACGAGCGTTCGACTTCTCTTCCGAAATTTCGACGACCCTGACCGCGCGGGCCTCGGGCACCGGCGTTCGCGCATCTATGTGACTGGAAAACGACTCATGACGAATGGCACCGTGAAGTTCTACAACGACCAGAAGGGCTACGGATTCATCCAGCCCGACGACGGCTCCAAGGACGTGTTCGTGCACGCGACCGCGCTCGAGCGCGCCGGCATGCGCGGCCTCGTCGAGGGCCAGAAGGTCGCCTTCGACACGGCTCAGGATCGCCGCACCGGCAAGATCGCCGTGGACAACATCCAGGCCGCGTGAGGCCTCCGGCGCCCCTGCGCATGCGATTCGAGCCGCCCCCCCATCGGGGGCGGCTCTCGTGTTTGATCGGTCCTGATCGATGACTGGCGCCCGCGCCGCGAGGGCGGCCGCCGAAAGGAGACACATGTCCCATCTCTACAAGGTCGGGCAGCGCGTCCGGCTCCTGCGCGCCCCCGTCCCCGACGGACGTTTCGGCGGCGCCGAGAGCTACGAGATCGTGCGCCTGATGCCGGCGGACCAGACCGGCGAAGCCTCCTACCGCGTCAAGGCCGGGACGTCCGAGCTCGCCGTGCGAGAGAGCGAGATCCAGTCATGAGCGCCTATCGCGAGAAGAGCTTCACCGACCGCCAGAGCGACGCCGCGAGCGCCAAGCGCGCCATGCTGGAGCGCGCCAAGGCGAAGTCGCCGTCGAACGACCCCGCCGCCGCGCAGCGCCGTGCCGAGCGCGAGGCCGTCACCCGCGAGCGCGACGCCCGCCGCGCCGAGCGCGACGCGGCACGCAAGATCGAGGCCGAGAGGCTGGAGGCCGAGCGCCTCGCCAGCGAGGCCGAGGCGCGCGAGCGCGCCGCGACCGAGGAAGCCGACGCCGTGCAGCGCGAGGCGGATCTCCTGGCGCAGCAGAAGGCGGCGCGCGACGCCCGCTACGCGGCACGCAAGGCACGCAAGTGACGTCCGGGAGCGCGTTTCCCCCGGCGCTCCCCGCCTCGCGGCTCTCGCCGCGCCGTCTGGCCGTCGCGGCACGCTCGCGCGCCTTCGACCTCGCCCTCGCGCTCTGGACGGGACTGTTCGGCCTCGCGATCCCCGTCTTCGCCCTCCTCGGATCGCCGAGACCGGCGATCCGGGCGGCGACGCGGGTGTGGGTGCGCGGCGCCTTCCTCGGCCTGCGCGTCCTCGTCGGCCTGCGCCACGTCGAGCGCGGGCGCGAGAACCTGCCCGCCGAGCCCTGTCTCGTCGTCGCGAACCACCAGTCGACCTGGGAGACCTTCGCGGCCCTCGTGCTGTTTCCCGGCGTCGCGATCGTGGCCAAGCAGGAACTGCTGCAGATCCCGGTCTTCGGCTGGTACCTGCGCCGCTCCGGCATGATCGTGATCGACCGCGCCAGCGGCGGCAAGGCGTTGCGCGAGATGATCGAGCACAGCCGCGCCGCCCTCGCGGAGGGCCGCTCCGTGCTGATCTTTCCGGAAGGCACGCGTCGCGCGCCCTCCGAGCCGATCGTGTTCAAGCGCGGCGCGGAGCTGCTTTACAAGGCGCTCGGCGTCCCGGCTCTTCCGATGGCGGTCGATTCGGGACTCTATTGGCGCAGCCGCGCCCCGCGACGCGCGGGCACGATCCGCGTCACCTACGCGGCTGCGATCGCACCGGGGCTCTCCGCCTCGGACTTCGCGACCGCCGCCGAGGCCGCGCTCGAAGCCGCCAGGCGCGCCTGACGCCCGCGCCCGCGCGCGTGAGGCGTCACAACCCCATCCGCTCCGCCATCAGCTCGGCGACGTGGCGCGTCTCGCGCCCGGTTCCCTGCTCGATCTGCTCGCGGCAGGAAAAGCCGTCGGCGAGGATCACCGTCTCGTCGGCCGCCTCCCGCACCATCGGCAGGATCGCCCGCTCGCCGCAGGCCTGCGCGGTCTCGTAGGTCTCCTTCGCGAAGCCGAAGGAGCCGGCCATGCCGCAGCACCCCGACGGCGCCACCGTCGCATCGAGGCCGAGCGCCGCGAGGAGCGCCCGCTCGGCCGCATCCTTCAGGACCGCATGGTGGTGGCAGTGGATCTGGACGAGAGCCTCGCCCTCGATCCGCGGCAGGTCGAAGCGCTCCTCGTGCGCCATCACGAAATCCGAGAAACACGACACCTGCCCCGAAAGAGCCCGCGCTCTGGGGTCGTCCGGGAAGAGGTTGACGAGCTCGTCCTTGAAGGCCGTGGTGCAGGCGGGCTCGAGCCCGATGATCGGCGTGCCGGCGGCGATCTCGTCCCTCAGCGACGTCAGCGTCTCGAAC
This sequence comes from Salinarimonas chemoclinalis, assembly GCF_041514305.1. Lineage (NCBI taxonomy): Bacteria > Pseudomonadati > Pseudomonadota > Alphaproteobacteria > Hyphomicrobiales > Salinarimonadaceae > Salinarimonas > Salinarimonas chemoclinalis. Next base: position 579,697 of record NZ_JBGMWH010000002.1, read on the forward strand.
CAGAGGTTCTGCGCCGTGCGCAGGAAGCCCTCGGCGTAGAGCGCGCGCCCGCAGCACAGGCGCCGAGGCGGGATCTCGACGCGGTAGCCGGCGCGCTCCAGCACCTTCGTCGCCGCGATCAGCGTGTCGGGCCGGAAATGGTCGTTGAACGTGTCGGGCCAGATCAGCACGCGCTCGCCGCCGTGCGGCCGGTCCTCACGGCCCTCGAACTAGGCGCGGAAGGTGCGCGGCGCGAAGGCGGGGAGCGTGCGCTCGCGCGCGATGCCGCCGATGCTCTTTGCGAGCCCGGAGAGGCCCGGCAGCCGCATCGCCAGGTTCACGAGCCGCGCGATCCGCGAGCCGAGCTTCGCCCACAGGTGGATGAGGCCCATCGAATAGGCCGCCCTCGGGCGCAGCTTCCCCGCGTAGTGATGCGCCCGGAACTCCGCCTTGTAGGTCGCCATGTCGACGTTGACGGGGCAGTCGCTCTTGCAGCCCTTGCAGGCGAGGCAGAGCGAGAGCGCCTCCTCCACCTCGTCGGCCGCGAAGCCGCCCGACATGGCGCCGCCGTGCAGCATCTCGAACAGGAGCCGGGCGCGTCCGCGAGTGGAGTGCTCCTCCTCCCGCGTGACCATGTAGCTCGGGCACATCACCCCGCCGTCGGACTCGCGCCGCCGACACTTGCCCACGCCGACGCAGCGCTCGGCGGCGGCGACGAAGCCGCCCTCCTCGTGGAAGGAGAAGAAGGTCCTCGGCTCCTCCGGCGCATCGCGCGGCCCCAGCCGCAGGTTGGAGGTCGCCGGATACGGATCGAGGATCTTGCCCGGGTTCATCAGGCCGTCGGGATCGAAGATCGCCTTGAATTCGCTGAAGGCGGCGAGCATCTCCGGGCCGTACATGCGCTCGAGCAGCGCGCCGCGCGCCTGCCCGTCGCCGTGCTCGCCCGACAGCGAGCCGCCGTAGCGCACGACGAGATCCGCCGCCTCGGAGAGGAAGTGCGACCACTCGGCCACCCCGTCCTCGTGCTTCAGGTCGAACGAGACGCGGCAATGCACGAGCCCGTCGCCGAAGTGGCCGTACATCGGCGAGACGTAGCCGTACTTCTCGTAGAGCGCCTGGAGATCGCGGGTGTAGGCACCGAGCCTCTCGGGCGGGACCGCGGTGTCCTCCCAGCCCTCCCAGGTCTCCGGGCGATCGGGGATGTAGGCCGATCCGGGAAGGCCCGCCTCGCGCACGCTCCAGACCTTCGCCGTCCTCGCCGGCGCGGCGAGGACGCGCGCCGCCACGCCCTTCGCCTCGTAGACGCGGCGGAGCGCGTGCGCCTTCTCCTCGGCCTCGGCGCGGTCGAAGGCGCCGAACTCGACGACGAGCCAGCTGTCGCCCTCGGGCAGGACCGTCATCTCCTCCTCGTGCAGGTGCTTGCGCTGCATCGCGTCGACGAGGAAGCCGTCGACGCCTTCGATCGCGATCGGGCCGTGCGCACGCACGGCCACCACCTCGTCGGCGGCGTCGTGGATCGAGGGGAAGGAGAGCACGCACAGCACCCGCTCGGGCGGGCTCTCGATCAGGTCGAGCGTGGCGCCGAGGATCGCGACGCAGGTGCCCTCGGTCCCGACGAGCGCCTTCGCCACGTCGAAACCGTGCTCCGGCAGGAGCTTGTCGAGATCGGCGAATCCGGATACGCGGCGCGGGATGTCGGGGTAGCCCTCGCGCAGGAGCCGCGCGTGCCTCGTCCGGAACGCGTCGAGCTTGTCGTAGAGCTCCGCGCGGGGTCCGCCCTGGGCGCGGATCGCCGCGAGATCGGCGTCCGAGGTCTTGCCGACCACGAGCCGCAGGCCCTGCGGCGTGATCACGTCGAGCGCCTCGACGTTGTCCGCCGTGCGCTTGCCGATGACGGAGTGCACGCCGCAGGAATTGTTGCCGATCATGCCGCCGAGCGTGTTGTGGCTGTGGGTCGCGGGGTCGGGGCCGAAGGTGAGGTGGTGGCGCTCGGCCGCGTTCCTCAGCACGTCGAGGACGCAGCCCGGCTCGACGCGGGTGAGGCGGCGGGCGGGGTCGATCTCGAGCACGCGCCCGCAATGCTTCGACCAGTCGATCACCACCGCCGTGTTGGTGCACTGCCCCGCGAGCGATGTCCCTCCCCCGCGCGAGAGGATCGGCGCCCGGTGGCGCGCGGCGATGCGCACCGCCTCGGCCGCGGCCTCGACGGAGCGCGGGACGACGACCCCGATCGGCACCTGTCGGTAGTTCGACGCGTCGGTGGCGTAGAGCGCCCGGTCGCCGTCGGAGAAGCGCACCTCGGCATCGACGTGCGCGGCGAGGTCGCGCGCGAGCGCGTCCGCGTCGCCGTCGAAGCGCGCGGCCTCGGTGACGATGCGGCCGGAGGTGGTGCTCGCGACGATCCGGGCGGGTGCGTTCATGGGGGTCTCCTCGCGGGTGCGGTCAGACGGCGAAGCGATCGGCGTCCTTCGCCTCGAAGGTCAGGCCGTGGCCGGGCCTGCCGTTCGGCGCGATCGCGCCGTCCCGCGGCACCGGCGCGCCGTCGAGGAGCATGGCCTCGATACGCACGTGGTCGTGGAACCACTCGACGTGCCGGCAGCCAGGCGCGGCGAGGCAGACGGGCAGGTGCAGGGCCGGCGCGGTATGGGCGGAGATCGGCACCGCGAAGGCCTCCGCCAGCGCTGCCGCCTGGAGAAACCCGGTGTAGCCGAGCGCGCGCGTGGCATCGAGCTGCAGGCAGTCCACCGCACGCGCCTCGAGCAGCCGCCGCGCGTCGTGGGGACCCCAGACGTATTCGCCGGCCGCGCAGTCGATCGCGGCGGGAAGCCCCGCGCGGACGCGGGCGAGCCCCTCGACGTCGTCCGAGGTGACGGGCTCCTCGTACCAGTCGACGCCGAACCCATCGGCCACCTCGGCCAAAGCGAGCGCCGCGCACGGCGTGCAGGCGCCGTTGGAATCGATCATCAGGGCCGCGTCTCCGATCGCCTCGCGGGCGACATGCATGCGCCGCTCCTCCACCCGCAGGTCGGCGCCGATCTTCATCTTGACGCGCCCGCACCCGTCCTCGCGGACCCGGAAGCCGAGCTGCTCGGCGAGGCGGGCGTCGTCGTGGCTCGTGAAGCCGCCGGAGCCGTAGATGGCGATCCGCTCACGCCGCGCGCCCCAGAGGGCCGCGAGCGGCAGACCGATCAGCCCGGCTTTCAGGTCCCACAGCGCCGTGTCGACCGCCGAGATCGCCGAGGCGGCGATGCCGGAGACGCCCATGTTGCGCACCCGCCGCCGCATCCGCTCCCAGAGCCGGGGCACGTCCATGGCACCCTCGCCGAGGACGTCCCCGGCGAGGGTGCCCGATACGATCCCTGCGGCCGCCGCATCCGTATAGGCGTAGCCCATGCCGCGCACCCCACCGGCGACCGCGGTGACCACGACGAGCGTGGTCGCGTCCCAGTCGAGCGTGCCGTCCGCCTCCGGCGCGTCGGTCGGGATGCGGTAGGCGCGCGCCTCGAGCGCGTCGATGGGGACGGCACCGGTCACGGCCCGCGCCTCAGATGATCTCGCGGACCGTGTCCGAGGCGGCCGTCAACGCGATCCTGCCGGCGTTGGGCGTGCCGCGGGCGAGGCTCTGCGCGAACTTCGCCGCCTGGCCGGGCTCGATCTTCGGGGGCATCGGCGGCTCGTGCGGATCGACGACGGCCTCTACCAGGACGGGCCCCGGCGTCGCGAGCGCCTGGCGCAGGGTCTGCGCGCATTGCGCCGGGTCGGTGATCGTGAAGGAGACGAAGCCGCAGCCCCGCGCGATCGTGGCGAAGTCGACGGGCTCCAGCTCGCAGCCGTATTCCGGGTTGCCCAGGAAGACCATCTGCTCCCATTTGATTTGGCCGAGGGTGTTGTTCTTGATGACGATGACCTTCACGTCGAGGTCGTACTTCTTCGCCGTGATCAGCTCGCTCATCAGCATCGACAGCCCGCCGTCGCCGACGAAGGCGATCACCGGCCGGTTCGGGTAGGCGATGGCGGCGGCGTTGGCGTAGGGCAGCCCGCAGGCCATCGTGGCGAGGTTGCCCGAGCAGGAGAACATCATGTCCCCGCGGATGTCGACGTGGCGCGCGATCCAGGTGGTGATCGTGCCGGAATCCGTGGTGAGGATCGCGTTGTCGGGGATGAGCTCGTTGAGCTCGTGCGCCACGACCTGCGGCTTCATCGGCGTGTCCCGCCGCGTGCCGCGCTCCTCCATCAGCGCCCGCCAGTCGCGCATGCCCGCCTGCGCCTCCTCCAGGAAGGACCGATCCTCGCGGTAGTCGACGCGCGGCATCAGCATCTCGAGCACCCGCACGGAATCGCCGACGAGGGCGGCATCGACGTCGTAGCGAAGCCCGATGCGCTGCGGGTCGATGTCGATCTGGATCGCCTTCGCCTGGCCCGGCGACGGATAGAACTCGATGTAGGGATAGGACGAGCCGACGATCAGCAGCGTGTCGCAGCTCTCGAGCGCCTCCTGCGACGGCCGCGTGCCCAGGAGGCCCGTGCCGCCCGTCGTCAGCGGGTGGTCGTCGGGCACCACGCCCTTGCCGAGCAGCGGCTTGACGATCGGCGCGCCGAGCCGCTCGGCGAGCGCGAGCACCTGCTCTCGGGCGCCGAGCGCGCCACGACCGGCGAGGATGACCGTGCGCTCGCCCGCGTTGAGGATCGCGGCGGCCTCGGCGATCTGGTGCTCGCCGGGGATGTGCGCGCTCTCGGCCATGCGGTCGGAGACGTGGCCGGCGATGTTGCGCTTCGAGCGGTAGTCCGCCTTCACCGGCTGGGACTGCGTGTCGACGGGCATGGTCACGTGCGCGACGCCGCGATAGGCGAGCGCCGAGCGGCAGGCGAGCTCGACGACGTTGCGGGTGTGGGCGGGGCCCATGACGCGGGCGTTGTACACCGCCACGTCCTGGAAGAGCTTGTCGAGCTCGACGTCCTGCTGGGTGTGGGTGCCGATCAGGTCGTGGAACTGCAGGCCGGTGATGGCGAGCACCGGCTGGCCGTCGAGCTTGGCGTCGTAGAGGCCGTTGAGCAGGTGGATGCCGCCGGGGCCCGAGGTCGCGAGGCAGACGCCGAGCTTGCCGGTGAACTTGGCGTAGGCGCAGGCCATGAAGGCCGCCCCTTCCTCGTGGCGCACCTGCACGAAGCGGATCTCGTCGGCGCGCTTGCGCAGGCTCTCGACGATGCCGTTGATGCCGTCGCCCGGCAGGCCGAAGATCGTGTCGACCCCCCACTCGATCAGCGTGTCGACGAGGACGTCGGCGGCGGTCTTGGATGCCATGGGATCCTCTCCATCTGCTCCCCGAGGCCGCGGCGCTCGCGCGCCGCTTCGGCCGGTCAACAGGGAGCGGATGGGATCGTTCCTGGATTCGCGGGTGCGGCAGCCCCCTGGGGCGTCACCCCTTGGCGAGCACCATCGCGTCGAAGACCGCGACGTACATGAAGGTCGAGGCCGCGAGCACGAAGGCGTGCCAGACCGCGTTGTGGAAGCGCAGCGACTCCCACAGATGGAAGACGATGCCCGCCGTGTAGGTCGCCCCGCCGATGGCGATGAACCACAGGGTCGTGGGCGTCAGCGCCGCGAGCAGCGCCTCCCCGCCGAGGACGCCGCTCCAGCCCATGCCCAGATAGAGCAGGATCGCCGCGCGATCCCAACGGCCGGGGAACACGAGCTTGAGCGTCACCCCGATCGCGGCCGCGCCCCACAGGATGACGAGGAGCGGCGCCGCGTGGGCGGCGTCGATCTGCGTGAGGAAGGGCGTGTAGGTGCCGGCGATGAGCACGTAGATCGCCGCGTGGTCGAAGCGGCGCAGGATCCACTTCGTTCGCGACGCGGGCAGGAGGTTGTACACCGCCGAGACGCTCAGCACGGTCACGAGCCCGAAGCAGTAGATCGCGATCCCCGTCATCTCCAGCGCGCCGGCCCGATCGGCCGCGAAGAGCGTGATCAGCACGACGCCGACGAGGGCGAGCTTGACGCCGAGCGCGTGCACGATCCCGTCGGCGATCAGCTCGGCGCGGCTGTAGTCCCACTTGACCCGGGCCGGCGGCACGTAGCGGACGGGGGAACGTTCCTCGGTCATGCGCGCTCCTCCTGACGGACGCGCCGTTGCCTGCGCCCTTGCGGCGGAAGCGAAACGGGGCTTCCCTGGACGACGTTCCACGGGAGCATAGCATGAAAGTCGACGAGAACCGCCTTGTGAACGAGGAATTCTCCCTCGCCGCCGTGGACTTGAGCGAGCGGATCGAGGAGGACGCCTACGCCGCCGAGGAGGCGCGCCTGCAGACGGAACTCAAGCGCATCCAGCAGGCCTACCTCCACATCGGCGAGCGTGCGATCGTCGTGTTCGAGGGCTGGGACGCCGCGGGCAAGGGCGGCACGATCCGGCGCATGGCGGGCGCCATGGACCCGCGCGGCTTCAAGGTATGGCCGATCGGCGCCCCCTCCCCCGCCGAGCAGCGCCACCATTATCTCCACCGGTTCTGGTCGCGCCTGCCGGGCAACGGCGAGATCGTCGTGTTCGACCGCTCGTGGTACGGGCGTGTGTTGGTCGAGCGGGTCGAGGGGTTCGCCGCCGAAGCCGAATGGCGCCGGGCCTACGGCGAGATCGTCGCCTTCGAGCGGATGCTGCGCGACGACGGGGTGCGAATCGTGAAGGTCTTCCTCCACCTCTCGCAGAAGGAACAGCGCAAGCGCTTCATCGAGCGCCTGCGCGACCCGCTCAAGCGCTGGAAGCTCTCCTACGAGGACCTGCGCAACCGCGAGAAATGGCCGCACTACGAGGCCGCCGTCGAGGACATGATCCGGCGCACCTCGACCGCGCGCGCGCCCTGGACGGCGATCTCTTCGGAGCAGAAGAAGTCGGGTCGCATCAAGGCGCTGGCGACGATCGTGGAGACGCTGTCGCACGGCCTCGACCTCTCCCCGCGCCCCCTCGACCTCGGTCTTCTGGAGCAGGCGGAGAGCCGGCTCGGGATCGATCCGCGCGACGTCGTGGACTCGTAGACGCCGGAGGCGGGTGGCGGCGCGGCTTTACGTTTCTTCACGCGCTGTTCGCACCTGCGAAACGGCGGTATGGGAGATGTCGGGTCCGGTCCACGCCCGCGGACCACGAGGATGACCGAGACGATGGACGCCCGCGTCGACGACGCCCCCCCGTACGCTCACGAGCGGGACCCGCTGCGCGAGGACGCGCCTCGGCGCCGTGCATCCTCCCTCGCGGCGCGTCTCGGGCGGGTCCTGCGGATCCTCGTGATGGTCGTGCTGCCGATCGCGCTCGTCGTCGGCGCGCTCGCGGGCTTCGGCTGGCTGCGCGACACCAAGCCGACCGTGCCGGTCGAGCGCCTGGGCGAGCGGGCGCGCGCGATCTCCGCCCTCGTCGCGACCCCCACCGCCGTGCAGCCGACGCTCACCGCGTACGGCCGCATCGTCGCCGGCCGCTCCGTCGACCTGCGGGCGCTCGTCTCCGGGCCGGTGATCGCGGTCTCGGACGCGCTCGTCGACGGCGGGCGCGTCTCCGAAGGCGATGCCCTCGCGACGATCGACCCGTTCGCCTACGAAGGCGCGCTCGTCCGCGCGCGGGCCGACCTCGCGGAGGCGCAGGCGCGCATCGCCGAACTCGCGGCCCGCACGCGCCAGGAGGAGGACGGCATCGCCCGGGCGGGCGAGCAGCTCGCCATAGCCGAGCGCGACCTCGCCCGCCTCGTCCAGCTGCGCGACAGCGGCGCCGCCACCGCCCGCGCCCTCGACGACGTGGAACTGCGGGTCTCGCAGGCGCGCTCGGCGCTGGAGACGCGCGAGAACCAGATCGCGATCCTCGAGGCGCAACGCGCCGCGCTGGACGCCTCGCTCGAGCGCCTGCGCTTCGCGGTGTCCCAGGCCGAGCGCAATCTCGAGGACACGGTCCTGCGCGCGCCCTTCGACGCGCTCGTCTCGAACGCCGGCGCCGAGATCGGCAAGATCGTCGGGCAGAACGACCGCATCGCCACCCTCGTCGCCACCGACCGGCTGGAGGCGCGCTTCCTCCTGTCGGACGGGCAATACGCACGGCTCGCACCGGACGGCGGCCTCGTCGGCCGGCCCGTCACCGTGATCTGGCGCGCCGGCGACACCGAGATCGCGCGTCCCGCGCGCATCGCCCGCGTCGCGTCCGAGGCGGCCGACGCGTCCTTCGCCGTCTACGCCGCATTCGATGCGCCGGTCGAGAGCGACGTGCTGCGCCCCGGCGCCTTCGTCGAGGCGCGGCTTTCCGACCGTGTCTTCGAGGACGCGCTCGTGCTGCCGGTCTCGGCGCTCTACGACGGCGGCGTGTTCGTCGTCGACGCCGACGAGCGCCTCGCCCGCGTCGAGGTCGACATCCTCACCTGGGGCGACGAGGGCGTCGTCGTACGCTCGGGCGAGATCGAGGCGGGCGACCGCATCCTGTCCTCGCGGTTGACCGCGGCGAGTTCGGGCCAGCTGGTCGAGATCCGCGACACGGCGCACGGCACGGAGCCGCCGCGATGAGCGCGTCCGCGCCCGCCCCCGATCGCGACGCGGTACCCGAGGGCGGCGGCGGGATCGTCGGCATCATCAACGGCTTCCTGCGCCACCGCATCGCCGCGAACCTCCTCGCGCTCGGCGTCGCGCTGCTGGGGCTGATGGCGGTGACGCGGCTCAACACGCAGTTCTTCCCCACGGTGCAGATCCCGACGATCTTCGTCACCGTGGCCTGGCAGGGCGCGAGCCCCGAGGACGTCTCGACCGCGGTCCTCGACGTCATCGAGCCGGAGATGCGCTTCCTCGACGGGGTGGAGAACATCACCTCCTACGCCGTCGAGGGCTCGGCGCGGATCGTCGCCGAGTTCGCCGAGGGCGCCGACATGGACAAGGCGCTCTCGGACGTCGAGCAGGCGATCGCCTCGATCACCACCCTGCCCTTGGACGCCGAGCGCCCCGTCGTCACGCGCGTGGAGTTCTACGAAACCGTGGCGCTCCTCGCGCTATCGGGCACCGTCTCTGAGGACGCGCTCAAGGCGCTCGCCCGCGAGGCGCGCGACGGGCTCCTCGACCGCGGCATCGACCGCGTGACCTTCACCGGCTCCCGGGCGCGCGAGCTGTGGGTCGAGGTCGACGCCGTCGCCATGCGCCGGCTCGGGCTCACCGCCGCGGACGTCTCGCGCGCCATCGCGGCGGCGAACCTCTCCGAGCCGCTCGGCACCCTCGAGGGCGCGAGCGAGCGCACGCTGCGCACGCTCGCGCGCACGGACCGCCCGTCGGGCATCGGCGCGATCGAGGTCGTCTCCACGGCGGAGGGCGAGCGCGTGTTCGTGCGCGACGTCGCCTCGGTGCGCGAGGCGCTGCGCGACGGCGGCGTGCGCCTCCTGCACGACGGCGCGCCGATGATTCTCCTCGACATCCAGCGCGCGGAGAGCGCCGACACCCTCCAGAGCATGGCCGCCGCGATCGACTACGTCGAGGCGCTCCGGGCCCGCCTGCCGCCCACGGTCGAGGCGCAGCTCTTCGACGTGCGCGCGAGCGTCGTCTCCGACCGCATCGAGACGCTCTCGCTCAACGCGCTCTCCGGCATGGCGATCATCGTCGTCGTGCTCCTGTTCTTCCTCAACACCCGCGTCGCCTTCTGGGTCGCGATGGGCGTGCCGATCTCGCTGCTCGCCACCTTCGCGCTGATGTGGGCGACCGGCCAGACCATCAACGCGATCTCGCTGCTGGGCCTCATCCTGGTGCTCGGCATCCTCGTCGACGACGCGATCATCGTGGGCGAGCATGCGGTGACGCTCACCGAGGAGGGCAAGTCGCCCACGCAGGCCGCCCACGGTGCGGCGATGCGCATGCTCGTGCCCGTGATCGCGGCGACGACGACGACGCAGGCGGCCTTCCTGCCCGTCTTCATGATCTCCGGCGTCGTCGGCCAGATCATCGTGGCGATCCCGCTCGTCGTCGTGGTCGCGCTCGCGGCCTCGCTGTTCGAGAGCTTCCTCGTCCTGCCGACCCACCTGCGTCACGCGCTGGCGGCGCAGGAGCGCGCGAAGGCGCGTGCCGCGCGCCGGGCGCGGCCTTCCGTCATGAGCCGTATGCGCGCGGGCCTCGAGCGCGGCATCGACCGGTTCCGCAACGGCCCGGTCCGGCGGCTCGCGCAGGTCGCCTACGCCTGGCGCTATTCCACGATCGCGCTCGCCGTCGCGGCGCTGATCCTGTCGGTGGGCCTCATCGCCGGTGGGCGGGTGCAGTTCACCTTCTTCCCGACGCCCGAGCCCGAGTACGTCACCGCCGAGATCATGTTCGCGCCGGGGATGTCCGAGGACGCGATGATCGCGGCCCTCGCCCGCGTCGAGGACGCGATCGAGGCCGCCGACGCAGACATCGCCGCAGCAACGGGGGAGCGCGTGGTGCGCTTCGCCTTCTCGCGACTCGGCCTCGCCGGCCAGAAGCGCGGGGACAACATGGCGACCGTCGAGGTCGAGCTGACCCCCGGCGAGGAGCGCACGATCCGCACGCCCGAGGTCGTCGCCGCCTTCGAGCGGGCCGTACCCGCGATACCGGGTCTCGACGAGATCTCCATCACCGGCCGCCGCTCCGGCCCGCCGGGCTCGGACATCGACGTCTCCTTCACCGGCGCCGAACTGCCGACCCTCAAGGCCGCGGCCGAGGAGCTGAAGCTCAGGCTGCGCGACTATCCCGGCGTCTACGGCATCGCCGACGACACACCCTTCGGCAAGAACGAGATCGTGCTCGCGCCCACGCCGCGCGGCACGGCGCTGGGGCTGACCACCGAGACGATCGTCGCGCAGGTGCGCGCGGTCTATCAGGGCTCGGTCGCCATGCGCTTCGCCGCCGGCGAGGAGGAGGTGGCGATCCGCGTCCGCCAGGAGGGCGCCGACCTCTCCGTCGCGGGACTGCTCGACATGATGCTGCGTACCCCCACGGGAGCGCAGGTACGACTCGGCGACGTCGTGGCGATCGACGAGCGCGCCGCATTCGCGCTCATCCAGCGCCGGGAGGGGCGCGTCACGGTCACCGTCACCGCCGACGTCAACGCCGACGTCACGCCCGAGGGCGAGGTTCGCGCCGACGTCGTCGACGGCATCCTCCCGGCGCTCCGGTCCCAGTACGGCGTCGAGACCGCCGTGCGCGGGCGCGCGGAGACGCAGGCGAAGGCCTTCGGCGATCTCGGTTTCGGCGCGCTCATCGCGCTGGCGGCGATCTACGTGATCCTCGCCCTCGTCTTCCAGAACTGGTCGCAGCCGGTCCTGGTCATGCTGGTGATCCCCTTCGGCTTCATCGGCGCCGTCGTCGGCCATTGGCTGCTGGGCTTCCAGTTCGCCTTCCTGTCGATGGTGGGGCTGCTCGGCCTGTCGGGCATTCTCGTCAACGGTTCGATCGTCCTCGTCGACCGCTACAACGAGCGCGTCGCCGGGGGCGAGGCGCCGGCCGAGGCCGCCGTCGCCTCCTCGGTCGATCGCTTCCGCGCGGTGCTGCTCACCACGCTCACGACGTCGGGCGGGATGGCGCCGCTGATCGCCGAGAAGAGCCTTCAGGCGCAGTTCCTGATCCCCATCGCGATCACGCTGTCCTTCGGCCTGATGGTCGCGGCGCTGATCATCCTCTTCGTCGTGCCGGCGCTCCTCGGCGTCGCGCAGGATCTGGGGCGCATCAAGCGTGGATACCTGCGCATCTCCGGCCTCGCGCCGGCGGGTTGAGCGAAGCGGCGGAACCGTCGCGGCGCCCGCCCGGTTCCTCCCGCGAGCCCACCTCGCCCGGAGAGACCCCATGCGCCGCCTCGCCGCCCTCTCGCTGACCGCCGGCCTCGCCATCGGCGGTGCCCAGGCCCAATCCCCGGTGTCGCCCGACACGACGCCCGCCGAGGCCTTCGCCGACGCACGGATCATCCCGCTCGACCGGCTCGACTTCGATCCCGCCGCCTTCGGCCTGTGGAGTGGCCTCGACCTGCTCGACGCCGACCTCGTCGGCCCGAGCGGCGCGGTCATCGGCGACGTCGAGGACGTCCTCGTCACCACCGACGGGTGGGCGGTGGCCGTCGTGGTCCAGCTCGCCGAATTCCTCGACGTCGATGAGCCGATGCTCACGATCCCGCTCTCGGTGCTCGAGATCCTGCCGGAGGCCGGCGCGGTGCGCGCGCCGATCGAGCCCGACGCGATGCAGCTCTACTCGGCCTTCGACGTGCGCACCCTGACGGCACGCATCGCTTCCAACCGGGTCGCGGCCGTCGCCGACGACGACCTCGACGCCGTCGTCCTCGGTGAGGGGCTGTTCCTGCTCGGGGACGAGTTGCTCGGCGGATACGCGCCGCTCGGCGACGGGGCGCGGGGCAACGTCCTCGACCTCCTCTTCGCCATGGAGGGCGAGCTCGACGCCGTGGTGATCTCGGCGGCGCGCCGCCCCTTCGACGACCTCTCCGTGCCCTACGTGGGTCCGCCCCCGCGGGATTGATCCGCGACGGCGCGATACCCGTGCCGAGGTTCCGGCGGAGTCCCACCTCGGCCGCTCGGCTCCTGCGCCGCCGTGCGCCTCGCACGGCGGCGCTCCCGCCACCGCTCGCCCATCCGCGCCCCCATCACCAGCATCGCCGGCGTCAGGATCAGCGTCAGCACCGTCGCGAAAGTGAGGCCGCCGGCGATGGCGCTGGCGAGTTCGGTCCACCACTGCGTGGAGGGTGCGCCGACGAGGACCTTCCGCCCGACGATGTCGATGTTGACGCCCAGCACCATCGGCATCAGGCCGAGCACCGTCGTCGCCGAGGTCAGCAGGACCGGGCGCAGACGCTGCGCCCCGGTGCGCAGCACGGCGTCGACGGGGTCGAGACCGCGCTCGAGGAGATCGTTGTAGGTGTCGATGAGCACGATGTTGTTGTTCACGACGATGCCGGCGAGCGCGATCACGCCGATGCCGCCCATCACGACGCCGAAGGGCCGCCCCGTCACCAGGAGCCCGAGCAGCACGCCGGCCGTGGAGAACACGATCGCGGAGAGCACGAGCGCCGCCTGGTAGAGGCTGTCGAACTGCGTGACGAGGATGATCAGCATCAGGAACACCGCCGCCGCGAAGGCCTGCGCCAGGAACAGCCCGGCCTCGCGTTGCTCCTCGTCCTGCCCCGCGAAGACGATCTCCACCCCCGCGGGCAGCCGCGCACCGTCGAGCGCGGCGCGCAGGGCCTCGGTCCGCTCGCTCGCCAGCAGGCCCTCGGCCACGTCCGCGCTCACCGTCACGACGCGCCGGCCGTCGACGCGCTGGAGCGTGCCGGTGCGCGGAGCCGGGCGGAACTCGACGAAGTTGCGGATCGGCACGAGCCCCTGGGAGGTCGGGATGCGGAACTGCTCGAGCTGGGCGAGGCTGCGGTCGGTCGTCGGGAAGCGCACGCGGATGTCGACCTCCCCGTCCGCCGTCTCCGGCCGGTACTCGGCCACCTTCAGCCCGGCGGTGAAGAGCTGCACCGCCTAGCCGAGCAGCGTCACGTCCGCGCCGTAGCGCGCCGCCTGGGTGCGATCGACGGCGAGTTCCCACTCGACGCCCGGCAGCGGACGCGTGTCCGCCACGTCCACGAAGCCGCCGAGCCGCTCCATCTCCTCGCGCACCACCTCGACGGCGGCCGCGAGCCGGCCGTCGCCGTCGCGGCCGGTGACCCGCAGCTCGACCGGCTTGCCCTGCGCCGGCCCGCCCTCCTGCTCGCGCACCTCGAGGCGGATGCCGGGAATGTCGGCGGTGCGCTCCCGGATGTCGGCGAGGATCTCGGCCGCGGGCGGGCGCACGTCCCAGTCGCGCAGGTCGAGCTGGATCACGCCGATCACGTCCTCGGCGAGCTGGCGCCCGCCGGCGCCGATCGTGCGGGCGTAGACGTGCTCCAGTGCCGGCAGTTCCAGCACGCGCTCCTCGACCCGGCGCACGAGCGCGTCCTTCTCCCAGATGGAGAGGTTGCCGCGGGCCTGGACCTGGATCTGCGCGAAGTCGGGCTCGACCGAGGGGAAGAACTCGACGCCGCGGCCGAACGCGCCGTATGCCGCCACCGCGCCCAGCAGCAGCGCGAAGGCGGTCAGCAGCGTCAGCGCCGGCCGGTGCACGGCGACGCGCAGCGCCCGCAGGTACGCGCCCGTCGCGCCCCCGATCTCGTCGAGACGGCCGCCCTCCGCCGCCCGCAGCGCCGCGAGCTGGCGCGCGCTCTGCGCGCCGGGCCGGCCGAACAGCCCGCCGAGCACGGGGATGAAGACGAGCGCCATGGCCAGCGAGGCCGCGAGCGTCAGGATCACGGTGATCGGCAGGAACTTCATGAACTCGCCGACGACGCCGCCCCAGAACAGGAGCGGCACGAACACCGCGAGCGTCGTCGCGGTCGCCGAGACGATCGGCCAGGCCATGCGCTTGGCGGCGTCCGCGTAGGCCTCGCGCGGCGGCGCGCCCTCCGCCATGCGCCGGTCGGCGAGTTCCGTCGTGACGATGGCGCCGTCCACGAGCATGCCCACGACGAGGATGAGCGAAAACAGGACGACGATGTTGAGCGTGTAGCCGAGGAAGTAGATCGCCACGATGCCGGCGAGGAACGCGCCGGGGATCGACAGGCCGACCAGGACGGCGGTGCGCAGGCCCAGCGTCGCGATGATGACGATCATGACGATGACGATCGCCGAGAGCACGTTGTTCTGCAGGTCGCCCAGCATCGTGCGGATCTGCTCGCTCTCGTCCTGCAGGTAGGAGACCGAGAGCGCCGCCGGCCAGCCCTCCCGGCGCTCGGCGACGAGGGCGCGCACCTCCTCCACGGTCTCGATGATGTTGGCGCCGATGCGCTTCTTCACCTCGAGCGCCACCGCCGCCTGCCCGTCGATGCGCGCGAAGCCCTGCGGATCGCGGAAGGTGCGCCGCGGCACGGCGACGTCGGCGAAGGTCACGACCGTGTCGCCCACCACCTTCACCGGCAGCGAGAGCACGTCGTCGATGTCCTCGATGACGCCGGGCACCTTGAGCACGATGCGTCCCGCGCTCGTCTCCAGCGCCCCCGCGGCGATGAGGCGGTTGTTGCGCTGGATCTGCTGGACGAGCCCCTCGAAGGACAGCCCGTAGGTCTCGAGCGTGACGGGGTCGATGAGGATCTCCAGCAGCTCCTCGCGGTCCCCGCCGATGTCGACCTCGAGCACGCCGGCGAGGCCCTCGATCCGGTCCTGGAGGTCGTTGGCGATCGAGACGAGCGCCCGCTCCGGCAGCGGACCCGAGAGCACGATCGTCAGGATCGGGAAGAGCGCGACGTTCACCTCCTGGACGATCGGCTCCTCCGCGCCGGCCGGCAGCTCCGGCCGCGCGCGGTCGACCGCCTCGCGCACCGCGTCGAGCGCCTCGTCGGGGTCTCCGCCGGCCTCGAACTCGAGCTGGACGGAGGCGTAGCCCTCCGCCGCGGTGGCGCTCAGCTCGTCGAGCCCCTCGATCGACTGGAGCTCGCTCTCGAGCGGGCGTAGCAGCAGCCGCTCGGCGTCCTCGGGCGCGATACCCTCGTAGGCCACCGAGACGTACACGATCGGGATCGGCACGTCGGGCGAGCTCTCCTTGGGGATCGAGACGTAGGAGACCGCCCCCACCACGAGGACGAGGACGAGCAGCATGACCACGGTGCGGGTGCGCGAGAAGGCGGCGTCGACGATCGCGTTCATCGCCCGGCCTCCACGGCGGGTGCGGACACGTCGCCGAGCGGCAGCGCGTCCTGCGGCAGCGAGGCGCCGGGCTGCTCCGGCACGTCGGTCTCCTGCGCCTCGACGGCGCGCACGCGCTCGCCCTCGGCGACGAAGCCCTGCCCCACCGTGATCAGCGCGATCGCGTCGGGCAGCCCCGAGACGTAGACCCCTTGCGCCCGCGCCTGCACGATCTCGACCGGGTGGAAGGCGACGACGCCCTCCTCGGTCACGGTCTTCACCCCGAGCCGCCCGTCGCTCGACAGCGACAGCAGCGCCGGCGAGAAGAAGTGCGCCGCCACCTGCTCGATCGGGATGCGCGTCTCGGCGCTGATCCCGGAGGGAACCGATCCGTCGGAATTCGGCACGCGGATCTCGACGCGGAACGTGCGCGTCTCCCGCGCGGCCGCCGCCGACACGTAGGACACCACGCCCTCCGCGGTCTCGCCGGTGACGAAGCGCACCTGCGCAGACCGGCCGACCGCGACGTCGCGTATGCTCTGCTGGGGGACGTCGATCGCGACGACGAGCGGGTCGTTGTCGATGAGCGTCGCCACCGGGCCGTTGACGGTGACGAACTCGCCCTCGTCGATCACGACCTCGTTGACGATGCCGGCGAATGGTGCCTCGATCGTGAGGTTCTCGATCTCGCGCGCGATGCGCTCCAGCGACGCGCGGGCGGATTGCAGCGCCGTGAAGCGCTCACGCAGGCGCGCCTGGGTGGTGACGCCGCGGTCCGCCAGCTCGATCGCGGCGTCGTAGTCCGCCTGCGCCTGGTCGACGAGCGCCTGCGCCTCGTCGCGGCGCGCCGGCAGGTCGCCCGCGTCGATGCGCGCCACGAGCGCGCCGTCGGCGACCCGCGTGCCCTCCGGCGCCGCGATCTCGGCGAGCCGCCCGGCGACCTCCGCGCGCAGCGTCACCGTGCGATCGGGCAGGACCTCGCCCTGGGCGAGGAGCGCGCGGGTCACGGGCTCGGCCTGCGAGCGGCGCACCTCGACCGGGAAGGGCTGGCGCGCGGCGCCCGGCGCCACCGGCTCGGGCGCGGGCGCGGCTCCGCCGAGGAGATAGCCCGAGGCGATCCAGGCGACGAGGGCGACGGCGACGGCCGCCGCGACGAGGGTCGACTTGCTCATGAACGGGTCCGGAAGCTGCGCCGGGGATGGCGCGTCAGGGTCTGGCGCGCACGGGACACCCCGGACGACGACGGCGCGACCCCGCCAGGGGTTCCATGCTCCGCGCGACCCGGCCCGATGGGGAACCGCGCGACATGACGAACGACGCGGAGCGGGAAGCGGTGGCGTCCCGACGCCGAGGGCATTGCTGCCGGGAGCGCCCCGATCGTCCTGCACGCCCCGAACCCCCGACCCTTCTCCACGAGGGAGAGGAGAGACCGGCGGCGGACTTCGTCCGCCTCGTCGCCGGGCCGCCACCCCCGCCTCACGAAATGTTGCCGCCTCGCAACACATCCCCCCGAACGCGCGCCCCCCCGCTCCCCGCCGCCTCCCGCGCCGCGATCCCGCCACTTTCCGGGAGCATTTTCCCGCCTGTCACAAACGCACGTCTTCTCAAGGATTTAGCTACTCTCCCACGCGGTCCGGCATCCGCGCGGTAACCTCCCGGTGACGCCTGCTGCGGCATCCAGGGAGCGTGGCGGTTCTTGGCGGGGGCGCCCGGCCTCGAGTAAGAGAGGCAGGCCGCCGGTCGCGCGTCTTCGCGCTGGGCCGGACGGCGGGCGAGACGGCGTTCGTGGGAAGGAACGAGGGCGATGACCGAGCGGGTGTACGACAAGTCGAAGCTGCCGAGCCGGCACGTCACGGAGGGGCCCGCGCGGGCGCCCCACCGCTCGTACTACTACGCGATGGGTCTCACCGAGAAGCAGATCCACCAGCCCTTCGTCGGCGTCGCCACCTGCTGGAACGAGGCCGCGCCCTGCAACATCGCCCTCATGCGCCAGGCGCAGGCGGTGAAGAAGGGCGTCGCCGCCCAGGGCGGCACGCCGCGCGAGTTCTGCACCATCACCGTCACCGACGGCATCGCCATGGGCCACGAGGGCATGCGCTCCTCTCTGCCCTCGCGCGACGTGATCGCGGACTCGGTCGAGCTGACCATGCGCGGCCACGGCTACGACGCGCTCGTGGGCCTCGCCGGCTGCGACAAGTCCCTGCCGGGCATGATGATGGCCATGGTGCGCCTCAACGTGCCCTCCGTCTTCATCTACGGCGGCTCGATCCTGCCGGGCTCGTTCCGCGGCCAGCCGGTCACCGTGCAGGACGTGTTCGAGGCGGTGGGCAAGCACTCCGTCGGCGGCATGTCGGACGCCGACCTCGCCGAGCTCGAGAAGGTCGCCTGCCCCTCGGCCGGCGCCTGCGGCGCGCAGTTCACGGCCAACACGATGGCGACGGTCTCCGAGGCGATCGGCCTCGCCCTGCCCTATTCCGCCGGCGCGCCCGCGCCCTACGAGATCCGCGACCAGTTCTGCATGACCGCGGGCGAGATGGTGATGGAGCTCGTGGCGAAGAACATTCGCCCGCGCGACATCGTCACCCGCAAGGCGCTCGAGAACGCGGCCGTCGTCGTCGCCGCGTCCGGCGGCTCGACCAACGCCGCGCTCCACCTGCCGGCGATCGCGCACGAATGCGGCATCGACTTCGACCTGTTCGACGTCGCCGAGATCTTCAAGCGCACGCCCTACATCGCCGACCTCAAGCCCGGCGGGCGCTACGTCGCCAAGGACCTGTTCGAGGTGGGCGGCATACCGCTGCTGATGAAGACGCTGCTCGACCACGGCTTCATGCACGGCGACTGCCTGACCGTCACGGGCCGCACCATGGCCGAGAACATGGCCTCGGTGAAGTGGAACCCCGACCAGGACGTGGTGCGGCCGGCGGACCGGCCGATCACCGTCACCGGCGGCGTCGTCGGCCTGAAGGGCAACCTCGCGCCCGAGGGCGCGATCGTGAAGGTCGCCGGCATGCCGCCGGAGAAGCAGGTGTTCAAGGGCCCCGCCCGCGTGTTCGACGGCGAGGAGGCCTGCTTCGCCGCCGTGCGCGACCGGAAGTACCAGGAGGGCGAGGTGCTCGTCATCCGCTACGAGGGCCCCAAGGGCGGCCCCGGGATGCGCGAGATGCTCTCGACCACCGCCGCGCTCTACGGCCAGGGCATGGGCGACAAGGTGGCGCTGATCACCGACGGGCGCTTCTCGGGCGCCACGCGCGGCTTCTGCATCGGACATGTGGGGCCGGAGGCCGCCGTGGGCGGGCCGATCGGCCTCCTGCAGGACGGCGACATCATCGAGATGGACGCGATCAACGGGGTGCTGGCGGTGCACGTCTCCGACGAGGAGCTCGACCGCCGCCGGCAGGCCTGGCAGCCGCGCGAGACGAACTATGGCTCCGGCGTGGTGTGGAAGTTCGCCCAGACGGTCGGCCCCGCCCGCTACGGCGCGGTGACCCATCCGGGCGCCAAGGGCGAAAAGCAGTGCTATGCGGATCTCTAGCGCGACATCCTTCGCCGCGGCGGCGGCGCTCGGCCTGACACTGCTCGCGGCCCCCGCCGGGGCCGCGGACGGGTCCGGCGTCGGGCCGGCGTCGCCGTGGGATTCCGTCCACGACGCGCTGCGCTCGGGCATGCGCGACTACAATGCCGGCGACAAGCTCGCCGCGGTGCGCGCGCTCGAGTACGCCGCCGTTCAGGGCGACGCGCTGGCCCGCTGGAAGCTCGGGCGCATGTACGCGGCCGGCGACGGCGTCCCGCACGACGACCTCAAGGCCTTCGAGTACTTCTCCAAGATCGTCGACCATCACGCCGAGCAGGCGTCGGACGCGATGTCCGCGGGCGTCGTGGCCAACGCCTTCGTCTCGCTCGGCGCGTATTTCCTGGAGGGCATCCCCGGCAGCTACGTGCGCCAGAACCCGGTGCGCGCGCACGAGATGTTCTTCTACGCCGCCTCCTGGTTCGGCGACGCGAACGCGCAGTACAACCTCGCCCGGCTCTACCTCGACGGCAACGGCGTCCCCCTCGACGCCCGCATGGCCGCGCGCTGGCTCAACAGCGCCGCCGAGAAGGGCCACGTCGCCGCCCAGGCGGTGCTCGGCCACATGCTCGTGACTGGAGACGGCGTGCCCCGCCAGCGCCCGCTCGGCCTGATGTGGCTCACGCTCGCCAGGGACGCCGCGGACCCCGCCCGCGACGCCTGGATCGCCGACCTCTACGACCGCGCCGTCGCCGGCGCGAGCGCCAGCGATCGCCAGGGCGCGCTGGCCTACCTCGAGCGGCATCTGCAGACGGATCGCTGAGCGGGCGGCTCTTCCAGCGTCTCGGGAAGGACCGACCTTCTCCGATCCGAACGCGCGCGCGACCTGCCTGGGCGACGCGCTCGGCCGCTGACGGCGCCCACTGGCGTGCCGATCCGCCTCGAGGTGGCCGAGCCGTTCGCGGCGGGCCTGCGAAAGCTCCCTCCGGACCGAGCGAAGGCGGCGGGCGCCGCGCTCGCCAAGCTCGACGAAGCGCCGAATGTGCGGATTCTGCGTTCCCGGCCGCTTCGCGGCGCGCCCGGTTCCTTCATCGTCAGCGACGGTCGCGGCGATCGAATCATCCTGCGGCGTGACGGCGACGATCTCTATACGGCCGTGGACGTCCGGGCCGCAGGACAACGTCTACGGCCGCCGGAACCGCTGATTCCCTCACCCCGCCGCGAACAAATCCCCCTCCCCCTCCCCCTCCTCGAAATCCAGCGCCTCGATCCGGCGCCCGCGCCGCCGGATCTTCTCCGTCGACGTCCGGATCCCGGCGACGTCGTCCTGGGCCTGGCGGAAGTGCTGGTCGAGCCTCGCCACGCGCTCGTCGAGCCGCACGACGTCGGCGACGAGGCGGGCGACCTCGGTCTGGATGACGCGGGCCTCCTCGCGCACGCGGGCGTCGCGGGCCAGCGACTGAACGACCTGGATCGCCAGCGCCAGCAGCGCCGGGGAGACGATGACGACGCGGGCGCGGTGGGCGCGCTCGACGAGTTCGGGGAAGTGCTCCTGGAGGTCGGCGTACAGGCTCTCCGCGGGCACGAACATCAGGGCGACGTCCTGCGTCTCGCCGGGGATCAGGTACTTGCCGGCGATGTCCTGCACGTGGCGCCCGACGTCGGCGCGCACCCGCTGCGCGGCCTTCGCGCGCGCCTCGGGCGAGGCGGCGTCGCGATGGGCGGTGAAGGCTTCGAGCGGGAACTTGGCGTCGATGACGAGGCCGCGGGCGTCGCCCGGAAGGCGCACGAGGCAATCGGGGCGCACGCCGGTGGAGAGCGTCGCCTGGAAGGCGAAGGCGCCGGCGGGCAGGCCGTCGCGGACGATCGCCTCCATCCGGCCCTGGCCCCAGGCGCCGCGGGCCTGCTTGCTGGCCAGCACCTTCTCCAGGCTGCCCACCTGGGCTGTGAGCGCGCCGAGGTTCTTCTGCGCGGCGTCGATCACGGCGAGGCGGGCGTTCAACTTCGACAGGTTCTCGGCCTGTGCCGCCGAGCCGCGCTCGATGCGCTCGGCGAGCATGCGGGCGAAGTCGCCCTGGCGCGAGCCGAACACCTCGGTGAAGGAGGTCATCCGCCCCGTCATCTCCGCCTGGCGCCGGGCGATCTCGGCCATCGTCGCGGCGAGCGCGTCGCGCTCTCGGCGCAGGCGCCGCGTCCCCAGGACGAGGTAGACGAGGCATGCGAGCGCGAAGGCGCCCGCCGCCGCGGCGAGCACCACGGGGTCGACGGACGCGAAGCGGGCGAGGAGGGTCTCGGACGTCGGCTCCATGGGCGGGAGCGTACGGGACGTTTGCGAACGAAGACTGAACGCCGACGCCTCGCCCGCCACGCGCGTCAGTCGCGCGCGTCGATGCCCAGCGGCCCCTCCACCTCGATGCGCGAATACTCGTCCCAGCGTCGGTCGACACCGGGAAGATTGCGCATGTCCTCCTCGGTGACGCCGTGGACGTAGAAGTCGTCGCCGCGGCGCGTGACGCGAGCGATCGGCAGCGCCACCGTCCGCTCGTCCAGGCCCAGCGTCCCTCCGTGGTCGAAGACCACCCAGCGCTCCCTGTCGGGCCCGAGCACGATCTTGTCGACCCGCCCGATCACCTCGCCCGAGGGCGCGTGCAGGGGCGCCCCGTCGAGGTCGGTGATGGTGAGCACGCGCCCGTCGGCCGCGCCCGGCGGCAGCCGCACGTCGTCGCCGAGAATGCGCAGAGCCTGGGAGGATCCGGAGCGTGCACCCGCCGAATCGACCGCCGGCGGGCGGTCGGGCGGGTTGCCGAGGTTCCCCTGCGCGGACGCCGGTGCGGCGAGGAGGAGGAGGAGCGCGGCGAGCGCGCCCGCGTTGGGCGCCGTCTTGGTGATGTGATGTGTCATGTAGCCCAATACCGGACGGCCGCCCGGGGTTCCGGGCGGCCGCCGTCGGCGCGATGCGCCGCTCGTCGCGCGTGGGGATCGCGCGAGGCGCGTCACTCCATCGTGCGAATCCGGATCGGCTCCGTGCCGCCGAGGACGGTGTAGCCGGCGTCGCCCTCTTCGTACTCGGCCATCTGCTCGAGCTCTTCCTCGGTCATCGAGACGAGCACGAGGCCCTCGTCGCCACGGGCGGCGAAGCGGTCCATCGGGATCGCGACGTCGTCGTCGCCGATGCCGAGGAAGCCGCCGACCTCGAGCACGATGTAGTGGGTGCCGTCGGCGCCGACGACGACCTCCTCGACCTCCCCGATCTCCTCGCCGTCGGCGCCCCACACCATGATGTCGTCGAGGTCGTCGGCGGTGGCGAAGACGGCCGAGATGCCGAGCGCTCCGGTCGTCGCGCCGGGGGCGGTGTCGATCGCCGTCTGGGCCTGGACGGGAAGCGTCGTGAGTGCGGTCGCGGCGGCGAGCGCCATGGCGGTGCCGAGCGTCGTGCGGAACATGGTCATGAAAAATCTCCATCTTCGAGGAAGCCGCGCCGGAGCGCGGTGGGGTCGGGCGGCGAACGCGCGAGTGCCGGCGAGGTTTCCGCGTCGATCACGGATGCGTGAGCCGCGTAACGGGCCATGCACTGGATGCGAAGCTGGGTTGCGGCACCGAGCGGACAGCCGCATCGAGACCCGTTCCGCTGACGACCCAGCATCGAACCGGAGGGAAACCGACCATGTCCCCGAAGACCAAGCTCGCCCTCGCCGGCACCGTCGCCGCCGCCCTCTCCCTCGCCGCCGCGCCCTCCTTCGCGCAGTCCGGCGACATGGAGAAGTGCTTCGGCGTCGCGCTCGCGGGCGAGAACGACTGCGCGGCCGGCCCCGGCACGACCTGCGCCGGCACGTCCACCGTGGACTACCAGGGCAATGCCTGGTCGCTCGTGCCGGCAGGCACCTGCGAGAGCATCGAGACGCCCCACGGCCCCGGCTCGCTCAGCGAGATCCAGCGCCCGGCGTGATGCCACCCCGACGGGGCGGCCGACGGCCGCCCCGTCCGGACCCCAGCACGGAGAGCGCGTCATGCCGACCCTGCCGCCGGACGCCGGAATCGGCTTCAAGGCCCTGCACTACGAAGCGATCGTCGAGGAGAGACCCGCCCTCGGCTTCCTCGAGGTGCACGCGGAGAACTACATGGGCGCCGGCGGGCCGGCGCATGCGCGCCTCGCACGCCTGCGGGCGGACTATGCCCTCTCGATCCACGGCGTCGGCCTCTCGATCGGCGGGCCGGGCCCGCTCGACGAGGCGCATCTCGCCCGGGTGAAGGCCCTGTGCGATCGCTACGCGCCCGAGAGCTTCTCCGAGCACCTCGCCTGGTCGAGCCACGAGGGCGCCTATCTCGACGACCTCCTGCCCCTCCCCTACACGGACGAGACGTTGGGTCTCGTCTGCGATCATGTCGACCGGGTCCAGGAGCGGCTCGGGCGGCGGATGCTGCT
Source organism: Salinarimonas chemoclinalis (assembly GCF_041514305.1). Taxonomy (NCBI): domain Bacteria; kingdom Pseudomonadati; phylum Pseudomonadota; class Alphaproteobacteria; order Hyphomicrobiales; family Salinarimonadaceae; genus Salinarimonas; species Salinarimonas chemoclinalis. The sequence continues at coordinate 603,261 of NZ_JBGMWH010000002.1, forward strand.
CGAGAACCCCTCGACCTATCTCGCCTTCGAGGCCTCGACCTTCGAGGAGACCGCCTTCCTCGCCGAGATCGCCCGACGCACCGGCTGCGGACTGCTGCTCGACGTCAACAACGTCTTCGTCTCGGCGACGAACCACGGGACGACGCCGCGGGCCTACGTCGACGCCTTTCCGCTCCATGCCGTGGGCGAGATCCACCTCGGCGGCCACGCACGGGAGGAGATCGACGGCGCGCCCTTCCTGATCGACGCCCACGGCACGCCGGTCGCCGACCCCGTCTGGGCGCTGTTCGAGGACGTGATCAGCCGCACCGGCCCGCTGCCGACGCTGGTGGAGTGGGACAACGACGTCCCCGATTTCCCGGTCCTCTACGCGGAGGCGGCCCGGGCGCGCACCCTGCTGCGGCGTCATGCGTCTCCCGATCGTCACCGCGGGGAGACCGCCCATGTCCGCGCCGGGTGAGATGGCCCGCTTCGCCGAACAGGCGCGCGCCGCGATCCTGGGGGGCGGCACCGCGCTCCCGCAGGGCCTGACCGCGCGCGACCCCGCGCAGGTGGCACGGCGCTTCGCGGTCCATCGCAACAACGTGACGGTCGCCCTCGTCGAGGCTCTGGCGACGCGCTTTCCCGTGGTGCGCCGGCTCGTCGGCGACGCCTTCTTCCGAGGCGCGGCGCGAGTCTTCGTGGCACGGAGCCCGCCGCTCTCGCCGATCATGACCTTCTACGGCGACGCCTTCCCGGATTTTCTCGCGGGCTTCCCACCCGCGGCCGCCCTGCCCTGGCTGGCCGACGTCTCCCGCCTCGAGGCGGCGCGGACCCACGCCTACCACGCCGCCGACGCGCGCCCTCTCGCGGCGGCGGACCTCGCGGCGGTGGCCGAGCGCGATCCGGAGCGATGGGGCCTCGCGCTGCATCCGGCGCTGCGCATCGTCGCCTCGGCCCATCCGATCGTCGCGATCTGGGCGATGAACCAGCCCGGCGCGACGCCGGGCCCCCTCGCCTCCCGCGACGGCGAGACGGCGCTCGTCACGCGCCCGGACCTCGACGTGCGCGTCGCTCCGGCCGAGCCCGGCGAGGCCGCGTTCCTCGCCGCCAGCGGGCGCGGGGAGAGCTATGCCGACGCCGTCGCCGCCGCGCTCGTGGCCAGCGCCGCCTTCGATCCGGCCCGGGCGCTCGCCCGCGGCCTCGCGCACGGCCTGTTCGCCGGCGTCACCCCCCTCGAGACCGAAACGGAAGAGCCGTCATGACCGCCCCGTCGCAGAACACCGTCTCGCCCGCCGCGCCCGCCGCGCCCGCTCCCGGCGGCCTCGCGAGCTTCGTCTCCCGCGCGACCGGCGCGATGGCACGCCTGCCCTGGTCGGTCCCGGCGCTGGCGCTGAGGATCTTCCCCGCCGCGGTCTTCTGGCAGTCCGGCCGCACCAAGGTCGACGGCTTCGGCCTCGCGAATTCGACGTTCTTCCTGTTCGAGCACGAATACGCCCTGCCGGTGATCGATCCCGCGCTCGCCGCGTATCTCGCCACCGCGGCGGAGCACCTCTTCCCCGTGCTGCTCGTGCTGGGGCTGGCCACGCGCGTCTCCGCGCTGGCGCTCCTCGCGATGACGATCGTCATCCAGGTCTTCGTCTATCCCGGCGCGTGGGTGACGCACGGCCTGTGGGCCGCCTGCTTCCTGGCGCTGATCGCCAAGGGTCCCGGCGCGGTCTCCCTCGACCGGCTGATCGCCCGCCGAGCGGCCGCCTGAGGACGGGTCTCAGCCCTGGCGGGCGGGGGTGCGTACGGTGAGGCCGTCGAGGTCGTCGCGCACGCGGATCTGGCAGGACAGGCGCGAACTCGGCTTCACGTCGAAGGCGAAGTCGAGCATGTCCTCCTCCATCGGCTCGGGATCGCCGACCTTCTCGCGCCAGGCGTCCTCCACGTAGACGTGGCAGGTTGCGCAGGCGCAGGCTCCCCCGCATTCGGCCTCGATACCGGGCACGCCGTTGCGGACCGCGGCCTCCATCACGGTGGACCCCGGCTCGGCCTCGACCGTGCGCGCCTCGCCCTCGACGTCGATGAAGGTGATCTTGGCCATGGGGTCTCCGGGATGGGGCTGCGGCGCCTCGCAGCGGCGGTTCGAGCCTGGGAAGTGTGCGCTCACGCGCGCGCTGTCAAGCGTGAGCGTGGCGGCTCAGCGGGGGGCCTCCGCCATTTCCGCAACGGTCCGCGCGATGGCCTCGCGGGTGAGCGCCACCGCCTCCGCCAACCCCGCGAGCTCGCCGGCGATCGCGCACCCGGCGCGCAAACCGTGCTCGCAGGCCTCGGCGCATCCCGCGACGCGCAGCGCGCCGACGCCCCGGGCGGAGCCCTTCAGGGTGTGCGCGGCGTCGACCCGCGCGCCGGGCTCGGGCGCCTGCGCGATCAGCGGCGGCAGCCGGTCGAGCTGACGCTCGAACAGGCCGAGCACCTCGCGGGCGAGATCCGCGTCGCCGAAGGTCTGCGCGTCGAGATGCGCGCGGTCGAGAAGTGGCGTGTCCACAGGCTTCGCGGGCTCCTGCGCGTGGTGTCGGCCGAGCATTCCAAGAGCCGGTAACCATAGCGTTAACGAAAACCTAAGAACGGCCCCGCGGCCGGGTTTCCTCGGACCGCGCGCGTGTCTACAGTCGCCCGCAAGATCGCGGTCGTGCGTCGATGGCCAGGAGGCGGGCCGGAGGTCGTGCGAGGCGGGCGGGCGCCTATTCCGGCGTGCGCCCTCCGCCGCGGAAGTTGCGTTATCGAGGCGGCGACATGGCGACTGAGAAGAAGCTCCAGGATCGGACCGAGGCCGCATTGTCGGCGATCGAGCAGGCGCTGAACCTGGAAAAGTCCGGGAGCGACCCCGCGCGCGCCGACGGGGCTCCGGCCGAGACGGCGGAGACCGCCCGTGAGACGCCGCACGAGCCCGCGGACGCCGAGCGCGCGCCCTCCGCCGACGAGGCGCGCATCGCCGAGGTCCGCGCGAGCTTCGCCGAGGAGTTGCGCCTTCCCGAGATCCGCGACGACGAGCTGATGCGCACCTCCGGCTCCGCCGGGGCGGCCCAGGAGCCCGCGAGCACCGCCGTCGCCGAGCCCACCGCACCGCGCGGCGAGCCCCTCGCCTTCGGCCCCGACACGTCCCGCGTGGCCAACGACGACCGCGCGCACGTCGGCGCGCTGATGCAGGCGCTCCAGGCGCGGCCCTCCCGCAAGCCCTACGCCTGGGCGGGCGCGGCCTCGCTCGCCTGGATGTTCGGCCTCGTCGCCGTCGCCGCCGCCGAGGCGGGCTTCGACGCGCTCGTGGGTCCCTGGGCGCCGGGTGAGCTCGCGGTCGCGCTCGTCCTCGTCCTCGCGCCGGTCACCTTCCTGTTCACCGCCGCGATCCTGACCGTCCGCTCGCAGGAGATGAAGCTCGTCGCCCGCTCGATCCGCGAGGTGGCGATGCGGCTCGGCCAGCCCGAGACCTTCTCCACCGACGCCGTGCAGACCGTCTCGCAGGCCGTCCGCCGCGAGGTCGCCGCCGTCGGCGACGGCATCGAGCGCGCGCTGGCCCGGGCCGGCGAGCTGGAGACGCTGGTGCGCTCCGAGATCGCGACGCTCGAGCGCGCCTATTCCGACAACGAGATCCGCATCCGCTCGCTGGTCGACGAGCTCGTTGCCCAGCGCGAGGCGATCGTGACGAACGCCGAGCGCGTGCGCGGCGCCATCGCCGGCTCGCACCAGGCCTTCTCGGCCGATCTCGAGACCGCGAGCCAGCGCATCGTCGAGGCGATCGGTGCCACGGGCGAGCGGGTCTCCGGCTCGCTCGACGCCCAGGGCGCCTCGATCACGATGGCGCTCGGCCGCGCCGGCGAGCGGGTCGTGGAGGACATCGGCCTGCGCGGCGACGAGCTCGTCGCGCGCCTCGCGGGCGCGGCCGACGACATCAAGGCCGGCGTCGCCGCGACCGGCGACGACCTCACCCGCGCCCTCGACGATCGCGCCCATGCGCTCACGGCCGGCCTCGGCGAGAGCGCGGACGCGGTCACGCGGAGCCTCTCGCTCACCGGCGAGACGGTCGTCGCGTCGCTGACCCGCCAGGGCGAGGAGATGCGCGGCGCATTCGAGCGCACCGCGCAGGCGCTGGAAGAGAGCTTCGTCGCCCGCGGCGCCGAACTCGACGCGCGACTCGCCAGGACGGGGGAGACCGTCTCCGCCGACATCGCGGCGCGGGGCGACGAGATCGGCGCGCGGCTCGAGAGCGCCGGCGCGAGCATCGCGGCCGGCGGCGACGCCGCGCGCGCGCGCATCGAGGACGCGGCGGGCGCGCTCGTCGCCTCCCTCGCCGAGCGCGGCGACGTGCTCGCCGAGCGGCTCGAGGCGACGGGAGATCGCCTCGCCGACCTCGTCGACGCGCGTGCCGGCGCCGCGACGAGCGCCATCGAGCGCGCGTCCGAGGAGGTCGCGGGCACGCTCGCGAGCCGAACGGACGCCTTCCGCACCGCCTTCGACGAGGCGGCCGCGGCGCTCTCCGCGGCGCTCGGCGACCATCGGGAGGCCTTCGGCCGCAGCGTCGCCGAGCACGAGCAGGCGCTCGCGCGCGCCCTCGAGGACGGTGCGAGCCGCACCCGCCAGGATCTCGCCGACACCGGCCGCGAGGTGGTGCGCGCGATCACCACGCAGGGCCTGCGCATCAACGAGGCGCTGCAGAAGACGGGCGAGGGCCTGAACGAGACCGTCGGCGCCCGCGGCGGCGAGCTCGACACGCTGCTCGCCGCGCGCCTCGCCGGCTTCGAGAGCGTCATCGTGGAGCGTGGCGGCGCGCTGGCCGAGCGGCTCGGGGCCACGGCCCAGGAGATCGACGGCTCGATCTCCGACAAGCTCGGCCGCCTGGAGGCGACGATCGTCGAGCGCGGCGGGGACCTCGCCGACCGCTTCGGGCGCGACGTGGAGACCTTCGCGAACGTCGTCGTCGACCGCTTCGGCGAGATCGACCGCGTCATCAACGTCCAGGGCGCGGCGCTGGCCGAGACGCTGGCGCAGAGCGCCCGGGCGGCGACCGAGACGATCGAGCAGCAGCTCTCCTCGCTCGAGGCCCGCTCCGAGAAGCGCGCGCTCGAGGTCACCGCCACCTTCGACGAGCTCGTCGCCAGGGTCGACCAGAGCCTGGGTGCGCGCTCGAGCGCGCTCAACGAAGCGCTCGTGCTGCGCACCGGCGAGATGGCCCGCGTCCTCGCCGAGGGCGGACGAGAGGTCGCCCGCTCGCTGGAGACCCGGGCCGCCGAGATCGGCGACATCGTCGCCGCCCGTTCGGCCGCGCTCTCCGAGACGCTGTCCGGCAAGGCCGCGGAGATCAACGCCGTGCTCGGCGGGCGTGCCGAGGAGATCGCGCAGACGCTCGACAGCCGCGTCGCCGATCTCGAGACCCGCGTCGTCGGCCGCCTCGAGACCGTCGCCGAGACGCTCGACGCTCGCGGCCGTGCCATCGACGAGACGCTGGAGGCCCGCGCCGACTCGCTCGCCGCGATCTACGACGCGAGCGGCAGGGCCATCGACGAGACGCTCGCCGCCCGCGGCGAGGCGCTCGCCACCCTGTTCGACACCCGCGCCCGCGAGGTCGCGCAGACCCTCGACGCCCGCACCGACGGGCTCGCCCGCGTCTTCGACGAGAAGAGTGCCCTGATCGCCAGCACGCTCGAGGCGCGCGGCCGCGAGGCGGCCGACGCGCTCGACGCCCGCACCCGCGAGGTCGCCGCCTCGCTCGGCAACCGGATGGGCGAGATCGCCTCGCTGCTCTCCGAGTCGAGCCGCTCGCTCGCCTCGGTGATCGACGAGCGCGGCGAGGCCGTGGTGGGCACGCTCAGCGCCCGCATGGGCGAGATCCGCGCGCTCTTCGACGATCGCACGGGTGCCTTCGCCACGCTGCTCGACGAGCAGGGGCGGCGCATGCTCGACACGCTCGGCACAAGGATGGAGGAGGTCACCGCCCTCCTCGACGAGCGCACCGGCTCGCTCGCCGGCCTGCTCGACGACCGCACCGCGACCTTCGCGGGCCTCGTCGAGGACCGCGGCGGCGGGCTCGTCGACGCGCTCGGCGGCAAGCTGAACGAGACCGCGACGCTCCTCGACGCGCGCTCCAAGCTGTTCGCGAGCCTGCTGGACGAGCGCGGCGAGCGGCTCGTGGCCACCCTCGGCGCCCGGGTCGGCGAGATCGAGGAGCTGCTGGCGTCCGGCGGCGAGCGTCTCGGCGCCGGGCTCGACCAGCGCGGCGAGAGTCTCATCGGCAGCCTGGAGGAGCGGATCGGCCGCGTGGAGGCCCTGTTCGACGAACGCGGCGCGCGCCTCGGCGAGGCGCTCGAGCGCAGCGGCGACGCCCTCGTCGGCGGCCTGGAGAGCCGGATCGAGCGCATGGGCACGCTCTTCGACGAGCGCGGCGCGGCGCTCGGCGTGTCCCTCGCCAAGACCGGCGAGGCCCTCGTCGGCGGGCTCGAGGCGCGCATCGGGCGCGTCGAGACCCTGTTCGCGGACGGCGAGGCGCGGCTGGGCACCACGCTCGACGAGCGCGGCGAGGCGCTGCTCGGCCAGCTCGAGACCAAGGTCGGCCGCGTCTCGGCGCTGTTCGACCGCGGCGGCGCGACCATCGCCGAGATCCTCGACAAGCGCTCGGATGCGATCATCGTGTCCATGGGCGAGAACATCGACCGCATGACCGGCGTGCTCGACGGGCGCGCCAGCGCGCTGACGCGCTCGCTCGACGAGCGCACCGGCGCCGTCGCGCACCTCATCGAGGAGCGCGGCGACGCGCTCGTGGGCGCGCTCGGGCATCGCCTCGGCGACCTCGAGGGCCTCATCGACGGCCGCGGCGGCGCGCTCGTCGCGGCGCTCGGCGCCCGCGCCGACGCCATCGGCCGCGACGTCGAGGCCCTGTCGCGCCAGCTGACCGACACGCTCGGCGCGCAGAGCCGCGACCTGCTCGACGGCCTGCGCAGCCAGGGCGCCGCGCTGGAGGAGGCGTGGGGTCGGTCCAACCAGGCACTGCGTACCAGCCTCGACGAGGGCACCCGCGAGGCGGTGACCACGCTCGTCTCGACGAACGAGCGCATCCGCACCGAACTCGGCGGCGTGCTTTTGCGCCTCCACGACGCCAACCGCGCCCTGCGCGACGTCGCGGGCGCGACGGCGGGCAGCCTCGGCGAGGTCGAGCAGGCGCTCGGCGGGCGGGCGCAGGAGATCGCGCGCCTGATTCAGGACGTCGCGAACCAGACCCGCGACGCGGCCGAGCGCGTCGAGCACCAAGTCGCCGCGCTGGGCGCGGTCTCCGGCGGCGCGATCCGCGAGGCGGGCGAGCTCGCCGTGCTGCTCGACGAGCGCGGCCGCAGCGTCTCCGATTCGACCCGCGACCAGCTCGCCGCCCTCACGGAGGCGACGGGGGCGCTCGAGCGGCTCGAGAGCCGCCTCGACGGCGCGCTCGGCGCGCGCTCGCAGACGCTGGAGGCGCTGCTGGCGCGCATCGAGGAGCGCTCGGACGAGATCGAGCGGGCGACGCGCGCCTTCTCGGGGCTTGTCGAGGGCTCGCTGGCACAGGCGGAAACCCGCGCGCGCGACATCGGCCAGGTCCTCGCCGCCACCGCGGAGAGCACGACGAAGGCGATCGACGGCGAGTTCGAGAAGATCCGCGCCGCGACCGGCGACCAGCGCACCCGCACGGCGCTCGCCATCCGCGACGCCTACGGCGAGGTGGCTGCCGACATGAACGCGGCGCTCGACGGAGCCGCCGGGCGATTCCGCGACGCGGCCGACGAGCTGCGCGCCATGACGGCGCGCATCCACGAGGAGCTGGAGAGCACGCGCGCCGAGCTGCGCCGCGGCGTGCTCGAGCTGCCGAAGGAGACGGAGGAGAACGCCGCCGCCATGCGCCGCGTCGTCTCCGACCAGATCAAGGCCCTGAACGAACTCGCCTCGCTCGTCAGCCGCTCCAACAAGGCGGTGGACACGATCTCCGCCGAGGCGGCGCAGGCGAGCGCGGCCGGGGCGCATCGCGCGGTCGCCGGCGGCGCGGCCGGCGGCACGGTGAGCGCGGCGCAGTCCACCTGGCAGACGGCGGCGGTGAGCGCCGCGGCGGCGAGTGCCGCGCCCGCCCGCCCGGCGGTCGAGCCCTTCGCCACGGCGCCCGGGCTGCGCGGCGCCGCCGGCCCGACCGGCGTGTCGAGCGGTCCGGGCGGGAACGGCCAGGCGCGTGGCGAGAAGATGTCGCTCAAGCGCGACGAGCCCGCCCCGCGCGACGCCGGGCGCGCCGGCTGGCTCTCGGATCTCCTCGAGCGCGCCTCGGAGGACGAGGCGCCGGTGCGGGCGCCCGCACCCCAGCCCGAGCGCGTCCGCGAGCCGGCGCCCCAGCCGCGACAGGACGCCCGCACGGAGGCCGCACCCCAGCGCGCCCGCGGCGGCAACGCGCTGGACAGCCTCAACTCGATCTCCGTCGACATCGCCCGGATGATCGTGCACGAGGCGGCGGTCGACTTCTGGAACCGCTACGAGCCGGGCGTCATGGCCGAGTTCGAGGCGCGGCTCTACACGCAGCAGGGCCGCCAGACCTTCGAGGAGATCCGCCGCAAGTACAGGCGCGACGCGGAATTCCGCCAGACGGTGGACCGTTACGTCGAGGAGTTCGAGCGGCTTCTCACCGAGGTCGCCCGCGACGACCGGGACCAGGTGCTGACCCGCACCTACCTGACCTCCGAGACCGGCAAGGTCTACACGATGCTCGCCCACGCGAGCGGGCGCCTGGCCTGACGGGAGAGCGGGAATGAGCGACGCGACGCCTGCCCAGGCGCCCTGGAACCCGACCGACGTCGAGCGGCTCCAGGCGGCGATGCCCGCCTGGTGCGCCGAGCTGCAGGGCCGGATCACCGCGGCCTTCGAAGCGATCGAGGACGAGGCGACGGGGCCGTTCGACCCCGACGCGCCCGCCGAGCCCGGTCGATTCGAGCGCACGCCTTGGTCGCGCACGGACCATTCCGGCGCCGACGGCGGCGGCGGCACGATGGCGATGATGCGTGGGCGCGTGTTCGAGAAGGTGGGCGTCCACGTCTCGACCGTGCACGGCGAGTTCGCGCCCGCGTTCCGCGGTCAGATCCCGGGCTCGGACGCCGATCCGCGTTTCTGGGCGGCGGGCATCTCGCTCATCGCCCATCCCTGGAACCCGCACGCGCCGACCGTGCACATGAACACACGCTTCGTGAAGACGACGAAGCCCTGGTTCGGCGGCGGCGCGGACCTGACGCCGGTCCTGGAGCGCCGGCGCACCCAGGACGACCCCGACAGCGAGGCCTTCCACGCCGCCATGCGCGGCGCCTGCGAGGCCTATGCCGACATCGCCGACTACGACCGCTACAAGGCCTGGTGCGACGAGTATTTCTGGCTCGCGCACCGGAACGAGCCCCGCGGGATCGGCGGCATCTTCTACGACTACCACTGGTCCGGCGACCCGGACCGGGACCTCGCCTTCACCAAGGGCGTGGGCCTCGCCTTCCTCGACATCTACCCGCGGATCCTGCGCGCGAACATGGCCACGCCCTGGACCGAGGCGGACCGGCACGAGCAGCAGATCCGCCGCGGGCGCTACGTCGAGTACAACCTGCTCTACGATCGGGGCACGATCTTCGGCCTCAAGACCGGCGGCAACGTCGCCTCGATCCTCTCGTCGATGCCGCCGACGGTCCGCTGGCCCTGACGGGCGACGAGGCGCCCGAACGGCCCCACCGCCCGCGCGTGCCGCGCGGACTCCTCCCCCGGGGGACGAAGCGGGTCAGCGGGTCGCGAACTCCCGGCCGATGCCCTCGAACAGCTCCGCGAAGCCGCTGCCCTCCCTCCAGAACACCGGCGGCTCGCCGAAGGGCGCCGCGACGGTGACGTCCGCCCCGCCCTCGAAGCGCTCGCCGGACCAGAGGTGGACCCAGCGCGCGCCGGCCGGCAGCCGGGTCGTCCACTCCCGCTCGCCCGCGCGCCAGACCGGCGCGACGAGCAGATCGCGGCCGTAGAGGTAGGCGTCCTGCACGTCGAAGGTCCGCGCATCCTCCTCGAAATGCAGGAAGAGCGGGCGCTGGCAGGGCAGCCCGGTCTCGCTCGCCTCGGCGACGAGCGTGCGCAGGTAGGGCACGAGCGCCGTCCAGATCCGCGTCGCGCGGGCGAAGTGCGCGAGCAGTTCCGGGCTGTCGTCGAACTGGATGTTCTCGCGCGGCCGGTTGCCCTCGTGGGTGCGCATCACCGGCGTGAAAGCGGCCATCTCCGCCCAGCGGATCATCAGCTCGGCCGTGCGCACGTTGCCGAACAGGCTCGTGTAGCCGCCGATGTCGGAATGATGGTAGGCGTTGCCGACGAGACCCGAGGACAGCGCGCCGCAGATGACGGTGACGAGCCCGTCGTGCCGCGAGAAGTCCACCGACTGATCGCCCGCCCAGAGCAGCGGGCAGTGCCGCTGCACGCCGGTGAAGCCCGCGCGCATGAAGAACAGCGCCTCGCCGGTCATGCCGCGGTTCTCCACCGCGCGCGCGTTCACCTCCGCCCAGAGCACGGGCCAGGCATTGTGCATCAGCATCGGGTCGGAGCCGTCCGAGAGGACGACGTCGACGGGCAGGTACTCGCCGAAATCCGCCATCCAGCCGGACAGGCCGGCATCGAGCATTTCCTGCCCGATCACGCGCTCCTCGAACCAGGCGCAGGCCGCGGGCGACGTGAAGTCGACGACGCCGCAGTCGAATTCCCCGAAATCGACCCGGTAGGTGTCGCCGGCGCGATTCCGCGCGAGGTGCCCGGCCGCCTCCGCCTCCGGGTAGAGCGTGCCGTCGACGGCGAGATAGGGGTTCACGTAGCCCATGAAGCGGATGCCGCGCGCGTTCAGCGACACGATCGCGTCGCGCAGGCCCGGGTACCAGCGCTCGTTCGCCCGCCAGTCCCAGAACAGGCGCCGGCCGAAGGACGTGTCGCGGATGCCGACCCAGTCCTCGCACCACAGCGCCGAGACCGCGCAGCCCGCCTCGAGGTATTTCTCGAGGCGCTGGAGCGAGTTGGCGCCGTCCTTCAACCCGATGATCGCGCCGTTCATCACCCACTCGGGCAGCGGCGGCTGGCGGCCGAAGCGCTCGGAGAGGCGCGAGACGAGCGCCTCGAGGCTCGGCGCGCCGAACAGCTCGATGCGCGCGGGCACGGCCCAGACCTCGATCTCGTGGAACGAGCGGCGGCGGAAGTCGAAGGCGCAATAGGCGGTCGTCTCGACGTGGAGCGCGTAGCGGCGCGTCGAGAGGTAGGTCGGCTGCGGGTAGTTGGTGTGCCAGTAGTCGCCACCGGCGCCGCCGGTCTTGTCCGCCTGGAAGGTGATCTCGCTCTTCTTGTCGCGCCCGACGCCGGGCTCGGAGGTCCAGAGCGGGAACTCGCGGCCGGAGAGGTCGAAATACGACATCTGCTCCCCGCCCCCGTAGACGCGCTCGCCCTCCTCCGCCTCGACGCGCAGCCAGAAACGGTCGATCGCCGCGTCCGCCTCCACGAAGACGAGGGCGCCCGCCTCCGCGTCGCCCTCGATCGCCGCGACGAGGCGCGGCTTCGCCTCGGAGCTCGTCGAGAAGGCGACGAGGCGCCCCGCGATCGCCGCGTGGCGCAGGCCGACGCGCTCCTCGACGTGATCCTCGATCTCGAAATTGCCACGGTACATCGCGATCCGCGGCTCGCCGCGCCCGACGAAGAGGCAGGGACGGTCGGGCCGGTGGCGCAGCACGAGGCGCGCGCCGAGATACAGGTCGAAGCCGTCGTCGACAGCGACGAGGTGCATGGGGAGGGTGCCTTCAGTTCTGGGTGAGGCCGGCGTCGACGACGAAGTTCGCACCGGTGCAGCCGGCGCTCTCCTCCGACGCGAGGAAGAGCGCCATGCGCGCGACGTGGCTCGCGTCGAGCCGAAACTTGAGCGCCTGGAGATCGAGGAACTGGCGGTTCAGCTCGGGCGTGAGCCAGAGCTTCTCCTGGCGCTCGGTGAGGATCGCGCCGGGGACGAGGCAGTTGACGCGAATGCCCGACGCCCCGAGCTCGCGCGCCAGCGTCTTGGTCAAGCCGTTGAGCGCGGCCTTCGCCGTCGTGTAGCCGACCATGCCCGGGCGCCCGCGCATCCAGGAGATGGAGCCCAGCATGATCACCGAGCCCCCGCCCCGCTCCGCCATCCCCGGCGCGAGCGCCTGGGTGGCGAAGAAGTGGTGGTCGAGGTTGAGCGCCAGCGCCCGGCGCCAGTAGTCCGGCTCGACGCTCTCCATGGCGTGGCGGTCGTCGCGGCCGGCATTGTTGACGAGCGCCGCGACGCCCTCGTAGCGCGCCTCGATGCGTGCGAGCGTGGCGCGCAGGGCGGCAATGTCGGTGATGTCGCAGGCGTCGAAGGCGGCTCCGGTCTCCCCGGCCAGCGCCCGGCCGGCCGCCTCGTCGATGTCGAGGAAGGCGACCTGCGCCTCCTGGGCGGCGAAGGCGCGCACCATTTCCGCGCCGATACCCGAGGCGCCGCCGGTGATCACCACGGCGCGGCCCTTCAGCGAGCGGTAGCGCACCGATCCGTAATCGTGGAGACCCGTTCGCGTGTCGCTCGCCATCTCAGAGATCCGGATCGAAGAGCGGCTCGAGCCGCCCGGGCACGTCCACGTCCACCGCGAAGAGCCCGCCCGCGTGCGGCGTCTGCGCGAGTTCCGCCTCGGGCCGCCCCGCGCGCGCGGTCGTCACGTAGAGGGTCTTCAGGTCGCGCCCACCGAAGGCGACCATGGTCGGGCATCGCGCCGGGATCGGGATCTCGGCGAGGAGCACGCCGTCCGGGGACCAGCGCTGGATCCGGGAGCCCTCGTAGAGCGCCGTCCAGTAGCAGCCGTCGACGTCGAGCGCGGCGCCGTCCGGTCGCGCGCGGTCCGCCGCGTCGCGGTCGAGCCGGCAGAACACCTCGCCCTCCTCCAGCGTGCCGGTCGCGGGGTCGTAGGCGTAGCGGCAGACGGTGTAGCGCGGCGTGTCCGCGTGGAAGACGGTGCGGCCGTCGGCGGAGAAGGCGAGGCCGTTCGAGGTCATCAGCCCGTCGAGGAGCTTCGTCAGCCCCGATCGGTCGAGCCGGTAGAGCCCCGCGCGCCCGCCGCGCTCCTCGTCGATCGTGCCGACGAGGAAGCGCCCGGCGGGATCGACGCGCCCGTCGTTGAAGCGCGACCAGGCGCGGTCCTCTGGATTGTCGGCGAGCTTCCTCAGAACGGACCCGTCGCGCGCGAGGAGGAACACGCCCGAGCGCATGCCGGCGACGAGCGCGCGCCCCCTGGTCAGCCCGATGCAGCCGATGTCCTCGCCCACGGCGGCCATGGCGTGCGCGCCGCTCTGGGGATGGTAGCGGTGGATGGCGCGGCCCTCGATGTCGACGAACCAGAGCGCCTCCTCCTGCGCGTCCCACAGCGGGCTCTCGCCGAGCAGGGCCGCGCAGTCGAGGACGAGGCAGGCTTCGTGCGCGGCGCTCGTCATGGCAGGCGCTCCACGGATATGCGGGCGCTCGCGACGAGGCGCTCGTTGGGCGCGAGGATGCGCAGGCCGTGGTCCTTCACCTCGGCCATGCGGTTGATCGCGTCGGGCATGTGCGAGACCGGCTCGACGCAGAAGAAGTCCTTGCCCGGCGGCACGAAGACGACGCAGTGCCCGAAGACCGCGTCCGCCGTGATGGCGAGCGCGAGCCTGCGATCGGGATAGACGATCTGCGCCTCGCCGCCGAAGCCGGCGAAGGCGTTGTCGAGGGTGACGCTCTCGACCTCCCTGAGCACGGAGAAGTCGAAGTCGCCCGTCGGCGCGTCGCGGCGCACCGGAATCTCGCGCTCGTCGGCGATCCAGAGGCTCGCCGCGCGAAAGCGCAGGCCCGCGCCCGGGCGGCGGGGGAAGTAGGGGTGGAAGCCGAGCCCGCAGGGCATCGGGCGCGCGTCGCGGTTCTCGACCGTGAGCGTCATGACGAGGGAGGTCGTCTCGAGCGCGTAGGTCAGCTCCGCGCGCATGCGCCAGGGCCACAGCCCGGCGCCCTCCCCTTCGGGATCGTGGTCGAGCACCAGCGTCGCCGCGCTCTCGGAGCGCGGGCCGATCTCCCAGGCGCTGCGCCAGCCGAAGCCGTGGAGGTAATGCGGGCTCTCGCCGAAGTTCGGCACGAGCCGGTGTTCCTGCCCGCAGAAGGTGAAGCGGCCCTGGTCGATGCGTCCGGAGACCGGCACGAGCGGGAACGAGGAGGTCAGCGTTGCGTCCCCGCTCGCCAACATCTCGGGCGTCGTCTCGCGTAGGATCGGCACGTCGCCGATCCGGAATCCCGTGATCGCTCCCCCGACCGCGGGCGCGAGGTCGAGGGCGAGCTCGCCGTTGGTGAGTGTGAGGATCTCGGTCATCGCGGGCGCTCCTCGCGTCGTGCGTCAGTAGGCGGCCGCGGGGCCGCCTGCGGGGGACGCGTTCGCGCCGCGCAGCGTTCCGAGCCAATCGGCCGCGCGCCCGGTCATCATCGCGACGTCGGAGGCGACGGCGGCGAACGCGTAGCCGTAGTCGAGGAAACGCGCGACCATGTCCGGGTTCGGCCCGACGATTCCGATCGGCTTGCCCACGGCCTTCGCGCCCTCGGCGGCCCGCGCGATCAGCGCCTGCACCTCCGCATGCCCCACCTGCCCCATCCGCCCCATCGCGGCGGAGAGGTCGCCCGGCCCGACGAACAGCGCGTCGACGCCGGGTACCGCCGCGATCTCCGCGAGGCGCGCGATCGCGCGGGGCGTCTCGAGCTGGACGATCACGAAGGTCTCGCTGTCGGCGCGTCCGAGATAGTCGCTCGCGCGCCCGAAGCGGGAGGCGCGGTGCACGGCGGCGACTCCGCGCACGCCCGTCGGCGGGTAGCGGGCGAAGGACACGGCGGCGCGCGCCTCCTCCGCGCTCTCGACGAAGGGGACCATCACGGTCTCCGCGCCGAGGTCCAGCACGCGCTTGACCATCACCTGGTCGTTCCAGGGCAGGCGCACCACGGGGGCGGCGCCCGTGCAGCCGATCGCGCGCAGGATGTGGGCGAGGTCGCCGAGATCGATCGGCACGTGCTCCATGTCGACGACGAGGAAGTCGAAGCCGACATGCCCCATCGCCTCGGCGGTGGAGGGCGCCGCCGCCATCAGCCAGCTCCCGAGGGGCGCGGTGGGGCCGGCCGCGAGGCGGCGCTTGAAGCGGTTGGTGATGTCGATCATCGCGGCCTCAGTAGATCGGCGGCTCGGGGACGGCGGGTCCCGCGGCCAGGAAATCGAAGTCGCAGCCCTCGTGCGCCTGGGAGACGTGGCGCTGGTAGAGGGCGGCGAAGGAGCGGTCGTAGCGGTAGGCGGTGGGCGTCCACTCCGCGCGGCGGCGCGCGAGCTCGGCCTCGTCCACCTTCATGTCGAGGCGCCCCGCGGGGACGTCGAGCACGACGACGTCCCCGGTGCGCAGGAGGCCGAGCGGCCCGCCGACGGCGGCCTCGGGCGAGACGTGGAGGACGCAGGTGCCGTAATGCGTGCCGCTCATGCGCCCGTCGCAGATGCGCACCATGTCGCGCACGCCGGCCACGAGCAGCTTCTTTGGAATGGGCAGGTTGCCCCATTCGGGCATGCCCGGCGCGCCGACGGGGCCGGCGTTGCGCAGCACGAGCACCGTGCTCTCGTCCACGTCGAGATCGGGATCGTCGATCGCGGCCTTCATCGCGCCGGGGTCGTCGAAGACGAGGGCACGGCCCTCGTGGCGCAGGAACTTCGGGCTCGCGGCGGAGGTCTTCATCACCGCGCCGTCGGGGGCGAGGTTGCCGCGCAGAACGGCGAGCGTACGGCCCCGCTCCAGCGGGACGGCGGGATCGGCGAGATCGCGGATGACGTCGTCGTTCCAGCAGGGCGCCTCGGCGAGCGCCTCGCCGAGCGTGCGGCCCTCCACCGTCGGGCGGGAGAGGTCGAGATGCGCCTCGAGCTTCTTCAGGAGCGCCGGCAGCCCGCCGGCGAACCAGAAGTCCTCCATCAGGTAGTCGCCCGAGGGAAACAGGTTCGCCAGGACGGGGATGCGCGCCGACACCGCGGCCATGTCGTCGAGCGTCAGGTCCACCCCCGCGCGGCGCGCCATGGCGACGAGGTGGACGGCGGCGTTGGTCGAGCCGCCCATCGCCATGTAGGCGACGAGCCCGTTCACGAAGGTCTCGCGCGAGAGGATGGTGGAGGGGCGCACGTCCTCCCAGATCATTTGCACGATCCGCTCGCCGCAGGCCGAGGCCATGCGGGCATGGCCGGAATCCACCGCGGGGATGGAGGACGCGCCGAAGAGCGTGAGCCCCATCGCGTCGACGATGGAGGTCATGGTCGAGGCCGTGCCCATCGTGTTGCAGGTGCCGGCCGAGCGCGTCATGCGGCTCTCGAGGTCGACCCAGTCTTGCGCCGAGAGGCGGCCGGCGCGGTACTCGTCCCAGTACTTCTTCGTGTGGGTGCCCGCGCCCGTCTTCACGCCGCGCCATTGCCCGTTCGACATCGGCCCCGCCGGGCAGTAGATCACCGGCACGTCCATCGAGATCGCGCCCATCAGCAGGCCCGGCGTGGACTTGTCGCAGCCGCCGAGAAGCACCGCCCCGTCGACCGGGTGCGAGCGCAAGAGCTCTTCCGCCTCCATGGCGAGGAAGTTGCGGTAGAGCATGGTCGTGGGCTTGACCATCACCTCGCCGACCGAGAGCGCCGGCAGCTCGACGGGGTAGCCGCCCGCCTGCCAGACGCCGCGCTTCACCGCCTCTGCCCGCTCGCGCAGATGCGCGTGGCACGGGCTCATGTCGGACCAGGTGTTGAGGATCGCGACGACGGGCTTGCCCATGAACTCCTCGCGCCGCATGCCCATCTGCTGCGTGCGCTGGCGATGCGCGAAGGCGCGCATGTCGTCGGCGGCGTACCAGCGCTGGGAACGCAGGCTGTCCAGGGTGCGGCGGGCGATCATCGAGCCTCTCTCGGGGTTCCTCCGATCGCGCATCTTAGCGCTGCGAAATTCCGGCGCAAGGCGGATCCCCGAGGCCGCGGATGCGTGGATTTCGGATCGGCCCCTCCCTCCCGGGCGGCTCGGCTCAGCTCTTGAGCCGCCATCCGGTCTTGAAGATCCACGCCACGATCGCGAGGCAGACGAGCATGAACACGAAGGTCATCGCCAGGCTCACCGCCGGCGCGACGTCGGCGACACCGTAGAAGCTCCAGCGGAAGCCGCTGACGAGATAGAGCACCGGGTTGAGCAGCGCGATCGTGTCCCACGGCTCCGGCAGCATCGTGATCGAGTAGAACGTGCCGCCGAGGAAGGCGAGCGGCGTCACCACCATCAGCGGGATCAGCTGGAGGCGCTGGAACGAGTCCGCCCAGATCCCGATGATGAAGCCGAACAGGCTGAACGCCGTGCAGGTGAGCACCAGGAAAGCCGCCGTCCAGAGCGGGTGCACGATCGTGTAGTCGACGAAGATGCGGGCCGTCGCCAGGATGAGGCAGCCGATCAGCACCGATTTCGTCGCCGCCGCGCCGACGTAGCCGATCACGGTCTCCACCGCCGAGACGGGTGCGGAGAGCAGCTCGTAGATCGTGCCCTGGAACTTCGGCAGGTAGATGCCGAAGGACGAGTTCGTCAGGCTCTCGGTGATGACCGTGAGCATGATCAGCCCCGGCACGATGAAGGCGCCGTAGGAGATGCCCTCGATCGTGTCGATCCGTGAGCCGATCGCGGAGCCGAAGACGATGAAATAGAGCGACGTCGAGAGCACGGGCGCTGCGACGCTCTGCATGATCGTGCGCCGGAAGCGGTTCATCTCGAACAGGTAGATGGCGCGGATGCCGTTGAGGTTCATGACGGGCGCCCCTTCACGAGCGAGACGAAGATCTCCTCGAGCGAGCTCTCGGAGGTGGCGAGGTCGCGCACCTCGATGCCGGCCTCCGCCAGGCGGCGCAGCAGGTCGGCGATGCCGGTGTCCTCGCTCTGGCTGTCGAAGACGTAGGTCAGCGTGCGCCCTTCGGGATCGAGGGAGAGCGCGGGCCGCGCGACGGCGTCGGGGATGGCGGCGAGCGGCTCGCGCAGGTGCAGCGCCAGCTCGCGCCGGCCGAGCTTGCGCATCAGCGCGGTCTTCTCCTCGACGAGCAGGATCTCGCCCTGGTGGATGACGCCCACCCGGTCGGCCATCTCCTCGGCTTCCTCGATGTAGTGCGTCGTCAGGATGATGGTGACGCCCCGCTCGCGCAGGCGGTGCACCATCCGCCACATCTCCCGGCGCAGCTCGACGTCGACGCCCGCCGTCGGCTCGTCGAGGAAGAGGATGGTGGGCTCGTGGGCGAGCGCCTTGGCGATGAGCAGGCGCCGCTTCATGCCGCCCGAGAGCGCGATGATCTTGGCGTCGCGCTTGTCCCAAAGCGACAGATCGCGCAGCACGCCCTCGACGAAGGCGGCGTCGCGCGGCTTGCCGAACAGGCCGCGGGAGAAGGAGACCGTGTCCATCACACGCTCGAACGAATCGACGTGGAGTTCCTGCGGAACGAGGCCGATCTTGGTGCGGGCGGAGCGGAAGTCGGCCACCGCGTCGTGGCCGTCCACGAGGATGCGCCCGGCGCTGGGGCGCACGAGGCCGCAGATCGCGCCGATGAGCGTCGACTTGCCGGCGCCGTTCTCGCCGAGCAGCGCGAAGATCTCGCCGCGGCGGATGGTGAGGTCGACGTTCTTGAGCGCGGTGAAGCCGGATGCGTAGGTCTTCTCCAGGCCCTCGACGCGGATGACGGCGTCGTCGGCGCCGATCGGCGGCGGCGCCGGGTGGGCGTGCGCGGCGGGTCTCATGAGGGCTCCGGGGGAGATTCGGGAAGCGTCGTTGGGAGCCTGACATGGAGGCGCGCCGCCGCTTCGTCCAGGGCTCCCGCCGCAGGAGTGCGGCGGGAGGGCTCCGCTCAGGGCATGGCGGCGCGCGCGGGCGGAAGGCCGAACCCGTCGGCGATCGCCGCGACAATGGCGGCGTGGACCGCGGCGCGGTCGGTGCCGGGCGGGTCGGTGCAGACCGGGTCGTCCCCCTCCTCCGCGAGGAGCGCGGGCCCCTCCGGCTTGCAGACGGGCAGCGCCGTGAAGTGGTCGGCCGGTGCGAGCATCACGACGTCGGCCTGCGGCACGGCGGTGGCGAAGCCGGAGCCCTCGGGTGTGAAGTCGGTCGCGATCAGCCGGTCGCCCGCCGCGCCGAGCCCGATCAGCACGACGGTCTCGACGAGGTCCGCGGCGTGCGCTGGTCCGAGCCCGGCATGGAGGCCCGGATCGATGGCGGCGACGCCGACGACGCGCGGGTCCCGGTACGACGCGTCCCACAGGTCCGCCTCGCGGGCGGAGAGGTCGATGCCGGCGGCGCGCAGTTCGCGGCAATGCGCGACGTCCGGCGCGGCGCCGTCGCAGAAGGCGACGTAGGCGGCGAGGTCGCCCCGCAGCCCGCCGATCGAGAGCGCCGTGAAGCCGCCGAACGAGAAGCCGGCCGCGTAGACGCGTCCCAGATCGACCCGCGGCCCGAACGTCGGGTCCGCCAGGAGCGCGTCGAGCGCCGCCGAGAGGTCCTGCGCGCGGGTCCAATGGTCGAGGGCGCGCGCATGGTCGAAATCGCCGAAGGTGCTGCCCGGATGGTTCACCCCCACCACGATCGCGCCGCGCGCGGCCAGCCCCGCGGCGAGCCAGGCCAGGGAGCGCACGTGCCCGCCCATGCCGTGCGAGAGGAGGACGACGGGGTGCGTCCCCTCCGCCGGCGCGGCGCCGACGCGCGCGTCGAGACCGACGAAGACGGCGTTCTCGGCGATGCGGGCAGGGGTGCCGCCGGGGCCGGCAGGGTAGAAGACGTCGCCCACGAGCGGGGCGTCGTGGTGCGCGGCGGGGGCGGCGAAGGGGGCCGTGCCCAAGGGGGACGTGTCGAAGGGGGACGTGCCCAAGGGGGACGTGTCGGCGGCTCGGGCGGCGCCGACGCTCGCGGCGGCGAGCAGTGCGGCGGCGGCGAGGCGGATCGTGCGATGAAGCATCCGTTTGGCTCCGGGGTCGGGTGGTGGTGATCCCTCCGGCATGCCGAAACCCGTCCGAACGCGCGTCCGAGAACCGGTTCGAGGTTGTCCGCGAACCGGTTCGCGGTCTAGGATGGCGCGTCCGTCCGGAGTTTCGCCGCCGTCCCGATGCTCGTCCTGCCCGTTCCCCTCGTCGCCGCGCTGGTGCTTCTCTTCCTCCTCGTGCGGGCGCTCGCCCGTCGCGAGGGCACGCCGCTGCTGCTCGCGCTCGTCGCCGCCGGCGCGGCGCAGGGCGCGCTCGTCGCCCTCGTGCAGCACTACGGGGTAGCCGCCCTGCGCCCGCTCCAGCCGGTGACGGCGTCCCTCCTGCCTCCCCTCGCCTGGCTCGCCTTCGTTGCCGCGGCGCTGCGCCCGCTCGGCCCGCGGGACGCGGCGCACGGTGCGGTTCCGCTCACCGCCGCGGCGAGCGTCGTCCTCGCGCCGGCTGCGATCGACCTCGTCGTCGTGACGACCTTCGCCGGCTACGGGCTCGCCCTCCTCCTCGCGGCGCGCCGCGGCTCGGCGCTGCCGGGCGCGCGGCTCGAGAGCGGCGAGGTGCCGCGGCTGATCTGGCGCACCATCGGCGTCCTGCTCCTGGGCTCGGCGGCGAGCGATGTGCTGATCGCGGCGGACCAGGCGCTGCTCGCGGGCGCCTGGCGCGACCCGATCATCAGCCTGTTCACGGCGCTCGCGCTCGTCGCCATCGGCGCGCTGACGCTCTCGGGCGACCTGCGCCCGCCGCCGCCCGAGACCGAATCGCCCGCGGACGACACCCCTCCCCCGTCGCGCGATCCGCAGGCCGGGGAGCAGGACGCCGCGCTCGTCGCCCGGCTCGAGGCGCTGATGGCCCGCGACGCGCCGCATCTCGATCCGGACCTGACGCTCGCGCGCCTCGCGCGGCGCCTGCGCGTACCGGCGAAGGCGCTGTCGGGCGCGATCAACCGCGTGCGCGGCGAGAACGTCTCGCGCTTCGTCAACGCGCACCGGGTCGCGCACGCCTGCGCGCTCCTCGCGGAGGGAGCGGACGTCACGCGGGCGATGCTGGAGAGCGGCTTCGGCACGAAATCGAACTTCAACCGCGAGTTCCTGCGCGTCACCGGCGCGAGCCCCAGCGCCTGGCGCGCCGTGCGCTCGAGCGGCGCACCGACCCCGGAGCCCGCTACCCGATCCGGATCCGCGCCGCCGCCTCCGGCAGCAGCGCCGCCGCGCGGGCCTGCGCCGCCTCGTCCATCCGCTCCCGCGGACCCGAGAGCGTGAGCGCGCCGAGCAGCCGGTCGTCCTCGGCGAGCACCGGCGTCGCCACGGCCACGAGGCCGGGGTTGCGCTCCCCGCGCGAGACCCGCACCCGTTCGAGCCCGTCGCGCGCCCGCGGGTCGGCCCAGCTCAGCAGCACCCAGGAGGACGCGCCGCGGCCGAGCGTCAGCCGCTGGCCCTCGTCGAGCCGCTGCCCGCCCCCGCGCGGTGACAGCTCCCGGTAGAGGCAGATGCGCTCGTCGCCCTCGCGCACGTAGTAGGACGCGCTCTCCCCCGTCTCCGCCACGAGCGCCCGCAGCACGGGGCGCACGGCGTCGCCCATCCCGAAGGTCCGCCGGTAGAGCGTGCCCAGCCGCCAGAGCGAAGGCCCGAGCCGGAAGGTGCCGTCGGCGTCCCGGCGCAGATGGCCGAACCGGATCAGCGAGGCGGACAGGCGCAGGATCGTCGGCTTGGGCAGGCCGGTCTCCTCGGCGAGCCGCGCGAGGCTCATCGCCCTGCGCTCCGAGCCGAAGGCCTCCAGGATCGACAGCGCCCGCTCGACGCTCTCCACCCGCTCCTCGCGCATCGCTCCCTCCCCGCTGCCGTTCCGCCTGACGGAATGCCACCGTGGACGTCTTGTGACATCCGGTGCCCCTCGTCTAGCGTGGCGGCAGGGAGGAAGACGGCATGAAGCCGCTCGCAGGCATCCGCGTGCTCGACCTGACGAACGTCCTCGCCGGGCCGTTCTGCTGCCATCAGCTGGCGCATCTCGGCGCGGACGTGATCAAGGTCGAGGCGCCCGGCACCGGGGACCTCGCGCGTCAGCTCGGGGCGGACCCCGCGCTCAACGCCGCGCTGATGGGCGTGTCGTTCCTCGCGCAGAACGCCGGCAAGCGCTCGATCGCGGTCGACCTGAAGCAGGAGGGAGGACGCGAGGTCCTGCGCCGGCTGGTGGAGGGTGCCGACGTCCTCGTCGAGAACTTCCGCCCCGGCGTGATGGACCGGCTCGGCGTCGGATACGAGGCGCTGAAGGCCGAGAACCCGCGCCTCGTCTACTGCGCCATCTCCGGCTTCGGCCAGGACGGGCCGTGGACCGACAGGCCGGCCTACGACCAGATCGTCCAGGGCGTGGCCGGCGTCATGGCGATCACGGGCGATGCCGAGAGCGCGCCCTTGCGCGTCGGCTTTCCCGTGGCGGACACGATCGGCGGGCTCACGGCCGCCTTCGCGGTCGCCGCCGCGCTGCAGGCGAAGCCGCGCGGGGCCTTCCTCGACGTCTCGATGGTGGAGAGCGTGCTCGCTTCCATGGGATGGGTCGTCTCGAACTGGCTGGTCGCCGGCGTCGCGCCGGCGCCCGTCGGCAACGAGAACGTCACCTCCGCGCCGTCGGGCACCTTCCGCGCCGCGGACGCGCCGCTCAACATCGCCGCCAACAAGGACGCGCAATGGCGCGCCCTCGCCCGTCATCTCGGCCGCGAGGACCTGCTCGACGACCCGCGCTTCCGCACCCGCGAGGACCGCAAGGCGAACCGCGCCGCGCTGAAGGAAGAGCTCGAGCGCGTGCTGGCGACGCGCCCGGCGCGGGACTGGGCGCGCGAGCTCAACGGCCTCGGCGTGCCCGCGGGCGCGGTCTTCACCGTGCCGGAGATCCTCGCTCACCCGCTCGTCGCGGACCGCGGCCTGCTCGGCGCCTTCGCCGACCCGCCGGGCGTGGGGCGCGACATCACCTTGATGCGTACCGCGGTGCGCATCGACGGGAAGACGCCGTCCGTCGACGCGCCGCCGCCGCGGCTCGGCGAGCATCGCGAGGCGATCCTCGCCGAACTCGGCTACGACCCGGACGCGATCGACCGGCTCGAGCGGGAGGGTGCGGCATGAGCGACGTCCGCAACGACAGCGTCCGCAACGACGTGTCCGACTGGTGGTCGACGGCCATCATCGACATGGAGCCCGGACGCATCGCGATCCGGGGCCGGCCGATCGAGGGTCTGATCGGGGCCGCCACCTTCCCGCAGATGATCTGGCTGATGCTGCGCGGGGACCTCCCGACCGAGGCGCAGGCGCGGCTGCTCGAGGCCGCCCTCGTCGCGGCGGTTGACCACGGACCGCAGGCGCCCTCGATCGCCACCGCACGCATGGCCGTGACCTGCGGCCTCGGCCTCAACGGCGCGCTCGCCTCGGCGGTGAACATGCTCGACGACGTACACGGCGGCGCCGGCGAGCAGGCGGCGACGCTCTACGGCGCGATCCGCGCCGCGGGCGGGCCGGACGCGGCGCCGGCGATCGTCGACCGCTTCCGCGCCGAGAGGAGCCGCTTCGTGCCGGGCTTCGGCCACCGTTTCCACAAGCCCGTCGACCCTCGCGCGCCGCGCCTCCTCGGCCTCGTCGACGAGGCCGCGGCGGCGGGCGTGGTCGAGGGCGTCTTCGCCGACGTGGCGCGCGCGGTCGAGGCGCATCTCGCACGGACCGCGGGCAAGCCGGTGCCGATGAACATCGACGGCGCCACCGCGGTGATCTTCTGCGAGCTCGGCTTCCCGCCGCCGCTCGCACGGGGGCTGTTCTGCCTCTCGCGCGCGGTCGGCTGCCTCGCCCACGCCTGGGAGCAGATGGAGCAGGGCGGGCGCAACAAGGGTCCCACCCCGCCCGCCTACCGGTGGACGTATACGGGTCCGCGAAACACGCCCACGGAAGGAGGTGAGCCGCATCGATGATGGACAACACGGCCGCAGGAATGCGAGCCTGACCCTTCGCAGCGGCCCCCGCGGGGCTCGCCGCGCCAACGATAATCGACATGAAGACGGGAGAACGACCATGGCAATCCTCACCCTCACCCGCCGCGCCGCGCTGTCGGCCGCGCTCGGCGTCTCGCTCGCGGCTCTGGCGCTCGGCGGAACCGCGCAGGCGCAGCAGATCGATCGCATCCACTTCATCGTGCCCGGCGGCGCCGGCGGCGGCTGGGACGGTACCGCCCGCGGGACCGGCGAGGCGCTGACCGCCGCGGGCCTCGTCGGCACGGCGACCTACGAGAACATGTCCGGCGGCGGCAGCGGCGTGGCGATGAACTACCTCATCGAGAACGCCCAATCGAACCACGGGACGCTCCTGATCAACTCGGCGCCCATGATCATCCGCGGGCTCAACGGCGAGATCGACACGACCTTCCGCGATCTCACGCCCGTCGCCGGCACGATCGGCGACTACGCCGCCTTCGTCGTGCGCGCCGACAGCGAGATCGACGACATGACGGACCTGCTCGCGGCGTTCGAGGCGAACCCGGCGAGCGTGTCGTTCGGCGGCGGCTCGGTGCCGGGCGGCATGGACCACCTCGTCGCGGCGATCGCGATGCAAGCGGCGGGCGTCGATCCGCTGGCGGTCAACTACATTCCCTACGACGCCGGGGGCGAGGCCATGGCGGCGCTGCTGTCGGGCGAAATCCAGGCGCTCTCCACCGGATTCTCCGAGGCGGTGGCGCTCGCCGAGGCCGGCGAGATCAAGATCCTCGCCGTCACCGCGCCCGAGCGCGTGCCGGCGGCGGCCGACGTGCAGACGCTGCGCGAGCAGGGGATCGACGCGACCTTCATCAACTGGCGCGGGTTCTTCGCGGCGCCGGGCCTGCCGGAGGATCGGCTCACCGCCTACCAGGACGTGCTCGCGGCGATGTACGACACGCCGGAATGGGAGGAGGTCCGCGCCCGCAACGGTTGGGTGAACATCTTCAACCGCGGCGACGAGTTCACCGCCTTCCTCGAGGCGCAGGAGAAGGAGATGGGCGATCTGATGAAGCGCATGGGCTTCCTCTGATCGCACCCGTCCGGGGCGGCCCCGCGCGGGCCGCCCTTCCCCGCCCTCGTCGCTTCCGGGAGCCCGCGTCATGGCGCTCGACCGCTGGGTGGCCGTCGTCTTCCTGACGATCTGCTGCGCGTACGGCTACACCGCCTTCTTCCTGATGGACCAGGCGGTGCCGCCCTTCATGCAGCGCAACCCGGTCTGGCCGAGCTCCTTCCCGAAGATCCTCGCGGTCGCCGGCGCCGCGCTCGCGCTCGCCGTGATCGTCGGCTCGAAGGACAGTGCGCCCAAGGACGGCGAGATCGACTACCGCCGGCTGCACGAGTACAAACTCGGGCAGGCGCTGGCGCTGGTCGGACTGATGGTGCTCTACGCCTTCGGGCTGCACGAAATCGGCTTCATCGCCGCGACGATCCTGTTCCTGACGGTCGGCGGCGCGCTGCTCGGGGAGCGGCGCTGGCACGTTCTCGTGCCGGTGTCGGCGACCGCGACCATGGTGATCTGGTACCTCGTGCAGGAGGTGCTCGGCATCTTCCTGCGGCCCTTCCCCGGCTTCCTCTGAGGGCGCGCCATGCTCGACCCGATCCTCGCCGCCCTCCAGGTCGTTCTCCAGCCGCACATCCTGATGATGGTCGTCGGCGGCTGCCTGATCGGCACGCTCATCGGCATGCTGCCGGGGCTGGGGCCGATGTCGATCATCGCCATCATGATCCCCATCGCGATCTCGATCGGCGATCCGTCCGCGGCGCTGATCCTGCTCGCCGCGGTCTATTACGGCGCGATCTTCGGCGGCTCGACCTCGTCCATCCTGATCAACGCGCCGGGCGTCGCCTCCACGGTGGCGACGAGCTTCGACGGCTTTCCGCTCGCGCGCCGCGGCGAGGCGGGCAAGGCGCTGACCGTCGCCGCGATCGCCTCCTTCTGTGGCGGCACGATCGGCGCCGTGCTCCTGATGATCTTGGCGCCGATGCTCGCCTCGGTGGCGCTCCTGTTCCATTCCGCCGAGTATTTCGCGATGATGGTGGTGGGCCTCTCCGCCATCGCCGCCTTCGCGGGAACGGGCCAGGTCGCCAAGGCCCTGATGATGACGGTGCTGGGCCTGATGATAGCGACCGTCGGCCAGGGCGCGCTGTTCAACGCGACCCGCTTCACCGGCGGCATCCTCGAGCTGCAGTCGGGCATCGGCTTCATCACGCTCGCGATGGCGATGTTCGCCCTGCCGGAGGCGCTCTACCTCGTGCTCGACCCCAAGCGCTCGAAGCGCGGCGAGGGCGGAGGCTCGAGCGAGATCACGGGCCTGCGCATCACCCGCGCGGAAGCGCGCCGGATCGCGCCGGTGATCGGGCGCCAGTCGATCCAGGGCTTCCTCATCGGCGTGCTGCCGGGCGCGGGCGCGACGATCGCTTCCTTCCTGGGGTACGCGGTCGAGCGCAACATCGCGAAGGGCGCGGACCAGGCGGAGTTCGGCAAGGGCTCGCTCAAGGGCCTCGCGGCGCCGGAGGCCGCCAACAACGCCGCCTGCACGGGCTCCTTCGTGCCGCTGCTGACGCTCGGCATCCCGGGATCGGGCACGACGGCGATCCTGCTCGGCGCGCTGATCGCGCTCAACGTGACACCCGGCCCGCGGCTGATGACGGACCAGCCGGACATCTTCTGGGGCGTGATCATCTCGATGTACATCGGCAACGTCGTGCTGCTCGTGCTCAACCTGCCGCTGATTCCCTACATCGCGAAACTGCTCGCCGTTCCGCGTACCTACCTCATTCCGTTCATTCTCTTCTTCACCTTGATGGGCGCCTACATCGGCCAGAACAACACCACCGAGCTGCTGCTGCTCGTGGGGCTCGGCGTCATGGCGACGATCCTGCGCTTCGCCGACTACCCGCTCGCCCCGCTGCTCATCGGCTTCATCCTGGGGCCGATGCTCGAGAACAACTTCGCCCGCGCCATGCAGCTCTACGGCGGGCCGGGCTTCATCCTGGAGCGGCCGATGACGCTCGGGCTCCTCGTCTTCGCGCTCGTGCTGATCGTGCTTCCGAGCTGGCGTGCGCGCCGCGCGCGCCTGCGGAAGGCCGGCGTGGCGGACGGGGACTGATCAGCCCCCGGCGCGTCGCAGCGTCTCGCGCATCCGCGCATGGGCGTCGAAGCCCATCTGGCGCAGGAGGTCGAGCATGTCGAGCGGGACCCAGTTCTCGCGGATCAGCCCCTCGTGGTGGAGATAGAAGTCCATCACCCGCATGGTGACGGGCCGGCCCGTCGCCGGCAGGCCACAGAAGCCGTCGCCGCCGTGCACGGCATAGACCGAAGGCCACCCGCCGGTCACCGAGTACGGCCCGTCGCCGATTCGGATGTAGTGCCCCGCTCCGTGACGCGCCCGCTCGGCCGTGACCTCCTCGAACGTGCCCTGCGGGCGCTGGAAGGCGACGCGGAAGGGCAGCTGGTGCCCGTCGACGAAGCCGTCGAGTCCGCGCGTCGTGCCGATGCCGGCGGGGCCGTACCACATCATTCGTCGATGCCAATGGTCCCGCTGCGGCATGGCGATCAGGCTCTCGCGGGTCAGGCTCGCGCGGTCGTCGTGCTCGGCGAGGCTGCGGTGCATGGCGAGCGTCTGCGCGAGGCTGGCCTGCGACGTCGCCGGGTCGGAGGGCTCGAGCCGGACGCCGTCGCGTGTGAACGGGGCGGGCCAGGCCTCGGGGACACCCAGCGGCTGCGGCAGCGGCCAGACGCCCGCCTGGCGCATCAGGTCGAGCACGTCCCACAGGAGCGTCGCCTGCACGGCGCGGCCGTCGCCGTCGATCTGCCAGACCTCGCCGTAGCGCAGGTACACGGGCTTGCCGGTCGCCGGGATGCCGAGCCAGTCCCCGCGCATCGTCCCGCAGTAATGGCCCACGGCGGCGGCGTAGGACCGCCCCTCGTAGCTCCCGGCGACGAAGATCGCGTCGCGCCGCTCGAGGTCCGGCAGCGCCGTCTTCAGCGGCGCCCAGACACGGGCGAGCCCCTCCGCGCGCCCGGCGACGACATCGATCGGATGCGCCACGCGCCAGACGGCATCGTCTCGCGCGACGCGCGCGATGGCCGCCTCGAGCCCGTCCGCGGGCGCCTCGGCGAGGGCGGAAAGCGCGCGCAGGACGTCTCGCCGACGCTCCCCGTCGAGCGCGGCGGAAGGATCGAAACCCGTTGTCACGCAAGGCCTCCAGCAGCGTCGAGCACGCCCTGGGCCTCAGATTCGGACAAATTCCGAGCCCCTGCAAGTTTTTTCTTGCATACGAATGCAAAAGACTGGAACCTTCGTTCGTTGACCCGAGGGGCGCCGCGACCGGCCGACACCCGTGGGCACGCGACTGGGAGAGGGACATGACGATTTCGATGCGTGCAGTGACACTCGCCGCGGCTCTCGGGACCGCTGGCCTCGTCGGCTCCGCCGGGCTCGCGGCGGCGGCGTGCGAGGTGACCTCGGGACGGGTCTCGATCGTCGGCAACGAGTTCCCGGCGATCCGGACGGTCGCGGCCAACGCGGCGGAGTGCGCGACCGACGGGCTCACGGTGCGGGCGAACCTCACCGCGGACCACCAGACGATCAACCTGCCGGGCATGCAGGGCAACCCGGCGGAGTACACGAGCGCCATCGTGGCGACGTCCTCCATCGTCGCGCTCCTCAACGAAGACGTCATCCGCCCGCTCGACGACCTCGTCGCCTCCTACGGCCAGGACATCCCCCGCCGCCAGCTGATCACGGTGGACGGCGCGGTCGTGGCGGTCGCCTTCATGGCGAACTCCCAGCACCTCGTGTACCGCGCCGACGTGCTCGAGGAGATCGGCGTCGAGCCGCCGAGGACCTACGAGGAGCTGCTCGCCGCAGCCGAGAAGATCCGTGCCGCCGGCATCATGCAGAACCCCGTCGGCGGCGCCTACGCCGCGGGCTGGAACCTCGCCCAGGAATTCGTGAACATGTACATCGGCATGGGCGGCGAGTTCTTCGAGCCGGGCACGCCGAACGTTTCGGTGAACAACGAGCGGGGCGTCGCCGCGCTCGAGACGATGAAGGCGCTCACCGCCTACATGAACCCCGACTTCCTCACACACGATTCGAACGCCACCTCGGCGGAGTGGGAAGCGGGCAACGTCGCGCTCATGAACATGTGGGGCTCGCGCACCGGCGTGCTGATGGACGCCGAGGGGTCGACCCCGGAGGTCTACGAAAACACGATGGTCGGCGCCCCGATGACTGTGGGCGGCGGCGACATCCCGGCCACCACGCTGTGGTGGGACGGCTGGACGGTCGCGCGCAACATCTCCGACGAGGACGCGGCGGCGACCTTCGTGGCCATGAAGCGCGGCATCAGCCCGGAGATCCTCACCGACGAGACCATGCCGCAGGCGGTGTGGATGATCGAGGGCTACGAGCCCGCCCCGGTCAACGAGGGCGTGATCCAGACGATGGCGATGGGCGCCCGGCCCTACCCGATGCTCCCCTACATGGGCATCCTGCACACCGCGCTCGGCGACAACATCGCCGACTTCCTCACCGGTCGCGAGGATGCTCGGACGACGCTCGCCGACATCGAGGCGGCCTACAGCGCCGCGGCCCGCGAGCGCGGCTTCATCCAGTAAGCCGGGTCCGAAGCCAACTTGCGACGCCTCGACCCGGGCGCCCGTGGCGGCGCCCGGCAGCCGCCGCCCGAGCCGCGAGGGGAGAGGGCCATGAAGCACGGCACCTTCTTCTGGTTCTTCCTGCCCACGGCCGCCGCGATGCTCCTGTTCATCGCGTTCCCGATCGTGTCGGTGCTGGTGCAGTCGGTCTACGCCCCTCACGAGCAGGTGA
Organism: Salinarimonas chemoclinalis; assembly: GCF_041514305.1. Lineage (NCBI taxonomy): Bacteria > Pseudomonadati > Pseudomonadota > Alphaproteobacteria > Hyphomicrobiales > Salinarimonadaceae > Salinarimonas > Salinarimonas chemoclinalis. Next base: position 633,138 of record NZ_JBGMWH010000002.1, read on the forward strand.
TCCGCGAGGTCGAGAACTGCACCCTGTTCGGCTGCACGACGACGACCGTCGTCGACCAGGAGGCGACGCGTGCGCTGCGCGAGGCGGAGCCGCTGGGGCGCTTCGTCGGCTCCGCCATCTACACGGACCGCAACCATCTCGCGCTCGGCGAGGTCGCCGCGGCCTGGGCGCGGGCGCCGGATCTCGGCGGCTTCTGGAGGCAACTCCTCAACCTGCCCTTCTACGGCGCGCTGGCGTTCACGCTCACCTACACGCTCCTCGTCACCCCCGCCTCGATCCTGCTCGGCTTCGCCATCGCGCTCGCGGTCAACGCCCTCCCCCGCCCGGCGCGGGGGCCGACGATCTTCGTCTCGCTGCTGCCGATGATCGTCACGCCGCTCGTCGGCGCGCTGATCCTGTTCTGGATGGTCGACGCGCGCGGCGTGCTCGGCGCCGCGCTGCAGGCGCTCGCCGGGGACCCGAACCTCTCGGTGAAGGCCTCGACGCCGCTGATGTGGGCGATGCTCGTCGTCTACGGCATCTGGTCGAGCGCGCCCTTCGCCTTCGTCGTCTACTACGCCGGCCTCCAGACGGTGCCGCAGGACACGCTGGAGAGCGCGATGATCGACGGCGCCACCCGCTGGCAGCGCATCCGCTGGGTCGTCGTCCCCCACCTCCTGCCGCTGACGACGTTCATGGCGCTGATCAAGATCATGGACAATTTCCGGGTCTTCGAGCCCATCGTCAGCTTCAACGCGGGCGCGCATGCGCAATCGTTGAGCTATTTCATCTACTCGGATCTCGGCGGCGAGACGCGGCTCCTGTCGTCGGCCGCCGCGACCTCGGTCTTGACCATCGCGGGCGTCGTCGTCCTGCTCTCGCCGGTGCTGGTGCGCACCTGGCGCGCATTCGGGAGGGCCGGAGCATGAGCACGCGCCTCGCCGACCGCCGGCCGATGCCGGTGCGCATCGTGCTGATGGGCTTCCTCGCCGTCTGGCTCGTCGTCGCCGCCTTCCCGTTCCTGTGGACGCTGTGGGGGAGCTTCAAGGTCGAGGGCGACTTCTTCTCCAAGGCGGACTGGATGAACGCGCTGACCGGCCCGCTCACCCTGGCGGAGACCGGCGCGCGCACGACGCTGGACGGCTACGAGGGCGCCTGGATCCAGGAGGAGTTCTGGCGTGCGGCGCTCAACACGCTGATCGTCGTGGTCGCGGTGGTGTGCATCTCGCTCACCTTCGGGACGCTGGGCGGCTACGCGCTCAGCCGCTCGACCTATCGCTACGCCTTCTGGCTGCTACTCGTCGCCCTGGTCTTCCGGGCGATGCCGCCGATCACCCTCGTCTCGGGCTACCTGCCGCCGTTCTTCCAGTGGAACCTGTGGGGGCATCTGCCCACCGCGATCATCGTGCTCGTCGCCATCAACCAGCCCTTCACGCTGTGGATGCTCACCGCCTTCTTCCGCAACATCCCCAAGGACCTCGACGAGAGCGCCATGGTCGACGGCTGCTCGCGCTTCCAGGCCTTCCGACACGTGATCATCCCGGTGATGTGGCCGGGCGTGATCACCACCGGCTTGTTCTCGTTCCTGCTCGCCTACAACGACTTCGCCGTCACGGCGATGCTCCTGTCGAAGGAGAACCAGACCATGGTGCCCAAGATCGCGAGCTTCCTCGGGACCACCCAGACCAAGGGCAACGTCATGTTCGCCGTCTCCTCCGTCGTCTCGGTGACGGCGCCCCTCTTCCTGCTGGTCCTGTTCTTCCAGCGCCAGATCGTCAGCGGGCTCACCGCCGGCGCGGTGAAAGGCTGACGATCATGGCGGACATCGAGCTCAAGCACCTGTCCAAGCGCTGGGGTTCCTTCGTCGGCGTCAAGGCGCTCGACCTGCACATCGCCGACGGCGAGTTCCTGGTCCTGCTCGGCCCCTCGGGCTGCGGCAAGACGACGACGATGCGCATGATCGCCGGCCTCGAGGACGCCACCGAGGGCGACATCCTCATCGGCGGCGCACGGGTCAACGAGCTCGAGCCCAAGGACCGCGACATCGCGATGGTGTTCCAGTCCTACGGCCTCTACCCGACGATGAGCGTCTACGAGAACATCCGATTTCCCTTGAAGGTGCGCGGCATTCCCGCCGCCGAGCACCGCGAGCGGGTGATGCGCGCGGCGAAGACCGTCGAGCTCGTCGAGTTCCTCGACCGCAAGCCCGCCGCGCTCTCGGGCGGCCAGCGCCAGCGCGTGGCGCTCGCGCGGGCCATCGTGCGCAAGCCCAAGGTCTTCCTGATGGACGAGCCGCTCTCGAACCTCGACGCCAAGCTGCGGGTCTCCACGCGCGCGCAGATCAAGAACCTGCACCACGAGCTCAAGACGACCACGATCTACGTCACCCACGACCAGATCGAGGCGATGACGCTCGCCGACCGGGTCGTCGTCATGTCGAAGGGCGAGGTGCAGCAGGTCGGCACGCCGCTCGAGATCTACGACCGCCCGGCGAACACGTTCGTGGCGGGCTTCATCGGCAGCCCGGCCATGAACCTGATGGACGGGACACTCGCGGGCGGCGTGTTCGAGGGGGAGAACGTGCGCATCCCGGGCTTCGCCGGCCTGCGGGACGGTCCGGTCACGCTCGGCTTCCGCGCGGAGGACGCGCAGGTCGTCGAGAGCGGCGAGATCGCGGCGCCCATCTACTCGATGGAGCTCCTCGGCGACAGCTCGATGGCCACCGTCCAGGCCGGCGGCGCCCTCGTCGCGATCAAGGCCGCCAAGGACTTCTCCGCCGAGATCGGCGCGCCGATCGCCGCGCGGGTCCCCGCCTCCGTCTGCCACCTCTTCGACGCACGCACGGGCGAACGCCTGGATCGGACCCCCGCATGAGCGACGCCGACGCCCATCTCGCCCGTTCCCGCGAGACCCTCGCGGTCATCCGGCGCATGGAGGACGCGCTCGCCGCGGGCTCCGACGACATGGGGGCGCATTTCCACGAGGGCTTCCTGTGGCGCGGCAACCAGGGCTGCGGCACCAAGCGCGGCGTCGCGGAGTTCCGCCGCAACTGGCAGCTTCCCCTGCGTGCGGCCTTCTCGGAGCGGACCTACGTGACCGAAAGGTTCATCGCCGACGGCGACTGGGCCGCCTGCTTCGGCCATATCGAGGCGACGCATTCGGGTCCCTTCATGGGCATGAAGCCCACGGGGACGCGGGTGCGCATTCCCTACATGGACTTCTGGCGCGTCGAGGACGGGCGCATCGCGGACAACCCGGTCTTCGTCGACTTCGCTGCCGTCCTCGTCCAGCTCGGCCGCGACGTCTTCGCCGGCGAGGGCTGGGAGGCCTACGACCGCGGCGAGCGCACCCCGCCCGCACCCTGACACCCGCACCCGACACGCTTCCTCGGCGAAGGAGAAGAAGAAATGGCCATCACCCATCTCAAGTCCGGCAAGCCGGCGGACGAGCGCGCCGAGGACGATGCGAAGGTCCGCGCCAGCGTCGAGGAGATCCTCGCCGACATCGAGGCGCGCGGCGACGCGGCGGTGCGGGAACTGGCGACGAAGTTCGACGGCTACGCTCCGGAGAGCTTCCGGCTGACGCCCTCGCAGATCGAGGCGGCGATGCAGAAGGTCTCCGCCCGCGACATGGAGGACATCCGCTTCGCGCAGGCGCAGATCCGGCGCTTCGCGCAGGCCCAGCGCGCCAGCATCACCGACGTCGAGATCGAGACGCTGCCCGGCGTGATCCTCGGCCACCGCAACATCCCGGTCCAGTCGGTGGGCTGCTACGTGCCCGGCGGCAAGTTCCCCATGGTCGCCTCCGCCCACATGTCGGTGCTCACCGCCCAGGTCGCCGGCGTGCCGCGAATCGTGGCCTCCGCACCGCCGGTGAAGGGCGAGCCGCACCCCGCGATCGTGGCCGCCATGCATCTGGGCGGCGCGCACGAGATCTACGTGCTCGGCGGCATCCAGGCGGTGGGCGCGATGGCGCTCGGGACGCAGACGATCGAGCCCGTCCACATGCTGGTCGGCCCCGGCAACGCCTACGTCGCGGAGGCCAAGCGTCAGCTGTTCGGGCGCGTGGGCATCGACCTCTTCGCCGGCCCCACCGAGACGATGGTGATCGCCGACGACACCGTCGACGCCGAGATCTGCGCCACCGACCTGCTCGGCCAGGCGGAGCACGGCTACAACTCGCCCGCCTGCCTGATCACGAATTCCCGCGCGCTCGCCGAGGCGACGCTGGCCGAGATCGAGCGGCTGCTCGCCATCCTCCCCACCGCCGAGACCGCGCGGATCAGCTGGCGGGACTACGGCGACGTGATCGTGTGCGACACCTGGGATGAGATGCTCGCGGTCGCCGACGACATGGCCTACGAGCACGTCCAGGTGATGACGGATCGCGACGACTGGTTCCTCGACAACATGCGGGCCTACGGCGCGCTCTTCCTGGGGCCGCGCACCAACGTCGCCAACGGCGACAAGGTGATCGGCACGAACCATACGCTCCCCACCCGCAAGGCCGGGCGGTACACCGGGGGGCTGTGGGTCGGCAAGTTCCTCAAGACGCATTCCTACCAGCGAATCCTCACCGACGAGGCGGCGGCGACGATCGGCGCCTACGGCAGCCGGCTGTGCATGCTGGAGGGGTTCGTCGGCCATGCCGAGCAGTGCAACGTGCGTGTGCGCCGCTACGGCCGGCGGAACGTCGCCTACGGAGCGGCCGCGGAATGATCCTCCCCCGCACGCCCTCCTTCCGCCTCGACGGCCGGCGCGCCCTCGTCGCGGGCGCCTCGTCCGGCATCGGGCTCGCCGCCGCCGCGGCGCTCGCGCAGGCCGGTGCGGAGGTCCGGCTCGCCGGGCGGCGCGAGGCCGCGCTCGTGCCCGTGCGCGACGCCATCCGCACGGAGGGCGGGCGCGCCGAGGTCCTGCCCCTCGACGTCACCGACATACACGCGACGGCGGATGCCGTTGCAGCGCACGGCCCCTTCGACGTCCTCGTCAACTCCGCCGGCCTCGCCCGCCACGCGCCGGCGCTCGAGACGACCCCTGAGGACTACGACGCCGTCATGGCCGCGAACCTGCGCGGCGCCTACTTTCTCGCCCGCGAGGTCGCCCGCGGGCTGATCGCGGCGGGACGGCCCGGGAGCCTCGTCACGATCTCCTCGCAGATGGGCCACGTGGGGGGGCCGGACCGGGCCGTCTATTGCGCGAGCAAGCACGCGGTCGAGGGCATGACCAAGGCGATGGCGCTCGAATGGGCGCCGCACGGCATCCGCGTCAACACGATCTGCCCGACCTTCATCCGCACCCCGCTCGCCGAGCAGACGCTCGCGAACCCCGAGCGCCGCGCCTGGCTCCTGTCCAAGATCAAGCTGGGGCGCGTCGGAGAGGTCGAGGACGTCATGGGCGCGGTCGTGTTCCTCGCCAGTGACGCGAGCGCCCTCGTCACGGGCACCCACCTCCTCGTCGACGGCGGGTGGACCGCCGAATGACCGAGCGAGACACCATCGCGGAGCCCACCGCCGCCGCGACGACCGTCACGGCGATGGACGTCGCCCGGCGCGCGGGCGTGAGCCAGTCCGCCGTGAGCCGCGTGTTCACGCCGGGCGCCTCCGCCTCCAAGCGCACGATCGCCAAGGTCCGCGCCGCAGCGGAGGAGCTGGGATACCGCCCCAACCGCCTCGCCCGGGCCATGATCACCGGGCGCACCCGCATCATCGGCCTCGTCGTCGCCTATCTCGACAACCAGTTCTATCCGCTGGCGCTCGAGCGGCTCTCCCGCGCGCTCCAGGAGCGCGGCTACCACATCCTCGTCTTCATGGCGGAGAACTCCACCGAGAAGGTGGCGGAGGTGGTGCAGGAGCTGATCGACTACCGCGTCGACGGCATCGTCACGGCCTCGGTCGCCATGTCGAACGACCTCACCGCCCGGCTGCTGGCGCTCGGCATTCCCGTCGTGATGTTCAACCGCGGCCAGGACGACCCGCGGCTGGCGGAAGTCACGTCGGACAATGTCGCGGGGGGTAGGCGGGCGACGGAGTTCCTGATCGCCGGCGGGCACCGGCGCATCGCCCACATCACCGGCTGGCAGGGTTCCTCGACGGGCCGCGACCGCGCCGCCGGCTTCCGCGCCGCGATGGATGCGGCGGGGCTCGCGCCGGTGGCGATGATCGACGGCATGTACAACCGCGACACCGCCGCCGAGGTCGCGCGCGCGCTCTGCGCGGACGCCGATCGGCCGGACGCCATCTTCGTGGGCAACGACCACATGGCCTTCGGCGTCATGGACGCGCTGCGCCAGGGCCTCGGCCTGCGCATCCCGCAGGACGTCTCGATCGTCGGCTACGACGACGTGCCGATCGCCGCCTGGCCGGCCTACGACCTCACCACCATCCGCCAGCCGGTGAACCGCATGGTCGCGGCCACCGTCGACGCGCTCCTCGGCCAGATCGAGGGGGCCGAGACCCCCGGCAAGGTCCGCATCGACGGTCCCCTCGTCGTGCGCCGCTCCGCCCACCTGCCAGAAGGATACGCCCCGTCATGAAGGGCTTCTCGAACCGCTGGAGCGACCTTCCCGGATACATCCTCGGCGTCACGCGCGAGATCTGGGAGGAGCGCGGCATCGCCACGCTCGAGCACACCTACGCCGCCGACATCCCGGTCCGTACGCCCATGGGCGTCGCCGTCGGCAATGCCGGCGTGATCGCCTCCACCCTCGCGACCCTGGCCGAATTCCCCGATCGGGAGCTGCTCGGCGAGGACGTGATCTTCTCCGGCGACGAGGAGGCGGGGTTCCTCTCCTCGCACCGGATCGTCTCGACGGGGACGCATGCGAACGACGGCTGGTTCGGCCCGGCCACCGGGCGACGCTTCCAGGTGCGCGTCATCGCCGACTGCGCCGCGAAGGCGGACGTGATCTACGACGAGTGGTTGGTGCGCGACAATGGCGGCCTCGTGCGCCAGCTCGGCGGCGACCCGCGCCTCTTCGCCCGCGACCTGATCGCCCGCGAGGGCGGCCCCGAGCGCGCCCGCCGGCCGTTCACGCCGGAGGTGGACGTCGCGGGGGCCTATCGCGGGCGCGGCAACGAGAACGAATGGGGCGCGCGCTACGCCCGGTCGCTCGAGCGCATCATGCGGGCGGACGTCGCCCACGTGCTCGCGGCCTGGGACCGCGCCGCGATCGGCGAGTACGCCGGCGCGCGCACCCGCGTCGGCGCCCGCGCCATCGCCGACTTCTGGCTGTCGCTGCGCGCCGCCTTCCCCTCCGCCGCGTTCACGATCCACCACCGTATCGGCATGGACGGCGCCATGATGCCGCCGCGTGCCGCGGTGCGCTGGTCTCTCGACGGCACGCACGACGGCTTCGGCCTGTTCGGCCCGCCCACCGGCGCGCGGGTGCACGTGATGGGCATGGCGCACGCCGAGTACGGACCCTACGGGCCCGACGGCGTCGGATTGCGCCGCGAGTACGCGCTCTTCGACGAGATCGCGATCTGGAAGCAGATCCTCCTCCACACAGGTGACCTATGACCCCCGCGGAACTGGAATCCCGCATCGTCCGCTACGGCGACCTGCGCCCGTGCCGGACCGCCTTCATCGACGCCCACACGCCGGGCTCGAACCAGAAGGAGAACTTCACCATCATCGGCGGCGGCGTCAGCGAGAGCGCGGACCAGCACGTCCACATCCGCGAGACGCCGGGCTTCAACATCGGCGCCGCCGGCCAGCCGCCGAAGTGCCGCAACTCGCTGCACTCCCACCGCACGGCGGAGGTGTTCTTCGTCCTCAAGGGCCGCTGGCGCTTCTTCTGGGGGCGCTGGGGGAACGCCGGCGAGGTCGTGCTCGAGGAGGGCGACATCTTCGACATCCCCACCGGCATCTTCCGCGGCTTCGAGAACATCGGCACGGACTACGGGATGATCATGGCGATCCTCGGCGGCGACGACGCCGGCGGCGGCGTGATCTGGGCGCCGCAGGTGATCGAGGACGCCAGAGATCACGGCCTCGTACTGGGGAAGAACGGCAAGCTCTACGACACCAAGAAGGGCGAGCGCCTGCCGGACGGCGTGCCGCCGATGCCGCTCCTGACCGACGAGGAGCTCGCCGCCTTCCCCGAGCTGCCGCCCTCCGCGGTGGTGCGCGACTACGTCGCCCGCTACTGGGACCTGATGGCGCTCGCCAAGGACGCGCGGGCGCGGGTGATCGGCGCCGAGGGCGTCATCCGCGACCGCCCCGGCTTCGAGGTCGAGCTCCTCGCCCGCGGCTCGATCCCCGAGGAGATGCGAGCGAGTCCGCGCCACGAGGTGCTGATGGCCATGCGCGGCCACTGGCGGCTGACCTGGGAGGCCGGCTCGACCGTGCTCGCCCCCGGCGACACCTGCGCGCTGCCGCCCGGCCTCGCCTACGCGCTCGCCCCCTCGATGACCGGAGAGGCGAGCCTCTACCGCGTCCGCGCCACCGACGACCCGCCCGGCCCGACGCGGCGGGGGTGAGGCTCCCCGCCCTGGATGACGTGTGCCGAGCCGCTTATCGGGGGACGCCGGAGACCCCTGTCCTTCCCTGTAGGGGAAGGTGGCTCGGCGGCGAAGCCGACGAGACGGATGGGGCGCGCGGCACGCGCGTTCGGCGAAGCCGAAGCCGACGGTGCAAGGCCGGACACGGCGGTTTCCGCGTCGCGGAACGCGTCGCTCGCGCCGCGCCCCATCCGTCGCCGGCTTCGCCGGCGACACCTTCCCCTACAGGGAAGGAGAAGGCCCGCATCTGCGTCGTGCCGAAGATCCACGATGGGACCAGCCCTCGGCCGAGAAGGTCGAGCACCAAGGACGACACGAAAGGAGGACACGCCATGACCCTCGACGTCACCCATGTCGGATCGCTGCCGCGCTCGCAGGCGGTGGTCGACCAGCTCTTCGCCCGCGAGCGGGGCGAGCCCTACGACGAGGCCGTGTTCGACGCGACCATGCGCGCGGCCGTGTCCGAGACCGTGCGCCGGCAGGTGGAGGCGGGGGTGACGATCGTCTCCGACGGCGAGACCTCGAAGATCTCCTACGCCACCTACGTGAAGGACCGATACGAGGGCTTCGACGGCGACAGCCCGCGCAACGCCCCCGCCGACCTCAAGCTCTTCCCCTCCTTCCTGGAGCGGCTCGCGAAGTCCGGCGGCACGCCGACCTACGCGCGCCCGCAATGCGTCGCGCCCGTGCGCTCGAAGGGCCAGGGCGAGCTCCAGAAGGACATCGCCAACCTCAAGGCCGCCATGGCCGAACACGGCGCGGCGCGCGGCTTCATGAACGCGGCCTCGCCCGGCGTGATCTCGCTCTTCCTGCAGAACGCGCACTACCCGACCCGCGAGGCCTATCTCGAGGCGCTGGCCGAGGCGATGCGCGAGGAATACCGCACCATCGTCGAGGCCGGGCTCGACCTGCAGCTCGACTGCCCCGACCTCGCGCTGTCGCGCCACATGCTGTTCACGCATCTCTCCGACGAGGAATTCCTGAAGGTCGCAGCCACCCACGTGGAGGCACTGGAGCACGCGCTCGACGGGCTGCCGCGCGAGCGCATCCGGCTGCACATCTGCTGGGGCAACTACGAGGGTCCCCACGTCTGCGACATCGACATGGCCGAGGTCTTCCCGCTCTTGATGCGGGTGCCCGCGCGCTACGTGCTGTTCGAGACCGCCAACCCGCGCCATGGTCACGAATGGACCGTGTTCCGGGATCGCGCCGGCGAGATCCCCGACGACAAGGTTCTGGTGCCCGGCGCCGTCGACACCACGACCAACTTCGTCGAGCACCCCGATCTCGTGGCCCAGCGGCTCGCCCGCTTCGTCGACGTCGTCGGCGCCGATCGGGTGATCGCGGGTTCGGATTGCGGCTTCGGCACCTTCGCCGGCTACGGGGCGGTCGATCCCGAGATCGCCTACGCCAAGCTCGCGACGCTGGCGGAGGGGGCGCGGCGGGTGCGATGACGCCGGTCGTCCTCCTGCCCGGCCTGATGTGCGACGCGCGCCTGTGGGGCCCCGTGATGGGCGCCTTCTCAGGGCGCGCGGTGCTGCACGCTCCCCTCGTCGAGGCGGACACCACCGACGCGCTCGCGGCCGCCGTGCTCGCGCTCGCCCCTCCCCGCTTCGCGCTGGCCGGCCTGTCGATGGGCGGCATCGTCGCCATGGCGATTCTCGCGGCGGCGCCGGAGCGGGTCGAGCGGCTGGCGCTCCTCGACACCAACCCCCGCGCGGAGCTCGAGGCCGTGCGCGCCGTCCGCGCACGCCAGATCGCCCGCGCCCGCTCGGGCGATCTCGCCGGCGTGATGCGCGAGGAGATGAAGCCGAACTACCTCGCGGACGGGCCCGGTATGGAGACCGTCCTCGACCTGTGCATGGACATGGCGCTCGCGCTCGGCCCCGAGGTCTTCGCCCGCCAGTCCGCCGCCCTGCGCGACCGCCCGGACCGCTGCGACGCGCTCGCCGCCTATGGCGGCCCCGCCCTCGTGCTGATGGGCGAGGAGGACCGGCTGTGCCCGCGCGATCGCCACGAGCAGATGCACGCGCTGCTCGTGCGCTCCCAATTCGTCGTCGTCCCCGGCGCAGGCCATCTGCCGACGCTGGAGCGACCACCAGAGACCACGGCGGCGCTCGGCCGCTGGCTGGAGGCCTGATGGACCCCGATCTCCTCGCGCTCCTGCGCGGCGCCGACACCGCCACGGTCTGCAACGCCATCGAGATGGTGCAGGGCCGGCGCGGCTTCTCCGCCTTCACCCGCGGCACCATGATCTGCTCGGCCCCCGACGAGCCGCCGATCGTCGGCTTCGCGGTCACCGCCCGCATCGCGGCGCGCGCCCCGAGCACGGAGCCGCCCGACGTCGTCCGCGCGCGCCGCATGGCCTACTACCGCGCCATGCACGACGGCCCCAAGCCCTCCGTGGCCGTCGTCGAGGACCTCGACTTTCCGGATTGCATCGGCGCCTACTGGGGAGAGATCAACACCACCATCCACAAGGGCTTCGGCATGGCCGGCGCGCTGACCAACGGCGTCGTGCGCGACCTCGGCGACCTGCCGAGGGGCTTCCCCGTCGTCGCCGGCAGCGTCGGGCCGAGCCACGGCTTCGTGCACGTGCGCAGCCTCGGCGAGCGGGTGACGGTCCTCGGCCTCGAGATCGCCCAGGGCGATCTCGTCCACGCCGACCGTCACGGCGCCCTCGTGGTCCCGCCCGACGTCGTCGCCGGCCTCGACGACGGCATCCGCCGCCTGCGCGAGACCGAGCGCCTGGTGCTCGACCCGGCGCGCGCCCCCGGCTTCGACTTCGCTGCCTTCGAGAGGGCCTGGGCGGCGTTCGAGAAGGCGCGGACCTGACGGCGCGCGCGAGGCCGGCGCCGGGAGCGGGCGCTCACCCCCCCGCTGAATTCGGCGCGCGGAGCCCGGCGTCCGCGGTCGCCTGCGCCGACGACGCGCCGACCGGCGTGCGCTGCGGCGCGAGGAGCCGCAGCCCGCCGTCCGGCGCGGGCGAGAGTCGCTGGACGTAGAAGTAGCCCGCGTCGTCCGCGCCCATCACCGGCGAGGGGGCGGAGACGAGCCGCACCGGGCCGGAATGACCCATCCAGTCGAGGTGGCGGTGGCCGTGCAGCACGGCGAGCCGGTCCGCCTCCGGTCGCAGCCGGCGCACGAACGCGCTGCCGTTCAGGAGCGCCGTCCCGATCCGCAGGGCGAACCGCGCCCGCCCGGGATACTCGACGACGTGGTGGTGCAGCGCCACGATCCAGCGCGCGTCCGGATGGGCGCGAAACGCGGCGGACATCGCCAGCGCCTGGGCGTGCGACACGAGCCCGAGCGCGTTGGTGAAGGAGAAGTTCGCCTCCGCGTTGGAGTTCAGCAGGACGACGCCGAGACCGTCGGGCGTCTCCGGCGGCGCGACCATGGGGAAGAGGTCGTGCCAGAGGCGCGACAGGCGCCGGGCGGAGCGGATGTCGCCCCGGTCGGCGAAGGCGCGCATCGCCGCCTCGTGCGGGCGCAAGGCCTCGCGCAGCGTCGGGCCGACCGCCCCCCGGAGCCGGTCCGGCACGTGGACCCGCTCACCCTGGATCGCATCGAGCACGGAGAGCGCGCGCATCTCCCTGAGCGTTCGCCCCACCCCGCCCGGCAGCTCGAGGCGCGCGGGATTGGCGCGGTCCACGATGTTGAGGTCGTGGTTGCCCGGCAGGAGCAGCATCTTGCCGGCGAGCGCCGGGTGTCGCGCGACGCGGTCGAGGAACGCGGCCCACTCGGTGGCCCGTCCGGCATCGGTGACGTCCCCCGTGACGAGAACGAGATCGAGCGGGTCGGCTGCATCGGTGCGTACCAGCGCGTCGAGCGTCCGCTCGAGGGCCTCGTTGCCGCGCGGGCCGGCGCGCCCGCTCTCGAGCCTGCGCTCGTAGGGCCCACCGACCGTGTGCAGATCCGAGACGTGCGCCACCCGCCAGGGACGCCGTCCCGGCACCGGGGGATCGAAGCCCGTGCGGGTACGCGGGGCTTCCATCGTGGCGTCGGCGATGCTCCAGGCCAGGGAGGCGAGCGCCAGGAACACGCCGACGATCACCACGCTGTTGGCGAGGGTCGGCGCGACGAGCCGCTGGGGCGCCCGCAGATCGGCGACGCTGCCCACCCACCGGGTCGCCGGCCAGGCCTCGAGCACGACGAGGGTCGCCGCGGCCGAGAGCACGAGGCCGGCGGCGAGCGTGGCCGCGACACCCGCGCGCGCCCGCGCCTCCGGCCCGAGCCGCCCCGGCGCGGCCCGCTCGACGAGGTGGCGCAGGCTCTCGCGCACGAGCACCCAGGCGGGCTGGACGACCACGGAGACGAGCGACCAGAAGCTGCGCTCCGTCGCGCGGTAGAGCGGCCGCCCTCCCAGGAGCGCCGCGGCGAGCGCGGCGACGAGCGTCAGCCCCGCGGCCAGATCCGACACGAGCTCGGCCGACTGGCGCGGCAGCAGCCGCAGCCAGCCCGTCGCCAGGAGGGGCGCGAGGCCCAGGAGCAGCGACGGCAGGACGATCATGATCCCGGTGACCAGGGCGAGCTTGAGGAGGTTGATCTCGACGAGCATGCTCCCGGCGAGCGCGACGAGCGAGCGCCCGTGCGGGCTCGCCGCATCGTCCTCGACGTCCCCGACGCGAGGATCGAGGATGGGTCCCCTCGTCCGGTCCTGGTCCTCGGCCAACCGCCCGCCTCCTCGCGCATCACGCGCACGCCCCCCGCCGCAGGCACGCACCCTAGAGCATCGTCCGGACGAGTGGAGACCGGTCGCGGGAAAAATCGACGCCACGGATCGGGAACGGAGAGCGTCCGACCCGAGGCCGCCGGGTCGGACGGCGCTCCATGCCGCAACGCGGGCCGTCGCCCGGGCACGACGACGGGCCGATCGTCGTCGCGCCGCGCGGCCGTCGCCGGCGCGGGCGACCTCAGGCGCGCGGCCCGCGCCCCCGCCGCGTCGCCGCATAGGCCCCCAACCCGGCCCGCACCAGGGCGTAGGAGACGAGCCACGCCAGGATCGCCATAGGGACGGCGCCGATCAGCATCGTGGACAGCGTCGGCCAGACGTACTCGAGGGCGGCGAAGCTCCAGCCCTGCTCCAGAAACGTCTCGGCGGTGTCGAGCACCGCGTCCGCGGCGGCCTCCGCCTGCGCCTCCGCGCCCTCCTCGAAGCCTTCGGCGACCACCTCGAACGCGTCCTGCGGCGCGCTCGTCGCCAGGCTCGTGATGACCGTCCCCAGCCAATAGCTCGCGGCGAAGATCAACGGGAAGGTCACGGGGTTGCCCACGACCGTTCCGAAGGCGGCCGCGATCATCGAGCCGCGCGTCAGGAAGGCGAGCACGAAGGCGAGGAAGAAATGCAGCCCAAGCAGCGGCGTGAACGAGACCGCCGCCCCCGAGGCGAAGCCCGCGGCGATCGCGTGCGGCGAGGTCTTCAGCCTGGAGAGCCGCGCGACGACGTACCGCCCGGAGCGGCGGAAGCCGCGCTCGGGCCAGAGGAAGGTCTTGATGCGCTGAACGCGGGACGGCCGATTACGCCTGCCGAACATGTCTCGTCGATCCGGGGCCGCGACGCGGCTGGGTAGGCCAGGGAGAACCGCGTGTCCACCGCTTTCGGACCGTCGACACCGATCAGCCCGGACGGCGCGTCTCGTCCCGCTCCTCGAACAGATCCGGCATCGCCGCCGCGAGCTTGGGCAGCGACACCAGGATCTCCGCGAGGTGCGCACGAATCGCCGCCTCCGCCGCCTCCGGGGCACCGGCCTCGACGGCGTCGAGGATCGCCTGGTGCTGGGCGATGAGCACGTCGACGGGAGTGGCGTCGGGGAGCGAGAGGAAGCGCACGCGGTCCATCTGCGCCTTGAGCGTCTCCAGCACGCGCCAGGCGTGGGTGCAGTCGGCGGCCATCGCCAGCCCGTAGTGGAAGGCCTCGTCGAGCCGCAGGAACAGCGCGGCGTCGGCCCGCGCCCGCGCCTCGCGCTGGCGCTCGATCGTCTCGTGCACGGCCGCGATCCCCGCGGGTGTCGCGCCCGCGGCCGCCTTGCGCACGATCGCGACCTCGATCGCCTCGCGCAGGAAGCGGGCGTTCTCGACCTCGCGCTGCGAGATCAGCACCACGAACGTGCCGCGCTGCGGGCGCACCTCGACGAGGCCGGCCTCCGCGAGCTTGATGAAGCTCTCGCGCACCGGCTGGCGAGAGACCCCGAGCTCGCGGGCGATCTCGGATTCCGAGAGCAGGTCGCCCGGCCGCAGGTCGAGTTGCACGATCGCGGCCTTGAGCACCTCGAAGATGCGCTGGCCGATCGTGCGCTGGCGCGGGCGCATGCCCTCCTCCCAGCTCTCCGGCGCGAGACGTATCCGGCCGTTCATGTTGACTCCTCGTGGACTACCATACTAGCCTACAGACATCGAACGCTGCCGTCCAGGAGCAGCGGAGGGAGGAAGACATGACGCATCGTACGCTCGCCGCGGTCCTCACCGCGGCCCTCGTCGGCACCGCCGCCCCTGCGCTCGCGGCGGACTACACGCTCAACGTCAATACCGCGCTCGCGGTGAACGACCCGCTCTATCGCGGCCTCGAATCCTTCAGGGACGGCGTCGCCGAGGCGACGGGCGGCGCGGTCGAGATCCGGCTCTTCCCGAACTCGCAGCTCGGCCCGGACGAGGACGTGCTCGAGCAGGCCCGCGCCGGCGCGCCGGTGGCGGTGGTCGTCGACGGCGGGCGCCTGGCCGTGTTCCAGAACGAGTTCGGCGTGCTCGGCGCCCCGTACCTCGCCTCGGGCTACGACGGCATGCGCCGGGTCGTCACCTCGGACCGCTTCGAGGAATGGGTCCAGGCGCTGCGCGGGGCCTCCGGCCACCAGGTGCTGAGCTTCAACTGGTGGCAGGGCGAGCGCCATCTGCTCACGCAGATGCCGGTGACCGAGCCCGCCGACCTCGCGGGGGTGCGGCTGCGCACGCCGGGCGCGCCGGTCTGGATCGAGACCATCTCCGCCATGGGTGCGACGCCGACCCCGATGCCGTGGGGCGAGGTCTATTCCGCCCTCCAGCAGAACGTCATCGACGCCGCCGAGGCGCAGCTCCCCGCCATCGTCGGCGCGCGGCTCGACGAGGTGATCTCGCACGTCACCAAGACCGGCCACATCAACCTGATCACCGGCCTCGTCACCTCCGCGGCCTGGTTCGACTCGCTGCCGGAGGACTTCCAGCGCATCCTGCGCGAGGAGGCGCTCGAGGCCGGCGACGTCGCCTCGTACGGCACCCGCGACGCGCTCGCCGCGATCGAGGCCGACCTCGAGGCCAAGGGCGTCGACGTCGCCGAGATCGACACGACGCCGTTCCGCGAGGCGACCGCGTCGGTCTACGACGAGCTCGGCTACGGCGCCCTGCGCGACGAGCTCCAGGCCATCGCCGCGGGCGATTGAGGCGCACCGCGCAGGCATGCTCGCGCCTTCGTGGATACCGGCTGCCGCCGTTCTCCCCTCCCCTCGTGGCTGGCCGATGCTCACATCTCCTGCCCCTCTCTCGGCTCCGGGCGGCGACCTGTGCCGGGGAGGTGGTCGGGGGACGCCGGCCGGCCCTGTCCTTCCCTGTAGGGGAAGGTGGATCGGCGGCGAAGCCGACGAGACGGATGGGGCGCGCGGCACGCGCGTTCGGCGAAGCCGAAATGCGGCGGGACAGCGAGCACGCCGACTTCCGCTTCGCGGAACGCGTCGCTCGCGCCGCGCCCCATCCGTCACCGGCTTCGCCGGCGACACCTTCCCCTACAGGGAAGGAGAATACCTCCACCCTGTGTGGCGGAGTTCGCCGTTCGATCCGACGTGCCGCAGGTGTGTGAATCGACCAGCCCTCGTGGGGAGGGGTCGGGGGCGGCGGCGGACAGGACGATCACGCCGTCGACGTGTGCGCGCCGATCGCCCCTCCCAGCGACGCCGGCATTGCGAGACCCAGGAGCCAGGAACGCCCATGTCGCAGCGCCTCGCACGGCTCGAGCTCGTCGTCGGCTCGGTCCTCCTCGGCATCATCACGGTGCTCGTCTTCGCGGCGGCGGTGATGCGATTCTTCGACCGGCCGCTGATCTGGTCGGTCGACCTCGCGCAGCTGCTCTTCATCTGGCTGTGCTTCGTGGGGGCCTCGCGGGCCATGCGCGAGCGGGCGCATCTGGGGGTCGATCTCCTGGTACGCGGCTTTTCCCCGCGTGTGCGCCTCGCCATCGAGATGGCGCTCGCGGTCCTGTTCATCGCGTTCATGGCCATCATCGCGATCGAGGGCACGAAGCTGACGCTGCTCAACCGCGAGCGGCTCTTCGGCGACAGCGGCCTGTCCTACGCCTGGGTGACCATCGCCGTGCCCGTCGGCTGCCTGTTCCTCACCCTCGCCATCCTCGGCAACGCCTGGGAGGCGTGGCGGGAGCGGGCGCGCGGGCGGCTCCTCGTGTTCTCGCGCATCGACGCCGAGCCCGCGGCGCGGCAGGAGCCCTGACCCATGCTCCTCATCGGCGGCGTCTTCCTCGTCCTGCTCCTCCTCGGCGCGCCCGTCGCCTTCGCGATCGGGCTCGCCGGCTTCACCTTCTTCCTGACGTCGGACATCATGCCGACCTCGATCGGCGTGCAGCGCATCGCCGCCGTCTCGCAGAGCTTCCCGCTGCTCGCGGTGCCGTTCTTCGTGCTCGCCGGCCACCTGATGAACGAGAGCGGCATCACGGAGCGGCTGTTCAAGTTCTCCCACGTCACCGTCGCCTGGATCGCCGGCGGGCTCGCCCAGGTCTCGATCATCCTCTCGACGCTGATGGGCGGCGTCTCGGGTTCGGCGGTGGCGGATGCGGCGATGCAGGCGCGCGTGCTCGGCCCGCGGATGATCGACCAGGGCTACTCCAAGGGCTACGCGGCCGCCGTGATCGCGCTGTCCTCGCTGATCACCGCGACGATCCCGCCCAGCATCGGGCTCATCCTCTACGGCTACGTGGGCCAGGTCTCGATCGGGCGGCTCTTCCTCGCGGGCGTCGTGCCGGGCCTCCTGATGATGCTCTTCCTGATGGTCGCGGCCTGGCTCGTCGCCCGAAAGCGCGGCTACGTCGTCGACCAGAGCGCGCCGCCCGCCGCGCGGGCCTTCGGGCGAGCGGCGCTCGACGCGAAATGGGCCCTCCTCTTCCCCGTGCTGCTGCTCCTGTCGATCCGCGGCGGCGTGTTCACGCCCTCGGAGGTCGGCGCCTTCGCCGTCGTCTACGCGATCCTCGTCGGCGTCCTCGCCCATCGGGCGATGAACGCGGCGGCGATCGGGCGCGCCTTCGCCCGGGCGGTCTCCGACATCGGGCTCATCATGCTGATCATCCTGATGTCGGGCATGATCGGCTACGCCATCGTCTTCCTGCAGGTGCCCCAGCAGGTGACCGTCTTTCTGCTCGACGGCTTCAGCGATCCCTACGTGATCGTCGGCCTGATCCTGGCGGCGCTCTTCGTGGCGGGGCTGTTCTTCGAGAGCACCATCATCGTCCTGCTGATCACGCCCATCGTCGTGCCGATCGTCCAGCGCGTCGGGTTCGACCCGGTGCATTTCGGCATCCTGATGATGACGATCGTCACGCTCGGCTCGATGACGCCGCCGGTGGGGGTGGCGATGTACACGGTCTGCAGCCTGCTCGGCTGCCGGGTCGAGGAATACGTGCGCGAATCCCTGCCCTTCCTCGCCGCGATCCTGGCGCTCGTCGCCGTCCTCCTCGCCTTCCCGGACCTCGTCCTCTTCCTGCCGCGCCTCGCCTTCGGATGACGGCCGCAGGCCGAGCCTCCGACACGGGACGAAGGCCTCGTCGTGAGACACGCACCATGAGACAAACCTGGCGTTGGTTCGGCCCCCGCGACGTCTGCACGATCGAGGACATGCTGCAATCGGGCGTGGAGGGCGTGGTGAGTGCGCTCCACCACGTCCCGCCGGGTGCCCCGTGGACCGCCGACGAAATCGAAGCCCGCCAACGGGCGATCGCACGCCGCGCCGACGGCGGGCCGTCCGGCCTCGCCTGGGAGGTCGTCGAGAGCCTTCCGGTCTCCGAGGACGTCAAGCGCCAGAGCGGGCCGTGGCGCGAGCACGTCGCGGCGTGGATCGCCAGCCTCGAGCACCTCGCCGCCGCCGGCATCCCCGTCGTGTGCTACAACTTCATGCCCGTCCTCGACTGGACGCGCACGGCGCTGCACCACCCGCTGCCCCACGGCGGCACCTGCCTGCGCTTCGACTGGCTCGACTTCGTCGCCTTCGACCTGCACATCCTCGCCCGCCCGGGCGCCGCCGGGGATTACGATTCCGACCTGTGCGCCGCCGCGGCGGAGCGCCATGCCGCGATGAGCGAGGCCACCCGCCGACGCGTCGCCGACGCCGTCACCGCGGGGCTCCCCGGCGACGCGGAGCGGGTGACGCTCGACACCGTCCGCGCCCATCTCGCCGGCTTCGCCGCGATCGGACCCGAGCGCCTGCGCGCGAACCTGATCGCGTTCCTGGAGATGGTCTCACCGGCGGCCGAGCGGCTCGGCATGCGCCTGTGCTGCCACCCGGACGACCCACCGTTTCCCCTGCTGGGCCTGCCGCGCATCCTCTCCACCGAGGACGACTACCGCCGCGTGCTCGACGCCGTCGACCTCCCGGCGAACGGAGTCACGCTCTGCGCCGGCTCGCTCGGCGCCCGTGCCGACAACGACGTGCCCGGCATGATGCGCCGGCTCGGATCGCGGGTGCACTTCCTCCATCTGCGCAACGTCACGCGGGAAGGCACGCCGTCGGACGGATCGATGCGCGGCTCCTTCCACGAGAGCGCGCACCTCGACGGAGACGTCGACATGGTCGCCCTCGTCGCCGCCGTGCTCGACGAGGAGGCCGCCCGCCGCGCCGCCGGCCGCCCCGACGCCGACATCCCGATGCGCCCCGACCACGGCCACGACATCCTCACCGACATCGGCCGCGGCGCACAGCCGGGCTACCCGGTGGCGGGGCGGATGCGAGGGCTCGCGGAGCTGCGGGGCGTCGCACGGGGGTTGGCGTATGCGGGGGTGGGGTCTGCGTGGTGAGCGCGCTGGGGCTCGAACCCAGGACCTACAGATTAAAAGTCCGTTGCTCTACCAGCTGAGCTACGCGCTCCCGCGGCCCCTGGTTAAGGGCATCGCGGGCGGGGGTCAACACGGAGGGCCGGGGCCGAGTGCCGTCGAGAGCCGCTTGACGAAACGCCGCAGCATGCGCACTTCCCCGGATGCCGCGCACCCCTCGCCGCGCCCCTCCCCGGCGCATCGGAGACTCACCCCCGTGGACCGCCTGAAATCCTTCGTCGAATCCCGCCGCGTCGAGCGGGTGATCATGGTCCTCATCCTCGTCAACGCGGTCACGCTCGGGCTCGAGACCGTGCCCGCGGTGATGGAGCGGGTCGGGCCGGCGCTGCTCGTGCTCGACAGGGCGATCCTCGCCGTGTTCGTCGTCGAGATCGCGGCGCGGCTCCTCGTCCACCGGCTGCGCTTCTTCGGCAACGCCTGGAACGTGTTCGACTTCACTGTGGTCGCCATCGCGCTCGTGCCCGCGACGGGCGCATTCTCCGTCCTGCGCGCGCTGCGCGTGCTTCGTCTCCTGCGCCTCGTCAGCATGGTGCCGTCGCTGCGCCGGGTCGTCGGCGCCATGGTCGGCGCGCTGCCGGGGATGGGGTCGGTGATCGTGCTGCTCACGCTCGTGTTCTACGTCTTCGCGGTGATGGCGACGAAGCTGTTCGGCGGCTCCTTCCCCGAGTGGTTCGGCTCGATCGCGGCCTCCGCCTACACGCTCTTCCAGGTGATGACGCTGGAGAGCTGGTCGATGGGCATCGTGCGGCCGGTGATGGAGGTCTACCCCTACGCCTGGGCCTTCTTCCTGCCCTTCATCCTGGTGACGACGTTCACGGTGCTCAACCTGTTCATCGGCATCGTGGTCTCGGCCATGCAGGCCGTGCACGAGGAGGAGACGAAGGAGGAGCGCGCCGCGGAGCGGGCGGCGGAGCAGGCGGCGAGCGTCGAGGTCGCCGCCGCGGCGAACGCCATGCAGGACGTCAACGCGGTCCTCGTCGAGGAAATCCGCGCGCTGCGGCGCGAGGTGGCGGCGCTGCGCGAGGCCCGCGGGCGCAGCGACGCGGCGGAATAGGCGTCACAGCCCGTGGAAGGCGCGCTCGCGGTAGACGAGCGCGCGCGCGTGCCGGCCCACCCGGACGTCCACCACCTCGCCGATCAGGACGTGGTGCGTGCCCACGACCTCGGCGGAGACGAGGCGGCAGTCGAAGGCGACGAGCGCGCTCTCGAGCACCGGTGCGCCGGTGGCGAGCGTCGTCCAGCGCCCCTGCCCGAAGCGCGCGTCGCCGCGCAGCTCCGTGCGCCCGGCGAAGACGTTGGCCAGCGGCTCGTCGTCCCAGGCGAGCGTGCCGACGCAGAAGATGCCGTTCGCCACCAGCGCCCGCGTGCTCTCGCTGCCGGCGTTGGCGCACACGAGCAGCGTCGGCGGGTGATCCGACACGGCGGTGACGGCGGTCGCCGTGAAACCCGCGCGCCCCTGCGGCCCGCGCGTCGTCACCACGTGCACGGCGCCCGGCACGCGGCTCATCGCGTCGCGGAACGCCCCGGCGTCGAGGGAGGCGGTGTCGGCGGCGGCATCGGGGCGGGCGCTCAAGGGCGATCCTTCTCGCATCGGTCGGCGCGCGGGCGTGCGCGGGGACGGTCCGTCTCCGTCCACCCATATGGCTTCTGCCCCCGCGAAGGGAAGCCTCGCGCGCGCGGGCGAACCGCCGTCGCCGGCTCAATCCAGCGCGAGCACGCTTTCGCGCGAGGAGAACAGCTTCATCGAGCGATTGCGAACGAGGGCGTAGGCGAGCGCCTTCACCCCCTCCGTCGCCCCGACGAGCGCGCGCGCGCGGTCCGCGTTGGTCCCTCGGATCGCCTCCGCGCCGCCGATCTCGTAGAGATGGAGCAACGCCGCGCTCGTGATCAGCGCGAGGTGCGTGAAGGCCTGCGGGAAGTTGCCGAGGAACGTCCCCGTATCCGGATCGACCTCCTCGGCGTAGAGGCCGACGTCGTTGGCCCGCGCCAGGAGGCGCTCGAACAGCGCGCGCGCGTCTTCGCCACGGCCGACGGTGAGGTAGGCTTCCACGAGCCAGAAGCTCGTGATCATGAAGGCGCCCTCCTCGCCCTCGAGCCCGTCGTCGCCGCGATAGCGGTAGACGAGGTCGTCCACCTTCAGCTCCGTCTCGACCCGACGCACCGTCTCCTCGAGAATCCGCGCATCGATCGGCAGGCCGAGCAGCGGGATCTGCAGCAGCGCCGCGTCGACCGCGTCGGTGCCGAAGGCCTGCGTGAGATAGGGTGGATCGCCGGCGGTGCCCTTCTCGAGGATCGCGGCGATGATCGCCTCGCGGTTCTCGCGCCAGATCGGGCGGTCGCCGAGGATCTTCGCCGCGCGGTCGAGGGTGACCCAGGCCATCGCCTTGCCGTGGACGAAGTGCTGCGGGCCGGAGCGCACCTCCCACAGCCCCTGATCGGGCTCGTGCCACATCCGGCACACGTGATCCGCGACGGACGCCACGAGCGCGCGCTCGTCGGCCCCGAGATCCGCGCCGAGCGCCATGCGCAGGTCCGCCCAGTCGAGGACCTCCCCGAAGATGTCGAGCTGGCGCTGCTCGGCCGCCTCGTTGCCGACGCGCACCGGCCGTGCGCCGCGATAGCCCGCCAGCTCGTCCAGCGTGCGCTCGGGCAGGAAGGGCTGCCCCTCCAGCCCGTACATGATGCGCATCGCCGAGCCTTCCCGCAGGCAGCGCCGCGTCAGGAACTCGGAGAACCGCGTCCCCTCGCCGCTGAAGCCGAGCACCGCGAGGGAGAACAGCGAGAAGCAGGAATCGCGCAGCCACGAGAAGCGATAGTCCCAGTTCCGCTCCCCTCCCGGGGTCTCCGGCAGCGACGTGGTCGCGGCGGCCACCAGCGCGCCGGTCGGCGCGTAGGTGAGGCATTTCAGCGCGAGCGCAGAGCGTGTCACGGCTTCCACGTGCGGCCCGCGATACCGAACGTACGCGGCCCATTCCCGCCAGAAGGCGCAGGTGACCGAGAGCAGATGATCGACCGTCGGACGCGGGTCGGACAGCGGGGTCACGTGGGTGAGGACCGTGGGGACCACCTCTCCCACCGCGATCTCGTGCCGAATCTCGACTCCGTCGTCGCGCGGCGCGATCTCGCCGCCGCACCACAGCATGAGCCCGCCCTGCACCGCGATGCACCCGCCGGTCACCTCGAGCGTCGGTGGGGCCTTGGAGAAGCGCGGCCCCCGGGGGGAGAAACACGTCGTCACCCCGATGCGCCCGCGTGTGCAGGCGAGACGGCGCACCAGCCATCCCGGCGCGTTGAGGTCGACATAGTCGTGAGCGCCCGCCGCGCGGCTTCGGCCCACCGGCATGAAGTCCGTGACCTCGAGCACGCCCGTCTCGCAGACGAAGGTCGTGCGCAGCACGTTGGTGCGCTCGACATAGGCTCGGTGGACCTCGCGCACGCCGTCGGGCCGTATCTCCCAGGCGCCCCCGCCGTGGTCGCCCATCTGCCCACCGTCCAGAAGGCGGAAGAAGGCCGGATCCTCGTCGAAGCGCAGGAGGGCGAGCCAATCGATCGCGCCCGTGCGCGAGACCAGCGCCGCACCGTGGCAATCCCCGATGAGTGCATAGTCCTCGATGGGTGGCTGGACGTAGGGGATACGCTCGTTGGACGTCTCGGTCGCGGCCATCCGCACTCCTCTCTCGCTATACGAGGGTACAACGCACGGCGAGCGTGGCCGTTCGATCCCGACTCGTCGCGACGATGCACCGCCCTCGCCGGACGTGTCGCACCGCGCTAGGTGTTCCGCATGCGCATCATAGAGACCGCCCTCCTCGCCCCCGCGTTCCTCGCCGCGTCGATGGCCGTGGCGTCGCCCGCGCCGCCCGCCTTCGTCGGAGAGACGCCCGCGGACGCACCGCTGGCCGGCGCGATCCACGACGCCCGCACCGGCGAGGCGCTGGCGCCGGCGGACGTCGCCGCGCGCATCGTGGACGCCGAGATCGTCCTCCTCGGCGAGCGACACGACAACCCGGACCACCACGCCCTCCAGGCCTGGGCGGTGGGCATCGCCGCGGCGCGGGCCCCCGCCGGCGGGCTCGTGCTGGAGATGGTCCGCCGCGACGCGGGCGGGCCGCTCGCCGACGCCCGGGCCGAGGACGTCGACGCGCTCGGCGAGGCGCTCGGCTGGGAGGCGAGCGGCTGGCCGGATTTCGCCATGTACGCCCCGATCCTCGCCGCCGCCCTCGACGCCGGCTGGACGCTGCACGCGGGCGACGCGGCGCGTGCCCTGACGACGGCGCTCGCGCGGGGCGAGGAAGACGCGCTCGCGCCGGCCGAGCGCGCCCGCCTCGGGCTCGATCGGCCGCTGCCGGAGGCGGGGCGCGTGCGCATGGAGCGTGCGATCGTCGATGGTCATTGCGGGCTCCTGTCGGAGGCGGCGGTGCCCGGATTCGCCCTCGCCCAGCGCCTGCGCGACGCCGTGCTCGCCGATTCGCTCCTCGCGGCCCCCTCCCCGGCCGTGCTGATCGCCGGCGCCGGCCACGTCGGCGCGGAGGCGGTGCCGTTCTACCTCGCGGCGCGCGCGCCGGAACGCGCCGTCCTCTCGATCGCCTTCGTCGAGGCGGCGCCGGACGTCGACGAGCCGGCGGACCTCGTCGCCCGTTTCGGCACGGCGGACGCGCCCTACGACATCGCCTGGTTCACGCCGGAAGTGGCGCGCGGCGACGTCTGCGCCGACCTGCGGGCGCGCTTCGGCGGCGGCTGAGGCGCGTCCGCGCCGCCGCGCGAGCGCGGCCGTTCCTTGCATTCGCGAACCTCCCACGTACGATGCCCCGCCGCCCGGACGCCACCGGAGCGGCGAGCGCAACGACGAGGCACCGGGAGGCCCCAATGACCGCACGCCAGACGCTCACCGACCTCGCCGCCGGGCTGGCGAGCGGGTCCATCACCGTCGTCGACCTCTCCGCGCCGCTGGGGCCCGATACGCCCGTGCTCTACCTGCCGCCCGAAATCGGCGTGAACACGCCGAACGTCGAGATGCACGAGATTTCCTGGTACAATGAGAAAGGCCCCTACTGGGCCTGGCGTTGGCTCAAGCTCGGCGAGCACACCGGCACGCATTTCGACGCGCCGATCCACTGGATCTCCGGGCGCGACCATACGAGCGACGGCTCGACCGACACGATCCCGCCGCGCAACTTCGTGGGTCCCGTCAACGTCGTCGATTGCTCGCGCGAAGCGGCCGAGAACCCGGACTTCCTGCTCACGGCGGAGAGGGTCAAGGCCTGGGAGGCCGAGCACGGCGCGATCGAGCGTGACAGCTGGGTGCTGATGCGCACGGACTGGCATCGCCGCAACGACAGCGCCGAGACCTTCCTCAACGCCGACGAGACCGGCCCGCACTCGCCCGGCCCGTCGGTCGACTGCATGGAGTACCTCGTCTCCAAGGGCATCATGGGTTGGGGCACGGAGTGCGTGGGCACGGACGCCGGCGCGGCCACGGAGATGAACCCGCCCTTCCCGGCCCATTTCCTGATGCATCAGGCCAACCGCTACGGCCTCGCCAGCCTCGCCCACCTCGACCGCCTGCCGCCGAAGGGCGCGATCCTGGTCGCGGCCCCGCTGAAGCTCGTCAACGGCACGGGCAGCCCGGTGCGCGTCCTGGCGTTCGTGCCGGGCTGAACGGCCGGCGCGAGTCACGCCTCCAGCGTCGCCACCGTCCGCAGCGCGCCGTCGAGCGCGCCGCCGGCCTCGTCCATCAGCGCCGCCTGCTTCAGGCGCCGCAGCCAATCGGCGCCGTCCGTGCGGTGGACGAGCATCGGCACCGCCGAGAGGACGCGGTCGAATTTCGCCTCGCCGCGGGCGTGCGTGTCGGAATAGCCCTTCACCAGGCGACGCGCGCCGACGATCTCGACGGCGAGGGCGTAGTTCGTCGGCAGCACCTCCAGCGCCGTGCCGAGCCAGGCGTCGATGTGCGCCGTCTCGCGCGCGTGGCGCAGCGTCTTCAGGCGCATGCGCTTGAAGCCCGCCACGACGTAGAGCGCGAGGTACCAGCGGATCGTGCCCGTGCGCACGCGCCGGCCGCGGCTCACGAACCGGTCGAGGCGCGCGACGAGGCCGGGCCGCGCCTCGAACCAGCGGCCCATGCCGGCGGGCATGGTGCCGATCACCTCCTCCATGCGCGGATGCATGAACTCGGTCGTGTAGAGGATCTCGTCCGCCTTCACGCCCACCTCGCCGACGACGCGATCCCAGCGGCTGGCGCGGGTCTTGAGGTCGGCGACGCGGATCACGTCGTCGTAGGCCATGGCGACCGCGAGGTACTTGGCGCAGGCCGCCGTGAAGGCGTAGACCTTTGCGTCGCCCCCGGCGGCGCGGTCGGCCGCGAGGAGCTCCCGCATGCGGTCGAGATAGGCGCCGCCATAGGCGAGATCCTGGAAGTCCACCACCTTGCGCAGGCCCGCGGCGAGCAGCGGCCGCGCCTGCGCCGGGAACTCCGCGCGCACCCGCGCCAGCAGCGCGTCGTAGCCCGCGTGGCCGACGTCGGCGAGCGGATCGGGCTTCGCCGGCGCTGGCGGCTCGGCATGCGCCTCGGGATTGCGCGCACGGTCGAAGGCCGCGCCGAAGGCCTTCAGGCTCGCGGCGACACCCTTGCCGCCGGCCGCGATCGCGTCCTCGAAGGCCTTACGCGGGAAGGGCAGCACGTCCGCCCCCGCCAGCGAGCCGAACAAGGCCGCGGAGACGACGCTGCCGTTGCGCGCCGCCAGTGCATCGAGATCCGAGGCGATCACCCGCCTGGCCGCGACGCCCGAGGCCGCCACCACCGCCTGCGGATCGGCCGCCCCGTCGCCGGGCTTCTGCTTCTCGGCCACCGCGTAGGCGCGGTGGGTCGAGGCGATCAGCGTCGTGCGGTCGGGCGTCACGAGCCCGCGCAGGATCGAGCGGCCCGCCTCCATGAACTCGGCGGCGAGCACCACGTCGACGTCGCCGGGCGTGGGCATGAGCGCCAGGATCGGCTCGGCTCCGGGCGGGGCCTTCACCATCTCGATGTAGTAGATCGTCGCCCCGGTGCGCTGGGCGACGCCCGGCACCGAGGTGGACTGGGCGACCCAGCCCTGCGCCTCCGCCATGCCGACGATCCAGTCGGCGAGCACGCCGCCGCCCTGCCCGCCCATGGCGAGGATGGCGAGTGTGATCGGGCGGTCGGTGGAGAGCGCGCCGGCGAAGGTCTCGTGACGGGTCATCGGCACGGCCTCAGGACGGGAAGGCGATGCGGCGCCGGTCGCGGCGCGCGGCGAGCCAGGAGATCACCGCACGGCGCACCCGCGCCAGGAAGCGGTCGAGCCCCGTCGGGTTGACGATGACGTCCGCGCGGTAGAAGGACGGGCAGAGCACGGCGGCCTCCGCCACCTCGCCGCAATTGCCGCAGCCGACGCAGGTGTGGTCGATCGAGGCGACGGGGTCGTCCCGCAGCGGGTCGTCGAGGTGCTTCATCGACAGCGACGGGCAGCCCGACAGCCGGATGCAGGCATGGTCACCGGTGCAGACGTCCTCGTCGACGCCGAAGCGCTCGCGCACGAGCCGCTTGCCTTCCTTCGCCGCCTTGGCGAGGAGCGGCTTCACCCGACGCTGCTTGTTGAGCATGCATTCGGAGGAAGCGACGATGACCTTGGGGCCCTTCTCCTTCGTGGTCAGCGCCTCGGCGAGCGTGTCGCGCATCTCGGCGACGTCGTAGGTGTGGTCGATCCGGCGCACCCACTCGACGCCGACACCCTTCACCGCGTCGACGATGCTGTTGTTCGTCGCCCGCCGCTTGCTCTCCGCGCGAGAGGACATGATGTCCTGCCCGCCGGTGGCGGCGGAGTAGTAGTTGTCGACGATCATGATCACGCCGTCGTGCTTGTTGTAGACGGCGTTGCCGATCGACGAGTTCAGGCCGTTGTGCCAGAACCCGCCGTCGCCCATGATCGAGATCGAGCGCTTGCCCGCCTCCACGTTGAAGGCGGAGGCCGAGGCCGGGCCGAGCCCGTAGCCCATCGTGGTGGCGCCGATGTCGAAGGGCGGCAGGATCGAGAACAGGTGGCAGCCGATGTCGGCGGCGACGTGATGCTGGCCGTGCTCCTTCTCGACGAGCTTCATCGCCGCGAAGATCGGCCGCTCCGGGCAGCCGGTGCAGAAACCCGGCGGGCGCGGCGGCACGACCTCGGCCAGCGCCTTCACCGTCGGGTCTGAGAGCACCGGCTCCGGGTCCGGGATCGGCGGCTCGTTGCCCAGCAGCGGCCGCTCGTGGTCGGCGAAGAAGGCCTTGAGCCCCTTCAAGAGCACCTGCGTGGTGTATTCGCCCGCGAGCGGCAGCACGTCCTTGCCCGACAGCTTCGTCTGGATGTCGCGCTTGCGCAGGATGTGGGCGAGCGCCTGCTCGAGATATTCGGGCTGGCCCTCCTCGACCATCAGCACGGCCTTCTTGCCGGCGCAGAAGGCGGACAGCTCGTCGTCGATCAGCGGATAGGTGACGTTGAGCACGTGCACCGGGATCGCCGAGTTGCCGTAGACGTCGGCGAGCCCCAGGATCTGGAGCGCGCGCATCGTGTTGTTGAACATGCCGCCCTGGACGATGATGCCCGTCTCGCCCTCTTCCGGGCCGAAGTGCTCGTTGAGCTTCCGGTCCTTGACGAACTGGACCGCCGCGGGCCAGCGCTTCTCGACCTTCTCCTTCTCGTGCAGATAGGAGGCGGGCGGGAGCACGATGCGGCTCACGTCGCGCTTCGGGCTCTCCAGCGCCTGGCGCAGGGTGAAGCTCGGCTTCCTGTTGGCCTTCGTCTTGAAGTGCCCATGGACGTGGCAGGTGCGGATGCGCACCTCGAGCATGACCGGCGTGTTCGAGACTTCCGAGAGCTCGAAGCCTTCTTCCACCATCTTCACGATGGTCTCGAGGTTGGGGCGCGGGTCGAGCAGCCAGATCTGCGACTTCATCGCGAACGCATGAGAGCGCTCCTGCATGATCGAGGATCCCTCGCCGTAATCCTCGCCCACGATGATCATCGCCCCGCCGGTCACCCCGCCCGATGCGAGATTGGCGAGCGCGTCGGAGGCGACGTTGGTGCCGACCGTCGACTTGAAGGTCACGGCTCCCCGGATCGGGTACATGACCGAGGCCGCCAGCGTCGCGGCCGCGGTCGCCTCCGAGGCCGAGCTCTCGAAATGCACGCCGAGCTCGTCGAGCACGTCCGCGGCGTCGGCGAGCACGTCCATCAGGTGAGAGATCGGCGCGCCCTGGTAGCCGCCGACATACGAGACGCCCGCCTGCAAGAGCGCCTTGGTGATGGCGAGGATGCCCTCCCCCCGGAAGACCTCGCCGTCCCCGAGCTTCAGGTCCTCCACCTCGCGCGCGAACGAGCGTTCCGCCATCGCCTGCCCCTTCCGCTTCGGTGCGCCCGTCATGGAGCGGACGCGGTCCGCATAGTCGTATTGCGGCCCCGCGCGCTTGTCACGGGCACCCGTTTCCCACGTTGCGCTTCTTCTCTTGGACTCCCGCGCGCGGCTGCGCTTTAATCGCGCGGCACGAACGAACGTTGCGTAAGGATGAGGGTGCGAGATGAAGGCGATCGTCGTCGGAGGCGGCATCGGCGGGCTGACCACGGCCCTGATGCTGAAGGAGCGCGGCCTCGAGGCCGAGGTCTACGAGCAGTCCTCCGAGATCCGCGAGCTCGGGGTCGGCATCAACACCCTCCCTCACGCCATCAAGGAGCTCGCGAAGCTCGGCCTCCTCCCCGCTCTCGACCGCGTCGCGCTGCGCACCGCCGAGCTGATCTACACCAACCGCTTCGGCCAGGAGATCTGGCGCGAGCCCCGCGGCGTCGAGGCGGGCTTCGACGTACCGCAGTTCTCGATCCACCGCGGGCGCCTGCAGAGCGTCGTCCACGAGGCGGTGAAGGCGCGCCTGGGCGCGGACGCGATCCACACCGGCTGCCGGCTCGGCGCCTGGGCGCAGGACGAGGGGGGCGTCGTCGCCTGGTTCTTCGACCGCGAGGGCCGCCACGTGCGGACCGCGCGCGGCGACGTGTTGATCGGCGCGGACGGGATCCATTCCTTCGTGCGCGCGAGCCTGTTCCCGCACGAGGGTCCGCCGACCTGGAACGGCATCATGCTCTGGCGCGGCGCCACGGAATGGCCGGCCTTCCTAACCGGCCGCTCGATGATCGTCGCCGGCGGCATGACGGAGAAGCTCGTCGTCTACCCGATCGCGGAGGGCTACCGTCCGGGCATGGTCCTGATGAACTGGGCCGTCGCGGTGCGGCAGGGAGACGGCACCACGCCCCCGCCGCGGCGCGAGGACTGGTCGCGCCCCGGCCGGCGCGAGGAATTGATGCCGCACGTCGAGCGCTTCCGCATCCGGCACCTCAACGTCCCGGCGCTGATCGAGGCGACGCCCGAGTTCTTCGAGTACCCGATGTGCGACCGCGATCCCCTGCCCCGCTGGACGCACGGGCGCGTGACGCTGCTCGGCGACGCCGCACATCCGATGTACCCCGTGGGCTCCAACGGCGCGAGCCAGGCGATCCTCGACGCGCGCTGCCTCGCCGATCGCCTCGCCGGCTGCGACCACCCGATGGCGGGCTTGCGCGCCTACGAGGCGGAGCGCCTGCCCAAGACCGCCGAGATCGTGCGCGCCAATCGCCGCGGCGGGCCGGAAGGGGTCATCGACGCGGTCGAGGCGCTGGCGCCGGACGGCTTCGAGGACATCGACGCGGTCCTCGGCCACGCCGAGCGCGAGGCGATCGTCAAGGGCTACGCGCACAAGGCCGGCTTCGCCGCCGATGCCGCCGCCGCCGCGAAGGCCGCGTGAGTCGCACCCGGCGGATTTGACAAGTCGGGAACGTCGGCTAATCTACCGGATTGTCGGCAGCGCTGCCGACGGGCGGCAACGGGGCCGCGCGACATCGAAGCCGAGAGGGCCTTCTCATGCCTCCCGCGGGAGCCATGCGAAGGCCCTTTTTCGTTTTCGACGGCCGCGCCGGCCAGCGGCGGCGCGGCGGTCGGGAGCACCGAACGTGGCGAAGACCGCGGAACCCGTTGCCTTCCGCAACGGAACTCACGCACACTCGCCGACCCGTCGCCGAGATCCCGCCGCGCGGGACGGCGTCGTCGGCGGCGGCCGCGAGGGATGGGAGCCCTTCGCGGCGCGCGCACGGGAGGAGAAGCCGGGAAGGGTGCACGGACCGAGTTCGATCTTCGGCGACCGCCGCGACGGCAGAACGGCCGCGCCGAACCAGATGGAGGGACAAGAATGCGCAGCTCCAGTCAGACGACTGAGCCGTGGCGGGTCGGCGTCCTGTTCTCCCAGAGCGGCTTCATGGCCGTGATCGAGGAAACGCAGCTTCGCGGCACGCTCACGGCGATCGAGGAGGTCAATGCGGCGGGAGGGATCAACGGGCGGCCGATCGAGCCGGTGATCTACGATCCGGGGTCCGAATCACGGGCCTTCGGGCGCTTCGCCAAGAAGCTGATGGTGGACGACGGCGTGAGCACCATCTTCGGATGCTACACCTCGAGCAGCCGGCGCGCCGTCCTGCCGGTGGTGGAGCGCCTCAACGGGCTCCTGTGGTATCCGACGCTCTACGAGGGTTTCGAGTTCTCGCCCAACGTGATCTACACCGGGGCGGCACCCAACCAGAACAGCGTCGAGCTCTGCCGGCTGCTGATGGAGATGTACGGCCGGCGGTTCTTCTTCATCGGCTCCGACTACGTCTACCCGCGCGAGTCGAACCGGATCATGGGCGAACTCGTGCGCGCCAGCGGTGGCGAGGTCGTGGGCGAGCGCTACCTCAGACTCAACGCCGAACGCCGCGAATTCTCGCCGCTGCTGCGCGAGGTCAAGGAGGCGCAGCCCGACGTGATCTTCTCCACCGTCGTGGGCGAGAGCACGGTTTTCCTCTACCAGACCTACCACGACTTCGGCTTCGACCCGAAGGTGATGCCCATCGCGAGCCTCACCACGACCGAGGCCGAGATCCAGGCCATGGGCCACGACGTCGGCGAGGGCCACGTCACCGCCGCGCCCTACTTCCAGGGCGTCGGCGGGGCGCGCAACTCCTCCTTCGTGCACCTCTACAAGAAGCGCTACGGCGAGGACCAGTCGACCAACATGTGCCTGGAGGCGGCCTACTTCCAGGTGCACCTCTTCGCCAAGACGCTGGAGCTGACGAACTCGCTCGACACGGAGGTCCTGCGCACCTCCGCGCTCGGCGTCGAGCTCGACGCGCCACAGGGCAAGGTGGCCGTCAACCCGGTGTGCGGCCACACGGACCTGTGGACGCGCATCGGGCGCGCCAACCGGCAGGGCCAATTCGACATCGTCTACTCGTCGCCGAGCCGGGTGCGCGCCGATCCCTACCTGATCGGCTACGCCCGCAGCCTCGCCTTCGCCTGAGGACCGGTCTCGATGCACGATCGCAACCCGCCGTCCTCGGCCCGCCGCGCGGCGATCGCGGCGGACGCCCCGCGCGCGCCCTCCCCCGCCGCGCGGGCCCAGGCGCCCGCGCGGATCGGGCCGGCCTTTCCCTTCGCCGACGTGAGCATCGCGGTCGTCTGCGAACGCGATTCTCACGGCGACGACCTCGTGCGCGAGCTCCAGCGCCTGCGCGCCAAGCCGCACCACGTCTGGCCGCCGCCGCCGCAGCTGCCGCTCGGGTTCGACGCGGTGCTCTGCGTTCTCCTCGACGACCTGCCGCGGCGCGTGCCCTGGCTGCCCGGGGAGCCCGAATCGGCGCTCGTCGTCCTCCTGCCGCGGCATGCGCCCTTCCGGCCGGACCTGATGCGCGACTGCGCGGCGCACGGCGCCCTCGTCCTGCCCGCCGACCCGCTGAGCGTGCAGTGCACCCTGGCGCTCGCCCGCGACCACTTCCGCTACGAGAAGCGCCTGCGCGGGCGCATCGACAAGCTCGACGAGAACCTGCGCAACATGCGCAGCGTCGAGCGGGCGAAGACCATCATCATGCATCGCAACGCGGTCACCGAGGACGAGGCCTACCAGCTCATGCGCCGTCAGGCGATGTCTCGGCGCGTCTCCATCGGCGCGGTGGCCAACGCCATCGTTGACTCGCAGGAACTGCTCGGCTAGCGTCTTTTCCGGGATCGCGCGAGAGCGGTCCCCCGCCGGCAACGGAGCCGGCTCACATCGCAGGCGTCGCAGCCCAGCCGTAATCCGAGAGATCGGGTTCGCTGGGCTTTTTCGTGTCCGCGCGCATCGCAGCGCAGGACCCGCGCCCGCGCCGCGGCAGATCCGCCGCCCACAATACGAGCTTGGCAATGGAGCCCCGTCGCCGTCCACGCACCGCGTGGCCGCACGGGGCTTTTTTTCGTGTCCGACCGGAGGGTGACATGACGTTGAAGAGGCGCACGTTTCTGCAAGGGGCCGCCGCCGCGTCGGTGGCCGCGGCCACCGGCTTCCCGCACATCTGGAGCAAGAATTCCGGCCTCGCGCGCGCCCAGGGCGGCGAGATCAAGGTCGGCGTCCTGTTCTCGCTGACGGGGACGACCGGCATCATCGAGGAATCGCTCAACAAGGCGACCCTCCTCGCCATCGAGGAGATCAACGAGGCCGGCGGCATCAACGGCATGCGCATCGTGCCGATCGTCGAGGACCCCGCCTCCGATCCCGCGACCTTCGCCGAGAAGGCGCGCAAGCTCGTGGTGGGCGACCGCTGCGTCTCGGTGTTCGGCTCCTACACCTCGGCGAGCCGCAAGGCGGTGCTGCCGGTCTTCGAGCGGCGCGACAACCTGTATTGGTACCCGACCCTCTACGAGGGTCGCGAGTGCTCCAAGAACGTCATCTACACGGGCGCCGTGCCGAACCAGCAGCAGGACGAGTTCATCCCCTGGCTGTTCGAGACCTTCGGCCCGCGGTTCTACCTCATCGGCTCGAACTACATCTACCCGAGGGAGGAGAACAACTACTGCAAGAAGCTGCTCGCCGAGCTCGGCGGCGAGGTCGTGGACGAGGAGTACGTCCCGCTCGGTCATTCCGAGTTCTCCTCGGTGATCAACAAGATCCGCTCGACGCGGCCCAACGTGATCTTCTCCACCGTCGTGGGCGATTCCGTCGTGGCCTTCCACCGGCAGTACCGCGCGGCCGGCCTCGATCCCGAGACCATGCCGATGGCGAGCCTCACCACCTCCGAGAACGAGGTCGCGGCCATGGGCGGCGAGGCGGCGGCGGGGCACTTCACCTCGGCCCCCTACTTCATGGTCCACGACAGCCCGGAGAACCAGCGCTTCGTCGAGGCCTACCAGCGCCGCTGGGGCGGGGACAAGGTCACGCACTTCGTCTCGGAGCCCTCCTACTTCCAGGTCTACCTGTTCAAGCAGGCGGTGGAGAAGCTCGCGGCGAGCGACATCGACCCGCCGACCATCCGCGCGGCGGTGCGCGGCGAGGAGCTGATGGCGCCGCAGGGCCGCATCCGCGTCGACCCGGACAACCTGCACACCTGGCTGTGGCCCAAGATCGCGGTCGCCCGCTCGGACGGCCAGTTCGAGGTGCTGCGCTCCTCGTCCGACTGGCTGCGGCCCGATCCCTACGCCGCCTATCCCGGGCAGGTCTGCACCGTGGACGGCCTCGTCGAGGGCTGACCGGAGCGTCCCTCGAGGGTGCGGCGCACGGCGCCGCCCCCTCCCCTTCCGTGAACCCGGCGAGGAGGTCGCCTTGGAATTCTTCCTTCAGCAAGTGATGACGGGGCTCGGCATCGGCTCGATCCTGCTGCTCGTCGCGCTCGGCCTGGCGCTGATCTACGGCTCGATGGGCGTCATCAACATGGCGCACGGCGAGTTCCTGATGCTCGGCGCCTACTGCACCTGGGCCTTGAACACGTTCTTCGGCCTCGGGCTCCTGTCGAGCCTCGTCTTCGTCTTCCTCCTCGTCGGGGCGTTCGGCTGGGCCGTCGAGCGCGGGGTGATCCGCTTCCTCTACCGGCGCCCGCTCGACACGATCCTCGCGACCTGGGGCATCGGCATCATCCTCCAGCAGGTGGTGCGCCTCTCCGCGGGCGGCGAGCTGCGCTACGTCGAGATGCCGGAGGTGCTCACCGCGACGGTCTCGATCCTGGGCGTGACGGTCCCCGGCTACCGGGTGTTCGTCTTCGTCGTCGTCGCGGCCCTGTTCGCGCTGACCTGGGCCTTGATGTACAAGACCGACTTCGGCCGGCGCCTGCGCGCCGTGGTGCAGGACCGCGACACCGCCACCTGCTTCGGCGTCGACGCCGACCGCGTCTACTCCCTCACCTTCGCCTACGGAGCGGGCCTCGCGGGCCTCGCCGGCGCCCTCGTCGCGCCGCTCAAGAGCGTTTCGCCGGAGATGGGCACGGCCTACGTGGTCGACGCCTTCTTCGTCGTCGTGCTGGGCGGCGTGCAGAGCCTGCTGGGCACGGTGGTGAGCGCGGCGCTGCTCGGGCAGCTGACCGGCTCGCTCGCCTGGGTGACGAACGACACCGTGGCCAAGGCGCTCGTCCTCGTCGCCATCGTCGTGATCATCCGCTTCCGCCCGCAGGGCCTGTTCGTCGCCAAGGTCCGGAGCTGAGCCATGACGAAGCGCGCAACCTCACA
Organism: Salinarimonas chemoclinalis; assembly: GCF_041514305.1. Lineage (NCBI taxonomy): Bacteria > Pseudomonadati > Pseudomonadota > Alphaproteobacteria > Hyphomicrobiales > Salinarimonadaceae > Salinarimonas > Salinarimonas chemoclinalis. The sequence continues at coordinate 668,262 of NZ_JBGMWH010000002.1, forward strand.
CCACCTGCGCGAGGGCCGGCTGCAGATCGCCGCCTACGCCGCGATCTGCCTCGTCGTCTTCCTCGTCCCCGCCCTCGTGGACGACGACTTCCTCCTCAACCGCTACGCCCGCTACCTCGTGCTCGGCATGCTGGCGATGTCCCTCGCCCTCGCCTGGGGCTACGCCGGCATCCTCAACCTCGGCCACGCGCTGAGCTTCGGCATCGGCTCCTACTGCATGGCGATGACGCTCAAGCTGCGCACGGTGCCCACGCACACGGGCTCGGACGGGCTGCCGGACTTCATGGTCTGGACCAACGTCGAGACCCTGCCCTGGCTGTGGGTGCCCTTCCACTCCACCGCCTTCGCCATCGCGGCGGGGCTCCTCGCCCCGGCCCTCGTCGCCGCGGTGCTCGGCTGGTTCATGTTCCGCGGGCGCGTGACCGGCGTGTTCGTGGCGATCATCACGCTGGCGAGCCTCGTCGTGGCGAACCTGCTCGTCGTCGACCAGCAGGCCTGGACCGGTGGCTTCAACGGCATCACCGACCTCGCGCAGTTGAGCCTCTTCGGCATCACCTTCGACGCATACTCGAAATCCACCTACTACCTCGTCGCGACCTGCCTGACGCTCTCGCTCTTCGCCTGCCTCGCGGTGACGCGCTCGAAGGCGGGGCTCATCCTGCAGGCGATCCGCGACGACGAGCGGCGGGTGCGCTTCTTCGGCTACGACGTCGCCTCCTACAAGGTCATGGCGATGGCGGTCTCCGCCGCCGTCGCGGGTCTCGCGGGCATGCTCTACACGGTGGTGATGGAGTTCGCCTCGCCGACCTTCCTCGGCGTGTCGCTCTCGCTCTCCATCGTCATCTGGTGCGCCGTGGGCGGCCGCCAGAGCCTCGTCGGCGCGATGCTCGGCGCCATCGCCATCGCGGCGATGCAGGGCGCGCTCTCGGAGAGCGAGGCCTTCCTCGAGTCCTGGACGCTGGTGATGGGCGTCGTCTTCGTCGCCGTCGTCCTCTTCCTCCCCAAGGGGCTCGCCGGCCTCGTCGAGATGGGACGCGCGCGCCTCGCCGCCGCCCGCGCCCGGCCGGCGCAACCCATCGCGCCCGTCGCGGCGCCCGGAGCGGGAGAGCGCCCATGACCCCGCATCTCGCGCTCACCGACGTGTGCGTCAGCTTCAACGGCTTCAAGGCGCTCAACGGGCTTCGGCTGTCGGTCGCCAAGGGCGAGCTGCGCTGCCTCATCGGCCCCAACGGCGCGGGCAAGACCACCGCGCTCGACCTGATCTGCGGCAAGACCAAGGCCGATTCCGGTTCGATCACGCTGGACGGGCGCGAGCTCTCCCGGCTCGAGGAGCACCAGATCGCCCGCGCCGGCGTGGGCCGCAAGTTCCAGGTGCCGAGCGTCTTCCGCCAGCTCACCGTGCGCGACAACCTCGAGGTCGCGATGTGCCGGGAGACGGGCGTGCTGGCGACGCTCCTGCGGCGGGCGCGCACGCCCGCCGGGGACGGGCTCGAGGCGCTCGCGGAGTTCGTCGGCCTCGCCGACGCGCTGGACGAGCCCTCGGCCAACCTCTCCCACGGGCAGACCCAATGGCTCGAGATCGCGCTCCTGCTCGCGCAGGACAGCGAGCTGATCCTGCTCGACGAGCCGACCGCGGGCATGACCCACCACGAGACGGCGAAGACCGCCGACATCTGCCAGCGCCTCAAGGGCAAGCACACGATCGTCGTCGTCGAGCACGACATGGGCTTCGTGCGCGAGATCGGGGACGTGATCTCCGTGATGCACCAGGGCGCGCTGCTCGCGGAAGGCTCCGTGGCGGAGATCTCCGCCGACGCGCGGGTCCGCGAGGTCTACCTCGGACACATGGGGATCGCCGGTGCTTGAGATCCAGAACCTCGACGGCTTCTACGGAAACGCCCAGTCCCTGCACGGGGTCTCGCTCTCGGTGGCGGGCGGCGGCTTCCTCTCGGTGCTCGGCCGCAACGGCGTGGGCAAGACCACGCTGATGCGTGCGATCCTCGGCCTCCTCGACAGGACGGCCGGCGCCATCCGGCTCGACGGGCGCGAGCTCGCCGGGCTGAAGACCCACGAGCGCGCCCGCGCCGGCATCGGCTACGTACCGCAAGGCCGCGGAATCCTGCCGCGCTTCACCGTGGAGGAGAACCTCGCGCTCGGCGGCTTCGCCCGCACCAGCGGGCGCGGCGCCGAACTGCAGGCGCTCGTCTACGACATGTTCCCGGTGCTCAAGGACTTCCGCGGGCGCGCCGGGGGCAACCTCTCGGGCGGCCAGCAGCAGCAGCTCGCCATCGGGCGCGCGCTCCTCACCGACCCGCGCATCATCCTGCTCGACGAGCCGGCGGAGGGCATCCAGCCCAACATCGTCGCGCAGATCGAGGAGGCCATCGTCTCCCTCAATACCAAGCTCGGCATCACGATCGTGCTCGTGGAGCAGGACATCGCCTTCGCGCGGCGCGCCTCCTCCTCCTTCGCCATCCTGGAGAAGGGGCACGTCGTCGCCGCCGGGGCCGTCGCCGACCTGACGGACGACCTGGTGCACCGGCACATGGCGGTCTGACCGCCACGGCCGCGGGCCGCGCCGGACAACGCACGTTCCCAAACGGAGGAAAGACCCATGCTTCACGGCGATATTTCCAGCAGCAACGACACCGTCGGCGTGGCGGTCGTCAACTACAAGATGCCGCGCCTGCACACCCGCGAGGAGGTGCTCGAGAACGCCCGCAAGATCGCCGAGATGATCCAGGGCATGAAGGTCGGCCTGCCGGGGATGGATCTCGTGATCTTCCCCGAGTACTCGACCCACGGCATCATGTACGACCAGAAGGAGATGTACGAGACCGCCTCCGCCTGCCCGGGCGAGGAGACGGCGATCTTCGCCGAGGCCTGCCGCAAGGCCAAGGTCTGGGGCGTGTTCTCGCTCACCGGCGAGCAGCACGAGGAGCACCCGAACAAGGCGCCCTACAACACGCTCATCCTGATGAACGACCAGGGCGAGATCGTGCAGAAATACCGCAAGATCATGCCCTGGGTGCCGATCGAGGGCTGGTATCCCGGCAACTGCACCTACGTCTCGGAGGGGCCGAAGGGGCTCAAGGTCAGCCTGATCATCTGCGACGACGGCAACTACCCGGAGATCTGGCGCGACTGCGCCATGAAGGGCGCGGAGCTGATCGTGCGCTGCCAGGGCTACATGTATCCCGCCAAGGAGCAGCAGGTGATCATGTCGAAGGCCATGGCCTTCGCCAACAACGTCTACGTGGCGGTGGCCAACGCCGCCGGCTTCGACGGGGTGTACTCCTACTTCGGCCACTCGGCGCTCATCGGCTTCGACGGCCGCACGCTCGGCGAGTGCGGCGAGGAGGACTACGGCATCCAGTACGCCGCCCTCTCGAAGTCGCTGATCCGCGACGCGCGGCGCAACATGCAGTCGCAGAACCACCTCTACAAGCTCGTCCACCGCGGCTACACGGGCATGATCAACTCCGGCGAGAGCGACAAGGGCGTGGCCGCCTGCCCCTACGACTTCTACCAGAAGTGGATCTCCGACCCCGAGGGGACCCGCGAGATGGTCGAGGCCATCACCCGCTCCACCGCCGGCACCGACGAATGCCCGATCGAGGGCATCCCCAACGAGCGCTCCGCCCACCGCTGAGCATCCGCCGATGCTCTGAACCCCGAGCACGAGCGCTCGCGCGGGCCGGCCCGGCCGCACCCGGGACGGCCCGCACCTCTCATCCGACCGCGTGGACACATCTCGCCGGAGCAGGCCGCGGCAGCAGGTCGTCAACGATCACGGACATGCATCGCACCGACATCCTCCCCGCCCCGTCGTGGCCTGTCGATGCACATGTCTGCGGTACGTCACGTCGAACGACGGACCCACGAGGCCGGATGCAGGTCTTCTCCTTCCCTGTAGGGGAAGGTGGCGCGCAGCCTAAGGCTGCGTGACGGATGGGGCGCGGCGCGACAGCGACGCGTTCCGCGAAGCGGAAGCCGCCGCGTCCGGCATTCCACCGGCCTTTCGGCTTCGCCGAACGCGCGTTCCGCGCGCCCCATCCGTCTCGGCTGCGCCGAGACACCTTCCCCTACAGGGAAGGACAGGGGGCATCGACGACTCTCGGCCACCTCCTGGGCACAGGAGATGTGTCGATCCACCAGCTCCCGCATCCGCGGGCGCCCGCCCGCCGTCCCGACCACGGAACCCACGATGCCCCTCTCCGACTACCGCATCGACGCCGAGCCCTTCTACGCACCGCAGGGCGACGAGATCGATCTCTTCGCCGCCTCCCACGCGCTGCGCCAGCCGGTGATGATCAAGGGCCCGACCGGCTGCGGCAAGACGCGCTTCGTCGAGCACATGGCCTGGCGGCTCGGGCGCCCGCTCGTCACCGTCGCCTGCCACGAGGACATGACCGCCTCCGACCTCGTCGGCCGCTTCCTGCTCGACGCGGACGGCACCCGCTGGCACGACGGGCCGCTGACGCTGGCCGTGCGCCACGGCGGGATCTGCTATCTCGACGAGATCGTCGAGGCGCGCCAGGACACGACGGTGGTGATCCATCCGCTCACCGACGATCGCCGGGTGCTGCCGCTCGAGAAGAAGAACGAGCTCGTGCGCGCCCATGCCGACTTCCAGCTCGTGATCTCCTACAATCCCGGCTACCAGAGCGTGCTCAAGGATTTGAAGGAATCGACCAAGCAGCGCTTCGTCGCCCTCGATTTCGGCTACCCCGATCCCGTCCGCGAGGCGCGCATCGTCGCCCGCGAGGCGGACATCGAGCTCGACGCCGCCGAGCTGCTCGTGCGCATCGCCCAGCGCAGCCGCAACCTCAAGGGCCACGGCCTCGACGAGGGCGCCTCGACGCGCATGCTGATCCAGGCCGGGCGCCTGATGGGGCGCGGCGTCGCGGCCGCGGTGGCGGCGCAGATCGCGATCACGCTGCCGCTCACCGACGAGCCGGACCTGCGCCGCACCCTCGCCGAGGCGGTCGACGCGTGCCTGTAGCATCCGGCCAGGACCCGGCGGGGAGGGATCCGAGAGCGCGGGTCGAGGCGCTCGCGGCGCGGCTGCACGCCGCCGCGGGCGCGGATGCCGAGGCCGCCTGGCGCGCCGGGCTGGCCACGGTCGTGGAGCGCGCCGGCCCGTCGTCCCTCGTGACGACGAGCCTCGTCGACGCCGCTCGGGCCTGCCTCGACGCCGGCCGCGCCGAGGCGCTCGCCCCCCTGGCGGAGCACGCGCCCGACCTCCTGGCCCGCGCCGGCCGGCGGGCGGCGGCGGCGGTGCTGACGGAGATCCCCCGGCTCCTCCCCCGCCTGCCCGCACAGGGGGACGTCGCACGCGTCCTCGGCACGCTCGCCCGGCTCGCGGAGCGCGCACCCGCCGCCGTCGAGCCGCTCGTGCGCACGAGCCCGCTCCTCCTCGTCCGGCTCGAAGCGGACGCGTACGACGCCTTCGTCGAGACCGGCGTCGCGCACGCGGGCGGCGACGCGGGGCGGCTCGTCGCCTTCGTCACGCTCTCCTCCCGGGAGGGCCGTGCGGCGCTCGAGGCGGAGGCCGGCGAGCGACCGCTCGCGGAGCGCGCGCCGTGGCTCGCGCGCTTCGTCGCCGCGATCCTGGGCGTCCACCCGCTCGTGCGCCCCGCGAGCGTCGAGGGCGACCCGCGGGCGGCACGGCGCACGCGCTTCGACGGACGTCTCGTCCTCCTGCCGGAGAGCTTCCGCGGCTATCGCGGTTCGGCCGCGGAGCGGCTCGAGCGGGCGGCGCTCGCCCATGTGGGCGCCCATCTCGCGTTCGGGAGAGGGCGTCTCGACCCGGGCACGCTGAAGCCGGTCCAGATCGCCATCGTCTCGCTCATGGAGGACGCGCGCGTCGAGCGGCTGGCGATGGCGGCGCTGCCGGGCCTCGCGCGGCTGTGGCTGCCTTTCCACGACGCCCGCGCCGAGGGCGCGCAGACGGCGGAGAGCCTGCTCGCCCGCCTCTCGCGCGCGCTCGTCGACCCGCGTTGCCCCGACGAAGACCCCTGGGTCGCGAAGGGGCGCACGCTCTTCGAGGCGGCTCTGGCGGACCCCGATCCCGCGGCGCTCCGCCGGGCGGCGGGAGTGCTCGGCAACGATCTGGGCCAGATGCGGGTGCGCTTCGACGCGAAGGCCTACGTGCCCCAGCCCGTCTACCGCGACGACAATTCCGGCCTGTGGCTCTTCGAGCCCGACGCGCCGCCCCCGGTCGACGCGCCGGAGATCGCGGCGCAGGGCGTGCGCATCGAAACGACCGAGACGCCTCGGACGCCCCCCGATCGCGAGCGCCGCGAGCGCGGGGCCGACGCGCCGCACGCACCGGCCCGCCCGCGCGACGCCGGCGAGGAAAGCCGGCTCGTCCTGCGGCTGCCGGAGTGGGACTACCATGCCGCGCGTCTGCGGCCGGACTGGGTGAGTGTCCTCGACGAGCGGCCGCGCACCGCCCCCGCCCATCTCGTCGATCGCTGGATCGAGGCGCGGCCCGCGACGCTCTCGCGCACCGAGGCGCTCGTGCGGCAGGCGCGGATCGGCCGGCCGAAGCGGCTTCGCCGCCGGGCCGAGGGCGAGCGGCTCGACCTCGACGCCGCGATCGGCGCCGTTCTCGACCAGCGCCTCGGCCTCACGCCCGACCCGCGGGTGTTCGAGACCGTGCGCATCGCCGAGCGCGACGTCGCCCTCGTCCTGCTGCTCGACGTCTCCGAATCCACCAAGGACACGATCGGCGGCACGACGACCTCCGTCTTCTCCGTGATGCGCGACGCGACCGCCGTGCTCGCGCGCGTGCTCGACGCGCTCGACGACCCGTTCGCCGTGCACGCCTTCGCCTCGAACGGTCGGGAGAACGTGCACTACACGCGGATCAAGGACTTCGACGAGCGCTTCGAGGCCCCGGCGAAGAGCCGGCTCGCGGGGCTGCGCCCCGGCCTGTCGACGCGCATGGGCGCGGCGCTGCGCATGGCGACGCGCGCGCTCGCCACCTCCCGCGCCCACCGCCGCCTGATCCTCCTCGTCACCGACGGCGAGCCGTCGGACGTGGACTGCCCCGATCCGCGCCATCTGGTCGAGGACGCGCGCAAGGCCGTCCAGGAGGCGGCCGCGCTCGGCGTCGACGCCTTCTGCGTGGCGGTCGCGCCGCGCGACGAGGCCGCCCTCGCCACCGTGTTCGGCCGCGCCAACGTCGCACACCTGCCCCGCGTCGAGGCCCTGCCGGACCGCCTGCCGCAGGTCTATTGCCGGCTGGTGCGATGAGGCGTCACGCCGTCGACGTCCTGCGTCGATCTCCGCCGGCAGGGCCCATCCGCCAGAGGGGCGGCGCGGCGACCCTTGTGGACGGCGCGCCCGCCGACGGCTTCAGGGGAGCGATTGTCAACCGAATCGGGCTACGGTAGAGGGACAGATAAGCGGACCTGGCGTCGCTGACACAGGGTGGACGTTCATGCTGGCCCGGATCGAGAGCGATGTACACGCCCCGTGCGCCTTCCTGCTGATCCTGCAGCAGGAGCAGTTCGCGCACGATCAGCATAGCCATCCGGATATCGCGTCCCTGTCGAAGACGGACCGCCTGAAGCACTACGGGCTGCATTATGCCAAGTACGTCGGTCGTCTCGCCCGCACGCACGCCGAGCCCAAGAGCGTGGACCAGACGATCGTCGACACCGCGCTGATCTGCCTGAGCGCCGCCAACGCGCTTCACCAGAATCTGGCGACCTTCGCGCTCGCGCCCGCCGCCATCTCGGATTGCACGAGGTTCCTCCCAGCGCTGGCCGAGCCGGTCGGCCGCTTCTGCGACGGATGCGAGAAGCTCGATCATCTGGAGGATGCCCACGCCATCCTCCGGGACGCCAATCGGGACGTATGCCGGTTTGTCCTCAACGCCTCCTCGCTGGCGGGAATGGATCTCGTAACACGCATCGGCGAGCGCCGCCGCGAACTCGCGCGGCGGAACTTCTTCATTCGCGGCTGACGACGATGACGTTCTGGAGCGGCGAGAAGCTCATCGACAACCACGACGTCATCCGACCGTTCGAGCGCGAGCGGGTCGATGTCAACTCATACAATCTGAGGGTCGGACGCGGATATTACTGCTCCCCCGACGGATCCGGCGAAGGGGGGAAGATCAACAACGCACTCGCGGACGGCGAAACGTTCCGAATCCCGTCGGGGCAGTTCGCCTTCCTGCTGACGCTGGAGGAGGTGGCCGTCCCGCACGACGCCATGGCGTTCATCTCGATGCGCACCGGGAAGAAGTTCGGCGGTTTGATCAACGTGTCGGGCTTCCACGTCGACCCGGGTTATCGGGGCAACCTCGTGTTCGCGGTGTTCAACGCGGGTTCCGGGACGATCCATGTCGCTCAAGGAGAACCCTTCTTCAAAATCTGGTTTGCGGACATGGATAGGAAGTCGAGCAAGCCCTACGTCTATACAGGCAAGGGTCTAAGCCAGATCGACCCAAGCCTTGCACAGCAAATGTCGCGAGAGATCTATTCACTCCAGGGGCTCGCCGAAAAGATCCGAGACATCGAGACAAAGCTGGACAGCCAAAAGCCGACGATCGAGAACCTCAACTTCGTTATTCGGTCGCTGGTCGTCGGATTGACCGCCGGCATCATCGTGGCCGCGTTCCGGCTTACGTCCTAGGCACTGCGAGCGCCGACGTCCCAGCACGGCGGTTCCGCCTCGTCGGCACCAGTGCGGCATCCCTATCGGAGCGCCACACCGTCCAGCGACCAGCGCGTCTCCCCCTCGGAGAACAGCGGCACCAGCTCGCCGTGCTCGGGCACCTCGAGGGCGCGCATCACCGGCCGAGAACGCTCGATGTAGCCGACGCGACGCTCGGAGGGCGCGCGGCCGTAGAAGGCGGGGCCGTTGAGGGAGGCGAACGCCTCGAAGCGGTCGAGCGCGTCCTCCTCGGCGAAGACGCCGAGATAGGCCTCGATGGCCACGGGAGCCGAGAACACGCCGGCGCAGCCGCAGGCGCTCTCCTTGTCGTGGCGCAGGTGCGGCGCGGTGTCGGTGCCCAGGAAGAACTGCCGCTCGCCGCTCGTCGCCGCCGCGCGCAGGGCGAGGCGATGCTCCTCGCGCTTGAGGATCGGCAGGCAGAACATGTGCGGCCGAAGCCCGCCGGCGAACAGGGCGTTGCGGTTGTAGATCAGGTGCTGGGGCGTGATGGTCGCACCCATGCGCTCGGGATGGGCGCGCACGAAGGCCACCGCCTCGCGGGTCGTCACGTGCTCCATGACGACCCGCAGCCGCGGGAAGCGATCGAGCGTCGGCGTGAGCACGTCGTCGAGGAAGCGGTGCTCGCGGTCGAACATGTCGACGTGCGGCCCCACCACCTCGCCATGGGTGAGGAGCGGAATGCCCGCCTCCTCCATCGCCGCGAGCACGCGGTCGAGCCTGCGGATGTCGCTGACGCCGTGGGCGGAGTTGGTGGTGGCATTGGCCGGATAGAGCTTCGCCGCCGTGAAGACGCCCTCGGCGTGGCCGCGCACGAGGTCCGACGGGTCCGTGTCGTCGGTGAGGTAGCAGGTCATCAGGGGCGTGAAATCGCAGCCTTCTGGGATCGCCGCGCGGATGCGCTCGCGATAGGCCGCGGCCATGGCCGCGCTCGTCACCGGCGGCGAGAGGTTCGGCATCACGATCGCGGCGTGGACCGTGCGCGCCGTCCAGGGCACGACGGTGCGCAGCATGGCGCCGTCGCGGAAATGGACGTGCATGTCGGCCGGCTGGCGGATGGTGATCGTGCGCATGCGTCCCTCCGTCCTCGCCGCGCGTGAGGCGCGGGAGACCGGACGTACGCGCTCCGGTGCCGCCCCGCAATTCGGAAAAGCCGCCGGATGGACCGCGATCGGGCGTTCGGGCGCGGCTTGCCCCCGCGCGCGGCTGACGCCAGGATCGCGCCCGAACGAGACAGGAGCCGCCCGATTCCGATCACCGACGCCCACGCCACCCCCGACGTCGCCCCGACCGACGCCGATCACGCCGCCGAGCCGAGCCAGCGCATCCGCCTCTCGGACGTCGGCGCGCGCCTGCGCGCCTTCCGCATGGGCCGCGGGCTGACGCCCGAGGACGTCGCGGCACGCATCGGCATCTCGCGCGCGGCGCTCTACCGGGCGGAGCAGGGCCAGATCCCCAAGATCGAGACGCTGGCGGGCATCGCCGACGTGCTCGACACCTCGCTCGCGAGCCTGCTCGGCGCGGGCATCGAGTACGTCCCGACCGCCGTCGCCTTCTTCGAGCGCATGCGCCAGCTCGAGGAGGCGTCGCACGAGATCATCGGCCTGTTCGCCCCGGTCTCCTACCTGCTGACCTCGGACGCCTACGACGCCATGCTCGCCGAGGTGCTGCGCGAGGGGCCGCGCGCCGGCGACGGGGACGGCGCGGCGCTGGAGACGCTGCTCGCCGTCCTGCGCGAGCGCAAGGCCTGGTTTCGCGCGGCGAAGCCCGCCATCGTCAGCCTGATCTCGTCCTCCGACATCGAACGCTTCCTCGCCCACGGGGCGGTCGGGCGCTACGACCTCGACGAGGCGACGATCCTGCGCCGCCGGCGCGAGGCGAGGCGGGAGGTCGAGCACATCGCCGCCCTCGTCGCCGATCCGCCCGCGAACGTCGCGATCGGCATCGTGCTCGAGCCGACGCCGGCGACGACCTTCCAGATCTTTCGCCAGGCGGACCGCTCCGTCCTCGCGATCTCGCCCTTCCGACTCGGCGAGCAGCCCAACGTCCGGCTCGGCGTCGCGCTGATCACGTCCGCGCCCGAGCCGATGGCGCTGCACGAGGAGATCGCCGCGCGGCTGCGCGCCAGCGCGCTGCGGGGCGAGGCGGCGCTCGCGCACCTGCGCGCCCTCCTCGCGCGCCACGGCGCCGAGCCTGCCTAGAAGACGGGCACGAGTCTGCCCATCGTCTCGTCTCATTTTTGAGACTTTCTTGTTGACAGAGGCGCCGCGACGCTCTTCCCTAGGCCCTTCCGGAGCGGAAGAAACAAGGGAACACCCTCGATGATCTCACGGCGCACACTCGTCCTCGCGGCCGGCCTCGCGGCCGCCATCGCCGCCGGCCCGATTTCGGGCCCCGCGGCGGCCCAGGAATTCACCGCCCGCATCGGGCACCTCGAGTCGCCCCAGCAGGCCCGTCACCAGGGTCTCGAGATCGTCGCCGACCTCGTCGCCGAGCGCACCGACGGCGCGGTCGTGTTCCAGCTCTTCCCCGCGGGCCAGCTCGGCCAGGCGCGCGAGATGAACGAAGGCGTCCAGCTCGGCGTCATCGAGGGCACCGTCTCCCCCGCCGCGTTCCTGGCGGGCTTCAACCCCGCCGTCTCCATCCTCGACGTGCCGTTCGTCTACCCGGCGGACCGCGAGCAGGCGAACGCACTGCGCACCGGCGCCTTCGGCCGGGCCGTGCTCGACAGCTTCGCGCCGCGCGGCTTCGAGGCGATCGCCATCTGGCCGAACGGGCGCAAGAGCTTCACGTCCAACAAGCCGCTCGAGAGCGTGCAGGCCTTCGAGGGCCAGCGCTTCCGCGTGATGGATTCACCCGTGCTGATCGAGCAGTTCAACGCGGTCGGCGCCTCCGCCGTCGCGCTCCCCTTCGGCGAGCTGTACACCGCGCTGCAGACCGGCGTCGTCGACGGGCAGGAGAACGCCCTCGATACGATCGCGACCATGAAGTACGACGAGGTCCAGGAGAACCTCCTCGTCTCCGGCCACGGCGCCAACGAGGACATCGTCCTGTTCAATCCCGGCTGGTGGGCCTCGCTGCCGCAGGAATACCGCGACGTCATCGTCGCCGCCTTCGACGAGGTCCGCCCGCAGGTCGAGGAGATCAAGGAGGCCTCGCAGGCCGCCGCCCTCCAGCGCTTGACGGAAGCCGGGATGAACGTGCGCGAGCTGACCGACGACGAGCGCGCCGCCCTGCGCGAGACGATGTATCCCCGCGCCCGCGACGCCTATCTCGGTCTCGCCGGCGATGCTGGGCAGGCGATCGTCGCCGTCTACGAGGAGCAGTACGCGGACGTGACGGGCGAGTGATCGCCGCGGTGTGCGACGTCCTCCTCTCTTCCTTCTGGCGCAGGCAGCGGCAGCAGGACGTCTACGAGCGCGGATGCAGAGCGCGACGTTCTCCCCTCCCCCTCGTGGGGAGGGGCCGGGGGTGGGGGGCGTGCAGGACGATCTCGCCGCGGATGCGGGGCGACCACGGTCGCGACAGCAACGGCGAGGTCTCACCCGGCATCACGCCCCCCATCCGCCCCCTTCGGGGGCACCTTCCCCGCAAGGGGGAAGGAAGGCCTGCGTCACCGTCAGGCGTCAGGTACGCACCTGAAGTCTGCACCTGTTCAGTGCGTGAAGTGCCCGGCGCTCGTGGAGAGGGGCGCATCGAAGTGGGAGCCTCCCGCGCGAGGCCCCGAGCCGGAGACCAAGACCCGTGATCGCGTTCCTGCGGGTGATCGCGACGGTGGAGCGGGTGCTCCTCGCGTCGCTCATGATCGCCATGACCATCCTCTACAGCGGCGCCGTCCTCGCCCGCGAGGTATCCACCGATCTCTACCGGGAGCTCGCCTGGGTCGACGAAGCCACGCGCTGGCTGATGGTGTGGATGGTCTTCCTAGGGCTCGGCCTCGCGCTGGAGCAGGGCAAGCACGTGGCGATGACCTCGCTGCTGGCCACCTTCTCGCGGCGCGCGCGCCGGATGGTGCGGCGGCTGATCGACCTCGTCGGGCTCGCCTTCTCGCTCGCCATCGTCTGGTTCGGCTGGGACATCACCCGCCTCGTGCTCGGCACGGGCCAGGTGAGCCCGACGCTGGGGCTGACGACGGCGATCCTCTACCTCGCCCTCCCCGTCGGCTTCTCGCTCCTGGCGCTGCGCTACCTCGCCGGCCTTCTCGGCATCCAGGAGCGCGCCCTCGAGCACGAGCATCCGGAGCGCCCGTCATGATCGTCGCCGCGCTCTTCGCCTTCGCGATCCTCCTTCTCGTGCTGGGCTTCGAGATGCTGCTCGTGCTCGGGCTGCCGGGGCTGATGATCAAGGAGATCTGGTTCGACCGCCTGCCGGACATCGTCATCGGCCAGAAGATCGTCGGCGGCATCAACCATTCGACGCTGCTCGCGATCCCCTTCTTCATCTTCGCCGCCGAGCTGATGGCGAGCGGGCGCATCGCGCGCGACCTGACCGCGCTGGTGAAGGCCTTCCTCGGCCACCGCGCCGGCGGCATGGGGCACACCACGATCGGCGCCTGCGCCGCCTTCGGCGCGGTGTCGGGCTCGGCGCCCGCCACCGTCGCGGCGCTGGGGCGCATCATGTATCCGGAGCTGATCAAGTCCGGCTACAAGGACCGCTTCGCGCTGGGCCTCATCGTCTCCTCGGCGGAGACCGCGCTCCTCATCCCGCCCTCGATCACCCTGATCATCTACGGCTGGCTGACCGGCACCTCGATCACGGGGCTCTTCGCCGGCGGGCTCGTCATCGGCATCACGCTGGCGCTCGCCTTCGCTCTCTACGTCGTGTGGGATTCGTACCGCATGGGGCGCGAGGCCACGGCCGCGCCGTCGCTGCGCGAGCGGATGCGCGCCACCGGCGCCGCCGGCTGGGCGCTGGGGCTGCCCGTCATCATCCTGGGCGGCATCTACGGCGGCATCTTCACGCCCACCGAGGCCGCGGCCGTGAGCGTCGTCTACGCGGTCTTCGTCGAGGCGGTGGTCTACCGCGAGCTGACCTTCGCCGGCCTCTTCGGCGTCGCGGGCCGGGCCGCGGTGACGAACACCGTGATCTTCATCCTGCTCGGGATGGGGAGCCTCGTCTCCTACTTCATCACGCTCGCCCAGCTGCCGGGGATCGTGATCGACTTCATGCAGACGATCGAGGCGAACTGGATCGTCTTCCTGCTGATCGTCAACGTACTCTTCCTGGTCGCCGGCATGTTCATCGACCCGAACTCGGCCCTGCTCGTCCTCGTCCCGGCGCTCTATCCCGTGGCGATGACCTTCGGCATCGATCCCGTCCATTTCGGGCTGATCGTGTGCCTGAACATCTGCATCGGGATGATCACCCCGCCCTTCGGCCTCGACATCTTCGTCGCGTCCTCCACCCTGGGCAAGCCGGTGGCGACGATCATCGCGGGCGTCTGGCCCTTCGTGCTGATCAACCTCGCCGTCCTCGCCGTCGTCACCTACGTGCCCCAGCTCTCGACCTTCTTCCCCAGGCTGATCCTCGGCTGAGGAGAGCGCTTCCCATGATCATCCCCATGCTCGATCCCGACGTGGCCTCTCCTGCGGCGCCCCCGCGCCCCCTGGAGGTGGAGGCCGTGGTGCGCGAGCACGTCGCGGTCAACGACGAGTACCGCTACCTCTCCCTCGACCTGCCCGAGGGCGCACCGCACGCCCGCCCGGGCCAGTTCTACCACCTGCTCTGCCCCGGCGGAGACGGGCTCGAGCCCTTCTTCCGCCGGCCGATGAGCGTCTACCGCATCGAGCCGGAGCGAAACCGCGTCGGCTTCCTCTACAAGGTGACCGGCACGGGCACCGCCGCCATGGCGCGGTTGTGGCCGGGCGACGGCTTCAACATCTTCGGCCCGCTCGGCATCGGCTTCACGTTGCCCGAGGCGAAGGCGCCGATCGTGCTGCTCGGCCGCGGCGTCGGGCTCGCCACGATGGGTCCGCTGGTGCCCTTCGCTCGCGCGAACGGGCATCGCGTCACCGCGATCCTGAGCGCGCGCGCCCCCGATCTCGTGATGTCGGTCGAGGAGATGCGGGCCGCCGGCGCGGACGTGCTCACCGTGACCGACGCCGAGGGCACCTCCGCCGTCCCGCACGTCGAAGGGCTGCTAGAGGATCTCGTCGCGCAGGGACGCTGCGCGGCGCTCTACGTCTGCGGATCGAGCCGGCTCACGCGCCTCGCGCAGGCGGTGGCCGCCCGCCACGACCTCTTCGGCGAGGTCGCGCTCGAGCAGCAGATGGCCTGCGGGGTCGGCGTGTGCTTCTGTTGCGTCCGGCCCTTCCGCGAGAACGGTGAGACGGTGCACCGGCGGGTGTGCTGCGAGGGGCCGGTGTTCCCGCTCGCGGAGGCGCTCGCATGATCGACCTCTCCGTCTCCTGCGGCGGGCTCGCGCTCGCCAACCCGGTGATGCCGGCCTCGGGCACGTTCGGCCTGGAGCAGGCCGATATCTTCGACTTCGAGCGTCTCGGCGCTTTCGTGACGAAGACGATCACGCCCGACAAGCGGCTGGGCAACCCGACGCCGCGGGTGTCGGAAGTGCCGAACGGCATGCTCAACTCGATCGGCATCCCCTCGAAGGGCGCCGACGCCTTCGTGCGCGACGTCATCCCGCGCTTTTCGCAGTGGCGCCCGCCCCTCGTCGTCTCGATTTCGGCGAACACGCCCGACGCCTTCGCCGAACTCGCGCGCGCGGTGAGCGTCGCGGGCGTCGCGGCGATCGAGATCAACATCTCCTGCCCGAACCTCGAGGACGACGGCAAGGCCTTCGCCATGCGCCCGGAGAGCACCCGCGAGATCGTGCGGCGGCTGCGCGACGCGACCCACCTGCCGCTCTGGGCGAAGCTGACGCCCAACGCCGGCGACGTCGCCGCCGTGGCGCGGGCCGCCGAGGAAGGCGGCGCGGACGCGCTCGTCGTCGCCAACACCATCCTCGCCATGAGCGTGAACGTCGAGACCCGCCGCCCGAGCCTCGGCAACGTCATGGGCGGGCTCTCGGGGCCCGCCGTGAAGCCGATCATCCTGCGCATGGCCTATCAATGCGCGCGCGCCGCGACCATCCCGGTGATCGGCTGCGGCGGTATCGCCACCGCGAAGGACGCGCTCGAGTTCCTCATCGTCGGCTGCCGTGCGGTGCAGGTCGGCACGGCCTCCTTCGTCCACCCGTGCGCCCTCGTGGACGTCATCGACGACCTCGAGGAGCATTGCCGCGCGAACGGCATCGCGCGGATCGAGGACGTGATCGGCTCCCTCGACCTCACCCAGACCGAGCGCGACATGATGGGGGACACGGCCCTGGAGGCGCGCGCATGAACCTGCGCACCGGGCCCGTCGCGGCGAACGCCGATCTCGCGGGCCTCGACCCGCGCGCGCTCGCCGAGCGCCTCTTCGCCGATGCGGCGGCGATGTCGCCCGACCGCGTCGGCCTCTCGCGCCCGGCCTACAGCGCCGTCGAGAGCCGCATGCTCTCCCATCTCGAGGAAACCGCCCGCGCCCTCGGCCTCGAGACCTGGCGCGATCCCGGCGACAATCTCGTCGTCGCCGCCCCCGGCGACACCGATCCGTCCGCGCGGGCGGGCTATCTCGGCTCGCACGTCGACACCGTGCCGGAGGGGGGCAACTACGACGGCCTCGCGGGCGTGGTGGCGGGCCTCCTCGCACTCCTCGCCGTCGTGCGCGAGGGGACGAGCGCGGGGCGCGTGCCGCTGCGGGTGCTCGCGCTGCGCGGCGAGGAGAGCGCCTGGTTCGGACGCGCCTACATGGGCTCGCTCGCGCTGTTCGGGCGCCTCGGCGGCGCCGCGCTCGAGGCCCGGCGCCGCGACGGCGTCGGCACGCTCGCCGACGCCATGCGCGAGACGGGCCTTCCGGTGGAACGCATCGCCGCCGGCGAGCCGCTCGTCGACCCGAAGGCCTTCGCCTTCTTCGTCGAGCTCCACATCGAGCAGGGCCCCGTCCTCGTCGAGCGCAAGTGGCCCGTCGCGGGCGTCACGGGCATTCGCGGCAACATCCGCCATCGCGAGATCCGCTGCCTCGGCGAGGCCGGACATTCGGGCGCGGTCCCGCGTTGGCTCAGGCGCGACGCGGTCTTCGCCATGTGCGAGCTCGTGATGCGCATGGACGAGCACTGGGCGACGATTCAGCAGCACGGCGGCGATCTCGTGCTGACGACCGGCATCGTCCAGACCGACGCCGCCCACCACGCCATGTCGCGCATCCCCGGCGAGGTCTCCTTCAGCTTCGAGGCGCGCAGCCTCGACGCGGGCACGCTCGAGGCCGTCGAGCGCCTGGCGCACGCGGAGGCACGCGCGATCGAGCGCGATCGCGGGGTGCGCTTCCATTTCGATGCGCCCGTGCGCTCGGCGCCCGCGAGCCTCGATCCGGCGATCCTCCAGGCGATGCTCGCGGAGATGGAGGCGCAGTCGCTCCCCGCCGAGACCGTACCGAGCGGTGCCGGCCACGACGCGGCGGTGTTCTCGCAGGCGGGCGTGCCCAGCGGCATGATCTTCGTGCGCAACACCAAGGGGTCACACAACCCGCACGAGCACATGGAGATCGACGATCTGATGATCGCCGTCCGCGTCATGGCGCGTCTCGGCAAGACGCTGGCGGATCGCGCGAAATGAGGCGTGGGCAGAGCGCATGGAGCGTTGGACGTCCCTCCGTTCAGCGGCTAGATGAGGCGCCGCGCGCCGATGGAAGGACGATCCCGTGACGAATTTCACCGACAAGGCTCTGATCGCCGAGCTCACCGCCAAGATGCTGCTCGAGGTCCAGGCGGTGCATTTCCGCGCCGACGAGCCGTTCCGCTTCACGTCGGGCTGGGCGAGCCCGGTCTACATCGATTGCCGCAAGCTGATCTCCTACCCGCGCATCCGCAACACGCTGATGGACTTCGCGGCCTCCGTGATCCTGCGCGACATCGGCTTCGAGTCCCTCGACGCCATCGCCGGCGGCGAGACCGCGGGTATCCCCTTCGCCGCCTGGATCGCGGACCGGCTGTCGATGCCCATGCAGTACGTCCGCAAGAAGCCCAAGGGTTTCGGGCGGGACGCTCAGATCGAGGGCGATTTCCGCGAGGGCGCACGCATCGTGCTCGTCGAGGACCTCTCGACGGACGGGCGCTCGAAGATCCGCTTCTGCGAGGCGCTGCGCGCCGCGGGGCTGACGGTGGAGCACACCTTCGTGATCTTCCACTACGACATTTTCCCGCAGACCAAGGAGACGCTGAGCGAGCACGGCATCACCATGCACTCGCTCGCCACCTGGTGGGACGTGCTCGCGGTGGCGCGCGCGCAGGGCTATTTCGCCGCCGAGACCCTCAACGAGGTCGAGGCCTTCCTCAACAGCCCGATGGAATGGTCGGCGGCGCACGGCGGGGCGAGCAGCTTCCCGCAGAGCTGACCCTCAGGAGCAAGAAGACATGCTGGACGACGTCAAGCGCATCCTCGTCGACGGTCCCCTCGGCGTGCACGCGGCCGAGGAGTTCATCCAGGCCTGCCTCGCGCGGGCCGCCGAGCCGGGCGATCCGGACACCGTCGCGCTCTTCGTGCTCGCACGCCTCGCCCAGCCCTTCTGCGACTTCTACGCCGATCAGGCGCTCAGCGAGGCGACGGCGCACGCCTTCCGCGACCGGATGGTGTCGACGCTCGACGCCTACGACGCGGCTGCCACGCCGGACGCGCGCGACGCCGCGCTCGCGGGCGCGATCCGCGCGGCGCTGGCCGCCGGCTGAGGGGATCGGGCGAGCGCGCGCCGCGGAACGTGCATCGAATCGCGTTGGCGGATACGGTGGGCCGGCGCCGCAGGCGACGGGGCGCGCGAGGCGCGGCGACGTCCGGGCTTCGCGACGCGGAAAGCTGGAGCGAGACATGTCGAAGAGCTTCGCCTCGACGGGCGACACCACGGAGAAGCAGGTCACCTTCTCCGAGATCGGGCCGGACCTCTACGCCTACACGGCGCAGGGCGACCCCAATTCCGGCATCATCGTCGGCGACGATTGCTGCATGGTGATCGACGCGCAGGCGACGCCGGCGATGGCGGGCGACGTGATCGCCCGGGTGCGCCGCGTCACCGACAAGCCGATCAAGTACGTGCTGCTGACGCACTACCACGCGGTGCGCGTGCTGGGCGCCTCGGCCTACGGCGCGCAGGGGATCATCGCCTCCGACCTGACGATGGCGCTCATCGAGGAGCGCGGGCAGCAGGACTGGGAGAGCGAGCTCGGCCGCTTCCCGCGGCTCTTCCGCGGCGCCGAGTCGATTCCCGGGCTGACCTGGCCGAACCTCGTCTTCGACACCGAGATGAGCGTCTTCCTCGGCAAGCGCGAGGTGAAGCTCTATCACCTCGGCGCGGGCCACACGGCGGGCGACGTCGTCGCCTGGGTGCCGGACGCCGAGGTCATGTTCTCGGGCGACCTCGTCGAGTACCACTCGGCCTGCTACTGCGGCGACGCCCATCTGCGCGAGTGGCCGGAGACCCTGAACGGCATCCGCAACGCCGACCCGAAGGCCCTCGTGCCGGGCCGCGGCGACGCGCTGACCGACCGCGCGACGGTGCGCGAGGCGATCGGCATGACCCGCGACTTCGTCCAGACGCTCTATACCCAGGCGGAGCTGTCGGTCGCCAGGGGCCGCTCGCTCAAGGAGACCTACGACGCCACGCGGTCCGTCATGGACCCGCGCTTCGGCGCCTTCGCCATCTACGAGCACTGCCAGCCCTTCAACGTCGCCCGCGCCTTCGACGAGGCTTCGGGGGTCGACCACCCCACGATCTGGACGGCCGAGCGCGATCGCGAGATGTGGGCCGCACTCCAGGGATGAGGTCGGAGGCCGACATCGCCCCGCCGGGGCGGTGCCGGGAGGATGGCACGGACATGTCAGAAAACGCCCGCAAGTCCCTCTACCAGTTCGCCTACCGTCGCTCGCCGGACCAGGAGGGCGCGCCCGCGCGTCGCCCCGTCGTGGTGATCGGCGCCGGCCCCGTCGGTCTCGCCTGCGCCGTCGACCTCGCCCAGCGCGGCGTACCGGTCGTCCTCCTCGACGACGCCGACCGGATCGGCGAGGGTTCGCGCGGGCTCTGCTGGGCCAAGCGCACGCTGGAGATCCTCGACCGGCTGGGCGTCGGGCGCGCCTGCGTCGAGACGGGCGTCGGCTGGAAGGTCGGGCGCGTCTTCCAGGGCGAGGACGCGCTCTACGCCTTCGACCTCCTGCCCGAGACCGGCCACGCCATGCCGGCCTTCGTCAACCTGCAGCAGTACTACCTGGAGCACTTCCTGGTGGAGCGCGCGCGCGAGCTCGACGGCCTCGAGATCCGCTGGCGCAACGAGGTGACGAGCCTCGCGCTCCTCCCGGGCGGCGTCGCGCTCACCATCGAGACGCCGGACGGCCCCTACACGCTCCATGCGGACTGGGTCGTCGCCGCCGACGGCGCGCGCTCCCCCACCCGCGCGATGCTCGGGCTCGACTTCGTGGGCGAGGCCTTCGAGGAGCGCTTCCTCATCGCGGACGTGCGCATGTCGGAGGCCTTCCCCACCGAGCGCTGGTTCTGGTTCGACCCGCCCTTCCACGCCGGGCGCTCGGCGCTGCTGCACAAGCAGCCCGACGGCATCTGGCGGATCGACCTGGGGCTGGGGGCGGAGGCCGACGCCGTCCACGAGCAGAAGCCGGAGGTGGTCGGCCCGCGCATCGCGCGGATGCTCGGCCACGAGGATTTCGCGCTCGAATGGGTCTCGGTCTACACCTTCCAATGCCGCCGGCTGGAGCGCTTCGTGCACGGACGGGTCGTCTTCGCCGGCGACGCGGCGCACCAGGTCTCGCCCTTCGGCGCGCGCGGTGCCAATTCCGGCATCCAGGACGCGGAGAACCTCGCCTGGAAGCTGGCGCGGGTGGTCCGGGGCGACGCGCCCGCGACGCTGATCGACACCTACGACGTCGAGCGCGTCGCCGCCGCCGACGAGAACATCGGCCACTCGACCCGCGCGACCGACTTCATCGCGCCCCGCTCGGCGCAGGAGATGCGCTTTCGCGACGCCGCGCTGACGCTCGCGCGCGGCTGCGACTTCGCGAAGCGGATGGTCAACTCTGGCCGATTGTCGACACCGACGACGTATCGCCGGACCCCGCTCTCGACGCCGGACGCGGAGCCATGGGCCGGCGCCGCGCGCCTCGGCGCGCCGCTCCCCGACGCGCCGATGGAGCGTGCGGACGGCACGCCGGCCTGGCTCCTCGCCGAGATCGGCGGGGACGCGGTCGAGATCGTCATGCCCGACGGCGCCGACCACGGCCCGCCGCCCGAGGGCCTGCGCCGGATCGTGATCGGCAAGGACCTGATCGACATCGAGGGGTGCTTCCGCGAGCGCTTCGACGCGGTGCCCGGCGCGACCTGGCTCGTGCGGCCCGACCAGCATCTCGCCGCGCGCTTCCGCCACGAGGACCCGCAGCGCATCGCCGCCGCCGCGCGCCGCATGCTGGGAGACGTCGCATGATCGAGGGACGAGCCGCCCCCGCCCCCGCCCCCGGCGGGCTCGACACGACGAGCCGCCTGCCGGACCCCGACCGCGCCTACCGCGCCCTGATCGACGCCCACCGCGGCCTCTCCGACGAGGAGAGCGCGGCGCTGAACACCCGTCTCGTGCTGATCCTCGCCAACCAGGTCGGCGACGAGACGGTGCTCGAGGAGGCGATCGCGCTGGCCGAGGGGCGGGTGCGAAGCTGATCCGCGCACGCGCGAACGCGTCCTGCCGCTTGAGCCGACCCGCCGCAGCGTCTAGCTAGGAGCGCCGCTCCCGTCGCGGCGCTCCTTCCCGTGGACGGTGCCGGTGCCTCCCCTGCCCCTCTCGATCTTCCTCATCGTCAAGGACGAGGCCGACCGGATCGGCGCGACGCTCGACGCCGTCGCCGGCCTCTCGGACGACGTGGTGGTCGTCGATTCGGGCTCCACCGACGAGACGCGGACGATCGCCTCGGCCAGGGGCGCGCGCGTGATCCACCACGACTTCGCCGGCTACGGGCCGCAGAAGCGCTTCGCCGAGGACCAGTGCCGCCACGCCTGGCTCCTCAACCTCGACGCGGACGAGGTCGTGCCGGCGGAGATGGTCGCGCACATCCGCGCGCTGTTCGCCGCAGGACAGCCGGAGCAGGACGCCTACACGACCCGCATCGCCGAGGTCTTCCCCGGCGAGGAGGACGTGCACCCGCTGGCCTACGCGCTCGCGCCGGTGCGGCTCTACCGGCGCGACAGGGGCCGCTACTCGCCCTCGATCGTCCACGACCGGGTCGAGCTCGCGCCGGGCGCGCGGATCGGCGCGCTGAAGGGCACGATCCGGCATCGCTCGGTGCGCTCCCTCGGTGACCAGATCGCCAAGCTCAACGCCTATTCCGACCGGCAGGCGGAGGACCTCGAGGCGCGCGGCGCGACGATCCCGACCTGGCGGGTCTTCGTCGAGTTCCCGGCCGCCTTCCTCAAGGCCTATGTCGGGCGCCGCCACGCCGTGCGCGGCGTCTACGGCTTCCTCACGGCGATGAACTACGCCATCGCCCGCCACCTGCGCATCGCCAAGCACATCGAGCGTCGCCGGCTCGCCGCGCGCGGGGAGAAGGCGCGCCCCGGTGGCTGAGGGCGAGGCGGCCGCCCCCGCGACGACCCGTCGCCTCGTCCTGCGCGGCGCACGCGACGCGCTCGCGCTCCCCGCCTGGGTCGTGGGCTTCGCGCTGGTGGGCGTCGGCAGCCTGGCGCAGGACGTGGGGCATCCGCTCGGGGCGGCGATGCTCTCCACGCTGCTGATCTGGGCCGGCCCCGCGCAGGTCGTGTTCTACGGCTCGCTCGCGGCGGGGGTCGCGCTGCCGCTGATCGCCGCCGCGATCTGCCTGTCCTCGATCCGCTTCCTGCCGATGACGATCGCGCTGATGCCGCTCCTGCGCCGTCCCGGCCAGGGGCTGCTCGCGCAGATCGCCATCGCGCACTACATCGCGGTCACGGTCTGGGTGGAGAGCCTGCGGCGGCTGCCGCGGATGCCGGCCGAGGAGCGCCTGCCCTATTATCTCGGCTTCGCCAACGCCTGCCTCGTGACGACGACGGCGCTCACCGGGGTCGGCTGGTTCCTGTCGGGAACGCTTCCCGCGCCGCTCGCCTCGGGCCTCCTGTTCATCACGCCGGTCTATTTCACGCTGGCGCTCGCGGCCGGCGCGCGCACGGCGGTCGACGTCGTCGCGATCGTGCTCGGCTTCGCGCTGGCGCCGGCTTTCGGGCACCTCGTCGGGCGCGACTTCGATCTCCTGCTCACGGGCCTCGTCGGCGGCACCATCGCCTACCTCGTCGGGCGCGCGCGTCGGAGGCGCGGCGCATGAGCGGGCTCGAGGCCATCGTCGGCGCCGGGCTCGCGCCGTACCTGGCGCTGATCCTCTTCGGCTTCCTGCCGAGCGAGGTCTGGCGCGTGCTCGGCGTCGTGCTCTCGCGGGGCCTCGACGAGAACTCGGAGATCCTCGTCTTCGTGCGGGCGGTGGCGACGACGCTCCTCGCCGCCGTGGTGGCGAAGCTCCTCGTCTTCCCGACCGGCGCGCTCGCGCTCGTGCCGCTCGCCGCCCGCCTCGGCGCCGTCGCCTTCGGGCTCGCCGCGTTCTGGCTCACCCGCCGCTCGCTCGTCCTCGGCGTCCTCGCCGGCGAGGTCTTCCTGATCGCGGCGGCCACCATCGCCCTCGACGGATCGTGACGCGTCGCGAAAGCCCGGTCCCGCGTCACGAAATTGCCCGGAGAACGGGCGGCGCCATCCGGATCTTTCGCGGATGTGCACCGTTGAGCGAGAGCGCCGAACTTTCGCCGTACGGCACGGGTGAAATGTGCGCCCCATCATCGGAGGTCGGCGTCCGGAGAGGACCGTACCGTCGCCAGAGGAGGGTTCGATGGAACACAAGCGTGTTGAACAGCTCCGTAGCGTTGCCGATGTCGCGTACCAGCCTCCCAAGGAGGTCCTGACCCGCCGCGAGCGTTTGGAGCGCTGGGTCGAGTTGCTGGAGGCGGATCCCCGCCGCCGGCTCCATTCGCTGGGCGATATCGAGTTCCAGCCCCGCGAGACGCGCCACCTGATGCGTGCCGACGACTCTCCTCTGACGGTCGCCTACCACGACCCGGTCCTGCGCGGGCAGGGGCTGGAGAGCGACCGGCTCGGCGACGGCGTCGCCTTCTTCGGCCTGTCGGAGGGCGACGCGCACCGCATCCTGTGCTCTTGCCTGAACGGCCGCACGATGGAGGCCTCCACCGCCGCGCGGCGCGTGCGCGCCTCGGTGGATCAGCGCGGCCAGCGGCTGCTCGCGCTGGGCATCACCACCGGCCTCGTGCTGGCCGTGCCGGCGATGGCGATGCTCGTCGGCTGAGCCACCCATGCGCCCCGAACCACCGGGACGCCGACGCGCCCGCGCCGGCGTCCCGTACCCGAGCGCGCGCCTCGTCGCGAGAGGTTGCGCCTGAAGCGTTTCAATCCCGCCGCCCGTCCTCGGCCGAAACCTGCACGCGCCCTCTTGCGCGCGCGCGCGGGCCGTGATCCCTTCCGCTCGCACCGACCCGGAAGACCATCCCAGGAGAGCGGCCGTTGGAAGCTTTGTTCATCGGGCAGGCCTACATCGACGTCACCTTCGTCACGGACCACCTGCCGACGGGCGACGAGAAGACGGTGGCGCAGGACTACGCCATCTCCTTCGGCGGCAACGCCGTCTCCGCCGCCTTCTGCTGCGCCAAGCTCGGCATCGCCCCCGACCTCCTCGCCACCGTCGCGGACGATTGGCTGGGGCGGATGTTCATCGACATGGCCGCGCGCTACGGCATCAGCGTCCATCACCGCAAGGTGCGCGAGAGCTCGCTGTCCTTCATCATGCCCAAAGGCGGCAAGCGCGCCATCGTGCGCTGCCGCGACGACGACTTCCTGCACCCGTTCCCGCCGCTGAACCTCGCCGGCTGCCGCGCGCTGCATCTCGACGGCCACCAGCCCGACGCAGCGCTGCACTACGCGCGCACCTGCCGCGAGGCGGGCATGCTCACCTCCCTCGACGGCGGGGGCCTGCGCACGAACACGCACGAACTCCTCGGCTTCATCGACGTCGCCGTCGTGGCCGAGCGCCTGTGCGAGCAGATGAGCCTCTCCCCGGGCGAGATGCTCGACTATCTCAAGAGCCGCGGCGTGCGCGTCGGCGGCGTCACGATGGGCGAGCGCGGCATGGTCTGGTACGACGAGACCGGCGAGGCGCGCCACATGCCCTCGCTCGCCATACCCGGCGAGATGGTGGTCGACACGAACGGCGCGGGCGACATCTTCCACGGCGCCTACGTCTGGGCCCATCTGGCGAACCCGAGCGGCACCTGGGCGGACCACTTCGCCTTCGCGCGGGGCGCCTCCACCCACGCGATCCAGCGCCTCGGCAACGAGGCGAGCCTCCCCACCCGCGCGGACGTGGAGACCGCGATGACCCGCTTCCCCGAGCGCGCCGCCTGAGGAGGCCAGCGCCGAACGCGGCGGAGAGGACCAATCCTGTAGCGCAACCCGCCGACGGTCTCCACTCCCCCTCGTGGGGAGGGGCGGGTGTGGGGGGGCGTGCAGGACTTGTAACCCGGCCGATGCAGCCCTCCGGCGACGCCGGACGGCATCGGCGCGCAGCCCCGTTCCGAAAGCCCCACACCCCCCACCCCTCTCCACGAGGGAGAGGGGAGTCCCCGATCGCGCGTCGGCAGCGGCGCGGCTCGTCGGTCGGGGCTGCCCCCGTACAGCGCACATGCGATCTCGACGCGTAGGCACCTCGACGTCAGCCCACCTCGACGTCAGCCCACCTCGACGTCAGTCCACCGCGGCGAGAGTCCGGGTGCCGGCGGCGCGCTCCTGGAGCGCGGCCAGCCGGCGCTCGTAGGGCGCCGCCGCGGCGGCGTGGCGGGCGTCGAGGTCGCGGGCGATCTCGGTCTTCACCGCCTCCGGCCCGTCCCAGAGCGCGAGGCGCTCCCGGGCGGAGGCGTGGGCGAAGGCGAGATCGGCCAGGATCGCGAGCGTCTCCTGGACGGCGGGGAGCATGTCGTGCGGGTCGGCGTGCGCGGCGGCTGCGGGCCGGCGGGCGGTGGATGACGACGGCATGGCGGAGCGTCCTTCCCTGTTCCGGAATTGGCCCCCGTCGCACACGAGCCTCGCCGTCTGGTGCGGCGATGGCGCGGGCTCGCCACATTCGGCCGCGTGAATGTGGTGGATCGAAGGCGGAGCGGCCTTGTCGGACCCGCCGCGCGCCCTTCTTCCGCAGCCATGAACGCACCCTCCCCCGCCCCGGCCGTTCCCCCGGGCGCAGCGATCGTCGTCGGCGCGTCGGGCGGCATCGGCGCCGCGCTCGCGGACGCGCTCGTGGCCGACGGACGCTTCGCGCCCGTGCTGCGCGCCTCCCGCGCCGGCGCCCCGCCCCTCGATGTGGCCGACGAGGCGACGATCGCCGCCTTCGCCGCGGGTCTCGACACGCGGCTCGCGGGGGCGCCGCTCACGCTCGTGATCGACGCGACCGGCCTCCTGCACGACGCCGAGATACGCCCCGAGCGCTCCTGGCGGGACATCGACCCCGAGACGATGGCGCGCAGCTTCGCCGTCAACGCCATCGGGCCGGCGCTGCTCGTCAAGCACCTCGCCCCGCGCCTCGCCGAGGATGGCAAGGCGACCTTCGCGACGCTGTCGGCCAGGGTCGGCTCGATCGGGGACAACCGCCTGGGTGGCTGGTACGCGTATCGGGCGTCCAAGGCCGCGCTCAACCAGATCGTCCGCACCGCGGCGATCGAGCTCGCCCGCCGCCGGCCACGGGCCTTGTGCGTGGCGATGCATCCGGGGACCGTCGACACGCGGCTGACCGCCCCCTTCGCCAAGGCCGGCCTTTCGGTGGCGACGCCCGAGGTGGCCGCAGCGCGACTGCTCGCGGTGCTGGACGGGCTCGCCCCGAGCGCGACGGGCGGCTTCTACGACTATCGCGGCGAGCCGTTGCCGTGGTGATGCGCATGGTGACCTATCGACGCAGCCGCGCTTGCCGGCGACCACCCGGCGCCTACGTCGGTGAGGACGTGTGATCCGCCACCCGGAGCCCTTTCATGCGCGCTCTCCTCGCCGCCCTGACGCTGCTCCTCGCCGCCGCCGTCCTGCCCACCGCCGGTGCCCGCGCCGACGAGGCGGCGGCGCGATCCGTGATCGAGGGGCAGCTGCGCGCCTTCCTCGCAGACGACGGCGCCCTCGCCTATTCCCACGCCGCGCCCGGCATCAAGCGCCTCTTCCCGAGCCACGACCGGTTCATGGCGATGGTGCGGCAGGGCTACCCGCCGGTCTACCGCCCGCGCGACTTCAGCTTCGATTCCTATCGCGAGACGGCCGCCGGCCCGATTCAGGAAGTGACGATCATCGACCAGGCGGGCGTCGCCTGGCGGGCGATCTATTCGCTCGAGCAGCAGCCAGACGGCAGCTGGAAGATCTCCGGCTGCCAGCTCCTGCGCATTCCCGGCGTGAGCGCCTGAGCGGCGCTCAGACGCGCACGAGGTCGAGCGAGGCCGCCGACAGCGGCTCGGCTCCGCGCTCGCCGACGAGCGAGGTTCGGCCGAGCGTCATCGCGAGCCCCGCCGCCTCGTCGAACAGGATCATGTGGGCGAAGAAGACGTTGCCCGGGCGCGCCTCGTACGTCTGCCCCGCGTAGAGCATGGGCCAGTCCATCCAGCTCGGCGCGAAGGTCGTGCCGAGCGCATATCCGCAGGCGTTGAGCCGGGCGTGGTGCAAGCCGGCGGCGTCCAGCACGCGGGCATGGGCGTCGAAGGCCTCGCCGATGGGCCTGCCCGGCCGCAGCGCGGCTTCCGTCGCGAGCAGCGCCTCCCGCGCGGCGGCGTGCATCGCCGCGAGCCGCGGATCGAGGCGGCCGACGACGAAGGTGCGCATCAGCGCCGCGTGGTAGTGCCGGTAGACACCCGCATGCTCCAGCGTCAGCAGGTCGTCGGCGGACACCGTCCGGCGGCCGGTGTAGTAGCGACACATCAGGGCGCCCGGCCCGGAGCCGATGATGAACTCGTTCGCCGGATCGTCGCCGCCGCCGCGCGCGATCGCCCCGTGCATGTCGGCGAGGATGTCGCCCTCGAACACGCCCGCCATCGCCCGCGCCTGTGCCGCCGCGAGCGCCGCATCGGCGAGCTCCGCCGCCCGGCGCACGCAGGCGATCTCGGCCGCGCTCTTCACCGCGCGCAGGCGCGAGACGAGGAGCGACGCGTCCTCGAGCGCGAAGGCGTCGCCGAGGGCCGCCTCGAGCCGCTTGCCCTTGGCCGCGGTGAGCCCCCAGGCCTCGTACTCGACGCCGAGCCGCTTGCCCGCGAGGCCGAGCTCCCGGAGGATGCCCGCGAGTTCGGCCTCCGGCGTCGCGCCCTCCCGGTCCCGCCACACCCGCACGTCCTCCACCGTCGACGTGAACGCCGCCTGCAGCCGGTCCGCGGAGCGGGTCAGGAGGACGAGACGTCCGTCGGTGGTGAGCACCATGGCCTGGAAGTGCACGTAGCCGAACGTGTCGTAGCCGGTGAGCCAGTACATGCTCTCCTGGCGGAACATCACCAGCGCCGAGAGCCCGTCGCGCTCCATGGCGGCGATGGTCGCGGCGACGCGCCCGTCGAGCTCGGCTCGCGTGAAGTGGAGGTTCTTCGAGTCGCTCATTGCTGCGCCCTGCGGTGATCCCGACGTATCGACGATGACGTGCCGCGAGTGCGGATCGTAAGCGGTGGCCGCCACCCGAGCCACCGATCTCTCGTCTCGACGTCCGCCATGCTGCACCCCGCAGTAATCCTCGCATTTCCGCCGACCGGCAAGCGCGGCCGTGAGCGCTATTCAACGGTATTCGCCTGTGTATAGTGTCGGCCGCATGCAGATCGCGCACGAGGCGCGGGGTGACTGCAGGAAGGGGGCGTTCATGTTTCGTGTTTTCGTCGCCGCGCTCGCACTCGCGACGCTCGGAGGGTCGCCGACGGTCGGGCAGGACGTCGGCCGAAACCCGTCTTTCGGGACGCTCAACCTCAATGCCAATTTTCCCAACGATCCGCGCTGGATCAATGTCCGCGCCGGCGGCACGCGTAACGCGAGGTCCGTTTCAGGTTGTGACGGATCTATCGCGGATGCACCGGACGTACGCGTCAACTATTCCGCTGCTCCGGGCTTCGCGCTGACGTTCTTCGTGCGCTCCAGCGCCGACACGATCCTCGTGATCAACGATCCGAGCGGGGCCTGGCACTGCGACGACGACAGCGGCGGCAATCTCGACCCGCTGCTGAAATTCACCAACCCGCTGTCCGGCCAATACGACATCTGGATCGGGCACTACGAGGGTGGACGTCAGATCCCCGCGCGGCTCGGCGTGACGGAGCGCTGACGGGCGTTCACGGCCGCGGGGTGATCCGCAGCGCGCTCTCGGGCTCGGGGATGTCGGCCCGGGGCGCGAGCGGGCCCTTCCAGGTCGAGACGTGGGCCATCAGAGCGTCGAAGCGCGCGAGCATCGCCCTCATCGTCGCCGGAGAGGTGCCGCCGAAGCTCGTCGGCGCCTCGGAGATCGCCGCGATCTCCTGCGCGAGCGTGCGCCCGTTCGGCCCGACGCCCGCGCCCCACCGCTCGGCGCTCGATGCGAGCGTCTCCTCCAGCCGGGCGTAGGCGACGAGAAAGCGGCGCCAGCGGTGGTCCTCGAAGTCGAACGCGCCGCTCGCGAGCAGTGCGCCGGCCTGGGCGCCGAGCGCCGTGAGATCCGCGATCGTCTCCTCGGGCATGGCGAGGTCGAGGCCGCCCTCGTCCTTCTTCAGGTAGACGTCGGCGACGCGCTCGCGATAGCCCGGCAACGCGGTCTGCAGCCGGTCCTGCCATTCCTGCGTGGAATCGAGCGCGATCGCGAGGAAGCCGAGTGGACCTTCCGGCTCCAGGTAGCCGCGCCAGGGGTCGGGATCGGGATCGGTCGGCAGCATCACCCGCGGCGCCGTGTGGAGCGTGCCGAAGGGCTCGAGCGAGATGCCGAACGTCGGCCGGCGCGGCAGGAGCGCGTCGAAGAAGTGGATCGGGAAGTTGCTCGACAGGCCGCCGTCGCTGAACAGGACGCGGCGGATCGTGCCGCCGCGGTCGGGCGCGTGCAGCGGCACCGCCGAGATCAGGATGGGGAACGACAGGCTCATGCGCGTGGCGACCGCGACCGGCAGGTCGTCCGGCCCCGGCAGCCGCCACAGCCTCTCCTGCGGGCCGCGCTCGGCCTTCGGTCCCCGCGTCATCCAATCGACGATCCAGCCGGGCATGACCCTGCGGAACTCGGCCTCGTCGAAGTAGAGCGCCGAGAACGCCTCGCCCGGCCCGGTCCGCGCCAGCTCCGGCAGCCGGTGGGGCCGGCGCATCGCGAGGTTCGTCGTCATCATGGCGAGGGTGATGCGGCCGGGCGCGTCCTCCGCCGCGTCGGGCGGGCCGTTCGCGGCGAGATCGCCGAAGGTGAGCGGCGCACGCAGCGCCTCCGGATCCTCCGGCGCGGCGCGACCCGCCGCGGCCTCGATCGCCTCGGCGAGCCAGTCGGCGAGGCCGATGCCCTCCGCGTCGGGCTGGGTGGGGCCCGGGCAAAGGCCCCAGAAGTTCTCGCGCAGCACCCCGGTCGCGCCGGCGACCACGCTCCAGGCGCCGAGCCCCACCGTCACGATCGCGAAGACGAGGAGCGCGAACAGCGCGGCGAAGAGGCTCCCGCCGATCGCGGTCGAGACCAGCCCGAGCACGAGGGCGACCATCGCGCCGACGATCACGAACTGGCCGTGATGCAGGAGGAGCGTCCAGGCCGCGCGGCCGAACCGGCGCTCGATCAGCCCGTGGCGCACGATCGCGTAGAGCGCGCGCGCCTCCGGCGCCGGCTGGAAGAGCCCCGGCAGGCGCCGCGCGATGTCCTTCGGCAGGCCGGCGACCACGTCGAACCCGCCACCCTGACGGTTCAGCTCGGCGGCGGCGGTGATCGCGGCGGCGATCGCGCCGACCGACGTTCCGCCGATCGAGCGGAATCGGTAGCTCGTCGCCAGCGCCAGCACCGCCCCCGGATAGACGACGCCCGACGTGACGCCGCCCTTCATGATGACGTCGCATGCCCGCCCGGGCGCCTCGTTCGCCATCTCCCCCCTCCCGCAGCCTGTCCGGGTGGGGATGAGGCCACAGGATCGGGGGTCGCGTAAAGCGCGCGGTCGCGGCCGCGGCGCGGGCGCTGCGCCGCGCCGGCCTCAGCGTCCCCGCCAGCGGGGCGCGCGCTTGGCGAGAAAGGCTTCCATGCCCTCGCGAAAATCCGCGCTCGTATAGCAGGACACGACGAGATCGTCGCCCGCGCCCGGCTGCGCCCGCGCGCCGACCCGCGCGAGCGCGAGGCCACGCTTCGTCGCGGCCAGGGTCAGGGGCGCGTGATTCGCGATCGTCGCCGCGAGCTCCGCGACCCGCGCCTCGAGCGCCTGCGCATCGGGGGCGACCTCCGTGAGGAAGCCCTTGGCGAGCGCCTCCGGCGCCGGCAGCAGGCGGGCGGTGAAGATCATCTCCTTGACGGTGGCGGTGCCGACGAGCGCGTCGAGCCGCGCGAGGTTGCGCACCGACAGGCAATTGCCGAGCGTGCGCGCGATGGGGAAGCCGATCCGCGCTCCGGCCTCCGCGACGCGCAGGTCGCAGCAGGCCGCGATCGCCGCGCCGCCGCCGGTGCAGGCGCCGGCGATCATCGCGATCGTCGGCTTGGCGAGGCTCTCGAGCCGCCCGAGCACCCGCTCGATGCGGTCCTCGTAGGCGAGCGCGTCCTGCGCCGTGCGCACGTCGCGGAAGGCCGCGATGTCGGTCCCCGCCGCGAAGGCCTTGCCGCCCGCCCCCGAGAGCACGACCACCCGCACCGCGGCGTCGGCCTCGAGCGCGCCGCACAGGTCGTGCAGCTCCTCGTACATGGCGAAGGTGAAGGCGTTGCGCGCCGCCGTGCGATCGAACACGATCCGCGCGACGCCGTCCTCGATGGTGTGGCGCACCCGGCCCGCGCCGGCTCCCTCGTCACGCGTCGCGCTCATCGCCAATCCTTCCGCGATCCAGACGCTCCGGGTGTAGCCCGCGCCGGGCCGCGCGTCATCCGCCGTCTCCGGCGGCGAAACGCACGGGCGGTCGCGCGCGTTGACCTACGGCGAAGCTCGCGATCGCGTGCTCCCGCAGGCCGCGAATGCACGACAGGAAGGAACCGGAATGCCGACCAATCTCGACTGGAAATGGATGTTCACCACGCCGGAGGGGCGCATCGAGCGGGGCCGCTGGTGGATCGGCGTCGCGGCGCTGCTCGTCGTCGCCCTGATCTCGACGATCCTGTTCGGCACGGACGGGCTCGTGCCCTTCATCATCACCATCGTGCTGCAGCTCGCGGGCCTGATGCTGCACATCAAGCGCTGCCACGACCGAGACAAGTCAGGCTGGTGGTGCCTGCTGCTGCTCATCCCCGTCGTCGGCTTCCTCTGGGCGCTGATCGACCTCGGCCTGCTGGAGGGCACGCCGGGCGACAACCGCTTCGGTCCGGACCCGCTGGCGCGGGCGGGTGTGTGACGGCTCGCACGATACGGCTGCCTTGACCACGTCCGGCCGGATGGTTTAGCTGCCCTCCGTTCGCTCATGGAGCCTCGATGCGAGAGCTTGTCGCCGTGCGCTGACCGGGCCGCGATCTTCGCGGCCCCTCGGCACGCCCGCCCCGAAGACCCGGACCCGCGCCGCGCGACGGCCGTCCGGGAGGGCGGGCGCACGTCCCCGCGACACGGGCTTTCGCACATCCATGAACGTCTCCAAGCACGAGCAGCGCGTGCTTCACGCGCTCGCGCAGGGCGGTTTCGTCCGCCACGTCCGCGACGGCCGCCGCATCGTCGGCGCCGATTGCTTCACGAGAGAGGGCCACCGCCTCGCCGGCTTCCCGCTCGCGCTCTTCGAGCGCCTGCGCAAACGCGGCCTCATCGCCTCGCGCGAAGGCGCGCCCTACCGCATCACGCAGCGCGGCCTCGCCGCGGTGCGCGCCCAGCTCGACAACCGCTGACGCGCTGAAACGACCCCGAAAGACGCGCCCGCCGCCCCGGCGGCGGGCGCCCCCATTGCCCGCGGATTCACAGCCAGCCCTGCAGCTCGCGCGCCACGACGTGGTCGATCACCCGCATCCCCTCCTCGGAATCGTTGAGGCAGGGCAGGTAGGCGAACTGCTCGCCACCGTTGTGCTCGAAGATCTCGCGGTTCTCGCCGTCGAGTTCCTCGAGCGTCTCGAGGCAGTCCGCCGAGAAGCCCGGGGCGACGATGGCGAGGCGCTTGACGCCCTTCTCGGCGAGCCCCTTCACGGTCTCGTCCGTGTAGGGCTGGAGCCACTCGTCGGGTCCGAAGCGCGACTGGAAGGTGAGCATCCAGCGCTCCTTCGGCCAGCCCAGAGTCTCGCGCAGGAGCCTCGAGGTCTTGGCGCAGTGGCAATGGTAGGGATCGCCCTGGAGCAGGTACTTGCGCGGCACGCCGTGGAACGAGGTGAGGATCATCTCCGGCTCGAAGTCGAGCTTGGCGAGTTCCTTCCTCATCGAATCGGCCAGCGCCTCGATGTAGACCGGGTCGTCGTGGTAGGGCGGCGCCACGCGCACGCTGGGCTGCCAGCGCATGGTCATCAGCGCCTCGAAGGCCTTGTCGCAGGCCGTCGCCGACGTCGCGGCGGAATATTGCGGGTACATCGGCACGAGCAGGATGCGGTCGCAGCCCTGGGCGAGCAGGTTCTCGAGCGCGGGCTTCACCGCGGGCTTGCCGTAGCGCATCGCCCAGTCGACCACGACGCGGTCTCCGGCGATCTCGCGCAGACGCGCCTGCGCCTGCTCGGCCTGCGAGCGGGTGATCGTCTTCAGCGGGCCTTCGTCGCGCTCCTTGTTCCAGATCAGGTCGTAGTCGCGGCCCTTCTTCTTGGGGCGAGTCTGGAGGATGATCAGGTTGAGGATCGGCCACCACAGCCAGCGCGGCGTCTCGATCACCCGCTTGTCGGAGAGGAATTCCCTGAGGTAGGCGCGCATCGGCCAGTAGGACGTCGCCTCCGGCGTGCCGAGGTTCATGATCAGCACGCCCAGCCGCCCCGCTCTCACCTGCGGATGGTCCGAAGGCAGCCGCACGGAGCGGAACTCCGCCTCGCGGGCGTCGTCGGCGCGGGCGGCCTCGTGGCGCGCGGGCTGCGGGCGCTCGCCATCCGGCCGGCGGGCGGCCTGGAGGTCGAATGAGGCGGGCTGGACGATCTCGTTCACGGGTGGCGGTCCTCGGGTCTCGTCGGGTCCGGCGCGGGGGCGTCGCGTTCGCACGAGCGCGGCGCCCGCGCAGCCCCCTAGATAGAGGGCCTGCGCGCACATCTCAAACGCATACGCACGATTTAAGAGCGGAGATGGCTACGCGACAAGACAAAGCGCATCGCGGGCGCTATTGTCGCGCCCGCGATCCTTTCCAAGGGGCAATCACACATGTTCAAGGCTTCCATGCGCGGGTTCCTGGCCGGCGCCGCGGTCCTCGCGACCTTCGGCTTCGCGGCGGCCCAGGAGACGAACGTCACGATCAGCTTCGTCTCGGTGAACGATATCGACCGGATGGGCGAGAGCCGGGACGGCCGCGGCGGCGTCGCCCGGCTCGCCGCCGTCCTCGAGGGCGAGCGCGCCGAGAATCCCAACACGTTCCTGATCCATGCCGGCGACACGATCTCGCCCTGCCTGCTGTGCGGCTTCGACGAGGGCGCGCACATGATCGCGCTGTTCAACGCGCTCGATCCGGCGGTCTTCGTGCCCGGGAACCACGAGTTCGACTTCGGCCCCGAGGTCTATCTCGAGCGCGCCGGCGAGGCGACCTTCCCGATCCTCGCCGCGAACGTGCGCGGCGCCGACGGCCAGCCGCTGCCCGGCCACGAGGACGGCCGGCTCGTCGAGGTGGAGGGCGTCCGGATCGGCTTCTTCGGCCTCACCACCGCCACGACCGCGCAGGTGTCGAGCCCCGGCGACGTGCGGTTCGCCGACGAGCTGGAGACCGCCTCCGCCCAGGCCGCAGCCCTGCGCGAGGCCGGCGCGGACATCGTCGTCGCGGTCGCCCATTCCGGTCGCGACGTCGATCTGGCCATGTACGACGGGCGCCTCGCGGACGTGATCCTCACCGGCCACGACCACGACCTGCGCGTCGTCTACGACGGCCGCACGGCCATGGTGGAGAGTTCCTCGCAGGCGGACTACGTGGTCGTCACCCGCCTCGACGTCACGCTCGAGATCGACGGCGACGAGCGCGACGTGTCCTGGCGCCCGCGCTTCGAGATCGTCGATACCGCCGGCGTCGAGCCCAACGCCGAGATCGCCGCGATCGTCGAGGGCTACGAGGCCGAGCTCTCGCAAGCGCTCGACGTCGCCATCGGCGACACGGCGATCGCGCTCGATTCGCGCCGTGCCAGCGTGCGCTCGATGGAGACCGCCATCGGCAACGTCATCACCGACGCCATGCGCGCGGCGACGGGCGCCGACGTCGCGCTCACCAACGGCGGCGGCATCCGCGCCGACCGCACCTACGATCCCGGCACGACGCTCACGCGCCGCGACGTCTTCTCGGAGCTGCCCTTCGGCAACACGACCGTGCTCGTCACCATCTCCGGCGAGGACCTGAAGCTCGCGCTGGAGCACGGCTACGCCCGCCTGCCCGAGGCGGCCGGCTCCTTCGCGCAGATCTCCGGCCTGTCCGTCGTGGTCGACCCGTCCGAGGCGCCCGGCTCGCGGGTCCAGGAGGTGACTGTCGGCCGCGCGCCGCTCGACCCGAACGCCACCTACCGCCTCGCCACCAACGACTTCCTGCTGCGCGGCGGCGACGGCTACGGCATGCTCGCGGGCGGCGAGACGCTGGTCGACGCGGCGGCGGGCCAGCTGATGGCGAGCCAGGTGATCGACTACATCGCGGCCAACGACGGCATCGGCGAGATGACCGTCGGCGAGCGGATCGTCATCCAGCAGTGACCGGCTCGCGATGACGGGACCCGGCACGGGGCCGATGAGAGAGGCGCTCGCGGACTTCCGCGAGCGCCAGCGGCAGGCGGCGGACGGAGCCGGCTGGACCGCCCTGCCCTTCTTCCGAGACGGCGCCGCCGAGCGCGTCTGCGACGCGATCGACGCCCGCCTCGCGGCCGGCGCGGCGCTCGTACCACCGCCGCAGGACGTCTTCGCGGCGCTGACGCTGACCCCGCTCGCGCGCGTGCGCGTCGTCGTGCTGGGCCAGGACCCCTACCCGTCCCCGGGCGACGCCCATGGCCTCGCTTTCTCCTACGTCGGCGGCCGGCGGCTGCCACCCTCCCTCAAGACCATCCTCGCCGAATGCGCCGCCGACGGCGCGTCCGTCGCGCCGGGCCGCGGCGATCTCTCGGGCTGGGCGCGCCGGGGCGTGCTCCTCCTCAACACGGCGCTGACGGCGGAGGCCGGCAAGGCGGGCGCGCATCTGAGGCTCGGCTGGGCGCAGCTCGCCGACGACGCGGTCGCCGCCGTCTCGGCGCAACGCCCGCGCGTCGCCTTCCTGCTCTGGGGCGACAAGGCCCGCGCCCGCGCCGCCCTCGTCGACCGCGACAAGCACCTCGTCCTCGAGACCGGCCACCCCTCCCCCTTGAACCGCCGCCGCGACTTTCCCGGCTGCGGGCATTTCGCGCGGGCGAACGCCTGGCTCGCGGCGCACGGGGACGAGGGCGTCGACTGGAGCGTACCGGGCAGCGCTTGAAGGGCGCGCGTGCCTCACGCGGACGGGGTGGCCGCCGACCGGCGTTCCACTTAGGCACCACGAGTCGTCGGCGCGAGGATGCGCTCCAGAACCGCCATGCGGACGGGCACGCCGTTGCCGGCCTGCTCGAAATAGGCTGCCGCCGGCGAGGCGTCTAGGCTCGGCGGCAGCTCCGGCCCGCGTGGGAGCGGGTGCAGGACGCGGATGCGGGGATTGGCCGCCCGCAGGATCTCGGGGGCGAGCCGCATGCTCTGCGGAACGTCGTGCGCCGGGTCCTCGTGCCCGCAAGCGTAGACGACATCGCTCTCCTCGAGCGCCTCGCGGAGATCGTCGACGTAGCGAAAGCGCAGCCCGCAGGCGGCGAGGCGGTCGTGCTCGTCCGCGCTCAGCCGGGTTTCGTCCTCCGTCTTGGCGAGGACGCGGACGTCAGCGAACGTGCAAAGGCCTCTCAGTAGCGAGTGTACGCAGCGCTGGCTCAGGTCACCGACGATGCAGACCGTCGCCCCGTCGGGGCTGCCGCACAGATCGTCGATGGTGAACAGGTCGATGAGAGTCTGGGTCGGGTGCTCCGAGCCGGGTCCGGCGCCGTCCCCCGCATTGACGACGGGAATTCCGCTCGCCTGCGCGAAGTGGGCTGCGGCCCCGACCGCCGGATGGCGCATGACGACGACGTCCGCGTAGCCGTCGAGGACGCGCGCGGTGTCCGCGAGGCTCTCTCGCCACTCCGATCCGGCGCGA
The DNA here is from genome assembly GCF_041514305.1 of Salinarimonas chemoclinalis. NCBI lineage: Bacteria > Pseudomonadati > Pseudomonadota > Alphaproteobacteria > Hyphomicrobiales > Salinarimonadaceae > Salinarimonas > Salinarimonas chemoclinalis. The sequence continues at coordinate 705,466 of NZ_JBGMWH010000002.1, forward strand.
GACGCCGACGGATCGGACAGGCTCAGAGTTTCCCCTCCGAGCCGCAACGCAGCGGCCTCGAAGCTCAGGCGCGTGCGCGTGCTGGGCTGGAGGAGCACCGTCGCGACGATCTTGCCGGTGATCTCGCCGAGGCGCTCTCCCCGCGCGAGCGTCGCGCGATGAATCCTAGCCGCGGCGAAGATCGCCTCGAAGTCGCTTCGGCCGAGCTGCTCGATCGAGACGAGGCTCTGGACGGCGGGAGTGTTGCGCATGGTCGACCTTTCTTCAGTGCGATCGCCGTTCGCCGGCCTCGGCGGCCCGGCCTGGGATCGGGGCGAGGCTCGCGGCGATGAGGACGAGGAAGGGAACCGCGGCCAGAGGACCGAAGAGCAGCGGGCCGGCCGCGTCCATGCCCGTGCCGACCGCCGGCACGCCGACCAGCGCGCCGAGACCCCAGGTGACGCCGAGCGCGGCGTTGGCGGTGACGAGGGCGCCCGTGGCGAAGCGCTCCTTCACGAGCGCCAGGATCATCGAGTAGGTGCCGAACGCCGTGCCGCCGGCGACGAAGCCGAGGACGCCGAGCGCCGCGGGGGCGTTGGCGACCGCCGGCAACGCCGCACAGCACGCGACAGTGGCGCCGGCGCAGGTGCGCAGCATGCCGAGGCTGCTCCAGCGATCGGCGATCGCACCGATCGGCCATTGCAGGAGCGTCGCACCGCCGAGGAGAGCCGCGAGCAGAACGAGCGCGACGTCGCGGCCGTGGCCCGTCTCCATGACGAACACCGGGAAAAGGGCGAGCGCCGCGTTGTCGAAGATCGCCACCGCCGCCGAGCCCACGACCAGTGCGGGCGCGGAAAGCGCGAACAGGACGAGGCCCGAGCCGACCTCGAGCGGCGGCAAGGCGAGATGGTGTCGCGGGAGCCCCACGGCGAGCGGGATCGCGGAGAGCGCCACGACCGCGACGCAGGCCAAGAGCGCGGCCGGCGGGCTCATCGGAGCGACCGCGAGGAACAGCGGCCCCAACGCGTAGCCGCCCGTTACGATACCGTTGTAGAGGCTCAGGAATCGGCCGCTGCTGCGCTCGGGGATCGCGATCATCAGCGTGCTCTCGGCCACCACGAACAGGGCGTTGGCCGACAATCCCAGCAGGAAGCGCAGCCCGAGCCACGCCGCGTAGGAGCGCGTGAGCGCCAGGCCGAGCATGACGAGCGCCGTCGCGGCGAGGGCCGCCACCAGCCACGGAAGCACCGCACCGCGGATCAGGCGCGGCAGCACGAGCGCGGCGGCGAAGAGGCCGAGCGGCGTCATCGCGGCGTTGATCGCGACGTCCCGCGCACCGAAGCCGCGCGCGGCGAGATCCACCGCCAGGGTGGCGTACACGCCGCCCAGCACGATGGAGTACAGGGCGACGCAAGCGATCAGCGCCGCGCCGGATCGGCGCGTTCCCATCAACCCGCCCGCGCGGTTAGCATGAAGCTCAGGGGCGGCTTGATCTCGCTCGCCTCTATGGACGGATAGGCGTGCGACGGATCCTCTCCCGTCTCCTTGAACGTCTCGAGCCGGAGACCCGCGCCGAGCACGGCCGAGAGAATGTCCTCGAGCGTGTAGTGGAAGTAGTAGATTTCCTTCGCGTCGTAGGTCGATCCTCCGACGTAGTCGAGACCCGAGCGATGGGGGAGCGGCCGCTTGTCGAAGTAGGACCGAACGAAGGCGACCGGCCGCTCGCCGCGATCCCGGTCGAGCTCGAGCATGTCGATGATCGGATGGCAGTCGTAGATGTTCAGCCGGCCGCCCGGCTTCAGCAGGCGCTTGGCCACCCGCACGTAGGCATCGAGATCCGGCATGAAGCAAAGCGCGCCGGACGTCACGACGACGAGGTCGAAGCGGCCGTCGTGTCGCCCGGAGATCTCGTAGACGTCGGTCGCCTCGAACGTACAGGGAGCGCCGGCGGCCTCGGCGAGGCGCCGCGCCTGATCGACGAAGCCGGTGGAGATGTCGAAGCCGACGCCGCGCCGGGCCCCGAGCCGCGTCATCGAGATCAGCTCGCGGCCGTTGTTGCAATTGAGCTGCGCCACCTCGGCGCCCTCGAGCCCCGCCCGCGCGAGCTCCGCCGCGTGGATCGGCGTGACGAAGCTCGTCTGCGGGTTCTCGAATGCCGTTACCAGCCGTTGCGTATGCTGCCAGTGGATCGGGGCGGCCTCGTCCCACGCCTCGCGCGCGAGCGCCGTGAACCTGTGCGCTTCCATCGGGTCGTCTCCTCCAGGTGTAGAGCCTGGACACCGCAACCGAACCCGAGGATCGTGGTTCCTGGCCACCTCCGATTTTCCGATTCGGACGGAAGCCACATCACGTGGAGGGCGATGCGTGGAGCTGGAGGCGATTCTCGGTGCGAACGTGCGGGCGCTGCGCGAGGCACGGGGCTTCACGCAGGCGCAGCTCGGCGAGCGCGCCGGCGTCTCCGACCAGCTCGTCGGCCTCGAGCGCGCCGAGGGCGAGCCGACGCTGAAATCCGTGAAGAAGATCGCGGCGGCGCTCGGCGTCGACCCGCTCGACCTGTTCTCGCGCGCGCCGCCGGTGGAGCCCGAAGGCGCGCGGGCGCGGCTGCTTCAGAGGATCACGACGCGGGTGAGCCGGCTGGGGGAGCGGGAGCTGGAGAAGGTGGACGTGGCGGTGCGGGTGGCGTTGGAGTAGCCGGCTTCGGAGACAATCTCAAAACAAAAAATTGATGCTGAATATTTGTGGGAATCTTGTCTAATTCGATCAATGCCCGCAATTAACGATGTCGTTGGTGACCTTCAATCACAATATATCGGACGTGAGGCAACTCTCGCTCGTGAAATCGAATGCCATCGGGCGTATCCAACACGAGAGGCGGATAATCCCACGTTCCTTGCCGATAAAATGGCCGAGCTGTGGGACGCGGATCGTTGCCGGAGAAGCCTTGAAAGGCATCAAAGTCGAACTGCGCGTTCGCATGTTCCCAAGCATGATTGAAAACACGACTGACGATCTCAGCACCCTGCCAAGATTCAAGGCTCCACGACAGGCACTCTAATCGTATCCAGGTGTATGGTGAGTGTGCCCAATGCCGATATATCCACTGCTCCAATATCCGCGGTTCTAGTTCGGAACACGAACGCGATTTCGATCATACCAAGCTTCAAATGACTCTTTCTCAAAAGAGTTCTCGCCGATCGGGCGAAGCTCCGGATCCCACGCGAAGTCCAGCCGATCGGCGTCAATCATGATGTCAAACCCCCTCCTCCCCCTCCCCCGGCCCCGCCGCCCGCTGCTCCGCCCGGCTCATCGGCTGGTGCGTGAACCCCCTCAGCCCCGTCGTGATCTCGTTCACGTCGCGGGTGATCTCCACGGGCGAGGCGACGTACGCCGTCATCAGCTCGGCCAGCGAGCGCAGCGCGTGCATGTGGATGCGCTCGTAGCCGTGGGAGGCGTCGATGCCGAAGGTGATCAGCGCCGTGCGCACGTCGTGGCCGGCCACCAGCGCCGCGGCGGAATCCGAGCGGTAGTAGCGGAAGACGTCCTTCTGGAAGCGGATGTCGTTCTCTCGGGCGAGGCGCACGAGCTTGCGGGTGAGGTGGAAGTCGAAGGGGCCCGTCTGGTCGGCCATGGCGATGGTGACGCCGAACTCGTCGGAGTTCTGTCCCGGCGCGGTGACGCCGTTGTCGACGGAGACCACCGCCGCCACGTCCTCGCCGAAGGCGGAGGAGGCGCCCACCCCCACCTCCTCGGCGATGGTGAACAGCCAGTAGGTGTCGACCTCGGGCTCGAGCCGCGCGTCGACGAGGGCCTTGAGCGCGGCCAGCATCGCCGCCGTGCCGGCCTTGTTGTCGAGGTGGCGCGAGACGATGAACCCGTTCTCGAGGAACTCGGGCTGCGGGTCGATGGCGACGATGTCGCCGACGTCGATGCCGAGTTTGAGGAGATCCGCCCGCGAGCGGCCCAGGGCGTCGACGCGCAGCTCCACGTGCTGCCAGCCGACGGGCGCCGTGTCGACCTCGTCGTTGAAGGCGTGACCAGAGGCCTTCGGCGGCAGGATCGTGCCGCGATAGGTGCCCTTCTCGGAGAAGATCGTGGCCCGCGCGCCCTCCGCGAAGCGCGCCGACCAGTTGCCGATCGGCACGAGCTCGAGGCGGCCGTTCTCCTTGAGCTGCTTCACCTGCGCGCCGATCGTGTCGAGATGCCCGACGAGCGCGCGCGCCGGCTTGCGGCGGCGCCCGGTGAGCTTCGTGCGCACCACGCCGCGGCGCGTGATCTCGTAGGCGAGGCCGAGCCGCTCGAGCTCCCGCGAGGTGTGGCGCACGACCGAGTCGGTGTAGCCCGTGGGCGAGGGGATGCCGAGGAGCTCGGCGAGCCTGTCGCGGAGATACGCCGTGTCGATCGTCAGCCGTTGCATCAGTCGCGCCGCTCGAAGCTGTGGGCCTGCCGCACGGCGGCCGGGATGGACAGGGGGAAGAGCAGGTCCACGAACCGCTCCGCGGTGGGCTGCGGCTCGTGGTTGGCGAGGCCGGGCCGCTCGTTCGCCTCGATGAAGGCGTAGGTCGGCTCATAGGGCGAGGGCACCATGAAGTCGATCCCCACGACCGGGATGTCGATGGCCCGCGCCGCGCGCACCGCCGCCTCGACGAGGCGCGGATGCACGTGGGCGGTGACGTCGTGGATCGTGCCCCCCGTGTGCAGGTTCGCCGTGCGGCGCACCACGATCTCGGTGCCGTCCGGGGCGACGTCGTCGAGGGCGTAGCCGGCCTTCGTCACGCAACGCTCCGTCTCGCCGTCGAGCGGGATCCGGCTCTCGCCGCCGGTGGCCGCCATGCGCCGGCGGCTCTGGCGCTCGATCAGCTCGCGGATCGTGCGCTCGCCGTCGCCGACGACCCGTGCCGGGCGGCGCACCGCGGCCGCGACGAGCCGGAAGTCGATGACGACGAGGCGCAGGTCCTCGCCCGCCACCTTCTGCTCGACGAGCACCCGCTCGCACTGCTCGCGGGCGACGGCGATCGCGGCGCGCAGGTCCTCCATCGTCTCGACGCCCACCGCGACGCCCCGGCCCTGCTCGCCGCGCGCGGGCTTCACCACGACGGAGCCGTGCGCGTTCAGGAACTCCGCCAGCGCCGCCTCGTCGTCCGCGGGCGCGTCCGTGCCGATCTGCTCGGGCACGACCACGCCCGCGCGCGCGACGATGCGGCGGGTCACCGCCTTGTCGTCGCAGATCGAGACCGCGACGCCGCTGGTCAGCTCGCAAAGGGCCTCGCGGCAATGCACCGAGCGCCCGCCGTAGGTCAGCCGGAAGAAGCCGCCCTCGGCGTCGGTGACCTCGACGTCGATGCCGCGGCGGCGCGCCTCGTTGGTGATGATGCGCGCGTAGGGGTTGAGCTCCTCCTCCGGGCCGGGTCCGGCGAAGAGCTTCTCGTTGATCGGGTTCTTGCGCTTGAGGGTGAAGACGTGCAGCCGCTCGAAGCCGAGCTTCTCGTAGAGCGCGATCGCGTGCTCGTTGTCGTGCATGACCGAGAGGTCCATGAACACCGCGCCGCGCGCCTGGAACAGCTCGGCGAGCGCACGCACCAGCGCCTCGCCCACCCCCGGCTGGGTCGCCTGCGGGTCGACGGCGAGGCACCAGAGCGAGGAGCCCTTCTCCGGGTCGTTGAAGGCGCGGGCGTGGTCGACGCCCGTCACCGTCCCGACGATGGCGCCCGTGACGTCGTCCTCGGCGACGAGGTGGATGATCGCGCGCGAATCCCGCCGCGCCCAGAAGAATTCCGGCGGCACCGGTACCATGCCCCGCGCGGCGTAGATCCGGTTCACCGAATCGGCGTCCGCCCGCGAGTCGAGCCGGCGCACGTCGAAGCCGTGATGCGCCCGCTCGCTCTTCGCGTAGCGCGCGAGGTCGAGCCGGTAGGTGTGCGACGGATCGAGGAACATCTCCTGCGGCGCCGCGGCGAGCGCCACGTGCGGATCGCGGATGTAGACGGCGATGTCGCGCCGGTCCGGCCGCTCGCCGCGCATCGCCTCGGCGAGCTCGCGCATGTCCTCGAAGGTCTGGCCGAAGAGCAGCCGGCCCCAGCCGCAGTCGATCGCGGCGCTCGGCCGGGCGAGGACGGCGGCGGGGTCGACGTGCGCGGCGTCGGTGCGATGGAGATCGGTCATGGTCTGCCCCCGGGTTCTTCCGTCTCGGGTGGTCGGGTCGGTGTCTCTCGGGCGGCGGCTCACACGCCGTGGCTCTGCAGCCAGGTCTCGAGCAGGGCCACCTGCCAGAGTTCCGAGCCCCGCAGCGGCGTGATCGCCGAGCGCGGATCGTCGAAGAGGCGCTGCAGGTAGGCCTCCGAGAACAGCCCGCGCTCGCGCGCCTTCCGCGAGCCGAGCGTGTCGCGCACCATGTCGAGGGTCGGACCCTCGATGTACTTGAGCGCCGGCACGGGGAAGTAGCCCTTCGGCCGGTCGATCACGTCCGCGGGAATCACCTTGCGCGCGGCCTCCTTGAGCACGCCCTTGCCGCCGTGCGCGAGCTTGTGGCGCGAGGGGATGCGCGCGGCGAGCTCGGCCAGCTCGTAGTCGAGGAACGGCACGCGCGCCTCGAGGCCCCAGGCCATGGTCATGTTGTCGACCCGCTTCACCGGGTCGTCGACGAGCATGATCGTCGAGTCGAGGCGCAGCGCCTTGTCGACCGGGTCGGTGGCGCCGCTCTGCGCGAAGTGCGCCTCGACGAAAGCGCGCGCCTCGTCTCGGTCGAGCCGCCACTGCGCGCCCAGATGCTCGTTCAGCCGCGCGTGCGAGCGGTCGAAGAAGGCCTGCGCGTAGTCGCCGACGGGATCGTTCGAGCCGTCGACCTTCGGGTACCAATGGTAGCCGGCGAAGACCTCGTCGGCGCCCTGCCCCGACTGCACGACCTTGACGTGCTTCGCCACCTCTCGCGAGAGCAGGTAGAAGCCGACGTTGTCGTAGGAGACCATCGGCTCCGACATGGCGCGGATCGTGTCCGGCAGCGCCTCGAGCATGTCCACCGAGGGGATGAAGATCTTCGTGTGATCGGTGCCGTAGTGCTTCGCGATGAGGTCGGAATAGACGAACTCGTCGCCCTTCTCCCCGTTCGCCTCCTCGAAGCCGATCGAGTAGGTGCGCAGCCCAGACTGACCCGCCTCCGCCAGCAGCCCGACGATCAGGCTCGAATCGACCCCGCCCGAGAGCAGCACGCCCACCGGCACGTCCGCCACCATGCGGCGCGCCACGGCCTTGCGCAGCTCGTCGAGCGTCAGGTCGCGCCACTCGTCGAAGGAGCGCTCCTCGTCCTGCGCCGAGCGCGAGAAGTCGAGTGCCCAGAAGCGCTTCTCGGTGGTCGCGCCGTCGGCCTCGATGATGCGGACCGTCGCCGGCGGCAGCTTGCGCACGCCCTTCAGCATCGTCCACGGCGCCGGCACCACGGCGTGGAAGCTCATGTAGAACTGCAGCGCGACCGGGTCGATCGTCCGGTCGACGTCGCCTGCCGCGACGAGCGCCGGCAGCGAGGAGGCGAAGCGCAGGCCCCGCGGCGTCTGTGCCAGGTAGAGCGGCTTGATGCCGAAGCGGTCGCGCGCCAGCACCACGCGCCCGCTCTCGCGTTCGTGGATGGCGAAGGCGAACATGCCGTTGAAGCGGGTGACGCAATCCGGGCCCCAGGCGTGGTACGCCTTGACGATCACCTCGGTGTCGCTCGTCGAGAAGAAGCGGTAGCCCTTCCCTTCCAGCTCCGCGCGCAGCTCCGGATAATTGTAGATGCAGCCGTTGAACGCGAGCGTCAGGCCGAGCGCGGCGTCCACCATCGGCTGCTCGCCCTTCGACGACAGGTCGATGATCTGCAGGCGCCTGTGCCCGAAGGCCACGCGGCCGCGGGCGACCACTCCCTCCGAATCCGGCCCGCGCCGCTCCATCGCGTCCGTCATCCGGATGATGGCGTCGGCCGAGGCCGGAGAGCCGTCGAAGGTGAGCTCGCCGCAGATTCCGCACATGTCGTGGTTTCGCCTTCTCCTGTGCCCCGCCCAGGCGGCGAGGCGTTTCGCCCGTTCGTTTGAGATCGGATGTTTACAGCTCGAATGTTTTGATGTCAAATGATCTCCGGAGGTCCACGCATGACGAACGATGAACGGCTGCGCTTCGTTCCGGAAGCCGCGCTCGCGGCTGGGTCGCTGGCCGACGGCTTCGCGACCGCACCCGGCCCGGAACCGGTCGAGGCGGACATCGAGGCGCTCACCAAGGCGATCCGCGTGATCGCGCAGGCGATCGACACGCGCTCGAAGGCGATCTCGCGGGCGTCGGGCCTGACGATCCCGCAGATCGTGGTCATGCAGGCGGTGCGCGTGCGCGGAGAGGTCACGACGAGCCTGCTCTCGCGCCATTGCCACCTCTCGGCCGGCACCGTCGTCTCCATCCTCGACAAGCTGGAGGAGCGCGGCTTCGTCGAGCGCTACCGCAACGCCGCGGACCGGCGGATCGTCCACACGCGGCTGACCGCGGCGGGGGACGTCGCCCTCTCCGCGGCGCCGACGCTGCTGCCGCCGCCCGCCCTCGACGCTCTGGCGCGCCTCGCTCCCCGGGAGCGGGAGGGGCTCGTCGCCTCCTTCCGCACCGTCGCCGCCCTCCTGCGCGGGAATGCGGGCGAGCCGGATTGACGCTGCGGCAGGAACGAGGGCGCGACCCGCGACCGGAGTGACGGTCGGTTAACCATGCGCGCGTAAAGCTCGAACCGGATACGGGATGGTTCAAGCGCATGATTCACCGTCGAAACGCCCTCGCCCTCCTCCTCGGCGCGCCGCTGCTCGCGGGCTGCGTCACCGCGCAGCCGCGCCGGCTCGAGCCCGGCCCGGAGGGGGAGTACCGGCTCGCCGCGGGCGATCGCCTGCGCGTCATCGTCTTCGGCCAGGACGACCTCTCGAACCTCTACACGGTGGAGCCCGCCGGCACGATCGCCATGCCGTTGATCGGCGCGGTTCCGGTGACGGGCGCAACGACCCGCACGGTCGAGGCGCGGGTCGCCGAGCGCCTGCGCGGCGGCTTCCTGCGCGACCCGCAGGTGGCGGTCGAGGTCGACACCTACCGCCCGTTCTTCATCCTCGGCGAGGTCGCCAGCCCGGGGCAGTTCCCCTACGTCGACGGGATCACGGTGCAGACCGCCGTCGCCATCGCAGGCGGCTTCACCCCGCGGGCGGCACGCACGAGCGCGGAGATCACCCGCACGGTCGGTGACGCGATGGTAACGGAAGCCGTGCCAATGACGTTTCCGGTCCGGCCGGGAGACACGATCGTCGTCGCGGAGCGCTGGCTCTGAACGCGCACCGCCGCCCCCGCGCCGGCGACGGCACCGGAGGCGACACGATGGCGACGAAGACCCCGCACCTGCGCATCCTGCACGTGTTCCGCGCGCCGCTCGGCGGCCTGTTCCGGCACGTGCTCGACCTCACCCGCGCGCAGCTCGCCCGCGGCTACGACGTCGGCATCTTCTGCGATTCGACGACGGGCAACGCGGTCACCGAAGCCGCCCTCGCCGAGCTCGCCCCGCGCCTGTCGCTCGGCCTCCACCGCGTGCCGATCGCGCGCAACCCGGGGCTCGGCGACCTCTCCGCGCTGCGCGCCCTCGGGCGGGTCCGGCGCGACACCGGAGCGAACATCCTCCACGCCCACGGCGCCAAGGGCGGCGCCTACGCCCGCCTCCTGCCGCTGCCCGCGAACGCCCGCGTGGCGCGCCTCTACACGCCCCACGGCGGCAGCTTCAACTATCGTCCCGGCACCGCCGCGCACCGCGTCTACATGGCGGTGGAGGCGCTGCTCGCCCGCCGCACCGAGGTCTTCACCTTCGAGAGCGCCTTCATCGCCGGCCGCTTCGCGGCGAACGTCGGCGGCTTCGAGGAGCGGGTGCGGGTGATCTACAACGGCATCTCGGACGCGGAATTCGAGCCGGTGGACACCTCCGGCGCCGCCTTCGACCTGCTCTACATCGGCGAGCTGCGCGCCGCGAAGGGCATCGACACGCTGCTCGACGCGCTCGCTCGGCTGCACGCCGCCGGCCGGCCGATCACGCTGCTCGCGGTCGGCTCCGGGCCGGACCGCGAGGCACTCGTCGCCCGCGCCGCCGAGCTGGGGCTCTCCGGCGCGATCACCTTCGAAGGCCCCTGCCCCATCCGCCAGGCGCTCGGGCGCGCGCGCGTGATGGTCGTGCCGTCGCGGGCGGAGTCTCTCCCATACGTCGTGCTCGAGGCCGCCGCCGCCTCGCAGCCGATGGTCTCGACCGACGTCGGCGGCATCCCCGAGATCTTCGGGCCACAGCACCGGGGCCTGATCCCGCCCGACGACGCCGAGCGCCTCGCCACCGCCATCGCGGCGAAGCTCGACGAGGGCGAGGCCTCGCGCCGTGCGCAGGCCGAGGCGCTCGCCGCCCACGTGCGCAGCCGCTTCGCCCTCGACACGATGGCCGAGGGCGTGCTCGCGGCCTACGCCGCCGCGCTCGACATCGACGAACCGCGTCCGTCTTCCGCAGCGGAAATTCGGGCGGCTTAAGTCTTCTCTCACGCCCGTTCCCTACAACGCCGGAGAGAACGGGGCGGACGACGACCGGCCCTGCGAGGGACGAGACGATGAGCGGCTTGAACATTCGCGACCTGATGGCGGCGGCGGCCGGCGCGGCGGCGGTGGACGGGCCCGCGCCCGGGCGCGCCGCCCCGCGCCTCGCCGGAGCGCCTCTCGCCGAGAGCGCGAGCGGGCTTCCGATCGCGCGCAGCTGGTCGCCGGTCGTCCTCGTCGGCTCGGTGCGCGCGCTCGAGGCGCTCCTCGTCGTCGGCAGCGGCCTCGTCGTGCACGCCGCCTATCTCGGCGGAGTCGTCTCCTTCGAGTACTGGACCGCACTGATCGGTGTCGGCGCGCTGGCGATCCTCGCCTTCCAGGCGCTGGGCGTCTACTCGATCGGCGCCTTCCGCGCCTTCTTCCGCTTCGGTTTCAAGATCGCCGTGGGCTGGACGCTCGTCTTCCTCGTGGCGCTCGCCGCCGTGTTCCTGCTCAAGGTCGGCGCGACCTTCTCGCGCGTTTGGCTGGTGAGCTGGTTCGTGGCGGGGCTCGCGGTGCTGACGGCCTCGCGTCTCGTCACGGCGCTCGTCTTCACCGCGATGACCCGCGCGGGACGCTTCGACCGCCGCACGGCCATCGTCGGCGGCGGGCCGGCCGCGGAGAGCATGATCAAGGCTCTCGATGCCCAGCCCGACACCGGCGTGAAGATCGTCGGCGTCTTCGACGACCGCTCCGACGAGCGCTCCGCCGACGTCGTCGCCGGCTACCCCAAGCTCGGCCGCGTGGACGATCTCGTCGACTTCGCGCGGCACACGCAGCTCGACCTCGTCATCTTCACGGTCCCGATCTCGGCGGAGGAGCGCATCCTGCAGATGCTCTCCAAGCTCTGGGTCCTGCCGATCGACATCCGCCTCGCCGCGCACACCTCGAAGCTGCGGCTGCGCCCGCGATCGTATTCCTACATCGGCTCGGTGCCGGTGCTCGACGTCTTCGACCGGCCGATCGCCGATTGGGACCTCGTGCTCAAGTGGCTGTTCGACAAGGTCGTCGGCAGCCTCCTGCTCGTGATGCTCTCGCCGGTGCTGCTCGCGACCGCGATCGCCGTGAAGCTCGATTCGAAGGGTCCGGCGTTCTTCCGGCAGAAGCGCTACGGCTTCAACAACGAGCTGATCGAGGTCTTCAAGTTCCGCTCGATGTACACCGACATGTCGGACGCGACCGCGTCGAAGCTCGTCACCAAGGACGACCCGCGGGTGACGCGCGTCGGGCGCTTCATCCGCAAGACCTCGATCGACGAGCTGCCGCAGCTGTTCAACGTGGTCTTCTCCGGCGACCTCTCCCTCGTCGGCCCGCGCCCGCACGCGCTCCACGCCAAGGCCGCGGACCGGCTCTACGACCAGGTCGTCGACGGCTACTTCGCCCGCCACAAGGTCAAGCCGGGCATCACGGGCTGGGCGCAGATCAACGGCTGGCGCGGCGAGACCGACACGCAGGAGAAGATCCAGCGGCGTGTCGAGCACGATCTCTACTACATCGAGCACTGGTCGGTGTTCTTCGACCTGCAGATCCTGGCGATGACGCCGGTTTCCCTCGTCTCCAAGAATGAGAACGCGTATTGAGCACGGGCCTCGCCCTCGGCGGCGCGGGCGGGACCGCGCCCGCGGTCCGACGTGGGTTCTCGCCCCGCGTCGAGGGGGCGGTGCTGTGGCTGATGGGCTACGGCGGCGGCTTCGCCTTCATCGAGCCCTCGCCGTGGGAATTCGCCTTCTTCCTCGTCCTCTTCGTGCTCGCCGTGGGCGGCCTGAGGCTCCATCGCTCGACCCTGCCGATGGTCGCGCTGCTGGCGCTGTTCAACATCGGCGGCGTCTTCAGCCTGGCGCCCTTCCTGCACGACTCCGATTCGGTGATGTTCATCGCCGTCTCGATCTACCTGATGGCGACGAGCGTGCTGTTTTCCGCCATGCTGCTCGACCGCGGCGCCGAGCGCTTCGGTGCGCTGCGCTCCGGGCTGACCTGGGGCGCGGCGACGGCGAGCGTGGCGGGCATCCTCGGCTATTTCGACGTCGCCGGGCTCGGCGCGATCTTCACGGTCAACGACCGCGCGTCCGGCACGTTCAAGGACCCGAACGTCCTCGGCACCTTCGTGATCTTCCCGCTCGTGCTCATCGCGCAGGACATGCTGACCGGCCGCGGCCGTTTCTGGCGCAACGCCGCGCTCTTCGCGGTGATCTTCGTGGGCGGCGTCTTCCTGTCCTTCTCCCGCGGCGCCTGGGGGCATGCGGGCGCCTCGATCCTCATGGTGACGGGCCTCACCTTCCTGTTCGCGGCGACGCCGCGCGTCCGCATGCGCATCCTCGGCCTCGTGGCGCTCGCCCCCGTGGTGGGCGTCGGCGCGCTCGCCGCCGCGCTCTCGATCGAGCCGGTGCGCGAGATGTTCGAGGTGCGCGCGAGCCTCAACCAGTACTACGACGTCGGCCCGACCGGCCGCTTCGGCAACCACGCTCGCTCGCTGCCGACGCTGTTCGAGATGCCCAACGGCTACGGCCCGCGCCAATTCCGCTACCATTGGCCCGAGGACCCCCACAACGTCTACATCAACGCCTTCGCCTCCTACGGCTGGCTGGGCGGCGTCGCCTACCTCGCGCTGACCCTCGCCACGGTCGCCGTGGGCTTCGCGACCGTGGCGATGCGCTCCTCGTTGCAGCCGCTGGCCATCGCGGTCTGGTCGACGCTGTTCGTGCAGATGCTCCAGGGCTTCCTGATCGATACCGACCATTGGCGGCACTACTACCTGCTTCTCGGCCTCGTCTGGGGCCTGTTCGCGCTCGCCCGGGTCGAGTCGGCGGCGCGCGCGCGTGGCCTCGCGAGCGCACCCCACGGAGGACACGCGGCATGAACGAGATGCGCTCCCTCACCGGGCCGGGCACGGACGCGATCGCGCCCGTCACGATCGTCGGCTCGGACGCGCCGGTGACCTGCGGCGTGATGGACTACGCGCGGCGCCTCGTCGAGGCGATCGACGTCCTCGCGCCGGGCCTCGTGCGGATCGAGCCCGTCGAGACCCGCCGCCCCCTGGACTTCTTGCGGGTCATCGTCTCCCGCCTGCGCCGCGGGGAGACCGTGCACATGCAGCTGCCCATCGAGGGCTGGGGCAACTCGCTGCTTCCGGGCGTCGCACTGTTCCTGGCGCGGCTCGCGACCCGCCGGGGGCACATCGTCGTCACGCTGCACGAATGGATGTCGCTCAACCGGCTGCGCTACCTCTCGCTCCTCCCGGACGTGTGGGCGACCGACTCCTTCGTCTTCGTCTCCGAGCACCAGCGCGCGGCCTTCCGCGGCTCGCCGGTCGTGGCGCGTGCCAGGCGCGAGGCGGCGACGATGATCCCGATCGGACCCAACATCATGGCGCGCCCCGGCGAAGAGGCCGCGATCGCCGCGGAGCGCGCCCGCATCCGCGCGAGGGGCGACGGACGCCCGCAGCTCGTCGTCGGCTTCTTCGGCGTGCTCTACGCCTCCAAGCGCCCCGAGCTTCTGCTCGAGACGCTCGCCGCCCTGCGCACGAAGGGGTTCGACGCACGCCTCGTCGTCTGCGGCGACTTTCTGCACGACAAGCCGGACGACCGGCCCGCCTTCCTCGCCCGCGCCGCGGCGCTCGGCGTGTCCGACGCGCTCGACTTCCGCGGCCGCATCGACGACGAGACCGAGCTGATGACGGTGCTCGCCGCCTGCGACGCCTTTCTCCTGCCCTACACCGACGGCGTGAGCGCCCGGCGCGGCACCTTCCACGCGCTCGCGCAGATCGCGCGGCCGCTCGTCACCACCGAGCCGGCCCGGGCGGACGAGTTCGCGCTCTTCCCCGCGCTCGCCGCGAAGATCGCGAGCCCGGCGACGCGTCTCGTGCCCGTCGACGCGCCGGCGCGGGCCTTCGCCGACGCGCTCGTCGCCGCGCACGAGCGGCGCGAGGAGGCGATCGCGGTCGACCTGGCATCACTGTGGGGGGAGGCGGCGCGCGGCCACCTGGCGCTCTACGAGGCGCTGCGCGGATAGGCGGGAGACGCCGCGCGCACCGCGGCCAGGCTCGCGGCCACCATCGCCGCGGCGGCGAAGACCTCCGCACCGAGCCGCACCCAGGCGAGCCGCGCGGGGTCCTCGCCGCCGGCGAACAGCGCCGCGCCCGCGAAGACGAGGATCGCGGTCGCGACCTGGATCGTCATGATCTGCCGGTCGCGCCCGTGCACCACGAGGACGCCGTTGTTGCAGGCCGCGTTGACCGCGACGAGCGGCAGGATGAAGGCGGCGATGCGCAGCACCTCCGCCGCCTCGCCGTAGCCGGCGCCGAACAGGATGCGCACGATCGGGTCGGCGGCGACGAACAGGAAGCCGCCGAGCGCGACCCCGAGCGCCACGAGCGCGCCGGCACCGCGCCGGAAGACGCGCGCCGCGCCCTCCGGATCGTGCACGCGCCGGCTCGCGATCTCGGGCATGACGACCTGCATCACCGGCCAGAGCACGTTCGCCGAGCCCATCACCACGCGCTCCGCGGCGGCGTAGACCGCGACGAGCTGGGGCGCCATCAGGAAGCCCGCGAGGTAGACGAGGCCGAGCCCCGGCGCGGCGCTCGCGGCCTTGGCCACGAACAGCGAGGCGCCGCCGCGCAGGTGCGCCGCGACGGCGCTCCAGGGAGGCCGCGCGACGCCCACGCGCCGCGCCGTCATCCAGTGCCCGATCGCCACCGCGAGCGCCAGCGGCCCGGCCTGGAGCGCGAGCACCAGCGCCGCATCGCGTGGGCCGTAGGGCACCAGGAAGACGAGGAGGAGGAAGGCCGCCAGCGCCCCGATCTCGAGGAAGGCGTAGGCCTGCGCGCGGCCGACACCCTGGAAGAACCAGCCGGGGGCGAGCCCGAGCGCGAGGCCGAGCGCGACGGTGAGCGCGACGAGGGCGGGATCGCCCCCCAGCGTCGGCAGGAGGAGGGCCGCGAGTGTCCCCGCGGCCGCGGCCGGCAGACAGAGGACGAGCTTCGCCGCCACGATCTCCCGCGCCGCACGCGCGAGCCGCCCCTCCTCGCCGCGCGCCTGCGCCACGGTGCGCGCGCCGTAGGTGGCGAAGCCGTACTCCGGCGCCAGCATGACGAGGTAGGCGAGCGCCTGCGCGCTCATCAGCGCGGCGAAGGCGTCGACCTCGAGCCGGCGGGCGACGATCGGCAGCACGAGGACCGGGATCACCAGCCGCGCGAGCTGGGCGCCGTAGACGGGGATGAAGGTGCGCACGATCACGGAGCGGCTCGATCGGTCGTGGCGCGGTGCGCCGGTCCTCCCGCTTAGCCCCTCCCCGCTTGAGAAAGCGTTGAGACGCCGGCATTCGCCCCGCGAGGACGGCGCGCGCCGACGAAAAGAGGCCCGCCGATACGGGATCGGCGGGCCATGAAGGTGCTCTCGATGTACGCCCCCACAGGCGCACGTGGCACCGTAGGCCGGCGCGCGATGTCCGGCAACGAGAATTCATGCATTCGTCAGCCTCTGTCCACACCCGATCGGGGCCCGGCGCGCGATCGCGTGGGCGCGCCGGGTGGGCGCGATCACAGCGGCGGCCGGCGCCGCACCCGGCGCCCGTTGGACGGCCGCTTCAGGGCCGTGGCCAGCACGGCGGCGAGCTCGACGACCTTCTGCCGCACGGCGGCGTCCTCGATCTTCAGGAAGGCGTGGATCAGCAACCGCCCGTCCTCGGTGGCGAGCACGCGCTGCGCGTCCATCGAGGGCTCGTAGACCGGTCCCGTCTCCCGGAACTCCGCGCCGCGCTCGTAGAAATCCGCCACCGGGCAATGCAGCGCATTCGCGATGGCGTAGAGACGGCTGGCTCCGACGCGGTCGGTTCCGTTCTCGTACTTCTGCACCTGCTGGTACGAGACGCCGATCTGCTGCGCGAGGCTCTGCTGGTTGAGCCCCAGTTCGGTGCGGCGCTGCTTGATGCGACGTCCGATCTCGCGATCGATCTCGTTCGGATGCTTCTTCATATCCATCTTAGGCTCATCATCACCCGACATACGTTTGCCTCCACGTTGTGCCCCCGTACCGGCCGGCACGACGACTGCACGCGCACGAATGACACCGCGGCCTGACCCCGCGAGCGTCGAACTCCAACGCAGAGTTTCGGAAAGTCTGGCGCGCCCTGGAAACCGGAACCGCGCCCCACACGCCCCCGAGCACTCTTTGTTCCCGCATTTCTGGCGTGGCAATCTTCACGTGTCAAACGAAAACGTGCATTTCGGCGCGAAAATCGTAATAGTATCTACTTCTGTTTGAGTTCACGACTGATAATCGTAATGAGTGTGCTGCTTGGCACCCCTCGCGCGAGCAGCGCCCTAAGGGCGGTTTACTTCGAGTTGAACCATACAGAACTCGCTGGCAAGCGCGAGTTCTTGCGGACGAATCCGGTGGGGGCGCGCGACAGGAAAAATTAATTTCCCACATGTCAGGATGCATCACAGCTTGACGTTACGTGACCCATGATCGAAGCCGCCGCCCTCCTCCCCGACCACGCCGACCGCTCCGCCGGCGCACGCCTTCACGCGATCCTCGATGGGATTCCGTTCGGCGTCGTCACGCTCGCGATCGCCGCCGACGGCGCGCTGCGCATCCGCCGGATCAACGCCGCGGCGGCGCGCACGCTCGCGGTCGACCCGGCCCTGCTGATCGGTCGCGCGCTGGAGGACGCCTTCCCCCGCATCGCCGGCACAAGCGTACCGGCCCGCCTGAGGCGCACGGCGCTCCTGGGCGAGGCGCTGGCGACCATGGAGCTGGCCTACGACGGCGCGCTGGACGGCGGCGTCGTCGAGATCACCGCCTTCTCCTCCGCGGCGGGCGAGGCGGCCGTGTTCGTGCGCGACGTCACCAACCGGCGACGCGCCGAGCAGCGCGTCGCGCAGAGCGAGCAGCACTGGCGCCGGCTGTTCGAGCATTCCGGCGACGCGATCCTGATCGCGCGCCGCGGGTGCTACGTCGCCGCCAATCGGCGCGCCCACGAGCTGTTCCGAGCCGGCGACGCGGCCATCGTCGATCTGCCCATCGGCGCGCTGTCGCCGAACGACGTCGACGTGACGCGCGTCCAGGTCGAGGAGGCGCTCGGCGTCGCCCGCGCTCAGGGCTGGTTCGAGACCGAGCGCGAGTTCCGCCGCTTCGACGGCACCATCTTCCCCGGCGAGGGCACGATCACGCTCATCGACGAGGAGGAGGATTCCTTCCAGCTGTCGGTGCGTGACATCTCCGAGCGACGCGAGGCCGAGCGCCTGCGCTCGCAGGCCACGGCCGAGCTCGAGCGGCAGGTGTCGCTGCGCACCGCCGAGCTGCGTCACGCGCTCGCCGATCTCGAGGCGACGCAGGAGACGCTGATCCGCCGCGAGAAGCTCGCCTCGCTCGGCGACCTCGTCGCCGGAGTCGCGCACGAGATCAACACGCCGGTGGGCATCGGCGTCACGGCCGTCACCCATCTCCAGGGCCAGATCGCCACGCTGACCCGGGCCCTGGCGCAGGGCACGCTCGGGCGCGTCCAGCTCGAGCAGGGGCTCGCGGAGGCGACGCGCTCGCTCGAGATCACGCACGCCAACCTCGCGCGCGCCGCCGATCTCGTGCGCAGCTTCAAGCAGACCTCCGTCGACCAGTCGAGCCAGGCGGTGCGCGCGATCGCGCTGGGGGACTGGCTGCGCAGCCTGCTCGTCAGCCTCGAGCCGACGACGAAGCGCGCGCGCCTGTGCGTCTCCCTCGCGGTCGAGCCGGAGGGCGAGGTGACCACGGACCCCGGCGCGCTCGCGCAGGTGATCACGAACCTCGTCTCGAACGCCGCGATCCACGCCTTCGAGGGCCGCGACGACCGGCGCGTCGCGCTCGTGGCGGCGATCGGCGCGCGGACCCTCGAGATCCGCTTCTCGGACAACGGCGTCGGCATGGAGCCGGCGGTCGCCGCACGCATCTTCGACCCGTTCTTCACCACGAAGCGTTCGAGCGGCGGGACCGGCCTCGGCCTGCACATCCTGCACAACCTCGTCACGGCCCGGCTCGGCGGCGACATCGCCGTCGACAGCGCCCCCGGCGCCGGCACGACCTTCGTCCTGACCCTGCCCATCCGAGGAGCCGAGGCATGATGGACTTCCTCGTCGACGACACCCACGCCGCCGCCGCCCGCTCCGCCCGGGATGCCGCCGAGGGCGCGCGCGAAGGCTCCTGGCACGTGCTCATCGTCGACGACGAGCCCGGGGTGCACGACGTCACGCGGCTCGCGCTCGCCGACCTCGCGCTGGCCGGCCGCGGCGTCGTCTTCCACTCGGCCTTCTCCGCGCGCGAGGCCCGCGCGCTGATGCCGACGCTGCCGCCGCTCGCGGTCATCCTCCTCGACGTGGTGATGGAGACCGACCGCGCCGGGCTCGACCTCGTGCGCTGGATCCGCCGGGAGCGCGGCGATCACGCAGTGCGCATCATCCTGCGCACCGGCGAGCCGGGCCAGGCCCCCGAGCGCAGCGTGATCCTCGACTACGACATCAACGACTACAAGGAGAAGGCGGAGCTGACCGCGCAGAAGCTCTTCTCCGCCGTGGTTTCCGCCATCCGCGGCCATCGCGACATCCTCGCGCTGGAACGCAATCGCCAGGGGCTGCGCACGGTGATCGAGGCGTCCGCGCGGCTCTACGAAGCACGCTACCTCGAGCAGTTCGCCCGGGGCGCGCTCGAGCAGCTCACCTCGCTCCTCTACCTCGAGCCGGATGCAGCGCTCGTGAGCGCGCGCAGCGTCGCGGCCGCGGTCGAATCCGGTCCCCCGCACGTGCTGGCGGCGATCGGCGCGCTGGAGCGCGAGCCGCGGGTCGTGCTCGAAGAGATCGTCCCCGCCGACCTGCTCGAGCGCTGGATCTCGGGCGCCCTCGACGGGCGCGTCCTCGTCGCCGACGACCACATCGCCGTGTGCACGCGCCGCAGCGTCGAGTCCCGCACGCTGCTCTACCTCGCCAACCCCGCCCGACGTCCGATCTGCGACGAGGAGCTCGTGCGGCTGTTCGCGCGCAACATCACGATCGCCTTCGAGAACCTGTCGCTGCGCGGCGAGCTCGAGGCGACGCAGGCCGAGATCACCGCGATCCTCGGCGGCGCGGTGGAGACCCGCTCGCAGGAGACCGCACATCACGTCACCCGCGTCTCGGCGATGGCAGAGGAACTCGGCCGGCTCGCCGGGCTCGAGACCGCCGATCTGGAGACGCTGCGCCTCGCCTCCGCGCTCCACGACGTCGGCAAGGTCGGCGTCCCCGACGCGGTGCTCAACAAGCCCGGCAAGCTCGATCCCGACGAGTGGGAGGTGATGAAGCGCCACACGCTCGTGGGCGAGGCGCTGCTCGCCGAATCGAGCCGCCCGGTGATCCGCGCCGGCGCCATCGTCGCCGGCCAGCATCACGAGCGCTTCGACGGCCGCGGCTATCCGCGCGGCCTGTCCGGCGAGGCGATCCACCTCTACGGGCGCATCACCGCGATCGTCGACGTCTTCGACGCGCTGGGCGCCAAGCGCTGCTACAAGGAGCCCTGGCCGCTCGACCGGATCGTCGCCCATTTCGAGAGCGAGGCCGGCGCGCAGTTCGACCCCGACCTGACCCGCCTGTTCCTCGACAATCTGGAGCGCTTCCTGGAGATCGCCCGGCGCCATCCCGACGCCGCCGCCGGTCCCGCGGCGCGCACTTCTGCGGCCGCCTGAGGACGCTCAGCGGGTCGCGAGGAGGCCGAACACGGCGTTCAGGATCGTCTCGACCGCGAGCGCGGCCAGCACGAGTCCCATGACGCGGCTGATGATCGCCGCGCCGGCATTGCCGAGAAACCTGTGCAGCCAGGAGGCGGCGAGCAGCAGCGCGAGCACGATGGCCAGGACGAGGAACATCATCGCGGCCGTCAGCATCTGCTCGAGCACCGGGTGGGCGCGGTTGTCGGTCAGCAGCACGACGCTCAGCATGGCGCCGGGACCCGCGATCGAGGGGATCGCGAGCGGATAGACCGCGAGTTCGGCATCGGACTTCTCGACGAGGGCGCGTTCCTGGTCGGGCTTCGACTCGCCGAAGATCATGCCCAGCGCGAACAGGAACAGCACGATCCCGCCGGCGATCTGAAACGAGACGAGGCTCACCCCCACCGCCTCCAGGAAGATCTGCCCCACGGCGATGAAGCCGAGCAGCACGAGGGCCGCGATCCCGACCGCCCGCACCGCCACCCCCGTCCGCCGCTCCGCCGCGATCCCGGCGGTCGCCGCGAGGAAGACGGGGATCGTGCCCACGGGATCGATGACGGCGAACAGGACCGCGAATTCCTGCACGAGTTCGGTGATGTCGATCGACGGCATGCGCCCCCCGGCATGGTCACGGCGGCAGGCCGACGGGCCTGCGCGTCGACGGGTTCTAGCGCGGGGGCGAGAGGGGCGGCAAGGGTAGGCGGTCGTGCAGGACGAGAGCGGAGCGGACCCCTGCCGTCAGCCGCGGCACACGCACATGTATCATCGGGACCGCTGTGGTCCGGTTGGCAGGCTTTCGAGAGGAATGTTCGGAGCGGCGGGAGGATTGGAAGCACTGGGACGGCAGGGCGATCACGCTGCCTCAGCGCAGGGCCGGCGAGACGCTCAACATCAGTTGCACCGCCACGCTAAAGGTCACGCTGGACGCCCTCCCCCGGGCCCACGTGGGGGTTTCATCGGCACGCGCGACCGGCCCTGGACCGAGGGCGGCTTCTCCGCCGCCTGGGAGCGCGCGTACGCCGCATCGGGGCTCACCGAGGACCTTGCACTTCCAAGACCTCCGCGGGACTGCTGTCACCATGCTCGCGGAGGCCGGCTGCAGCACGGCGGAGATCGCGACGATCGCCGGGCATGCGCTTGGATCGGTGGGCAAGATCCTCGAGCGCTATCTCTCAAGGACGAAGGCGCTAGCCGAAAGCGCAATCAGGAAGCTGAACTCACGCATCACCCGGTAGAGCGCCTCTCAGGACCTCCGATCGACGGGTTTCTGAGTGTCCGCCCCCTTTCCGGAGGACGATCTGCTTGTCGATTGCACCACGCGTGCCGCAAAATCCTTCTTCGCAGGAGACCAATTTGCCGTCTCGGCCTTTGCCTCGCGGGCCATTCGAACCACCCAAGAATCAGCTGCCATCTTGTCCTCCCGCTTCCTCGCCCAGAGCCGACTCGGACCAATCGCCTCGATCGAGGCAATCCAAGTACGACGATTCGAGTTCCGACGCGTATGACCCCACTGCAACACTCTTTGGGGCGGCGCCTTCCGTCACTCGTTCCGGAAGAGCGTAGCCTTGACGATTCTTCCTTTCGACAAAGCTAAATAGGTCGAAAAAGCGGCTTGGCGCCACGCCCACGAACGCCTCGAAAGCGACCGCGTTGGCGCTCGCTTCACGGTCCTCATCGACGCGAACGGCGCGGCGGTAAAGCTTCTTCGCCTGACTTTTCGGGTAGGGCTCGATGTAGACCACTCGGGAAATACCGGCCGCGATGATATGCCGTGCACAAACGTGGCAGGGAAAAGTTGTGCAGTAGAGCGTAGCATCGTCGACCGCGACTCCCCGTTGGGCAGCGTCGCAGATCGCTGCCATTTCGGCATGCACGATCCTACCGAACTCTAGCAGGCTGGATACCTTCGCGGATGCGAGTGGCTTTGCGCCATCGAATAGAGCCATGAGCGCAAGCTGTTCGGGTTCGTAGCTCGCGAGATTTTCGCTCAACCATCCTGCACGTTTGAGTGCACCCAGCGCATCGGCAACAATGTCGTTCTTCGCGGCCGCGGCGGCGTCGACCCCCTCCCGGTAGTCCCGGTGGTCGTCAGGAGTGCCCGCTACGGCATCCCATATGACCCCCCCGCCCGCACGAGGCACCTCGTTGCAGCCGGTGGCCAGAACCTCTCCCCGCTTTGTCGCGATCACTGCTCCAACCTGTCGCGACAAATCGGCGGACCTCTGAGCGCTAGACTTAGCGTGGAACATCATCAATTCGTCTATCGTGGGCGTCGTGAACGGTGCGCCGAAAAGAAGCTGAACGAACCGCTCGACGTTCATACGGAGGTCCGGCCCGTACTTGAGAAAGCAATCCGCAAGCGGGAAAACATCATCTAGCCTTTGGCCATGAGGATTTCCGCGCTCCTTCTTGTCGATATCGATAAGCTGCTTGGCGACCGGTTTGTAACGTTCAATGTCACCGCTAGCTCGCGACCTTGCAATCCGGAGCGCGAGTGCATCGATCCGCGAACCCTCCGGCTCGTAGATTGAAATCATGAACACGCGCTTCCCGTAGAGGACTCGAAGCAGCTCTATTTCTTCTTCCCGCTTTAGAGAATTTATGATGAAGCAGACCCCCTCGGCTTGGACCTGACGGTCGCCAGAGCGCTCCCCCCGCGTCCGCAGGATTTGTGCAATTCCGAGGCGGACGACGGCATCGTCGCTTCCGACGATCGCTCTCATGCGGTTCCCGGCCCTCATGCTTTCGCGAATCCGCTCGTCCTCAAACTTGAGGCTCTGAAGAGCTTCGTTTCCCGGGAGCTCGGCCATAAGGCTACTGAGCCGCACATTAACCGCCTCGTACCCAACCGCCTTCAGCTCGGTTGAGAGCGCATCGACAACGTCCTGCGTGTTCGTGCCAGAGGCCGCGCAAAGACAGAATATCAGCTCTGGGCGAACGGGCGCTTGATTCGGAGACACCGGCCGCTTCCTGCAAACCTCAGATCGGAAAGACATGATCTCTCGACTGGGAGGGTCGAGCAAGCGCCCGGAACATTTTGAAACAGGAAAGTGCAAACCGCAGGAAACCGGGAAACGGGCCGGCGAAACGGGGTAAATCAA